>NZ_JBEYBL010000011.1:0-168649 GCF_040632175.1 Microbacterium sp. NPDC019599
CTCAGCCCCGCCGAGTTCGAAGACCTTCACACCGCCGCCGAAGTCGCGGCATGATCAACACACAAGAACCGTCCGGGAAACCGGGTCAGGCTCCCCCGACGCTTCAACCGGCGACTGCTGCGAACCTGCTACCTCGCCGCGCTATCGAGCCTGAAGAACAGTCCTTCGTCTCGCGCGTTCTACGATCGCAAACGCGCCGAAGGCAAGTCGCACAAGCAAGCGCTCATAGCCCTCGCGCGCCGCCGCATCAACGTGATCTGGGCGATGCTCCGCGACAGTACGGCCTACGCCGAACCCGCCGGCAGTCTCCCGATCGCGGCTTGACATCTCCATTGAGATTCCCAGTGTCCCGGGACGGCCCGGTCCTCGGCTTCCGCGGGCCGGTCTGTCAGCCGTGCGCCGTCCAGCCACGGCCGGGTGTCCCGGGGCGGCAGATTCGACCTCGGGATCCGCTGCGTGCGCCCCGAACGCAGCGCCTTCGTCACGACCAGCTCGGCACGCAGCGATCCCTTGCCCTGCACGTAGAGGGCTTGGTAGATCGTCTCGTGCGACACGTGCATCTCCGGCCGGTCGGGGAAGGTCAGCTGCAACCGGCCGGCGACCTCCCGCGGAGACCACCGGCCGTTCAACCCTGACACGACCTGCTCCCGCAGTATCGGGTCATCCAGCTTCCGTCGCCGCGTGCGCCGCCGCATCGCGACAGTCTGGTGATGCGCCACCCCGGCGTGATAACGACGCTCCCGCCCCGAGCGGTGTCGACCCAAACCGTCCTCGACGTGATGCCGACGAATCTCCCGGGACACCGTCGAAGGCGCCACACCCAGATGCGCCGCGATCCGCCGGACCGACCACCGCTCCGGCATCGCCATCGCCGTCTCGATCACCGCCCGATCCGCGAGCGTCAACCGTCGATACCGGCGGCCCGGCGTCGGCGGCGGATCCGCCATCGGCAACCGCTCGATACCACCACCCCGACGCGGAGCACGAAACGTCATGCCCACCAGACTCGCCCAGTCCAGCACCGTGCCGTCCGACACGCCCAGCGCATCAGCGACCTCGACCGCCGCATCCCCACGAAGCAACGCCGAGTAGCCCGCCGCACGAACCTCCCACGGAATCCTCTTCCCCACCTGCAACCTCCTCAAACCGAGGTGTTGCACTGGGAGTTAGAAACCGCCGATGCCGAGACCGGCGTTCGACGGAGATGAAGCGGGGGCGGTGGACCGCTGTCGGGCGAGCGTGACCGGTTTCGATACGCCGCGGCTGAAGCCGCGGCTACTCAACCACCGGACTTCTTGGTCACGCGAGCGTGACCAAGTCCGCGTAGTCGCGGCCCCAGATGTCCTCGACGCCGTCCGGGAGGATGAGGACCCGCTCGGGATTGAGCGCCTCGACGGCGCCCTCGTCGTGCGAGACGAGGACGACGGCGCCCTCGTAGTGCGCGAGGGCGCCGAGGATCTCCTCGCGTGAGGCGGGATCGAGGTTGTTCGTCGGCTCGTCGAGCAGCAGCATGTTGGCACTCGAGACGACGAGCGTCGCGAGCGAGAGCCGGGTCTTCTCGCCGCCCGAGAGCACCCCCGCGGGCTTGAGGACGTCATCGCCGGTGAACAGGAACGACCCGAGCACCTTGCGGGCCTCGGTCGCGTTGATGTCGGGGGCGGCCGACATCATGTTCTCGAGCACCGAGCGGTTGACGTCGAGGTTCTCGTGCTCCTGCGCGTAATAGCCGATCTTGAGGCCGTGGCCGGGCTCGAGCTGCCCCGTGTCGGGCTGGTCGACGCCCGCCAGGATGCGCAGCAGCGTCGTCTTGCCCGCGCCGTTCAGGCCCAGGATGACGACCTTCGACCCGCGGTCGATCGCGAGGTCGACATCCGTGAAGATCTCCAGCGAGCCGTACGACTTCGACAGGCCGGACGCCATGAGGGGCGTCTTGCCGCAGGGCGCGGGCTTGGGGAAGCGCAGCTTCGCGACGCGCTCCTCCTGGCGGACCTCATCCAGACCCGCGAGCATCTTCTCGGCGCGCGCGACCATCTGATGCGCGGCCGCCGCCTTCGACGCCTTGGCGCCGAACCGGGCGGCCTGCTGCTGCAGCACGGTCGCCTTCTTCTCGACGTTGGCGCGCTCCTTCTTGCGGCGCTCCTCATCGGCCACCCGCTGACGCAGGTAGTTCTTCCAGTTCATGTTGTAGACGTCGATGACCTGGCGATTGGCGTCGAGGTAGAAGACGCGGTTGACGGTCTCGCCGACGAGCTCGACGTCGTGCGAGATCACGATGAGCCCGCCCTTGTAGCCCTTGAGGAACTCGCGCAGCCACACGACGCTGTCGGCGTCGAGGTGGTTGGTCGGCTCGTCGAGGATCATCGTCTGTGCGTCCGAGAAGAGGATGCGGGCGAGCTCGATGCGGCGGCGCTGACCGCCCGACAGCGTCTTGAGGGGCTGGTCGAGGATGCGATCCGGGAGGGACAGGTTGTGGGCGATCGACGCCGCCTCGGCCTCGGCCGCATATCCGCCCAGCGCTTCGAAGCGCTCGGTGAGGTTGGCGTACTTGCGCATCGCGCGTGTCGCGACGGCTTCGTCATCGGACCCCATGGCGAGGGATGCCTCGTGCATCCCGATCGCGAGCGTGCCGAGGCCGCGGGCGTCCAGAATGCGCGTGCGCGCCATCATCTCGGGGTCGCCGGAGCGCGGATCCTGCGGCAGATACCCGAGCTCACCGGAGCGCTCGACCCTGCCGTCAGCGGGGATGACATCACCCGCGAGCACTTTCGTGAGGGTCGTCTTGCCGGCGCCGTTGCGGCCCACGAGTCCGATCTTGTCGCCGTCCGAGACGCGGAACGAGACGTCGGACATGAGCACGCGGGCGCCCACGCGGATCTCGAGATCGTGCACGGCGAGCACAGCGGACGTCCGTTTCCTTAGGTGGATGGGTGCAAAAGCGGCCGATGGCCAGCCCCCTAGTATAAGTCGCGACACCGCCCTTCCCCTTCCCGCGAGCCTCGCGAGAACCGAAGCCAAGGAGCTCCATGTCCGCCATCGCCGCCGCCCCGGGCCGCCGCCCCGTGCTCGCCGACCTCATCAGCCGCCCCTCCCGCCGCGCGTACGCGTTCGCCCTGGACGCGGGTCTCGTCGTCGCGGGCGCAGCGATCGTCGCGCTGCTCGCCCAGGTCGAGATCCCCCTGTGGCCCGTCCCGATCACGGGCCAGACGCTCGGCGTCATCGTCGTCGGAGCCGCGCTCGGCGCGTGGCGCGGCGCCATCGCGCTCACGACCTACATGCTCGTGGGCCTCGCGGGCCTCCCGGTCTTCGCGGGCTTCACCGGCACGGTCGCCGCGATCGGCAAGCCCAGCTTCGGCTTCATCATCGGCTTCATCGCGTCGGCCTTCGTCGCGGGCTGGTTCGCCGAGCGCGCCTGGGACCGCAAGCCCCTCCTCGCGTTCGCGGGCTTCGCCCTCGCGAGCGTCATGCCCTTCGTCTTCGGCGTGCCGTACCTCGCCTTCATCCTCAACTCGGTGATGGGCCTCGGCCTCACCTTCGGCGAGATCCTCGACGCGGGTCTGTGGCCCTTCATCGTGGGGGGCCTCATCAAGGCGGCCCTCGCGGCCCTCATCATCCCGGGCGCGTGGGCGCTCGTGCGGAAGGCGGACGCGAGCAAGAAGTCCTGATCGCGCTGCGCCGGCTCGACGAGCCGGCGCGCGGATGACACGACGAAGCCCCCGGTTCCCTCCCGGACCGGGGGCTTCGCGCGTGCCAGCGCAGCGAGCGAGGCTCAGAGAGCCGGGAGCTGCTTGCCGTTGACGAACAGCGCGACGGCGCCGAACGTCGGAGCACCGACGTTCTCCACCGGGTCGATGTACGTGATGTCACCCTCGGCAATGTCACCCTCGGTGACGTCGCCCTCGGTGACGTCACCGGCCGTGACCGCGCCGGGCGTGATCGCACCGTCGACGGCCACGCCATAAGTGAAGGTCTCGACGATGTCGGTGGCCTTCTCGTTGCCTCGGTCGCAGTCGCCAGGAGCCTCACCGGGCTCGTTCTGCCAGCCACCCCACGTCACGTCGCCGAAGGCGTAGTCGCCGAACTCGTACTCGCCGAAGACCCAGTCGCCGTCGTCCGACCAGGCGCCGTCCTCCGACCAACCGCCGAACTCCCAGTTGCCGAACTGCGTCGGCTCGTCCCAGCTAGGCGTGCTGGCCATGGTGGTCACGGAGTTCGTGACGCCCTTGATGTTCCAGCCGGTCCACTGACCGGTCTTGCGGGCCTTCGCGTCGATGTCAGCGTTGACGACACCTGCGACGACGCCGGAGCGGGTGCCCGTACGAACGCCGTCACGCGAGGCGTCGCGAACCGCGTCGCGCTTGGCGGTGCGGGAGCCGACGGCGGTGCCGGCGCGCACGCCGTCACGCGTGCCCTCGCGGTGGAACTGCTTGTTCTTGTTGTCAATCGTGCACGACAGGTCCCACGACACGGTCTGCGTGCCGGACTGCGTGGCCGACTGCGTGCCGCCCTGCACGCCCTTCTGCGTGCCGGCCTCCGTACCCGCCTGGGTGGCGGCCTGCGAGACGGCCTGCGAGACACCCTGCTTGCTGGTGAATGCCAGCGTGCCGTTGTCGACGGCCTTCTGCAGCGCTGCGTTGTTCAGGCCGAGCACGGTCTGGACCTCACCCTTCCCGATGAACCCTGTACCGGCCGGGGTCAGGGTGTAGGCGTTTGCGGCCGTCGTCGTGCACATCAGTGCGGCTGCGGCGAGCGCGGTTGCGGCCACCAGCTTGGTGGTGCGGTTCATGTGATCTCCTTCGATCGTAATAGGCGCGTCTTGATCGGGTAATCAAGGCTTGAGTGTGCAATAAGACGTCTCTATGCCGGAACTATCAAAAGAATAACCCCTGTCTAATCTTCCTCTCATGTTTCCCAGCAACCCCACAGGAACCGAAACATGACGACTCGGGTTGGCGCGCGAAGGATGTCCTAACTAAAGTAAGGCTGTCCTTACCGCGAGCCTCGAGCCCGCACACAGCATCGAAACCCGGAGAGTCCCGTGCCCCACACCCGTTCCGCCGCCGCCCTCGCCCTGACCGGGATCGCCGCCCTCGCTCTCGCCGGCTGCGCGGGCGCCGAGGCATCCGACGACACGACGAACGATGCGGCGGGTGCGGGCGTCTTCCCCGTGACGATCGAGCACGCCTACGGCGAGACGACGATCACCGAGAAGCCCGAGCGCATCGCCACCGTCGCGTGGGCCAACCACGAGGTGCCGCTCGCGCTCGGAGTCGTGCCGGTGGGAATGAGCAAGGCGACGTGGGGCGACGACGACAACGACGGCGTCCTCCCCTGGGTCGAGGACAAGCTCGAGGAGCTCGGCGCCGAGACGCCCGTGCTCTTCGACGAGACGGACGGCATCGACTTCGAGGCGGTCGCCGACACGGCGCCCGACGTCATCCTCGCCGCCTACTCGGGCCTTACGCAGGAGGAATACGACACGCTGTCGAAGATCGCGCCCGTCGTCGCCTACCCAGACGTCGCGTGGGGCACGTCCTACGAGGACATGATCCGTCTCGACTCCGAGGCCATCGGTCTGGCCGACGAGGGCGACCAGCTCATCGACGATCTCCACGCCGAGGTCGAAGCCGCGCTCGCCGACTACCCCGAGCTCGCCGGGTCTTCGCTGCTCTTCTCCTACATCGACCCGGCGGACTTCAGCCAGGTCGGCTTCTACACGAGCCACGACACCCGTCCGGGCTTCCTCGCGAGCCTCGGCCTCCCCCAGCCCGCCGTCGTCGAGGAGGAGTCGGCGAAGACCGACCTCTTCTACGTCACGGTGAGCGCCGAGGAGGCGGACCGGTTCGACGACGTCGACGTCTTCGTGACCTACGGCGAGGCCGACGGTGCGATCATCGACCAGCTGCAGGCCGACCCGCTCCTGTCCCAGATCCCCGCCATCGCGAGCGGCCAGATCGCGATCCTCGAGAACTCGACGCCGCTGGCCGCCTCGGCCAACCCGTCGCCCCTCTCGATCAGCTGGGGCATCGACGACTACTTCGCGCTCCTCGCGAGCGCTCTCGAGCCGGCCGCTTGAGCACGACGCTGACTCGCACGCCGCCGCCGAGCACCGCGACACTGCGGCGCTCGGCGGCGGTGCGACTCGCGTGGTTCGTCGCGTCGGCGATCCTGCTCGCGCTGCTGTGCGTCGCCTCCGTCGCTCTCGGCGTCCGCGCCGTGGGCGTGGGGGACATCCTCGCGGGTCTGTCCGGACACGTGACGACGGTCGAGGAGGCCGCCGTCGTTGCACGGATTCCCCGCACCGTCCTTGCGATCCTGGTCGGCGCCGCGCTCGCCCTCGCCGGCAGCGCGATGCAGGCCGTGACCCGCAATCCCCTCGCCGATCCCGGCATCCTCGGCGTCTCGGGCGGCGCGGCGCTCGCGGTCGTCATCGGCATCACGCTGTTCGGCGTCTCGGCGCCGTACCCGATGATGGGCTTCGCGATCGCGGGGGCCGCGGGCGCCGCCGTCTTCGTCTACGCCGTCGGCTCGATCGGCCGCGGCGGCGCGACGCCCCTCAAACTCGCGCTCGCGGGGGCCGCGGCATCCGCTGCCTTCATGTCGCTCGTGAGCGCGATCATGCTCCCCCGCGTCGATGTCATGGAGACCTTCCGCTTCTGGCAGATCGGCGGCGTCGGCGGCGCGACGTGGGACCGGATCGCCGCCGTGCTGCCCGTCCTCGCCGTCGGGGCCGTCATCTGCTTCGCGACCGCCCGCGGCATGAACTCGCTCGCACTCGGCGACGACGTCGCGGCGGGGCTCGGGGAGCACGTCGCCCGCACGCGCCTCATCTCGTCTGCGGGTGCCGTCATCCTCTGCGGCGCGGCCGTCGCCGTCGCGGGGCCCATCGCGTTCGTGGGCCTCGTCATCCCGCACCTCTGCCGCCTCCTCGTCGGCACCGACCACCGCTGGCTCCTGCCCTTCGCGGCGATCGCGGGGGCCGCGCTGCTGGTCGCCTCGGACGTCGTCGGCCGCGTCGTCGCGCGCCCCGAAGAGATCGAGGTCGGCATCGTGACGGCCTTCATCGGCGCCCCCTTCTTCATCTGGATCGTCCGCCGTCAGAAGGTGCGTGAACTGTGAGCGTGCAGACCGTCGTCACGGGCCGCCGCCGCCGCGTGCGCAGCCGCCGGAGCACGATCGCTGTGCTCGCGGTGCTCACGATCGCCGTCTTCGCGCTCTCGCTGATGATCGGGCAGACCTTCTACTCCCCTGCCGAGGTGCTGCAGGTGATCCTGGGCCAGACCGTGCCGGGCGCCTCGTTCACCGTCGGGGAACTGCGCCTGCCCCGCGCCACCCTGGGCCTCCTCGCCGGCTTCGCGTTCGGCATCGCGGGCGTCACCTTCCAGACGATGCTGCGCAATCCGCTCGCCTCGCCCGACATCATCGGGATCAACGCGGGCGCGAGCGCGGCGGCCGTCTTCGGCATCGTGCTGCTCGGCCTGGACGAGACCGCCGTGTCGTTCCTCGCGCTGGGCGGCGCGCTCCTGACGGCCGCGGCCATCTACCTCCTGTCGCACCGGGGCGGCTTCGCCGGCGCGCGGCTCATCCTCATCGGCATCGGCGTCGCCGCGATGCTCGACAGCGTCATCACGTACGTCCTCTCCAAGGCCGCCGCGTGGGACCTCCAGACGGCCATGCAGTGGCTCACCGGCAGCCTCAACGGCGCGACCTGGGGGGCCGTGATCCCCCTCGCGATCGCGTGCGCCGTCCTCGTCCCGACGATGCTCACGCAGAGCTCCGGTCTCGACATGCTCCGCCTCGGCGACGACACGGCAGCCAGCCTCGGCGTCAACGTCCCACGGACGCGCATCCTGCTCCTCGTCGCCGCCGTCGGCCTCCTCGCGTTCGCGACGGCGGCCACCGGGCCCATCGCGTTCCTGGCGTTCATGGCCGGGCCGATCGCCGCGCGTCTCGTGGGGCCCGGTGGATCACTCCTCGTGCCCGCGGGGCTGGTCGGGGCGCTGCTCGTCCTCGTCGCCGATCTCATCGGCCAGTTCGCCTTCGCGAACCGCTACCCCGTCGGCGTCGTCACGGGCGTCCTCGGCGCGCCGTACCTCGTCTACCTCCTCATCAGGACGAACCGCTCCGGAGGCTCGCTGTGACCGAACCCCATCTCCTGTCCGCGCAGTCGCTCACCCTCGCCTACGGCGAGCGCCCTGTCATCGAGGGCCTCGACCTGCAGCTCCCTCCCGGGCGCATCACCGCCATCGTGGGGGCGAACGGATGCGGCAAGTCGACGCTGCTGCGTGCGCTCGCCCGCCTCATCACCCCGCGGGCGGGGCAGGTCGTGCTGGACGGCAAGGACCTGCACAGCCGTCCGACGAAGGAGGTCGCGCGCACGCTCGGCCTCCTGCCGCAGAGCCCCATCGCACCTGAGGGCATCGCGGTCGCCGACCTCGTCGGCCGCGGACGCCACCCGCACCAGAAGCTGCTCGCCCGATGGAGCGCGAACGACTACGAGGTGGTCGCGCAGTCGCTCGAGGCGACTGGCACCGCCGACCTCGCCGACCGCTCCGTCGACGAACTGTCGGGCGGGCAGCGCCAGCGCGTGTGGATCGCGATGGCCCTCGCGCAGCAGACCGACATCCTGCTGCTCGACGAGCCCACGACGTTCCTCGACGTCGCGCACCAGATCGAGGTGCTCGACCTGCTCACCGACCTCAACCGCGAGCGCGGCACGACGATCGCCATGGTGCTGCACGACATCAACCTCGCCGCGCGCTACGCCGACCACGTGTTCGCGCTGCGCGGCGGCCGCCTCGTCGCCAGCGGCGCCCCCCGCGACGTCGTGACCGCAGACCTCATCCGCGAGGTCTTCGACCTCGACAGCCTCGTCGTCCCCGACCCCGTGTCGGGCTGCCCGATCGTCCTCCCCCGCGGTCGGCACCATGTCGCACCCGCCGAGCCCACCCCCGCAGGAGACCGCCGATGACCGCCACCGCCACCGCCTCTGCTCTCCGGTTCTTCCGCGCCCGCGTCGTCCGGATCACCGACCTCACGCCGAGCTTCCGGCGCTTCACGTTCGGCGGCGACGACCTCGCCGATTACGGCGACCCCGGATTCGACCAGCGCATCAAGGTCGTCTTCCCGACGGAGACGCTGGGGCTGGACGCCATGCCGCAGGGCGACGACTGGTACACCGACTGGCGCGAGCTGCCCGAGGACGAGCGCCCGCCGTTCCGCACCTACACGACGCGTCAGGTGCGCAACGACGTGGGCGAGGTCGACATCGACATGGTCGCGCACGACGTGCAGGGGCCCGCCTCGGCCTGGATCGCGGGCGCCTCCGTCGGCGACGAGGTCCTGATCCTCGCGCCGACGACGGCCCACCGCGGCATCAGCTACGGCATCGACTTCGTGCCGCCTGCCCACTCCGAGCAGATCCTCCTCGCCGGCGACGAGACCGCGGCCCCCGCGATCGCCGTGATCCTCGAGCAGCTGCCCCGCGATGCCCGCGGCACCGTCGTGCTCGAGGTGCCGCATCCCGACGACGTCGCCTACCTGCCGCAGCATCCCGGCTTCGACATCCGGGTGGGCGCGCGCGAGGACCGGCCCCGCCACAGCCATCTCGTGCCCGCCGTCCAGGAGGCGGCGGCAGTCCTCGCGCCCGCAGGGCGGGGCGCCGAGGTGTCCGAGATCGACATCGACCACGACATCCTGTGGGAGGTCCCGCGCACCGCGAAGGGCGGCGCGGCGCTCAAGAGCGCGCCGCTCTATTCGTGGCTCGCTGGCGAGGCGAGCGCCATCAAGTCGCTGCGCCGCCACCTCGTGACGGAGCAAGGCGTCGACCGCCGCGCCATCGCGTTCATGGGGTACTGGAGGCTCGGCAAGGCCGAGGTCTAGGACGCCACGGCGGGCGGCTACGGCCGCGCCTCGTGCGCGTGCCCGAGCCGCAGGCCCGGGACGAGCGCGAGGAGCGCGAGCGCGGCGGCGATGACGAAGACGGCGGGGAAACCGGCATCCGTCCCCGCGAGGGCCGTGAACGCGAGGCCCATGACGGCTATCGAGGTCGCCGACCCCACGGAATCCGAGATCGACAGCGCCGACGAGTTGAAGCCCTGGTTCTGCGGCGTGGAGTAGGCGAGCGTCAGCACCGTGAGCCGCGGGTACATGAGCCCCATGCCGGCACCGGCGAGCGCCCACCCGCCGATGACGACCGCGGGCGGCAGCAGCCACGCCGCCGTCGCTGCGGCGCTGAGGGTCGCGGCGCAGAGCAGGACGGTCCCGATCACCGCGATTCGCGTGTTGCCGATCCGGTCGCCGAACCGCCCCTGCAGGTCGGCGGCGACGGCCCACGCGAGCGCCGCGGCCGTGAGTCCGAGTCCCGCCCACGTCGGCGAGAAGCCGTACTCGTCGATGAGCAGGTACGGCACGTAGATCTCGGCGCCGAAGAGCGAGCCGGCGATGAGACCGCGCATGAGCACGACGCTCGGCAGGCCGCGTCCGGCCGTCAGGGTGCGCCGCGGCAGCAGCGGCCGTGCGGCGAAAGTTATGACGAGGACGGATGCCGCGACCACGAGTCCCGCGAACTGCCCGAGCTCTCCCGCCAGGCTCAGAGCCAGGGCTCCGACGGCGACGGCGACTGCGCACGCGAGGCGCGGGCCGATGGGGTCGGAGGACGGATGCTGCGTCTCCAGCGGCATCCCCCACAGGCGCGTCGCGACCATCGCGAACGCGACGACCGTGAGCGCCGCGACGCCGAGGAACACCCACCGCCAGTGGAGGTACTCCGCGACGGCTCCGGCCAGGAAGGGCCCGATGAGCGACGGCACGACCCACGCGGCCGAGAAGGCGGCGAACACGCGGCCGTGCAGCGCGGGCGGGAACACCCGGGCAACGACGACGTACAGCGCGACGGTCTGCCCGCCCGTCCCGAGCCCCTGCACGAGCCGCCCGACGACGAGGACGTCCATCGTCGGCGCCAGGCCCGCGACGACGAGGCCCGCGACGAAGAGTCCCACCGAGACAGTGAGCGGCCACACGGGTCCCGAGCGGTCGCTCCAGGCGCCGACGGCGACCATGCCGATGACGCTCGTGGCGAGCGTTCCCGAGAAGGCGATGGCGTACAGCGCCGCCCCGTCGAGGTCGTCGCTCACGACCGGCATCACCGTCGTGACCGCGAGCGACTGCATCGCGGCGAGGAAGATCAGGGCGACGGCGCCGATCGTCACCCAGATGTGCGCGGGATCCCAGATCGAGGACGCGCGCGTGGCCTCGGAGCTCACCTGCCGACGAGAGCGCCCACGCGCTCGATCGCCTCGCGGAGCATCTCGGGGGAACAGGCGAAGTTGATGCGGATGTGGCCCTTGCCCTCGTCTCCGAAGAGGGGCCCGTGGTGGAACGCGACGCGCGCCTTGCGGCGCAGCTCGGTCGCAGGGTTGTCGCCCCACCCGTACGCCGAGACGTCGACCCACGCGAGGAATCCGGCATCCGGAACCCTGTAGACCGCCTCGGGCAGGTGCTCCGCGAGGAGGTCCGCGAGGAGGCGGCGGTTGGCGTCGAGGGCGGCGAGGAGGCTGTCGAGCCACTCGTCGCTCTCGGGCGCGAAGGCGGCGTTGTTGGCGAGCGCGCCGAACAGTCCCGTGCGCCACTCGACCTCCCACGGAAGCGCCCGCAGGACCTTCGCCTGCTCAGCGGTCCCGCCGACCATGACGGCGCACTTGAGCCCCGCGAGGTTGTAGGTCTTGCTCGCGCTGGTGACGGCGTAGCCGACGCGGCGCGCCGTGTCCGAGACCGCGAGGAACGGCGTGAACGGCACCTCGCCGTGGGCGAGCGGGCCGTGGATCTCGTCCGAGATCACGGTCGCCCCGAAGCCCGCCGCGATGTCGGCGAGCGCCGCGAGGCTCTCCTTCGTGTGCACCGTCCCCGTGGGGTTGTGCGGGTTGCACAGCAGGACCGCCCGGGCGCCGCCGGCGAGGGCCGCCTCGATGCCGAGCAGGTCGAGCTCCCACCCCGCCTCGGACCGTGCGAGCGGCACGCGCTCGACGACGGCGCCGGCCTCCTCGACGGTGTCGAAGAACGGCGGGTAGACGGGCGTCGTCACGACGACGCGGTCACCGGGCGATGTCACGGCGCGCAGGATCTCGACGACGCCCATCATGACGTCGGCAGTCCAGAACACCGTCTCGGGGTCGACCGTCCAGCCGAACCGGCGCTCGGCGAACCCCACGAACGATTCGCGGATGCCGGGATCCGGCGGCGTGTACCCCGTGTCGCCCAGCTCGACGGCCCGCGCGAGGACGCGCGTGATCGCCGGTGCGAGCGCGTAGTCCATCTCGGCGACGAAGAATGGCAGGATGTCCTGCGGATACTTGCGCCACTTCGTGCTGGACCGCTGTCGCAGCTCATCGATCGGCAGGGCCTGGAGGGGGGTGACGCTCACCAGAAGAGCCTAACGAGGGTGCCGGATGCTGCCCTCCGGCGTGTTTCGCCGCGTTTCATCCCGACTGGACGCGCCGCACCGCGGCGCAGCCCGACGTCGCGCGGTGTCAGCGCTCGAACGTCCCGAGATGCTCCTTGTCGAAGTACTCGAGCACGAGCGCGTCGCCGTCAAACGTCGCCTGCGAGATGCTCCCCGGCAGCGCGTTCTCGCTCTCCGGCCGGAACACGAAGACATCGCCGTCCCAGTGCTCGAGCGGCCATCGGCCCGCGGGCCCCAGCCGGAGCTCGAGCGCGTCACCTGTCACCGACACCGTGGCGGGGCCGAAGTAGTCGTTCGCGTACTCGCCCTCGTACTCGGCGAGCGGCCGGGCAGGGTCTGGATCCGCCGGCGGCGCCTGGCCCACGAGCTCGCCCGAGGGCACGTTCATCCGCGCGAACACGCCGGTGAAGAGGTCGAGCCAGTTCCGGCGCTCCTGGCCGAACTGGGCGATGTCCATGAACCGGCTCGCGATGCCCTCGACGACCCCATTGGCGGAGGCGTTTGCGAGGACGATGACCCCGAGGCCCGCCGCGGGCAGCATCTTGACGATCGTGCCGGTGCCGAGGGCGAACGCGCCGGAGTGATTGACGTCGACCATCCCGCCGGCCGTCGTGCTGACGTTGAGGCCGTAGCCGTAGAAGCCCGACCGCGAGCCGAGGACCGGCGCGGGCGCCGACACCGATTGCGGCGACATGGCGGGCAGGAGCGTCGCCGAGTCGATGAACGTCTCGCCGTCTACCTCACCCTGGTTCAGCAGCATCCGCGTCCAGATCGCGAGGTCGGCGACGCTCGAGCTCACTCCGCCGGCCGGCGACTGCTCGTCGGGCTGCCGCTGATCCCGATTCACGATCCACTCGCCGTCGACCTCGACATGTCCGAGCGCGCGGTCCTCGCGCTGCTCGAGATCGGAGAAGCGCGAGCTCGTGGAGTCCATGCCGAGCGGCTCGTAGAGGAGCCGCTCAGACAGGTCGGCCCAGTCCTCGCCGGCCGCCTGCGCGACCGACTCCGCCGCCGTCGTGATGTCGAAGTTGCCGTAGTGGTACGTCGTGCGGAACGGCTCGAGCGGGATGTGCCGCAGCCGCTCGATGATCGTGTCGCGGTCGTACCCGATCTCCTCGAGCTCGTCGCCGGCGTGCTCGTAGAGTCCCGACCGGTGCGCGTACATGTCGCCGATCGTGACGTGCGACTCGACGTACGGGTCGGACAGCGCGAAGCCGTCGAGGTTGTCGGCGACGGGCGTGTCCCACGCGACGACGCCCTCGTCGATCAGTCGCGCGACGACCGTCATGCCGACCGACTTCGACACGGACGCGATCGCGAACACCGTGTCGGGATCGACGGGATCGCCCGTGTCGACGTCGCGGACGCCATAGCCCTGCGCGAAGCGGAGCTCGTCGCCGTACACGACGCCCACGGCGATGCCCGGCGTCCCCGTCGCGTCCATCGCGGCCTCCACGGATGCCGGGAGGTCCTCGATCGCCGCGTCGACGCGCGCCTGCGTCACGTGCGAGAGCGCATCGACGCCGGGGTTCTCATCGACGGGAGCGGATGCCGCGCTCGACGACGCGGCGGGCGCCGCCGGCATCGTGCACGCCGTGAGGCCGGCGACGGAGGCAGCCACGACAAGCAGGCCGGCACGCCGGCGGAACACCCCACCCATGTGCCGAGTGTGGCACATGGTCAGTGTTCGACGGCGGACCTAGATGGCGAAGCCGAGCGCGCGCATCATGTCGCGCCCGTCGTCGGTGATCCGCTCCGGTCCCCACGGCGGCATCCACACCCAGTTGATGCGGAACCGCTCCACGATGTCGTCGAGGGCCTGCGCCGTCTGCTCCTCGAGCACGTCGGTCAGCGGGCAGCCCGCCGACGTGAGCGTCATGTGGATGACGAGGGCATCGTTCTCGTCATCCCATGCGAGGTCGTATATGAGGCCGAGATCGACGACGTTGATCCCGAGCTCGGGATCCATGACGTCCTTCAGCGCTTCGGTGACCTCGTCGAACTTCTCGGGTGTGAGCGTCGCGGTCATATTCGCGATCCTACGCCTCGGCGTCGGCGGCGGCTCCGGCCAGCGGCTCGAGGAACCGGTCGTAGCCCTCGTTCTCGAGACGCTCGGCGAGCTCGGGGCCGCCCTCTTCGACGATGCGGCCCGCGACCATGACGTGGACGTAGTCGGGGTGGATGTAGCGGAGGATGCGCGTGTAGTGCGTGATGAGCAGCACGCCGAGGTTCGTCTCGCCCTTGGCGCGGTTGACGCCCTCCGACACGATCTTGAGTGCGTCGACGTCCAGGCCCGAGTCGGTCTCGTCGAGGACGGCGATCTTTGGCTTGAGGAGTTCGAGCTGGAGGATCTCGTGACGCTTCTTCTCGCCGCCGGAGAAGCCCTCGTTGACGTTGCGCTGCGCGAACTTGGAGTCCATGCGCAGGTGCTTCATGGCCTCCTTGACGTCCTTCGTCCACGTGCGGATCGAGGGCGCCTCGCCGTCGACCGCGGTTTTGGCCGTGCGCAGGAAGTTCGTGACGGTGACGCCCGGGATCTCCACGGGGTACTGCATCGCGAGGAAGAGGCCCGCGCGGGCGCGCTCGTCGACGGTCATCTCGAGGACGTCCTCGCCGTCGAGCGTGATGGAGCCGCTCGTCACGGTGTACTTCGGGTGGCCCGCGATCGTGTACGCGAGGGTCGACTTGCCCGAGCCGTTGGGGCCCATGATGGCGTGGGTCTGACCCGTCTGCACCGTCAGGGTCACGCCGTTGAGGATCGGCGTCGTGCCCTCGTCGGTCTCGACGGTGACATGGAGGTCTCGGATCTCGAGAACAGACATGGTTTCCTTCTCAGTTCGCTTACTTGGTCACGGCAGGGTCGATGAGCACGTCATCGCCCTCGATCGTGACGGCGTAGACCGGGACCGGCTCGTACGCGGGGAGGTTGAGGGGCTTGCCGGTGCGCAGCGAGAACGCCGAGCCGTGGGCCCAGCATTCGAGCGTGTCGCCGTCGACGAAGCCTTCGGAGAGCGAGATGTCGCCGTGCGTGCAGGTGTCGCCGATCGCGTGCACCTCGCCGTTCGAGTCCAGCACGACGGCCATCGGGACGCCGTCGACTTCGACGCGTCGCGCCGAGTCCTGCTCGAGCTCGCTGAGTGCACACACACGCGTGGCGGTCATGCCGCTGCTCCTTCCGCGAGCTCGCGCTCGATGGCCTCGGCGAGCTCCTGCTCGATCTGCGGCACGCCGATCTTCTGCACGATCTCGCTGAGGAATCCGATGACGACGAGGCGGCGGGCTTCGTCCTCCGTGATCCCGCGCGCCTGCAGGTAGAACAGCTGCTCGTCGTCGAACCGGCCCGTCGCGCTCGCGTGGCCGGCGCCGAGGATGTCGCCCGTCTCGATCTCGAGGTTCGGCACCGAGTCGGCGCGGGCGCCGTCCGTGAGGACGAGGTTGCGGTTTGCCTCGTACGAGTCGGTGCCGACAGCATCCGGTCCGATGAGGACGTCGCCGATCCAGACGCTGCGGGCGCCCGAACCCTGCAGGGCGCCCTTGTACAGGACGTCGCCCTTCGTGTGCTCGCCCTTGTGGTGGAGGTAGACCTGGCTCTCCAGGTGCTGCCCGGCGTCGGAGTACGACAGGCCGTACAGCTCGGCCTCGGAGCCGGGGCCGGCGAGCTCGATCGAGGGGTTGACACGGACCACGCCGCCGCCGAAGCTCACGACGATGTGCCGCAGGTACGCGTCCTTCTCGACGCGGGCCTGGTGCGACGAGAGGTGGATGGCGTCATCCGCCCATTCCTGCACCGAGATGACGGTCAGGCGAGCCCCGTCGCGGACGAGGATCTCGACGTTCTGCGCGTGCTGCGCCGTCCCGGTGTGACGGAAGACGACCGTCGCACGGGAGTTCGGGCCCGCCTCGACGACGACGTGCGCGTGCGCGAGACCGCCCGTGCCGGTGAGGTTGACCATGACGGGCTCATCGAGCTCGGCATCGGCGGCGATGCGCACGAGCGGAGCCTCGGGCTCCTGCGACCACGCGATCGCGCTCGGGAGGTCCTCGGGACGGAAGACCTCGCCGCGCGGTGCCGCGCCGTGCGGGAGGCGGGACTGCTCGACGCCCTCGGGCGCCTGGACGTCGACCTCGATCACGCCGTGCGGGCCGGCCACATCCTGGAACAGGGGGGCGAGCCGGTCGACGGGCGTGTAGCGCCAGTTGACCTCGCGCCCGGTCGGCACGCCGAAGTCGGCGGGGTGGTACGAGTGGGGGCGCTCGGAGCGGGTCTGGACGGGCACGAAGGCGCCGGCCCCGTCTGAGTGCGCTCGGGAACCCGGCACCACCTGAGGTGCCTCAGCAGTGGTCGTCATCTAGCCGACGGATCCTTCCATGCCCATCTCGATGAGCTTGTTCAGCTCGAGGGCGTACTCCATGGGCAATTCGCGCGCGATCGGCTCGATGAACCCGCGGACGATCATGGCCATCGCCTCGTCCTCGGGGAGCCCGCGCGACTGCAGGTAGAACAGCTGCTCTTCGCTGACCTTCGAGACGGTCGCCTCGTGGCCGAGCTGGACGTCGTCGACGCGGATGTCGATCGCCGGGTAGGTGTCCGAGCGCGAGATCGTGTCGACCAGCAGGGCGTCGCAGCGCACGGTGTTGGCCGAGTGGTGCGCGTTGGCGTCGACGCGGACCTCGCCGCGGTAGCCGGCGCGTCCGCCGCCGCGGGCGATCGACTTCGAGACGATCGACGACTGCGTGTACGGCGCCATGTGGATCATCTTGGCGCCGGCATCCTGGTGCTGACCCGGGCCCGCGAACGCGACCGAGAGGGTCTCGCCCTTCGCGTGCTCGCCCATCAGGAAGATCGACGGGTACTTCATCGTGACCTTGGACCCGATGTTGCCGTCGATCCACTCCATCGTCGCGCCCTCGTGGGCGACGGCGCGCTTCGTGACGAGGTTGTAGACGTTGTTCGACCAGTTCTGGATCGTCGTGTAGCGCACGCGCGCGTTCTTCTTCACGATGATCTCGACCACGGCCGAGTGCAGCGAGTCGCTCTTGTAGATCGGCGCCGTGCAGCCCTCGATGTAGTGGACGTACGAGTCCTCGTCGGCGATGATGAGCGTCCGCTCGAACTGGCCCATGTTCTCGGTGTTGATCCGGAAGTACGCCTGCAGCGGGATCTCGACGTGCACGCCCTTCGGGACGTAGACGAACGAGCCGCCCGACCACACCGCCGTGTTCAGCGCCGCGAACTTGTTGTCGCCGGCGGGGATGACGGTGCCGAAGTACTCCTCGAAGAACTCCGGGTGCTCCTTGAGAGCCGTGTCGGTGTCGAGGAAGATGACGCCCTGCGCCTCGAGGTCCTCGCGGATCTGGTGGTAGACGACCTCGGACTCGTACTGCGCGGCGACGCCGGCGACGAGCCGCTGGCGCTCGGCCTCGGGGATGCCGAGCCGCTCGTACGTGTTGCGGATGTCCTCGGGGAGGTCCTCCCACGACTGCGCCTGCTTCTCGGTCGAGCGCACGAAGTACTTGATGTTGTCGAAGTCGATCTCGCTGAGGTCGGCGCCCCACGTCGGCATCGGCTTGCGGCCGAACAGCTGCAGCCCCTTGAGCCGGTTCTTGAGCATCCACTCGGGTTCGCTCTTGAGGCCCGAGATGTCACGGACGACTGCTTCGGAGAGTCCGCGCCGCGCGCTGGCTCCGGCGGCGTCGGCGTCGTGCCATCCGAACTCGTACACCCCCAGCCCGTCGAGCTCGGGGCGATCGATCAGCACATCGGACATCGTCACACTCTCCTCATAGGCCGAAACGGTGTCATCCGCCCCGGCATTCCTGATCTTCCCTGGAGTTGGGGAAGGGGGATGCCGCTGCTGGGCCTTCATAATCGGCGCCGTCATGCGCGCCTAGACTGTCTGTGATGCGCGGCGCTCGCAGCGCGCGCGTTCAACCCCTCGATTCTACAGGTTCGCGTCGTCGCCCGGCGCGCGCGGGCCCCTGCCCGCGCTTCGTCGCGGGCTCGTCAGGAGGCGACATCCCATGTCCGCTCAGGAGAGCGCCCCCACCCGCCCGAGTCTTCCGCAGCGCCTGTGGAGCCGTCTGCCCGCGACGATCGGCCGCGGGACGCGTGTCCTCGCGTGGCTCGTGCTCATCAGCAACGTCGTGATCGTGGGAACCGGCGGACTCGTCCGGCTGACCGGCTCCGGCATGGGATGCCCGAACTGGCCGTACTGCACCGAGGGCTCGCTCGTGCCCACCGCCGAGCTGAGCTGGCACAGCCTCATCGAGTTCGGCAACCGCACGCTCACCGGCGTCCTCATCGTGATCGCGGCGCTGGCCTTCCTCTCGGTCGTCCGGCTGCGCGCCGAGCGGCCCGAGCTCTTCGCCCTCACGCTCGCGAACGGCCTCGGCATCATCCTGCAGGCCATCGTGGGCGGCGTCATCGTGTGGCTGCACCTGCCGCCGAGCCTCGTCGGCATCCACTTCGTCATCTCGGCGGCGCTCGTCGCGAACGCCGCCGCCTACATCTGCCGCGTGTACGGGGGCGCGGGTCCGCGCCGGCGCGCCGTGTCGCGCGGGTTCGCGATCCTCACGCATGTGACGAGCGCCGCCGTCGCCGTCACGGTGCTCATCGGCATCCTGCTCACTGGCGCCGGTCCCCACGCGGGCGACGACGCGGCGGCGCGCAACGGCCTGGACCCCGTCCTCTGGCAGCACCTCCACGCGTGGCCCGCGTACGTCCTGTTCGCCCTGACGCTCGTCCTCTTCGCCGCCTCGTGGCGCACTCCCCCGGCTCTGCGCCTGCGGCTGTGGACGGGCCTCCTCCTCGCCGTCGAGCTCGTCCAGATCGGCGTGGGTCTCTGGCAGGCCCGCACGGGGCTTCCCATCGTGCTCGTCAACATCCACATGGTGCTCGCCGTGAGCCTCGTCGCTGCGATGACGGCCGTCGTCATGCACCTGAAGACAGCGGATGCCTCGACCGAGGCGGCCGAGGCATCCGACGCTGCCGTCACTCCAGGATCGGTGCCAGCGCGCTGATCAGCGCTCCCGAGTCGGAGTCCTGGCTCAGCTCCCACGCCATCGCGCCGCGGAGTCCGAGCTTCTCGATGAGCGCCGTGCGCTCGCCGATCGAGGCGGGGCTCGAGTAGGCGATGAACGTCCGGACGGTCTCGGGACCTGTCGTCAGGTTCGGGTGCGACGCGGCGGCGCTGTACAGGTACGGCTCACCTGCGAGCTTGTTCCACCCCACCTGGTAGCCGTTGCCGCCCGTCCTGCCGTCCTCGCTCACGTAGCCTGCTTCCACGAGCGCGTGGAACGACGGCTGCACCGCGACATCCGCGACGAGCTGGTTCGGGTCCAGGCCGGTGTTGTCGAACGGCGTGTACAGGCCGTTGTTCTTGCTGCCGGTCCGCAGGTACTGCTGGCCGTAGAACGGCACGCCCACCACGATCTTGTTCGCCGGCACCCCGTTGGCCAGGTAGTACGCGACCGTGCCCACGGTGTTCCACGTGTGGTTCTTGGCGTTCGGGTCCTTCGGGTCCCGCGTGAACAAGGTGTTGTGCGCGACGACCGGGCTCGAAGCGACGTTGAAGTCGTACGTCATGATGTTCGCCCAGTCCAGGTGCTTCACGAACGCCTTGAGCTCGTAGTACCTGGTCGAGCTCGTCGCGGCGGGCAGCGCGGCCGTGAGGAGATAGTGCTTGCCCGTCGTCGCGCCGTAGGCGTCCAGCTGCTTGCGGAACTCGGCGGCCAGGAGCGTCGCGTTGCGCCGATCGGCGGGGCTCACGTTGTAGTTGCCGTCGGCGACGGCCGTCGGGTACTCCCAGTCGAGGTCGATGCCGTCGAAGATGCCCGCTGCAACCCCGAGCCCGCCCGCATCCTCGGGCCAGCCTCCCGTCGGCAGGTTGCCCTTGATGAACGTGTCGATGCACGCCGCCGCGAACTTCTGCCGCAGTTCGGCGGTCGAGGCGAGCGTCGAGAACCACTTCGACTTGGTCCAGCCGCCGAGCGAGATCTCCACCTTCAGGTGCGGATGCGCGGCCTTGAGCTTCTTGAGCTGGTTGAAGTTGCCGTACAGGTTCCCGTTGGCGCCGAAGTCGTCGGGCTGGCCGTCGACCGAGTTCTCGCCGCCCCAGTAGACCTGCTGGTAGTCGGCCCACGGGTCCAGGACGTTGCAGCCCACGTTCCCGGTCGCCGGGTCGTAGACGGCGTCGCCGAACGCGTACTGGATGACATTGAGCTTGTCTGCCGGGATGTCCTTGACGAAGTAGCCGCGGCCGTAGACGCTCCAGTCCGTGAAATACGCGCTCACGACCTTGTCGGGCGCATCGGGCTTCGGCGGCTTGGGCGGCGATGCCTGGGCCGGCGCCGCGACGGCGATGCCCGCCGTGACGAGCACGGCCGCGAGCACGGCTGCGGTTCTGCGAATCGAGGGCATGGGGGGATCCTCTCCACTGCTCTGTGGTACCGAACGTCCTCACAGTGGCGTGGATCCCGCTGTTTTGTCAACAGCATTTACTAATTGACCCTTACAAACCTCCTTCCGCGTCGCCATCAGGCATCCTGCGTCGTCATCGCGCGCTCGATGAAACCGGCGAGCTCGAGCCGATTGGCCGTCCCGGTCTTGTCGAGGAGGTGCGAGATGTGCGTGCTGACGGTCTTCTCACTGATGAAGAGCTCGCGGGCGATCTCTCCGTAGGTTCGTCCCGCGATGACGAGGGACAGGATGTCGCGCTCACGCGGCGTCACCGACACGACGGCCGCGAGCCGGTCGCCGTCGACCTGGGTGGGCTTGGCGAGCGCGATCCGCGCGCGACGAGCGAGCGCGCGGAGATCGGCGGCGATGGGAGCCGCGCCGAGGCGATCGGCGAGCTCGAGGCCGCGGCGCAGCTGGTCAGCTCCCCGCACCCGGTCCGCGTCGTGGACGAGCAGCGCTTCGGCCGCGTGCCGTCGGGCGTACGACTCCTCCCATGGCAGCTGGCCATCGACGAGTGCGTCGGCGGCCGCGATCCAGAGCTCGCCCTCGTCGGGAGCGGCGGTGCCGCGCGCGACCTCGGCCACGTAGAGCGCGGCCATCGCCGTCATCTGCAGCTCCAAGATCGGTTCGGACTGGCCGAAGTCGCGGATGATATCGGGATGCTCGGCCACGAGCACCGCGAGCTCCTCGAGCAGGGGCGAGTCGTCCTGACCGGCATCCCTCGTGAGGACGATCCGATCGGCGATCGCCCGCGCGGCCAGCGGGAGGAGCCACTCGCACATCGTCGGGGCGAGGCCCTCCGTGTCGATCCCGCGGCGAGCGGCCTCCAGGGCGCCGAGCGCGTCGCCCGCACCGAGCCGGACCTCCGCGCGGACCGCGTCGAGCTCGAACGCGGCGAATTCCCCACTCGTCCCGAGCAGCTCGTCGGCGCGAGCCAGGTGGGCCTCCGCCTCGGCCTGCCTCCCCTGCCACGTGGCGAAGCGTGCGGCGGTGAGCCGGGCGTGGACGTCGCCGAACGGGCCGGGGTCGGCTGCGAACGCCTCGCGAAGCCGGGCTGCGGTGATCTCCGGCCGACCAACGCAGAACCACGACATCGCCTCGTCTGCGGCGATCGTCGCGATGTAGACATGCGGAGCGCCGTCCTCCTGCATCTGGAGCCTGCGCATCGCGAGGCTCAGAGCGAACGTCTCCGACGACCACGTCTCCTGCGCGTTGCCCTCCCACAGGGTCGCGTGGAAGAAGGCCCACCAGTCCCTCGCCCGGCGCGCGGCATCCGCGGCCTCGGAGGCGAGGGCGAGAGCGGGCACACCCCCCTTCGCGACGATCCACTGCATCGCACTCGCTGTGAGGGCGTATGACAGCGTCCTGTCGTCATCCAGCCGGCGCGCGAGCCGCAGAGCCTCGTGCGCGTGCCGCACCGCCTCAGGGTCCTCGTGCCACGTCCCGGTCTGTGCCGCCTCCGCGAGTGCGAAAGCGTGGGCGCTCGAGCCCGGGGCCTTCTCAGCCACGGCGAGCGCCTGCTGCGCGTCTTCGAGGAGGAAGAACGACTTCCCGTTCGAGGCCCGCAGGTGGATCCGCCGCACCATGAGCCGGCCGAGCTCGGCGGGATCCGCGGTCGATCCCGGCTCCTCCAGAATCGCGATGAGCCGCTCGACGACGTCCAGCTCCTCCGCGAGCAGACCTGCTTCGGCGGCGGCGCGGATGCGGCGCCGCAGCATCATGAGGCGTTGCGCGTCGTCGGGCGCGACGACCTCGTCTGCGAGAGCGAGCATCTGCGCAGCATCCCGCCACGCACCCGACCGTTCCGCCGCGTCGGCGGCGCGCAGTGCGGAGGCCAGCGCCGCGGAGGGAGAGTCGCCGCGGCTCCTGTGCCTCGCGACGGCCGTCATCGTGGGCAGTTCGCTCCCTGGTCCCCGCGCCTCCAGGAACGTCGCGAAGGCCGCATGCAGGACCCGGCTCCGCTCCGCCGGCAGCGCCTCCTCCAGCACTTCGGGAGTCAGGGGATGCCGGAACCACACGGCACCCCCAGGTCTCCGCTCGACGATCCCCGCGTCGGCGGCCTCCGTCATCGCGCTCTCGGCTCCCTCGATCGACGCGGCGCGACCGAGGTCGGCGGGCGAGAGGGGCGCTCCCGCGACGGCCAGCGCCGAGGTCGCCTCGCGGGCTGTCGTCGACAGCTGCCGCCAGGCGCTGAGCACTGCCGCGCGGAGGTCTCGCGGCAGCTCGAGGTCGATCCGCCGCGCCGTGGGCGACAGCCCCTGCACGATCAGCCGGTTGAGGTACGGATTCCCGCCGCTGTGGCCGTGGACGTCGTCGACGAGCGTCGTGTGAGGCTCCGCTCCGAGCAGCGCGGCGATCTGCCGACCCGTCGCCTCATGGTCGAGTGGACCGAGCTCGACCTCGGTGACCCGCGGCAGTCGGCGGATGTCGGCGAGCCATCGCTGGAGCCGGTGTGCCTCGGCCACCTCCTCCGTGCGGATCGTCGCGACGATCGCGAGCCGGCGCCCGACAGGCCCGGCGATGAGGAAGGTCAGGATGTCGAGGGTGCCCTGATCCGCCCATTGCAGGTCGTCGAGCACCAGCGCGACGCTCCCCTCGGCGCACAGCCGCGTCAGCCAATCGTCGATCCGCACGAGCACGTCCCCGGTCGGCGCGTCCTCGGGGACTTCCGGCGCATCGAGCTCCGGCGGCGCGGACCTCAGGACGCTCCGCACGCCGAGCAGAGGCACGGCGATCGAGACGAGCGGCAGGCACGCGCCGAAGAGCAGGGTCGCGTCCGTCCGCTGCTGCGCGGCACGGCGAGCGAGGGAGGTCTTCCCCACGCCGACGAGCCCGGAGACGAGGATCGCCTGCGCCTCCCCCGCGGAGGCGCGGGCGAGCAGGTCGTCGAGGAGCTCCAGCTCGGGACCCCTCCCGAACAGGACGCCATCCGCGAGGGCCCCGCCGGCCGCCATGGCGTCATTCTGGCATCGCCTCGTCGGCGGAGTAAGGGCGTGCGCAGGCGGATCTCAGGGGTCGCTCCCGATGTGGCACCCCTGCCGCCGGCGGGACCGTGGACTCACCGGCCCCCGCCCCGGGGGGCCGAATCCTCGGGAGTCATCATGAACGCCAACAACCGCATCCGATTCGCCGCCCTCGCTGCCGGCGCCGCGCTGCTCGTCTCGCTGTCGGCGGCCCCAGCTGCCTTCGCCCGGCCCGAGCCGCAGCCTCCCAGCATCCCGGTGTCGGTCTACGGACCCTACCCTGCGCTCGAGCGCATCGGCACCCAGTTCGTCCGTGGCGACAACCTCACCGGAGCAGGTGTGTCCGCACCTGAGTGGATCCCCGAACAGGGCGCGCACTGAGATCCGGGGAGAGGTCCGCAGGCAGCGTTCACCGCTCCTGCGGACCTTCCTCTGCGTCCGAGTGCGCAGAGATCGACGGGTAGGGTGGGTGGTCGCTGTCCGCGTCCGATCCACCCGCCTGGCGGGCATTCCGAGCGGTCGAGCGGTGGCGCCGAGCGCCGCCGGGCTCCACCGCATCCCGCCGACTCATAGCGGATCCATGGGATCCGCAGAGCAGTCGCACGGATGCCGCAGCGAGACTGAACCGATCCCTGCGGCCGTTCGCGCCGCCATCTTGAAGGAGAAACCCCGCATGACTGCACGTCCCCGCCTGGTTCGCAGCATCCCGTTCTGGATCCTGCTCGCCGGCTCGCTCGCGAGCATCGCCGTCGGAGCGTGGCTCGTCGTCGACAAGCTGACGATCATGAACACGACGCTGCTGGACGGCACCGCGACGGGCGTCGAGGTCTACGGCGGCCAGTCGCTCATCACAGTGGGCGCCGCGCTCATCGGCGCGGGCCTCGTCGGCCTCGTCGCGACGCTGTTCCTCGGCGTCCTGAAGTCCTTCGTCCCGGCCGCTCCCGTCGAGGTCGTCGAGCCCATCGACTGGACCGCCGAGGAGCCCGCCGCTGTCGAGCCCGCCGAGCCCGTCGTCGCCGAGCCCGTCGCCGCCGAGCCCGTCGTCGAGGCGGAGCCGGTCGTGGACGAAGCAGCCCCCGCGACGCGCTGAGCTCAGCCAATTCCAGATTTTCGGGCCCCGGCGCACAGCCGGGGCCCGTTGTGTCTCACCACAACGTCGCCGATCGCCACAACGCCGGACTCCAGGATCCCGATCCTCGTGACGAAGCGGTTATCGGCGACATTGCGGTTCGGGCCCGCGCGCGCCACGTCGCCACCGGCACGCCGCCAGCCGCCTCGCACCGCCACGACGTCGCGGATCGCCACGACTCCGGACTCCCGTATCCCGATCGTGGTGACAGAGCGGTTATCGGCGACATCGAGGTGAGGGCCGGGATGCTGGCCCGGGCGTCGAGGCCGGGTCCCTGGCGCTAATGCGGGCGGTGGAGGCCCTGTGCGATCGCCTGCATGACGGCCCACTGCACCGACGGCCAATCGTCGAGGATCTCGCGGTAGCCGAACCGGAACACGGTGAACCCGAGTAGCCGGAGTGCGGCGTCGTGCTTGTTGTCCGCGATCCGCTGAGCATCGACGTGGTGGCCGCCGTCGATCTGAACAACGAGCAGCTCGCCGATCAGGTGGTCGACGTGGTGGCCCGCGATCCAGATCTGCGAGCGGACGGCGACGGCGAGCCGTTTCATCCGTGCGACGAAGATGGTCTCGAGCCCCGAGTCGGCGAACGGGTGAGCCTCTTCCAGCAGTGCTCGGGCGGCGCCGGAAAGGTCGAGGCGAGCCAGGCTGCGGCGATCGACCATGCCCTGTCGGAGCGCGGAGTCCCAGATCGCGAGAGCGGCGTCGTGCGGCTGGCAGGACGCAACGAGCACGAGCGCGTTCTCGACCGGATCCACAAGGGCCTCGGGATCCCGAGGGACGACCGGGGACGCCCAGTGCACCCGTGTGCCGGGCTCGACGGTGACTCGATCTCCTCGCGCGGCCGCCACGTGTTGTTCACCAGGATCCAGCACCCACAGGCCGAGTCGCTGCGCGCTGCTCACGCACGTCGTCACGACACCTCGGCGGGCGCACGAGACGAGATCCGGATCTGCGGCCGGGGTCGCGACCCAATCCCGGCGAACGCGCACCAGTGCTCCGGTCGAAATCGCGAGGCGGATGTAGTGCCGGGAGTAGCCGTCTCGCTGGAGCGATGAGACTCTGGCGACACCCTCGCGGCGTGCGACGGCATTGAGGAGGCTGCCGAGGGTGCGCCGGCGTCGCGCGTCGATGGCTGGCTGCATCCCACCACCCTGACCGCTCGCCGTCGGCGTGACGCGATGAGCCCCGACCCACGGGTAACCCGCGGATCCACACTCCCTTGGGAGGAGGGGATGCTCCGCTCCTCGACCGCCACAACGTCGCAGATCACCACAACGCCGGACGACAGCATCCCGAATCGTGTGACGTACCGGTTATCTGCGACATTGCGGTGCGGGCGACGCGCCGGCGCCGCGAACTCCACCCCGCCACAACGTCGCAGATCACCACAACGCCGGACGACAGCATCCCGAATCGTGTGACGAACCGGTTATCTGCGACATTGCGGTGCGGGCCCATCCAGCCTCTGCGGCGCCGGCTCACCCGGCACCACCCGGCAACAGGTCAGAAGGGCAGCAGCGGGTCGATCGCGATCGCGACGAAGAGGAGCGTCAGGTAGGTGATCGAGGCGTGGAACACGCGCATGGGCCGCGGCTCGGTGCCGCGCACGGCGCGGTTGTAGAGGCGGTGCGACTCGTAGATGAACCAGCCGCCGAAGACCAGCGCCGAGACCGTGTACACGAGGCCCATGTCGGCGACGGGGACGAGCAGAAGCGAGCACGCGACCGTCGCCCAGGCGTAGAGGATCACCTGGAGCCCGACCTGCGAGCCGCTGCGCGTCGCACCGAGCATGGGGACGTCGACGTCCTCGTACTGGTGCTTGTACTTCATCGACAGCGGCCAGTAGTGCGGCGGCGTCCAGAGGAAGACGAGCGCGAACAGGATGACGGGCGGCCACGCGAGCGAACCCGTGACGGCCGTCCAGCCGATGAGGACCGGGAAGCATCCCGCGATCCCGCCCCACACGATGTTCTGCTCCGTGCGGCGCTTGAGGATCATCGTGTAGATCACGACGTAGAAGAAGATGGCGCCCGCCGAGAGCACAGCGGCGAGCCAGTTCGTCGTGAGCCACAGCCACACCGTCGACAGCACCGCGAGCGCCCACGCGAACGTGAGGGCGCCCCGGGGCGAGACCTCGCCCGTCACGAGCGGACGGTTCACGGTCCGCTGCATGTGCGCGTCGATGTCGCGGTCGAGGTACATGTTGAACGCCGCAGCCGAGCCGGCGCTCATCGAACCGCCGATGACGGTCGCGAGGACGAGCCAGAGGTTCGGCAGGCCGCCCTCGGCCAGGATCATGACCGGCACCGTCGTGACGAGCAGCAGCTCGAGCACGCGCGGCTTGGTGAGGGCGATGTAGGCGCGGACGGTGCGGCCGATCGTGCGCGGAGCCTTGTGCGTCGTCACTCGCGCAGTGGTCGAGATGTCCATCGCCCCCCGTATCGTGCGCCGTTTTCGAACCTCACCGATTCTATGTCATGGGATGCTGTCGCCCCGGGCGGGCGCGAGCCGCACGCGGATCGGAGAGGAGTGGGGGCCAGGGACGGCGGCCCTCACATTCCACGGCACCTTCCGGTGAACCTCTCGTCACGCCCCGGACACATCGATGCAACGCCCGGGATCGCCGCGCATGTCACTCTGTGTTGGCCGGTTGTTTGTGGCAGTCACACAACGGCACACATGGCCGGAGGGGCATGGCCCTTCGATATGCTGAAAAGACAGGCGCGACCCTGCGCGAACCCCCACACCCCGCCACGCCTTCCCGAAGGCTGTGCGGCGTCGGTCGCCGGGGCGCCGAACCCTCCAGGATGAAAGGCGGTCCCGTGTCGGATCTGCGTTGGGATGAGATCGACGAGCGCGCTGTGGACACGGCCCGCGTTTTGGCGGCGGATGCTGTCGAGAAGGTGGGCAACGGCCACCCCGGCACCGCGATGAGCCTCGCGCCGG
This sequence comes from Microbacterium sp. NPDC019599, assembly GCF_040632175.1. Lineage (NCBI taxonomy): Bacteria > Bacillati > Actinomycetota > Actinomycetes > Micrococcales > Microbacteriaceae > Microbacterium > Microbacterium sp. NPDC019599. The sequence goes on from NZ_JBEYBL010000011.1 coordinate 27,956, forward strand.
CCGCGTACCTGCTGTATCAGCGCGTGCTCAACCACGACCCGGCCGACACGCACTGGGTGGGCCGCGACCGGTTCATCCTGTCGGCGGGCCACTCCTCGCTGACCCAGTACGTGCAGCTGTACCTCGGCGGGTTCGGACTCGAGCTGGACGACCTGAAGTCGCTGCGCACGTGGGGTTCGCTCACGCCGGGTCACCCGGAGTACGGCCACACCAAGGGTGTCGAGATCACGACCGGCCCGCTCGGCCAGGGCCTGGCCTCGTCGGTCGGCTTCGCGTACGCGGCTCGCTACGAGCGCGGCCTGTTCGACCCGGAGGCTCCCGCGGGGCAGTCCCCGTTCGACCACTTCGTGTACGTCATCGCCGGTGACGGCGACCTGCAGGAGGGCATCACGTCGGAGGCGTCGAGCCTCGCGGGCCACCAGCGGCTGGGCAACCTGATCGCGATCTACGACTCGAACCAGATCTCCATCGAGGACGACACGAACGTCGCCTACTCGGAGGATGTCGCCAAGCGCTACGAGGCGTATGGCTGGCACGTCCAGGTCGTGGACTGGAAGAAGACCGGCCAGTACGTCGAGGACGTCGCCGAGCTGCACTCCGCGATCGAGGCCGCCAAGGGCGAGACCGACAAGCCGTCGCTGATCATCCTGCGCACGATCATCGGCTGGCCCTCGCCCGGCAAGCAGAACACCGGCAAGATCCACGGCTCCGCGCTCGGCGCTGACGAGCTCGCCGCGACGAAGAAGGTCCTCGGCTTCGACCCGGAGCAGACCTTCGCGGTCGCCGACGACGTCATCGCGCACACCCGCGCACTGAAGGACCGTGCCGCCGAGGTCCGCGCCGAGTGGCAGGAGAAGTTCGACGCGTGGGCCGAGGCCAACCCGGAGCGCAAGGCGCTGTTCGACCGGCTCGAGGCGGGCACGCTGCCCGACGGCATCGCCGGCCCCTCGTTCGAGGCCGGCAAGGACGTCTCCACGCGCGCCGCGTCGGGTGTCGTGATCAACGCCCTGGCTGCGGAGCTCCCGGAACTGTGGGGCGGTTCGGCGGACCTGGCCGAGTCGAACCTCACCACGATCAAGGACGCGAAGTCGTTCATCCCGTCGGAGTGGTCCACGCACGAATGGAGCGGGGACCCGTACGGCCGGGTGCTGCACTTCGGCATCCGCGAGCACGCGATGGGCGCGATCGTCAACGGCATCAAGCTGCACGGCAACACCCGCCCGTTCGGCGGCACGTTCCTGATCTTCAGCGACTACATGCGCCCCTCGGTGCGTCTGGCCGCGCTGATGGACATCCCGTCGATCTTCGTGTGGACGCACGACTCCGTCGCGCTCGGCGAGGACGGCCCCACGCACCAGCCGATCGAGCAGCTCGCTACCCTCCGCGCGATCCCGAACTTCACCGTCGTGCGCCCCGCGGACGCGAACGAGACGTCAGCCGCGTGGCTGGAGATCCTGCGCCGCCAGGGCGGGCCGTCGGGCATCGCGCTGACCCGCCAGAACATCCCGGTGTTCCCCCGCGGTGAAGGGGGCTTCGCCACGACCGACGGCGTCGCGAAGGGCGCGTACGTGCTCATCGACGCCGAAAACGGCGAGCCGGACGTCATCCTGATCGCGACCGGCTCCGAGGTGCAGCTGGCCGTCGCGGCCCGCGAGACCCTCGCCGCGGACGGCATCCAGGCCCGCGTCGTGTCGGCGCCGTCGCTGGAGTGGTTCGCCGAGCAGGACGAGGACTACCGCGAGAGCGTCCTGCCCGCGGCGGTCACCGCGCGCGTCTCGGTCGAAGCCGGTGTCGCCCTCACGTGGCGCGGCATCGTCGGCGACAACGGCCGCTCGGTCTCGATCGAGCACTTCGGCGCCTCCGCCGACTACAAGACCCTCTTCCAGAAGTTCGGCGTCACCGCCGAAGCCGTCGTCGAGGCCGCGCGCGAGTCCATCGCCGCAGTCGAGGCGGCACGCGACATCCTCGCCGCCGCGAATGCGGCCGGGAACTAAGGAGAAACGCAGAATGAGCACCCCCACCGAGCAGCTCGCAGCCGCCGGCGTCAGCATCTGGCTGGACGACCTGTCGCGTGAGCGGATCACGTCGGGCAGCCTCGCGGCCCTCATCGAGTCGCGCACCGTCAGCGGTGTCACGACCAACCCCACGATCTTCCAGTCGGCGATCGGCGGCGGCGGACACGCGTACGCCGGGCAGCTCGCCGAGCTGGCCGCCAAGGACGCCACGGCGGACCAGGCGATCTTCGCCGCGACCACCGACGACGTCCGCGACGCGGCGGACATCTTCCGTGCCGTGTACGACCGGACCGAGGGCGTCGACGGCCGCGTGTCGATCGAGGTCTCCCCCGACCTCGCGCACGACACCGACGCGACGATCGCGCAGGCCAAGGAGCTGTGGGCGGCGGTGGACCGTCCCAACGTGCACATCAAGATCCCCGCGACCAAGGCCGGCCTGCCCGCCATCACGGCCGTGCTCGCCGAGGGCATCTCGGTCAACGTGACGCTGATCTTCAGCCTGGAGCGCTACGCCGCCGTCATCGACGCGTACCTGTCGGGCATCGAGCAGGCCAAGGCCAACGGCCACGACATCTCCACGATCCACTCCGTCGCGTCGTTCTTCGTCTCGCGCGTGGATACCGAGGTCGACAAGCGCCTCGCCGCGATCGGCACGCCCGAGGCGGAGGCGCTCAAGTCGAAGGCGGGCGTCGCGAACGCGCGCCTGGCGTACGAGCTGTTCGAGAAGGAGTTCTCCACCGACCGCGCGAAGGCGCTGACGGATGCCGGCGCCAACGTGCAGCGTCCGCTGTGGGCCTCCACCGGCGTCAAGGACCCGTCGCTGCCCGACACGCTCTACGTGACCGAGCTCGTCGCCCAGGGCACCGTCAACACGATGCCGGAGAAGACGCTCGAGGCCACGTTCGACCACGGCGTCATCACCGGCGACACCGTGACCGGCAGCTACGCCGACGCGCACGGCGTCTTCGAACAGCTCGCCGCCGTCGGCGTCGACTTCGCCGACGTCACCCAGGTCCTCGAGGACGAAGGCGTCGACAAGTTCATCGCCTCCTGGCACGACCTCCAGAACACCGTCACCGAAGCCCTCCAGGCCGCACCCCAGGCCGCACGGTGAGCTTCGAGATCCACCTCTCGGGCCACGTCAAGTCGGTCGTCGACCAGACGCTGCCCGAGCTCGTCGCCGACCTCGTGGCGTCGGGCGTCACCGCGGGTGACCCGACGCTGTGGGGCGAGGCAGCCGAGGCCGAGGCGTCACAGCGCCTCGGCTGGGTGGATGCCGTGAGCGTCTCCCGCCCGGTGGTCGTCGAGATCGTCGCCCTTCGCGCGGAGCTCCGCGCGAAGGGCGTCACGCGCGTCGTGCTCGCCGGTATGGGCGGTTCGTCGCTCGCTCCCGAGGTCATCGCACAGACGGCCGGTGTGCCGCTCACGATCCTCGACTCGACGGCGCCGGGCCAGGTGCTCGCCGCGATCGACGGCGACTCCGAGTCGGGCGGCCTTGCCCAGACCGTGCTCGTCGTCGCGTCGAAGTCGGGCTCCACGGTCGAGACGGACTCCGCCAAGCGCGCCTTCGAGGCCGCATGGCGGGACCTGGGCATCGATCCCGTCGAGCGCATCGTCGTCGTGACGGATCCCGGCTCTCCTCTCGACGAGGCCGCGCGCAGCGCGGGCTACCGCGTCTTCAACGCCGACCCGACCGTCGGCGGCCGGTACTCCGCGCTCACGGCGTTCGGGCTCGTGCCCGCCGGGCTCGCGGGAGCCGACATCGCCGAGCTCCTCGATGAGGCCGAGGCCTCGCTGCTCGAGGTCGCGATCGACAGCCCCGACAACCCCGCGCTCGTCCTCGCCGCCGCGATCGCCGGCGGGACGCCCCGCCGCGACAAGCTCGGACTCGTCACGGACGGCACGCACATCGTGGGCCTGCCCGACTGGATCGAGCAGCTCGTCGCCGAGTCGACGGGCAAGGACGGCACGGGCATCCTCCCCGTCGTCCTGCTGCCCGTCTCGCCCGAGGTCGACGGCAAGCCCGCCGACCTCCAGGTGGTCCGGCTCGTCGACGAAGCCAACGAGTTCCACTTCCGGGAGCGCCACGAGGGCGAGATCCTCGTGAGCGGCTCGCTCGGCGCGCAGTTCATCGTGTGGCAGTACGCGACGGCCATCGCCGGTCGCATGCTCGGCATCAACCCCTTCGACCAGCCGGATGTCGAGTCCGCCAAGGTCGCCGCACGCGGCCTCCTGGACGCGCGACCGACCCCGACGGCGCCCGCCTTCACGGCCGATGGCGTCGAGGTGCGCGTGTCGGATGCCGCACTCGCGGCATCCGGAACCGTCGCCGGCGTGCTGGACGCGCTGTGGGCCCGCCTCCCCGAGGACGGCTATGTCTCCATCCAGGCGTACGTGGACCGACTTGCGCTCCCCCAGCTGGAGGGCCTGCGCGAGCTCGTCGCCGCGGACTCGGGACGCCCGACGACGTTCGGCTGGGGACCGCGGTTCCTGCACTCGACGGGTCAGTACCACAAGGGCGGACCCGCCAACGGCGTCTTCCTCCAGATCCTGGAGGGCACCGAGGTCGACCTCGAGATCCCCGGGCGCCCCTTCACGTTCGGCCAGCTCATCCAGGCGCAGGCCGCCGGCGACGCCTCCGTGCTCGCTGACGGCCACGGGCGCCCGGTCGTGACACTCACCCTCACCGACCCGCAGCTCGAGGTGCTCACGCTCTTCGAAGCCGCCCAATAGGAGCATCACTTTCCGATGACCGTTCAGGAGATTCCTGGATCGAGTCGCGCCCTCGAAGGGCGCGGCGTAGAGATCTCACGCGGACGCAATCCGCTGCGCGACCCGGACGACCGACGCCTCAACCGCATCGCGGGACCGAGCGCGCTCGTCATCTTCGGCGTGACGGGCGACCTGTCGCGCAAGAAGCTCATGCCCGCCGTGTACGACCTCGCCAACCGCGGTCTGCTCCCGCCGGGCTTCGCGCTCGTCGGGTTCGCTCGCCGCGACTGGGAGGACCAGGACTTCGCCGAGGTCGTGCACGAGGCCGTCAAGCAGTATGCCCGCACGGAGTACCGCGAAGAGACGTGGAACCAGCTGCTGCAGGGCATCCGCTTCGTCTCCGGCCAGTTCGACGACGCCGACGCGTTCCGGCGCCTCCGCGAGACGGTCGAGAAGCTCGACGTCGAACGCGGCACGATGGGCAACCACGCCTACTACCTGTCGATCCCGCCGAAGGACTTCGCCGTCGTCGCGGAGCAGCTCAAGTCGTCGGGCCTCGTGGACGACACGGCGGACGGCGACGACCGCTGGCGCCGCGTCGTCATCGAGAAGCCGTTCGGTCACGACCTCGAGTCGGCGCGTGCGCTCAACGACGTGCTGCGCTCGACGTTCCCGACGGACTCGATCTTCCGCATCGACCACTACCTCGGCAAGGAGACGGTCCAGAACATCCTGGCGCTGCGCTTCGCGAACGAGCTGTACGAGCCGATCTGGAACCGCAACTACGTCGACCACGTGCAGATCACGATGGCCGAGGACATCGGCGTAGGCGGGCGCGCGGGCTACTACGACGGCGTCGGCGCAGCGCGCGACGTCATCCAGAACCACCTGCTGCAGCTCATGGCGCTGACGGCGATGGAAGAGCCCATCACCTTCAACGCGGCGGACCTCCGCGCCGAGAAGGAGAAGGTGCTCGCCGCCGTCACGGTGCCCGAGGACCTCTCCCTCGCCGCAGCGCGCGGGCAGTACGCGGGCGGATGGCAGGGCGGCGAGCAGGTCCGCGGCTTCCTCGAGGAGGACGGCATGGCCGCCGACTCGACGACCGAGACCTACGCGGCCCTCAAGCTCGAGGTCAACACGCGCCGCTGGGCCGGCGTGCCGTTCTACCTCCGCACGGGCAAGCGCCTGGGCCGCCGCGTCACCGAGATCGCGGTCGTCTTCAAGCGCGCGCCGCAGCACCTCTTCTCGCGCAGCCAGACGTCCGAGCTCGGCCAGAACGCGCTCGTCATCCGCGTGCAGCCGGACGAGGGCGTCACGCTCCGCTTCGGCTCGAAGGTCCCCGGTGCGGGCACGCAGGTGCGCGACGTCACGATGGACTTCGGCTACGGCCACGCCTTCACCGAGGCGAGCCCCGAGGCCTACGAGCGACTCATCCTCGACGTGCTGCTCGGCGACCCGCCGCTGTTCCCGCGGCACGAAGAGGTCGAGCTGTCGTGGAAGATCCTCGACCCGTTCGAGAAGCACTGGGCCGAGCAGGACGGCGCACTCGACCAGTACTCCCCCGGCTCGTGGGGGCCCGCATCGGCCGACGAGCTCCTTGCCCGCGACGGACGGACCTGGAGGCGGCCGTGATCATCGAACTTCCCGACACGACCGTCAGCAAGATCTCGCGCGCGCTCATCGACGTGCGCGAGGAAGGCGGCGCCGTCGCGCTCGGACGCGTGCTCACGCTCGTCATCGCGACGCATCACGGCGCCGAGGAGGAGCCCATCGAGGCCGCCAACGACGCGTCGCGCGAGCATCCCATGAGGGTCATCGTGCTGATGTTCGGCGACCGGGACGCCGAGCCCCGACTGGACGCGCAGATCCGCGTCGGCGGCGACGCGGGCGCGAGCGAGGTCGTCGTGCTGCGCGCCTACGGCGCCGCCGCGTCGAACACCGAGAGCCTCGTGACGGGTCTGCTCCTGCCCGACGCTCCCGTCGTCGTCTGGTGGCCCGACACCCCGCCCACCGTCCCGTCGGCGTCGCCGCTCGGCCGGATCGCCCAGCGCCGGATCACGGATGCCTCGACCCGCCCGTTCGAGCCGCACCGCCTCGCGCGGCTCGGCGAGAACCACGCGCCGGGCGACACGGATCTGGCGTGGACCCGCCTCACGCACTGGCGCGAGCAGCTCGCCGCCGTCCTGGACCAGCCGCCGTACGAGCCGATCACGGCCGTCGAGGTGCGCGGCGCGAGCAGCTCGCCGTCGACGGCGCTCCTGGCGGCCTGGCTGCGCCTCATGCTCGACGTGCCGGTCGACTGGCGGTACCTCGAGGCGGACGAATGGCACGACGGCATCAAGTCCGTGCGGCTCGTGCGCACCAGCGGCGACATCGTCCTCGAGCGCTCGTCGCCTGCGATCGCCTGCCTCAGCCAGCCCGGACAGCCCGACCACGACCTCGTCCTCCCTCGCCGAACCCTCCGCGAGTGCATCGCGGAGGAGCTCCGTCGCCTCGACCCCGACGTCCTGTATGGTCGAGTGATCACGGAAGGGTGGCAGCTTCTCGGGCCGCCCACGGCACGGGAGACGCATGGCTGAGTTCTGGAGCGAGAAGCGCGTCGTGATCAGGCCCGACCCGGCCGATCTCGCCGAATCGGTGGCGGCGCGGTTCGTCAGCCGGCTCGGCAAGCAGATCGCTCAAGGCCTCGACGTGCACGTCTCGCTCACGGGCGGATCCATGGGATCCGCCGTCCTCGCCGCCGCGGCGCGCAGCCCGAAGCTCGCGAACATCGACTGGACGCGCGTGCACTTCTGGTGGAGCGACGAGCGCTTCGTCCCCCGCGACGACCCCGACCGCAACGAGAAGCAGGCCCGCGACGCGCTCCTGGACCAGCTCGACATCCCCGCAGGGAACATCCACGCGATCGCCGCGAGCGATGAGGGCGTGGAGCTGGATGCCGCGGCCGACGCGTATGCCGCCGAGCTCGCGCGCTACGGCTCGGCCGACGGCGACGCCTGGCCGTCGTTCGACATCTGCTTTCTCGGGGTCGGTCCGGACGCGCACATCGCCTCGCTCTTTCCGGACCGCGGCGAGATCCGCGTGACGGACAAGGCCACCCTTCCGGTGCGCGACTCCCCCAAGCCGCCGCCGCTGCGGGTCACGATGACGCGTCCCGTCATCAACTCGTCGCAGCGTGTGTGGCTCGTGATGTCGGGCGCCGACAAGGCGTCGGCGCTCGGGTTGGCCCTCGCCGGCGCGAGCTACCACAGCGTCCCCGCCGCCGGCGCGAAGGGCCGCCGCCGCACGATCTTCTTCGTCGACGACGCCGCGGCCGCGCAGGTGCCGCAGGAGCTCATCACCGGCGACTATTGACTCCGGGAACGCAGAAAGGGCCGCGCGATCGCGCGGCCCTTTCTGGTTCTGGGATGCTGTGGCTCAGCCCTCGCCGCGACGCTCGCGAAGCTGCTTGAGTGCGTCGTCGAGAAGCGTCTCGGCCTCTTCCTCCGTACGACGCTCCTTCACGTAGGCGAGGTGCGTCTTGTACGGCTCGGTCTTGGCGAGCGCGGGAGGGTTCTCCTTGTCGCGCCCGGCCGGAAGGCCCGAGTGCGGCGAGTCGATGATGTCGGGGATCTCCTCCTCGGGGATGCCCGCCGCGAAGTACCGGACCGTCTCGTTGCCGAGGGCGTCCCAGTAGGAGATCGCGATGCGCTCCGCGTGGAAGCCGTGGTCCTGCTCGCCCATGGGACCCGCGCCGACGCGCGTGCCGCGGATCGCGTTGCCTCCGGTAGCCATCAGAGCCCCTGGAACTTCGTGATGAGCCCGAGGGCCACGATGGATACGAACCACGCGAGCGCGAGGATCACGGTGAAGCGATTGAGGTTGCGCTCGGCGAGCCCGGACGAGCCGAGCGCCGAGGTCATGCCCCCGCCGAACATGTCGGAGAGGCCACCGCCGCGTCCCTTGTGGAGCAGGATGAGCAGTGTCAGCAGGAGGCTCGTGATACCGAGGATCACCTGCAGGACGAACTCGAGGATCTGCACAGTCGTTGTTGCCTTTCGCTGCGATCCCTCGGACCGCAGGAGCCTGAACGTGCGACCTGGCGGGCGCACAAGGGTCGAGTATACCGGCGGGATCACACCCCGACGTGCTTCTGGTAGCGGATGATCGCCGCGAACTCGTCCACGACGAGGCTCGCACCGCCGACCAGGGCGCCGTCGACGTCGGGCTCGCGCATGAAGCTGGCGATGTTCGCCGCCTTCACCGAGCCGCCGTAGAGCACGCGTGTGCGCTCCGCGGCATCCTGTCCCAGCTTCTCGGCGATGACGTCACGCAGTGCGACGCACACCTCCTGTGCCTGCTCGGGCGAAGCGACCTGCCCCGTGCCGATGGCCCAGACGGGCTCGTAGGCGACGACGAAGTCCGCGTCAGCCGGCACGCCGTCCAGCGCCGCATTCAGCTGTGAGATCGAGACCGCGGTCGGCCCCGACTCCTCGCGCTGATCGAGCGTCTCGCCGACGCAGATGACGGGGACGAGCCCGTGGCGCAGCGCAGCCTGGACCTTCGCCGCGACGACCTCGTCGGTCTCGCCGTGGTACTCACGGCGCTCCGAGTGCCCGATGATGACGTACGTGGCGTCGAGCTTCGCGAGGAAGGCACCGGAGACCTCGCCCGTGTAGGCGCCGGAGTCCTTCGTCGAGAGGTCCTGCGCCCCGAGGGCGAACGGGATCTTGTCGGCGTCGAGGAGCGTCTGCACAGTGCGCAGGTCGGTGAAGGGCGGGAAGACCGCGACCTCGACCGAGCCGTCCTCGTGCTTGGCGTCCTTGAGCGTCCAGTGGAGCTTCTGCACGAACGCGACCGCCTGCAGGTGGTCGAGGTTCATCTTCCAGTTGCCCGCGAGGAGCGGGGTGCGGTTCACTGCCATCCGAGGACCTCCAGTCCGGGGAGCTTCTTGCCCTCGAGGAATTCCAGGCTCGCCCCGCCGCCCGTCGAGATGTGACCGAACTGGTCGTCGGCGAAGCCCAGCTGTCGCACGGCCGCCGCGGAATCGCCGCCGCCGACGACCGACAGGCCGTCGACCTCGGTGAGCGCCTGCGCGACCGCCTTCGTGCCGGCCGCGAACGGCGCCAGCTCGAAGACGCCCATGGGGCCGTTCCAGAAGACCGTCGTGGACGAGCGGATCGCGTCGGCGAAGGCCTCCGCGGTCTTCGGGCCGATGTCCAGGCCCAGCGCGTCCGGACCGATCGGGGTGTCCTCGATCTTGTCGGCGTCGGTCTCGGCGGTCTCGGCGTCCGCCGAGAAGGCCGAGGCGACGACCGTGTCGACGGGGAGGATGAGTTCGACGCCCTTCTCCTGCGCCGTGGCGATGTAGCCCTTGACGGTGTCGATCTGGTCCTGCTCGAGGAGGCTCTTGCCGACCTTGTGGCCCTGCGCCGCGAGGAAGGTGAACATCATGCCGCCGCCGACGAGGATCTTGTCGGCACGCGGCAGGAGGTGCGCGATGACGCCCAGCTTGTCGCTGACCTTCGATCCGCCGAGGACGACCGTGTACGGACGCTCGGGGTTCTCGGTCAGGCGGTCGAGGACGTCGACCTCCTTCTCGATGAGCAAGCCCGCAGCCGACGGGAGGGCCTCGGCGAGCTCGTAGACCGACGCCTGCTTTCGGTGGACGACGCCGAAGCCGTCGGAGACGAGCACGTCGCCGAGCTCCGCGAGCTGCGCGGCGAACGCGCGGCGCTCGGCCTCGTCCTTCGCCGTCTCGCCCGGGTTGAACCGCAGGTTCTCGATGACCGCGACATCGCCGTCCTCGAGCGCCGCGGCGGCCTCGCGGGCGGACTCGCCCACGGTGTCGCGCGCGAACGCGACGGGCTTGCCGAGCAGCTCGGAGAGTCGCTGCGCGACCGGCTCGAGGCTGTACTTCGGGTTCGGCGCGCCGTCGGGGCGCCCGAGGTGGGAGCAGACGACGACACGGGCGCCCTGGTTGATGAGGGCGTTCAGCGTGGGGAGCGTGGCCCGCACACGCCCATCGTCCGTGATGACCCCGTCCTGAAGAGGAACGTTGAGGTCAGCACGGACGATGACGCGCTTGCCGGCCAGCGAACCCAGGGAATCGAGGGTGCGCAGAGCCATGATCGGATCAGAGCTTCGAAGCGACGATCTCGGTGAGGTCGACGAGGCGGTTCGAGTAGCCCCACTCGTTGTCGTACCAGCCGACGACCTTCACCTGGTTGCCGATGACTCGCGTGAGCCCGGCGTCGAAGATGCAGGAGTGCTCGTCGGTGACGATGTCGCTCGAGACGATCTCGTCCTCGGTGTACTTCAGAATGCCCTTGAGCGCACCCTCCGACGCGGCCTTGTACGCGGCCTTGATCTCGTCGACCGTGACCTCGCGCTCGAGCTCGACCGTGAGGTCGGTCGCCGAGCCGGTGGGCACCGGCACGCGGAGCGCGAAGCCGTCGAGCTTGCCCTTGAGCTCGGGCAGCACGAGGCCGATCGCCTTGGCCGCACCCGTCGAGGTGGGGACGATGTTCAGAGCCGCGGCACGGGCGCGACGCAGGTCACTGTGCGGGCCGTCCTGGAGGTTCTGGTCGGCCGTGTAGGCGTGGACCGTCGTCATGAGGCCCTTGACGATGCCGAACTCGTCGTTGAGGACCTTGGCGAGCGGCGCGAGGCAGTTCGTCGTGCAGGACGCGTTCGAGATGATGTGGTGGTTGGCCGGGTCGTACTGCTCCTCGTTCGCACCGATGACGAACGTGCCGTCCTCGCCGCTCGCGGGAGCCGAGATCAGGACCTTCTTCGCGCCGCCGTCGATGTGCTTCTTGGCGTCGACAGCCTTCGTGAAGCGACCGGTCGACTCGATGACGATGTCGACGCCGAGCTCGCCCCAGGGCAGGTTGGCGGGGTCGCGCTCTTCGAAGACCTTGATGGTCTTGTCGCCGACTGTGATGGAGTCCTCGGTGTACGACACGTCTGCGTCGAGGCGACCCAGGATCGAGTCGTACTTCAGCAGGTGGGCGAGGGTCTTGTTGTCGGTGAGGTCGTTGACCGCGACGATGTCGAGGTCCGCGCCCTGCGCGAGAGCCGCGCGAAGGTAGTTGCGTCCGATGCGGCCGAAGCCGTTGATTCCGATCTTGACAGTCACGGAATATCTCCTGGAGGTGTCATGCGCGAGTGCGCGGTTGTTGCATTCAGACGATGGACAACGGCGTCCCGGCGGCTTGTCCCGCCGGGACAGCCGCCTTGATCATGACAGTACCAGCAGGCCCGCCGTCTTCTCGCGGGCCGTCGTAAACCGGGTCTGAACGTTCTCCCAGTTCACGATGTTCCATGCAGCCTTGACGTAGTCGGCCTTGACGTTGAGGTAGTCGAGGTAGAACGCGTGCTCCCACATGTCGAGCTGGAACACCGGGATCGTGCCCTGAGCCGTGTTGCTCTGCTGGTCGAACAGCTGCTGGATGATCAGCTGCTCGCCGATCGGGTCCCAGCTGAGGACGGCCCACCCCGAGCCCTGGATGCCGGTCGCCGCCGCGGTGAAATGCGCCTGGAACTTGTCGAACCCGCCGAAGAACTCGTCGATGGCCGCTGCGAGCTCGCCGTCGGGCCGGCCGCCGCCGTTGGGAGAGAGGTTGGTCCAGAAGATCGAGTGGTTGACGTGACCGCCGAGGTTGAACGCGAGGTCCTTCTCGAGCTTGGGCACGTTCGCCAGATTGCCGCTCTCGCGCGCCTCAGCCAGCTGCTCGAGTGCGGTGTTCGCACCGGTCACGTACGCCTGGTGGTGCTTGCTGTGGTGCAGCTCCATGATCTTGCCGCTGATGTGCGGCTCCAGAGCGGCGTAGTCGTAAGGCAGTTCGGGCAGCGTGTACTTCGCCATGTTCTCTTCTTCCTGTCGGCGCTGCGCCAGGCGCTCCCCGGCGTCAGCGAGGGTGACCAGATCATCCTAGTGACGGCCAACGCACCGCCGCGGGGGTTGCTTCCCTGCATGACGACGTGGAAGACACGGTCCCCACGGCCCCTCCAGCCGCCGCTCCGCGACGGCCGGAGCCTCCGGCCGCGTGGGCCCGGCTGTGGGGACAGCATCCGGAGCCGCTCAGTCGGTCGCACCCGCCGGGACGGCCGCCTCGGTGCCCGGGATGCCGTCGACTTCGGCCTTCTTGTCGGCCATCGCCAGGAGGCGCCGGATGCGTCCCGCGACCGCGTCCTTCGTGAGCGGCGGATCGGCGTGGTGGCCGAGCTCGTCGAGGCTCGCGTCGCGGTGCGCGAGGCGCAGATCGCCCGCTTCGCGCAGGTGCGCCGGCACTTCGTCGCCGAGGATCTCGAGTGCGCGCTCGACGCGTGCGCACGCCGCGACGGCCGCCTGCGCCGAGCGCCGGAGGTTCGCGTCGTCGAAGTTCACGAGGCGGTTGACGCCGGCGCGCACTTCGCGGCGCTGGCGCAGCTGGTCCCACTCGGCCGCGGCACGGGCGGCGCCCATCGCCGCGAGGGCCTGCCGGATCGCCTCGGCCTCGCGCACGACGACGCGCGGGACGCCGCGCACTTCGCGCGCCTTGGCCGCGATGCCCAGGCGGTGCGCCGCGCCGACGAGCGCCATCGCGGCCTCGCCCGAAGGGCACGCGATCTCGAGCGCCGCGGAGCGGCCGGGCTCGCTGAGGCTGCCCGACGCGAGGAACGCGCCACGCCACACGGCGGCGAGATCCGGGCGCGAGCCCGTCGTGAGCTTGTTGGGAAGGCCGCGCACCGGGCGACGGCGCTGGTCGAGCAGTCCCGTCTGGCGGGCGAGGGTCTCGCCGCCGTCGATGACGCGGACGGCGTAGTGGCTGCCGGTCCTCGCCCCCGAGCCCTGCACGTGCACGAGCTCGGGCCGCACGCCGTAGATCTCGACGAGGTCGCGCGCTACGCGGCGCGCGAGGACGTCGGAGTCCAGCTCGGCCTCGACGGCGACGCGATTCGCGATCGAGTGCAGGCCGCCCGAGAACCGCAGGAGCGACGTCAGCTCGGCCACGCGGGCGGTCGGCCGCGGGTCGCGGACGGCGGTCAGCTCGGCTTTGACGTCGGCGGTCAGCGACACGGGACTCCTCGTGCTCGGTTTCAGGGACGAAGATCCAGCCTACTCGCGACCGAGGTCGCGGTGCTTGACCCGGACCGCCACCCCCGGCACCTGGCCGAGCCGCGCCGCGAGCTCGTTCGCCATGACGACCGAGCGGTGCTTGCCTCCCGTGCACCCGATCGCGAGGACCGAGTGCCGCTTGTTCTCGCGCTGATACCCCTCGAGCACCGGGACGAGCGCCTGCGCGTACGACTCCAGGAACTCCGCGGCGCCTGTCTGCTCGAGCACGTATGCCCGGACGGTGTCGTCCTCACCCGTGTACGGGCGCAGCGACTCCTCCCAGAAGGGATTGGGCAGGAACCTCATGTCGGCGACGATGTCGGCGTCCGGCGGCAGCCCGTACTTGAAGCCGAAGCTCTGGATCGTCAGCGTGTGCCTGGCCGCACCCTCTTCCGAGAAAAGGTCCACGATGCGGGTCGCGAGCTGATGGATGTTGAAGCTGGAGGTGTCGACGATGACGTCGGCGCTCTCGCGGACGAGTGCAAGGCGCTGCCGCTCGCGGCGGATGCCGTCGAGGATCGTCCCGTCGCCCTGGAGCGGGTGAGGACGGCGCACGGCCTCGAAGCGGCGCACGAGCACGTCGTCGGACGCGTCGAGGAAGAGCAGCCGGACCTGGCGGCGCGCGTCGCGCAGTGCGCGCGCAGCATCCGGAAGCCCCCTGAAGAGGTCACGGCCGCGCACGTCGACGACGACGGCGACACGGGGCAGCGCTCCGCCGGCGAGGCCCGTGAGGTCGAGGAGCGGCTTGAGCATCTGCGGCGGCAGATTGTCCACGACGTACCAGTCGAGGTCCTCGAGCGCGTCGGCGGCCGTCGAGCGCCCCGCCCCCGACATGCCCGTGACGATCAGAACCTCGCCCGGATCCTCCGGCGCCTCGTCCGTCATGACCACCCCCGTCGTCGCGTTCAGCCTAGCGAGATACGACCGCCGCGCGTTTCGCCCGCGTCTTCTGCGACGTCGCCGGACGGTGGGACGGGCCGGTCACGAATCGGTGAGATGAGCGTGGATGGATGCTGCGAGCTTCGGGCCGACGCCGGGCAGCTCCGTGATCTGCTCGGGGGTCGCGCGCTTGAGCGCCGCCACGGAGCCGAAATGCCGCAGGAGCGCCTTGATCCGCGCCTCACCGAGCCCCGGCACCTCGGCCAGGACGCTCTGGATGTCGCGGCGGCGCCGCCTGCGCTGGTGGGTGATGGCGAAGCGGTGCGCCTCGTCGCGGAGGCGCTGCAGCAGGTACAGCGCCTCGCTCGTGCGGGGCAGGATGACGGGGTAGTCCTCACCCGGCAGCCACACCTCCTCGAGCCGCTTGGCGATGCCGCACAGCGCGATCTCCTCGTGCCCCGCGTCGCGGAGGGCGCGAGCGGCGGCCTCCACCTGCGGCTTGCCGCCGTCGACGACCAGCAGCTGCGGGCGGTACGCGAAGCGGGGGCGCCGACGCTCGGTCACGACACCCTCTTCCGTGCTGAGGGCCGCGGTCGCGGCATCCTCGGTCGCGTCGCCGGGATCGGCGGCCTCGTCGCCGCGGTCGACGTAGGCGAGGCGGCGCGTGAGCACCTGGTAGAGCGAATCGGTGTCATCTGTCGTCTCGTCGACCTTGAACGAGCGGTACTGGTCCTTGCGCGGCAGGCCGTCCTCGAAGACCACCATGGATGCGACGACGTTTGTGCCGCCCAGGTGCGACACGTCGAAGCACTCGATGCGCAGGGGGGCCTCGGGGAGCTCGAGCGCCTCCTGGAGGTCCGTGAGGGCCTGGGAGCGCGCGACGTAGTCGCTCGTGCGGCGCGTCTTGTGCAGCAGCAGCGCCTGCTGGGCGTTGAGCGTCGCGGTCTTCATGAGCTCGGCCTTGCGACCCCGCTGCGCGACCTGGATCGTGACGTTGCGTCCGCGGCGCTCGCGCAGCCACTCCTCCAGCTCGGCGGTGTCGTCGGGCAGCGCGGGCACAAGCACCTGGCGCGGGATGTCGACGGCCGTCGCGCCACCGTACGTGCGCTGCAGCACCTGATCGACGAGCTCGGCGCCGGTGATGTCGAGCTCCTTGTCGATCGTCGTGGCGCGCACCCCGCGCACACGCCCGCCGCGGATGACGAAATGCTGGACGGTCGCGGCCAGCTCGTCCTCCGCGATGCCGAAGAGATCGGCATCCGTGTCCGCCGCGAGGACGAGCGCGCTCTTGTTGAGCACGGCGTCGATCGACATGAGCCGGTCGCGGTACACCGCCGCGGACTCGTAGTCCATGGCGGCGGATGCCTCGCGCATGCGGGCCGTGAGGTCCTTCGTGAAGCGCTGGTCGCCGCCGGACATGAACGCGACGAAGTCCTCGACGATCGCGCGGTGCTCCTCGACCGTCACTGTCATGGAGCAGGGCCCGCCGCAGCGCCCGATCTGCCCCGGGAAGCACGGACGGCCCGTCGCCATCGCCTTCTTGTACGACGAGTCGCTGCATGTGCGGATCGGGAAGACCTTGATCATCTCGTCGATGACGTCGTGCACCGCCCACACCTTCGGGTAGGGCCCGAAGTACTTCGCGCCCTTGATGCGGCGGTTGCGCGTCACGATGACGCGCGGCGCCTCGTCGGCCAGCGTGATGGCCATGAACGGGTACGACTTGTCGTCGCGGTAGCGGACGTTGAACGGCGGGTCGAACTCCTTGATCCACTGGTATTCGAGCTGCAGCGAGTCGACGTCCGTCGCGACGACGGTCCATTCCACCGATGCCGCCGTAGTGACCATGCGGCGCGTCCGCTCGTGGAGCGTGTGCAGCGGCGCGAAATAGTTGGAGAGCCGCGCACGGAGGTTCTTCGCCTTGCCGACGTAGAGGACCCTGCCGTCCGCGTCGCGGAACCGGTACACGCCCGGATTCGTCGGGATCTCACCCGGCTTCGGCTTGTACGCGACGGTCGGGATGCGGGTGGGGGCGCCCATCCGCCTCAGCCGGCCTTGCGCACTTCTGCCGCGTCGCCCCGCCGCATGCCGAGCACCTCGGCGAGGAAGGCGCCCGTGTGGCTGCGCTCGTTGCGCGCGACCTGCTCGGGGGTCCCCGTCGCGATGACCTCGCCGCCGCCCGAGCCGCCCTCGGGGCCCAGGTCGATGATCCAGTCCGCCGACTTGATGACGTCGAGGTTGTGCTCGATGACGATGACGGTGTTGCCCTTGTCGACGAGGCCGCCCAGGACCTCGAGGAGGCGCCGGACGTCCTCGAAGTGCAGACCCGTCGTCGGCTCGTCGAGGACGTAGATCGAGCGGCCGTTGGAGCGGCGCTGGAGCTCCGTCGCGAGCTTGACGCGCTGCGCCTCGCCGCCCGACAGGGTCGTGGCCGACTGGCCGAGCCGCACGTACCCGAGACCGACGTCGACGAGCGTGCGCAGATAGCGGTGGATCGCCTGGATCGGCTCGAAGAACTCGGCGGCCTCCGAGATGGGCATCTCGAGGACCTCGGCGATGTTCTTGCCCTTGTAGTGCACGGCGAGCGTGTCGCGGTTGTAGCGCTTCCCGTGGCAGACCTCGCAGTCGACGTACACGTCGGGCAGGAAGTTCATCTCGATCTTGATCGTGCCGTCGCCCGAGCACGCCTCGCAGCGCCCGCCCTTGACGTTGAAGCTGAAGCGGCCGGGCTGATAGCCGCGGACCTTCGCCTCGGGCGTCTCGCTGAACAGGGTACGGATGCGGTCGAAGACGCCCGTGTAGGTGGCGGGGTTCGAGCGCGGCGTGCGGCCGATCGGGGCCTGGTCGACGTGCACGACCTTGTCGAGGTTGTCCAGGCCCGTGACGCGCGTGTGCTTGCCTGCGACACGGCGCGCGCCGTTGAGGCGGGTCGCGAGCACCTCGTACAGGATGTCGTTGACGAGCGAAGACTTGCCCGAGCCGCTCACGCCCGTCACCGCCGTCAGGACACCCAGCGGGAAGTCGACGGTGACGTTCTTGAGGTTGTTCTCGCGCGCGCCTACCACCGTGATCTGCCGGCCCTTGTCGATGCGACGGCGCTTCTTCGGCGTCGGGATCTCGCGGCGGCCGGCGAGGTAGTCGCCCGTGATCGAGGCGCGGTCCTCCAGGAGCGACGCGAGCGGGCCGGAGTGGACGACCTCTCCCCCGTCGACGCCGGCGCGCGGGCCGATGTCGACGATCCAGTCGGCCGCGTGGATCGTCTCCTCGTCGTGCTCCACGACGATGAGCGTGTTGCCGAGGTCGCGGAGCTTGACGAGCGTCTCGATGAGGCGGCGGTTGTCGCGCTGGTGCAGCCCGATCGACGGCTCGTCCAGGACGTAGAGGACGCCCGTGAGCCCCGACCCGATCTGCGTCGCGAGGCGGATGCGCTGCGCCTCGCCGCCCGAGAGCGAGCCGGCCGACCGGCTGAGGTTGAGGTAGTTGAGCCCGACCTGGATGAGGAACTCGAGCCGCAGCCGGATCTCGCGCAGCACCTGGGCAGCGATGACGGCCTCGCGCGGCGTCAGCTCGAGCTTGGCGAAGTACTCCTGCGCATCGGCGAGGCTGAGGCGCGAGGCGTCAGCGATCGAGTGCCCGTGCACGAGCACCGCGAGGACCTCGGGCTTGAGGCGCGCGCCGTCGCACACGGGGCACGGCACTTCGCGGAGGTAGTCGGCCCAGCGCTGGCGCTGCGCGTCGGACTCGGCCTGCATGTACTGGCGCTCGATGTACGGCACGACGCCCTCGAACCCCGACGAGTAGCGCATCTCGCGCCCGTACCGGTTCTTCCAGCGCACCGTGACCTTGTAATTCTCGCCGCGCAGGACCGCCTCCTTGACAGCGGCCGGCAGCATCCGCCACGGCGTGTCGAGCGAGAAGCCCAGGTCGTGCGAGAGGCCTTCGAGGAGGCGCTCGTAGTACTGGAAGAGCCCCTTGCCCTGCGTCGTCCACGGGATGAGGACACCCTCGCGGATGGACTGGTCCTCGTCTCCGAGCATGAGCTCGACATCCACCGACATGCGCGTGCCCAGGCCCGAGCAGGCGGGGCACGCGCCGAACGGCGCGTTGAACGAGAACGTCCGCGGCTCGATCTCGGTGAGCTGCAGGGGGTGTCCGTTGGGGCACGCGAGCTTCTCGGAGAAGCTCTGCCATGCGGCATCCCCCTCCTCGTCGACGAAGTTGACCTGCACGATGCCGCCCGCGAGGCTCAGCGCCGTCTCGACCGAGTCGGTGACGCGGCTCAGGATGTCGGGGCTCGCGACGAGACGGTCGACGACGACCGCGATGTCGTGCTTGTAGCTCTTCTTGAGGGTCGGCGGCTCGGCCAGCTGGATGAGCTCGCCGTCGACGATCGCGCGGGCGTAGCCCTTCGCGCCGAGCTCGCGGAAGAGGTCGACGAACTCGCCCTTCTTCTGCGTCACGACGGGGGCGACGATCTGGTACCGCGTCCGATCGGGGAGGTCCATGAGCTGGTCGGCGATCTGCTGCACCGTCTGGCGCTGGATGACCTCGCCGCACTCGGGACAGTGCGGCACGCCGATGCGGGCCCAGAGGAGCCGCATGTAGTCGTGGATCTCGGTGATCGTGCCGACCGTCGAGCGGGGGTTGCGGTTGGTCGACTTCTGGTCGATCGAGACGGCGGGGCTCAGGCCCTCGATGAAGTCGACGTCCGGACGGTCGACCTGCCCGAGGAACTGGCGAGCGTAGGCGCTGAGCGACTCGACGTAGCGGCGCTGGCCCTCGGCGAAGATCGTGTCGAAGGCGAGGCTCGATTTGCCGGAGCCGGACAGCCCCGTGAAGACCACGAGCGAGTCGCGGGGGATGTCGAGATCGACGTCCTTGAGGTTGTGCACGCGGGCGCCGCGCACGCTGAGGTGCCCGGCTGCGCCGCGGTTCACGACGGCATTCGAGCTGGGGATTCCGGGCGCGGCGACAGGGACGATGGGCACCCGACAAGTCTAGGCGGGGCCTCCGACATGGGCTCTGGGAGCCGTTCGCCGGTGGCGAAGGCGGGCTGGGAAAGGGCCGGGAGGACGACGGATGCCGCGGGGCACGTGGCCCCGCGGCATCCGATCGTGTGCGGCGTCGCGGCTACTTGACCTGGACCGTCACCGTCGCGCTCGTCGACGGCTGCACCGTCGCGCTGCCCTCGTAGACGAGCTTCAGCGGGTGCGAGCCGGCGGCGAGCTTCGGCAGCTTGAGCTTGACCGCGCCCTGGTCGGCTGCCTCGAGGGTGATGGTCGCGATGACCTGGTCGCCGTCGTAGATCTTCGCGATGCCCGTGACAGGCACTCCCGACTCCGCCGTGATGGTGCCCATGTACTGGATCACGCCGTTGCCCTTCGAGTTCGCGACCGTCTTGTTCGGGGCGCCCGTCGTGGTGGACGAGGCGCGGTCGAAGACCGAGATCGGCACGTCGAAGGTCGTCCCCGTCGAGGTTGTGACCTGGATCGGCACGACGACCGCGGCGCCGAACGGCGCCCCGCCGGTCGCACCCTCCGGAATCACGACGGTGAGCGACGCCTTGCCGAATTCGTCCGTGAGCGGGATGAGCGTGCGGTCGATGGATGCCGTGCCCACATCGGTGCCCGCGATGGAGACCGTCACCGACGTCGCCGGCGTGGGCGTCTGCGTGAAGTCGAGGGACGACAGGTCGACCTTCACCTGGGTGCCCACCTCGTATCCGTTGGCCGAGGCCGCGGGCGAGAGAGCGACGCCGATGGAGCGCTGAGCGAGGTCGGGAGTGGCTTCGCCGTTGAGCGTGAACCACGCCACCATCGCCTCGAGGTCGACGAGGCCGGAATCCGCCTTGTTCGTCCCCTGGCCGAGGGTGAAGAAGTTGTCACCGCCGGAGGCGAGGAACGAGTTCACCACGACGCGGTACGTCGCGGCCGGATCGACCGGCGCACCTTCGAACTCGAGGTTCGTGATGTGCGAGCCCGCAGGAGCCGCATAGTCCGTGATGTACGTCAGGCCCTTCGACACACCCAGTTTCAGGAACGGACGGGATGCCGCGGCGGGCTGCCACTGCTCCTCCAGCACGGACTTGAGCTGGGCGCCGGTGAGCGTCATGGTCACGAGCGTGTTGGCGAACGGCTGGACGCCGGCCGCCTCCGCGTACGTGACGTTCCCATCCGGATCGCCGGCGCCGCCGCTCGGGTACCGGAGGTCGGCGCGCAGGCCGCCCGGGTTCATGAACGCGATCTGGGTGTCGGGGAAGCGCACCTGCGCCTGGTCGAGCTGGACGTCCGCGACGAAGTTGCCGAGGGTCGACTCGGCGCCACGCGACTCCTGCGTCGTGGACGGATCGGTCGGCGTCGGCGTACGAGGCTGGATGCCGCGCTGGAAGCTCGCCGTGATGTCGCCGACCTTCTTCGCACCCTCGATCTTCGCGAAGGCGGTCGCCTGGGCGACGAGATCGACGATCGGCTGCTCCGCCGGACCCGGCGTGTACTCGGTCTTGAACACGTACGGATCGCCGGTGGCGCCGCTGCCCGTCGTCATCGAGTAGACGGTGTTGACCATCGACAGGACCTCTTTGGTGTCGGGGTCGACCGAGATCTTCATGTCGCTGAACTTCTCGCCGTACTGACCCGAGGAGATGACCGGGCGGCCGTCGATCACGAAGTTGTAGGCCTGGTGGGTGTGGCCCGAGACGATCGCCTGCACGTCGTCGCTCACACCGGCGACGATCTTGCCGAACGGCGTGCTCAGATCCGTGGCCGATTCGATCGTCGGCTGGGAGGCGCCCTCGTGCACGAGGAGCACCAGCACGTCCGCCTCGCCATTGGCTTCGATGCCGTCGGTGAGGTCGTCGGCCACGGCATTGACGCTCTCGACGATCGGGTTCACATCGAGCGTCGCGATGCCTGCGGGGCTGACGAGCGCGGGGAGCTCCTCGGTGACGGCGCCGATGAAGCCCATCCGGATTCCGCCGACGTCCTCCGTCCAGTACGGCGCGAGCGCGTAGTCGTTCGTCTCGGTGTCCCAGACGTTCGCCGCGATGTACTCCCAGGCCGCGCGGTCCTGAACGCGGTCGCGAAGATCGACCCATCCCCGGTCGAACTCGTGGTTGCCGGCGGCGCTCACGTCGAGTCCGGCAAGGTTGAGCGCATCGATCGTCGGCTCGTCGTCCTGGATGAAGGACGTGAAGGTCGAGGCGCCGATCATGTCGCCGGCCGCAGCGAACACCGTGTTGGGGTTGGTCGCCCGGATGTCGTTGACGGCGTTCGCGAGGGCCGCGATGCCCCCGGCCGGCAACGCCTGCTCGATGCGCCCGTGGAAGTCGTTGACCGTGACGAGGTCGATCATGACGGGATCTGCCGCCTGAGCGGGGGGTGCCGCGAGCAGGCCGGCGCCGAGCGCGACGGCGGCGACCGCTGCGCCCGTCGCGAGCCTGCGACGTGTCGGTGTGCTGTGGTCGGGGTATGACCGCATTCGCATGTGCGTTCCTCTTCTGTCGGATGGACATGCCCTCGGCGCGCGGCGATGGCCGTGAGTTCGGGGCCTCGACAGTGAGCCTAGGAAATCGCTCGGAGGATGCCTAGGGGAAGATGCGAAGTTCATCGAACCGACGCAGAGCCGATACGCGCAGCATCCGGTGTGACACGCCGTCGCGCGGCGCCCGGGATCGCGTCCCGCCCCTGTCGAGGGCGATCACGATGCCGGAGCGACCGGCTCACGCCGCGCGCGGCCGCCCGCGAAGGGGATGAGCCCGTCGCGCAGCGCCCCGAGCTGCTCGGCATCCATCCCCGTCTGCTGCATGATCTGCTGCGGGACCTCGAGCGCTTGTCGGCGCAGCGCGCGCCCCGCGTCGGTCAGGGCGATCTCGAGGATGCGCTCGTCCCCCGGCCGCCGTGACCGCGTGAGCCGGCCCTGCGTCTCGAGGCGCTTGACGAGGGGCGAGAGGGTCGCAGACTCCATGGCCAGCTCGTCCGCGAGGTCGCCGAGCGACCGGGGCGACTGCTCCCAGAGGGCGAGCATCACGAGATACTGCGGATGCGTCAGACCGAGCGGCTCGAGCACGGGCCGGTACAGCGCCACGACGTTGCGCGCCGCCGTCACGAGAGCGAAGCAGAGCTGGTTCTCGAGCTTGAGCAGGTCGTCGCGGGGGTCCACGGCATCGATCCTACATCGCCTAATGTTTAGTACACTAAGCATCGTGGAACGAATGGATGCCTCTCCCGACGAACCGACCTCGCTGCGCGCCCGCGTGCGAGAGGCGGGCGGGTGGTACGCCTGGTTCAACTCGCGGCTCATCAAGCTCGCCGGTCC
Organism: Microbacterium sp. NPDC019599; assembly: GCF_040632175.1. Taxonomy (NCBI): domain Bacteria; kingdom Bacillati; phylum Actinomycetota; class Actinomycetes; order Micrococcales; family Microbacteriaceae; genus Microbacterium; species Microbacterium sp. NPDC019599. The sequence goes on from NZ_JBEYBL010000011.1 coordinate 50,957, forward strand.
CGCTGCGGTCGGGCCCTACGAGACGACTCCCCCGCCGTCGGTGCAGGAGCGCGCCGAACGCGCCTGCCCTCTGTGCGGTCGCGCGATGAGCGAGCACACCTTCGACCGGTCCGGGCCGAAGCCGCTCATGCACTGCCCGTAGCCCTGGCCGGTTCCTGAGCGACGCGGCGCGGGTCAGGCGTGGCCCGCGCGCTCCATCGCCCGCAGCTCCTTCTTGAGGTCCTGGACCTCGTCGCGCAGCCGTGCCGCGAGCTCGAACTTGAGCTCGCCGGCGGCGGCGAGCATCTGCTGACTGAGATCGGCGATCGTCGCCTCGAGCTGCTCGGCTCCCTCTGCCGCGATCCCCGCGCGCCGCAGCTGCGGAGTGGGGCTCTTGCCCATGCCCGACTTGGTCTTCGCCGCGGCCTTGCCCCGCAGCATCCGGTCCGTGTCGGACGCCTCGCGCGCAAGCACCTCCGTGATGTCGGCGATGCGCTTGCGCAGGGGCTGCGGGTTGATCCCGTTCGCCCGGTTGTACTCGATCTGCTTGTCGCGACGGCGGTCGGTCTCTTCGATCGCGTTGCGCATCGAGTCGGTCACGGTGTCGGCGTACATGTGCACCTGGCCCGAGACGTTGCGGGCGGCGCGGCCGATCGTCTGGATGAGGGACGTGCCGCTGCGCAGGAATCCCTCCTTGTCGGCGTCGAGGATCGACACGAGCGACACCTCGGGGAGGTCGAGTCCCTCGCGGAGGAGGTTGATGCCGACGAGCACGTCGTAGACGCCGGCGCGCAGCTCGCTGAGCAGCTCGACGCGGCGGAGCGTGTCGACGTCGGAGTGGAGGTAGCGCACGCGCACGCCGTGCTCGCCGAGGAAGTCGGTGAGCTCCTCGGCCATCTTCTTCGTCAGCGTCGTCACGAGGACGCGCTCGTCGCGCTCCGCACGGATGCGGATCTCTTCGAGGAGGTCGTCGATCTGCCCCTTGGACGGCTTGACGACGATCTCGGGGTCGACGAGGCCCGTCGGGCGGATGATCTGCTCGACGACGCCGTCGGCGATGCCCATCTCGTAGCGCCCCGGCGTCGCCGAGAGGTAGACGGTCTGCCCGACGCGGTTCTTGAACTCGTCCCACCGCAGCGGCCGGTTGTCCAGGGCGCTGGGCAGCCGGAAGCCGTGCTCGACGAGCGTGCGCTTGCGCGAGGCATCCCCCTCGTACATGGCCCCGATCTGCGGCACCGTGACGTGCGACTCGTCGATCACCATGAGGAAGTCGTCGGGGAAGAAGTCCAGGAGCGTGTGCGGCGGCTCGCCCGGCATCCGCCCGTCGAGGTGCCGGGAGTAGTTCTCGATGCCCGAGCAGAACCCGAGCTGCTGCAGCATCTCGAGGTCGAACGTCGTCCGCATGCGCAGACGCTGCGCCTCGAGGAGCTTGTTCTGGCTCTCGAGCTCTTTCAGCCGCTCTTCGAGCTCGTGCTCGATCGTGCCGATCGCACGCTGCACCGTCTCGGTGCCGGCCGCGTAGTGCGTCGCGGGGAAGATCGGCACCGAGTCCATGCGCTGGATGACGTCGCCCGTGAGCGGATGCAGCATGTACAGCGCCTCGATCTCGTCGCCGAACATCTCGACGCGGATCGCGAACTCCTCGTACACGGGGATGATCTCGATCGTGTCGCCCCGCACGCGGAAGTTGCCTCGCGAGAAGTCGACGTCGTTGCGGTTGTACTGCATCGCGATGAACTTGCGGATGAGCGCGTCGCGGTCGTACTGCTCGCCCACCTGGAGCGCGACCATGGCGCGCAGGTACTCCTCGGGCGAGCCGAGGCCGTAGATGCACGAGACGGTCGAGACGACGACGACGTCGCGGCGGCTCAGGAGCGAGTTCGTCGTCGAGTGGCGCAGCCGCTCGACCTCCGCGTTGATCGACGAGTCCTTCTCGATGAAGGTATCGGTCTGCGGGACGTAGGCCTCGGGCTGGTAGTAGTCGTAGTAGCTGACGAAGTACTCGACGGCGTTGTGCGGCATGAGCTCGCGGAACTCGTTCGCGAGCTGGGCCGCAAGGGTCTTGTTGTGCGCGAGCACGAGGGTCGGTCGCTGCACGGCCTCGACGAGCCACGCCGTCGTCGCCGATTTGCCCGTGCCGGTCGCGCCGAGCAGCACGACGTCGGTCTCGCCGGCATTGATGCGCGCCGCGAGCTCGGCGATCGCCTGCGGCTGATCGCCGTTGGGCGCGAATTCGCTGATGACCTCGAAGGGCCGCACGGAACGTGTGGTCTGCACCCATCCAGGGTAGGCAGTGGTTCCGACACCGGGGCCGGCGTTCGCGAGGGGCGGATGCTGTGCGCTCAGCCGTCGTAACGGTCGTCGCTGAATTCGCCCGTGTCATACGGGCGGAAGCCGTGCGGATTGGGCCCGATGACGTCGAACGTCCCGTCCGGGCGCCAGGCCCCCGGCGGCGGGAGGTGGTCGGGGAGCGTGCGGATCCAGGGCTCCGCGAAGCGCGGCGGGTCGGGCAGTCCCGGCTGCCTCAGGGTCCGCGCGAGGAACGACTGCACGAAGAAGTCCGCGAAGACCTCGTCGGCAACGAGGGCGAGCCAGCCGATGAACGGCACGGGCTCGCCGCGGTCCAGTCGCATGCGGAGGGTCCCGGAGAGGAGCCCCGGACTGACGGCATCCGCTCCGAGCACCGTCCGATCGAGGGCGAGCCCGTCCGCGGCGATGCCGCGCCACGAATCCGACAGGACGGCGAACGCGCGTGTATGGGCAGCATCGAGCAGGGGCGGCGGGAGGATCGCGAAGAGCTGGAGGTAGATCTCCTCCTTCTGCTCGAGCGTCCAGTCCGCGATGCGCCTCGGGCCCTGAGCCATGCCGAACCTCCGTCGGGCGCAGTTCCTCGGATGCGCCGCGATCGAAAGGCTACCCGCCTCAGCCGGCGCCGCCTGTGACGGCGCTGCCGCGGTAAGCGTCGTTCCCACCCGCGAAGCCGGAAAGGCTGTCCATCACCTGTCCCCCTGCCTCTCCGCCCGCCAGGTTGACCATCTCCACGACCCAGGCTGGCTGCTGATCGAGTGTCTGCGAGCCCGCTCCATACAGGAAGTAGGTCGAGACGGCGTAATCCGTGATCAATCGCGAGGCCACGAGGTCTGCAGCCCCCACGTCGCGGAGTACCTCCAACGGGTCTGCGTCGGCGATCGCCTCGCTTTCGGAAGCGATCTCTTTCTGAGGCTGCGCGCGGCGCTCGACCGCGCGCGCGAAGAGCGCCGCGAGAACCCTGGGATCATCGGATGCCGCGTCCCGTTCGGTGTCGGACGAGGGAGGCTGCAGGCGATGGGCGATCTCCCTTCGCTGCTCGACGGGGACCGCCTTGAAGACGCTCGCGTGGGCCTTCTCGATCACTGTGGGCGGCAGTGTGCCGAGCAGATGCAGATAGCGCAGCATCCGCTCTTCGCCGGTGATCTCTTCGAGTGGCTCCTTGTCGTGCCGAGATCTGGAGAAGATTCCCATGTCGCAGGCCTCCTTCGTGTTCGTGCGCCGAGCGAACGCCTACCCGCCTGTGGCCTCGCCGCCGACCGCACCAGCCCCACCGCCGCCGACGATGGGTGGGGAATCGAACCGGTAGCCGGCGTCGAACCGGCCCGCCACACCCGCGTCGAATCCGGCCGCATGCGGGTCCGCAAGCGCCCACACCCACTGCGGCTCGTAAGCCAGTCCGAGCGCGCCCGGCCCGCGCAGGAAGTACGAGCTCACGGCGCCCGTGAGCATGAAGTCCACTGCGAGCGCTGGGAGCAGACCCGCGGCACGCAGCACGGCGATGAGGTCGTCGGCACCGCGTGCGGCCGCCGGCGCGTTGGACTCGATGTCCGTCTCGACAGCATCCGTCGACCGGTCCGCCCGCTCGAGCCGGCGAGCGTTCGCGCGACCCATGAGTGTCGCGAGCGACTTCGGATCGTCGGACGTGGCACCGCGCTCCTCGCGTGGCAGAGACGACCGGAGCATCTCCAGCAGCGCCGCGCGCTTTTCGTCCGGCACTGCCTTGAGCACGCTCGCGTGGCCCTTCTCGATCACGTCGCCGGGCAGGCGATCGAGCAGATAGAAATACCTCGCGATCCACTCGTCGTCGGTGATGGGCTCGTGCCGATCCTTGTGGCGGAACCTCGAGAAGACGCTCATGGCGCACCCCCTTGTGCGTGCGCCCAGGGTACTCCCGGCGTCGGCGCGCCCGTAAGGCGCGAGCGTCCACGCGTGGCGGGGTCTTGTGCTCGCGTACTCCTCAACGCCGTCGCCGGTATCGGCACCGCTGGGACGAGCGCCGCCTGGATCGATGACGTCCTCTTCGGCGCATCCGCCACGACCCTTCCGAGAAGCAAAGGAGGACTTGAGCCTGGCTTGAGGGAGGCCTGAGGGTCGCTTCATACCGTTGATGTTGTCGAGAGATCGGCACCACGACTTCGGGGGAGGCAAGCCCCCGTTCACCAGCTTCACACCATTCGAAAGGGCACATCATGAGTGAGATCTCCACCGTCGAGACCGGCGGGCAGCCGGAGGAGCAGCGCCGCCGCAAGGGCCGTCCGGTCATCGCAGTCGGCCTCGCCCTCCTTGCAGTGGGCGGAATCGGCGCCGCGGCGACCAGTGCCGCGTGGACGGACAACGTCTTCTTCTCGGCGCAGGCGCAGGCTGCGACCTTCGACCTCCAGGGCTCGCTCGACGGGACCACCTGGAAGCAGTCCGACAACAAGGGCGCGATCGAACTCGTCGTTCCGGCGGCGCAGCTCGCGAACATGCTTCCCGGCGAGACGCGCACGATCAACCTCTACGTCAAGAACCTCGGCTCGGTCTCGGCCGCGCTGACGTCGAGCGTGGAGTGGGCTGCCGGCTCGACCTTCACGACCAACCCGACCGCCTCCGTCACGGGGCTCGCGGCGACGCTCTCGCCGTCGACGGGTTCGGCGCCCACCGATCAGTTCCAGCTCACCGTCACGGCTCCCGCCGACTGGGCGGCGACCAACCAGGGCAAGACGGGCACGATCATCGTGACCGTCGCAGGCACGGCCACGGCCTGACCTGCAACCGAGAATTCCGACTTCCACCGCTGACAGAGGGGACGACACGATGGAGATCCTGCGCAAGCTCGCGCTCGCCGTGCTCTGGGGTCTGGCAGCGGTGGGAGTCGGATGCGCCCTGGTCTGGGGCGCGACGGCAGCGGGCATCATCAAGCCGCTGATCGTCATCTCGGGCTCCATGGAGCCCGGCATCATGACGGGTGACCTGCTCGTCGACACCCCGATTCCGACCTCTGAGGTCGAAGTGGGGGACGTCGTCAGCCTGCCGTCCGACCTGACGCACAACCTCGTCACCCACCGCGTCGAGGCGATCCAATCCCTCGGCGACGGCGAGTACCGGATCTCGATGAAGGGTGACAACAACGAGGCCTCCGACGCGCTCGACTACTTCGTGGGCGAGACGGTGTGGCAGCCGGCAGTGCAGCTCGGCGGTTGGGGAACCGCCGTGCAGCGCCTGACGACGCCGCCCGTCGCGATCCCGCTGGTCCTCGGGATCGTCGGACTCCTCGGAATCACACTCCTCGTTCCGGCACCGGTCCGTGCCCCGCGCGCCCGACGCGGCACGGCGACGGCGACGGTCACCCCATGATCGGGGCAGCGAGGACGACGGCCGGCGGCGCCCTGGGGGGGAGCGCCGCCGGCCCGGCTCGCCGGAGAAGCGCGAGGCGCGCCCGATGGTCGCCGCTGCGGAGTGTGACCGCGGTCCTGGGCATCGTCATGCTCATGGCGGGGATGTGGGCCGCCTCCACCGTCGTCCAGCCCACGAGCGCGGCCTGGACCGACAAGACCCACACGTCTGCGACCGTCACCGCCGGCACGTGGTCGTCCGCGAAGAACACGTGCACCGCGGTCGACGCCGCCGGCAAGCCGATGCCCTGTGCGGTGACGGGTCTCCGGTACGACGAGTGGGGAACCCCCGGCAACCGGGTCCGGAACTACTACATCACGACCAGCGCGGTCGGAGCCCGGCATCTCGACTTCTCGGTGGATCTGTCCACCGCGTCGGGTGCGGGCGGCTCGTTCGCCTGGACGAACGCCGGCGTCGCCACCGGGGCGCAGTTCACGCCGACGAACGGCTGGACCTGCGCGAAGCTCCCGCTGGTCACGGGCAAGACGCCCGAGTGGTTCACGAACCCGTTCTTCACCGTCTACGAGAACAAGACCGGTCAATCCGTGATGTGCGGGTGACTCCGCACGAAGCGCTGCGCTGACAGGGAAGGGTGAGGGAATGCCCGGGGACGCATTCAATCGACTGTTCCGCGATATCATCACGGATGCCCCTGACCAGGTCGGTGCTGACGCGTGGAGGGACACGGTGACTGGTTCGAACATCGCGGTCGTGATCGAGGACGATCCCGATATCCGCGGGCTCATCGGCGAAGTGCTCGAGCAAGCCGGCTTCACGATCCACGCCGCCGGGACCGGGGCCGACGGGCTGGAGCTGGTCCGACAGCATGACCCGATCGTCACGACCCTCGACGTCAGCATGCCCGGCATGGACGGATTCGAGACCGCGAAGCGGATCCGCGCCGTGAGCCAGACGTACATCGTCATGCTCACGGCTCGGGCGGACGAGATCGACACTCTGCAGGGCCTCCAGGCCGGTGCGGACGACTACATGACCAAGCCGTTCCGTCCGAGGGAGCTCCGCGCGCGCGTCGAGGCGATGCTGCGCCGACCGCGCGTGACCGCGTCACATCCGGAGAAGTCCGTCGCCGCGGCATCCGAACCCGTGGAAGAGCGCGCCGATGCCGGCTGGCTCGTCCACCGGGGTCTTCGCGTGCACCCGGAGATGCGCCTGGCGTCGGCGGATGGCACGGAACTGGACCTGACCCGCAGCGAATTCGACATCCTGGCCGATCTGATGGAGTCGGGCCGGCGAGTGGTGAGCAAGACGGACCTCGCGATCATGCTCCGCGGCGAGCGACACACCGGCGCGAGCGGGTTCGTCAGCGAGCACGACACCCGGGCCATCGAGGTCCACGTCGCGAACCTGCGACGCAAGCTCGGAGAGTCCGCCGTCCAGCCGCGGTGGATCGAGACGATCCGCGGTGTCGGCTACCGTCTGACCGCGAGCTGAGCTACGACAGCCCGGCGACGACGACGGAGGCGTCGGGACTCGCGGCGGAGACGAACGCGGCATCCTCGGCAGCGCGACGCAGCGCAGCCCCGTCGTAGCCGAACGTCTCGCTCACGGCGACGCCGACACCCATGACTGGAGTGGGCGTCTCGGGGCTGCCGGTGTAGACGTCGATCACTCGACGGTGGATGCGACTCGCGATCCGCCTCGCCTCACCGGCAGTCGAAGGCTGGAGGGCGACGAGCATCGTCGTCGGGCCGCCCTCACCCACGATGGACATCGACGGGGCATATCGACGTACTCCGTCCCGCCACTGCGCCGCCACCTCGGCCTGTGCGGCCGTCCCGAATGCCATGCCGATCTGCGGCAGGTCGTCCATGCGCAGCACGATGAGCGCGAACAGCTCGGCATTGGCTTCCGCCCTCGAGATCACGGCCGTCGTCGCGCGGTCGAAGGCCCGCGCGGCGAGGACGTCTGCGCCACCGGCCGAGACGGCCTCGGATTCCTCCGAACGTCGCCGGGCGGAGTCACGGCCACGCAGGATCGAACCGGTCATCATGGCGACGATCGTGAGCACGACGGTCAGCACAGCGGTCGTGAAGCCGCCGAAGTAGGTCTGGAACAGCGTGCTGTCCGGACCGACGACGACGAACACCACGGTCCTGCCGAGGTAGTAGCCCGCGGTGATGCCGAGGACCGCGGTCAGCGCGAGGGAGAGGATCGTCTCGCCCATCCGCCCGCGCCTCGTCTCGATGGCCCCGCCCAGCGCGACGACGGCGACGGAGAGGAACATCGCGACGCCTCCCGCCCAATCGCCGCCGTCCGGTCCTTCGGCGAGCGCCGCGGCCATGGTGACGAGGCAGAGCACGAGCACAGCTCCGACGGTCCACCGGAGCCGGTGCCCGTTGAGTGCGCTCGCCCCGAGCCACAGGCATCCGACCGTCGCCACGAGCGCCGCGTTGCCGAACGAGATCGCGATCCACGCGCGTCCATCGGGTGCGATCGCCCAGAGCAGGTAGCAGACGACAGTGAGGATGCCGGCGAGGAATGCCATCGACCAGATGCGGCCCGCGAGCGTATCGCGTCGCGCGAGGGTCTCGAGCAGGAACAGCACGCCGCACGTCACGACGACTGTCGCGGTGAGGAGCGTCGTCGCCAGGACCGGCGTCATACGGATGCTCCTTCTGCTCTGGGGAGGGGAAGCCGGACGATGAAGGTGCTCCCCTCATCCAGCGCGCTCTGCACCGTGATCTCGCCGCCGTGGGCGCGGACGATGTCGCGGCTGATGGCCAGGCCCAGGCCGCTTCCGTGGGTGGTCGTCTTGCGCACCGCGTCCGAACGGAAGAAGCGCTCGAACAATCGCGGAAGCTCCTCCTGCGAGATGCCGCGCCCGTCGTCCCGCACGACGATCCAGGCATGATCCCGGTCGTGCGTCGTCCCGATCTCCACGCGACCGCCGTCTCGCCCGTACTTGATCGCGTTCGAGATCAGGTTGTCGACGACCTGCCTGATACGGCCGGCGTCGGCATGGACGATCGTCTCCTCGATGCCGGAACCGTCGATGGAGATCTCGCGCTCGGCGGCTCGTGGGGTCGCGGCTTCGATCGCCGCCTGCACGACCGGTGCGAGATCTGTCCTCTCCCTGTGGATCGTGAGCTCCACGCCGCGACGGGATGCCGTGGAGGTCGCGAGGATGTCCGACACGAGCTCCAGGAGCCGCTCGACGTTGCGCTGCACGATCTCGAGGCTGCGGCGAGCGGACTGCGGCAGGTCGGAGTGGTCGAGCGCCAGGTCGAGATAGCCGGTGATCGAGGTGAGCGGAGTGCGCAGCTCATGCGACACGGACGCGACCAGGTCTTCGCGGGCGCGGAGGGCGAGCTCTTCAGCCGTGACGTCGCGCGAGACCACGATGGCGCCGTCGTGCTGCAGGTCGGTGTCGAACACCGGCCGAGCCGTCGTGCGCACGGCGCGGCGCCTGTCGTCGCCCGGACGGCCGTACCAGACGAGCTCGTCCTCGAAGAACTCCCCCTGTCGGGCCCGTGCGAGCGGAAGGTCCCGCGGCTCGAGCGCCGTGAGGCCGTCGGCCGCGAAAGCACGGACGACGTCGCTCGATCGCTGCGGCATCCTCGCGTTCGCCTCGTTCGTCACGACGAGTGACCCGTCGACGCGCAGGCGCGCCACCCCGAAGTCGACCGCATCCAGCACGTCCGTGATGAGGTCCTCTTGGTGACGGGCGCGCTCCACGGACTGACGGAGCTGCTTGGAATGCCGCTCCAGCAGCAGTCGATGCGCGCCGTCGCGCCGAGCCGACAGGTGGGATGCCGTCGCCACGGCAGCGACCGTGATGGGCACGATGACCACCGACGCGGTGAACGGTCGGGAGGGGTCGAGCCCGATGACCGTCCAGTATCCGACGGTCGCGAGAAGGGTCGCGACACCGACCCCGATCAGGCCGAGCGCTGCGCCGAGCCACATCGCCGGGAACACCCAGAGGATCTCGAGTCCCGTATCGGGGCTCGCGGCGATGAGCAGGGTGATGACGACGGCGTCCGTGACCGGAAGGAGCATGCCGACGAGGAACGGAAGCCTGTCCCAGGGCGCGATGATCGCCGCACCGGTCGCGACGAAGATGAGCAGGGTCGCCGCGGCGAACGCCGTCACGTTCTGGATGACGTCCGTCCCGATGATCAGGATGATCGCGAGCAGCACGACGCCCCCGAACATGAGCTGGTTCAGGAGCAGGGCGCGCTCACGTGTTCGCTGGACACCGCCTGCACGCGCGGACGCGGTCGACGAGGACATGGCCAGACGCTACCGCGAGCTCCCCTGCGCCGCAGGGATCGCGGGCGCGTGGCGGGTGGCTCGCCGTCTGCAGACGCGGGACGAGCCGGGTCATCGTGTGCGGGCGCGCGAAGCCGGCTCCCGCGGGAGTGTCAGCGGAACGGGATGCTGTGCGCTTCCGGCGTCAGCCGCCGCCACCGCCGTCGCCGCCGAAGCCGCCTGCGTCGAATCCGCCGAAGCCGCCGCCGTCGAATCCGCCGAAGCCGCCGCCGTCGTAACCGCCCCCGCCGCCGTCGAATCCGCCGACGTTCGCTCCGTCGACGTTGACCATGTCGCCGATCCACCCCGGCTGCTGGTCGAGCGTGAGCGACCCGGCGCCGAACAGGAAGTAGGTCGACACCGTGGCGCCGGTGACGAACTGCGACGTCACCACCGCGGTCGCGCCGGTGTTGCGCAGGATGTCGAACGGATCGACGTCGTCGCGGGCGTCGCGCTGACGGGTGTCGGTCGTCATGGCCGAAGCATCCGTCCCGCCGTTCTCGTGGGCCGCGCGGCGCTCGAGCGCCCGCCCGTACAGCTTCGCCAGGAATGCGGGATCGTCGGCCGCCGCCTCCTTCTCGGACTCCGCCATGAAAGGCCGCAGCTGCTCGAACATCTCGCGCCGCTGCTCGAGCGGAACGTCCTTGAACGCGGAGGCGTGCGCCTTCTCGATGACGCTCGTCGGGAGCGTGTTGAGCAGGTAGACGTATCGCGCCATCCGCTCCTCCTCGGTGACCGCCTCGTACGGGGTCTTGTGGCGCCGGAACCTCGAGAAAACGCTCATGTCGCACCTCCTTGTGCGCGCTCAGAGTACTCCCGGGATGATCGCGCCCGGAAGGTCAGCGGGCCGCGCCGGCGCGCTCAGCGGGCCGCGCGCGCCGCGATGTGCTCGGGCAGTGCGGCCCACAGCTCGTCGGTCTGCCGCAGCGTCTCCTCGACCGTGCCCGCGGTGTCGATGACTACGTCCGCGACGGCGAGCCGCGCATCGTCCGACACCTGCGACGCGATGCGGGCCTCGGCATCCGTCTCGCTCATCTCGCGCAGCTCGACGAGGCGGCGGGCACGGACGTCGGCGGGTGCGTGCGCGACGACGATGAGCTGCCACGGGTCGTCGACGCGCGCCTCGACGAGAAGGGGCACGTCGTACACGACGACGGCGTCGGGGTCCGCGGCGAAGGCCTCGGCGAAGCGGCGCGCGGACTCGAGCCGGACGGCCGGGTGGACGATCGCGTTGAGGCGCGTGACGGCGTCGTCGTTCCCGAACACCTTGGCGCCCAGCGCTGCGCGGTCGAGCGTGCCGTCGGTCCGGATCATCGACGCGCCGAACTCCGCCGCGATGTCGGCGAGGACGGGCGACCCGGGCTGCTGCACGTCCCTCACGATGGCGTCGGCGTCCACGACGACGGCGCCGTGCTCAGCGAGGCGGGCGGCGATCGTGGACTTGCCGGAGGCGATTCCGCCGGTGAGCGCGACAAGGGGCATGGGACGAGGATGCCACGTCCCCTGCCCGCGGTGCGGGGTCAGAACCCGAAGTCGCCGCCGAAGTCTCCCCCGCCGAAGTCGCCGAAGCCGCCACTGTCGCCGCCCCAGCCGGATCCGGGGTCGCCGAAGCCCGAGGCATCCGCCGCTCCCGCATCCGAGCCCTGGTCGGACCCGGTGTCGCCGCCGGCGTCCGCCGACCCGTCCTGGTAGCCCGCGTCGTAGGCGAGGCCGGGTGCCATGAACGAGCTCACGAGCGCCGAGCCGATGACGAAGCCCGCGACGGTGCCCAGCAGCGATCCGCCGACCGTCGAGCCGAACGAGGGTCCGCCTCGGCCCCGATTGCCCAGCGTGCGCTCCATGAACCCGGGGTTCATGTACTCGGCGCGGGTCGCGGCGCGCGCGAGCGTGCGCGGATCGTCGGCGCGCGGCTGCTCGTAGGGCGGGAGCCCGGCCTTGAGGTCGGCGAGGACCTGCTGCCGCTGCGCGGGCGAGAGCTTCGAGAAGGCCTCGGCGTGCACCTGCTCGATCGTCTCGGGCGGAGCGGTGCGCAGGAGGTAGCGGTAGCGCTCGATCGCGATCTCGTCGGCGCTCTTGGGCGGCTGCGCGCCGGGTGCACCCTGCTGCGCGTAGGGCTGCTGGGGGTAGGCCGGCTGTCCGTACGGCTGCGTGCCGTAGGGGTTCTGCGGAACAGGCGGCACCTGCCGGTTGGCGTTGTCGGTGCCGAACAGGCGGTCCAGGAATCCCATCGTGTCCTCCGTCGTCTGTGGGGATCCTCACGCTATATCGCGATGCTCTGATTGCGCTGTGGATGCTGTGCCCCCAGCATCCCGCGTGTCCGGGGCCGTGCAGAAGATGGTCGGCGCCGGTGGGCGGGGTGTATGGTGCGCATGAACCAGCAGGTGTTCGCTCCTCCGGGGGATCGCTGACGCAGCAGCGACGGAGAAAGGACACAGGGGGTGGTTGCGGTTTCGGGATCCGACGACGACGGTGCGCCGTTCGACCAGGAGGACGCCGAGAGCGGGGGCAGTCAGGCGCTCCGCGGCGGGATGGTCAAGGCGCTGCTCGCCGTGCTCGTCAACGTCGGTGTCCTGACGGCCCTCCTCGTCTACTTCGGGTGGGTCCGCAGCGACCGCATGGCGACGCTCCTCGGGATCGACGAGGCGATCCTCGGTATGACGGTCGACGACTACGTGCGCCGCAGCGTCCGCTCCGTCTTCATCCTGCCGATCGTCGCGGCGATCGCGGGGCTCGTGTGGGTCGGGTTCGACCAGTGGTGGCAGCGGCGGCGCGTGCGTCGCGGTCAGGACGATCCCGTCGTGCAGCTCGTGGCACGCTGGCTCTGGGTCGTCGCGGTCGGGATCTTCCTCTTCGGCATCGCGCTGTGGCTCATCGGCTACGCCGTCACGTACGTCGCGGCGCCCCTCGTGTGCGCGGGCGGCCTGCTGCTCTTCCTGTACAGCCTGTCGCTGCGCTCGCACCTCCCCGACTCCGTCGGCTTCGCACCGCTCACCGACGGCGTGCTGCGAGGGTCCGTCGCGGTCCTGGTCGCGGTCGGTCTCTTCTGGTCGGCGACGAACTTCGCGACTGTCGAGGGCACGGAGCTCGCGCGGGACTTTCCCGACCACGTCTCGACCCTGCCGAGCGTCGAGGTCGACAGCGCCGAGCCGCTCGACATCGTCGCACCGGGCGTCGAGACGTCGTGTCTCGGCGAAGGCGGCGACCTGAGGTATCACTACCGCGGCCTGCGCCTCCTCGAATCAACGGGAGGCAACTACTTCCTCATCTCGGACGGATGGACGCCGCAGTACGGCGTCGTCGTCGTCCTGCCGATCGGTGCCGAGACGCTGCGCTACAGCTTCGTCCGGGACATCGACGGCACGAATCGGGATGCCGCCTACCCGCCCTGCGAGGAGGACTCGACATGACCAGCCCACCGCTCACGACGCTCCGCGCGCTCGCGCTCTGCGCCGTCCTCGCGCTCCTCCCGGCCGGGCTCGCGGCGTGCGGCGAGTACTCGCCGGTCACCGAGGAGTCGGCGGGCGAGGACGACTCGGGCACCGACACCGGGTCGGACGACCAGGACGCGGGGATCGACGTCGAGATCTCCGATGACGAGGAGACGGATGCCGGTCCCCCCGCCGACGAGGAGATCGCTCCGCCGGGGGACGGTGGATCGGACGCGCCGCCGCCGTCGGGCGGCGATGGCGACGCGGGCGACTCGCGCGGGAGCGGGGGCTCGGGCGGGTCCGGTGGCTCCGGTGGTGCGGGCGGCAGCGGGGGCTCGGGTGGTTCGGGTGGTTCGGGTGGTTCGGGCGGCAACGGGGGCTCGGGGGGATCCGGCGGCGGCTCAGGCGGCGATCCCGACCCCGAGCCGGTCGTCTACACGTGGGGGCTCCCGCCGACGGATGTCAGCGTGACGGGCAATGACGGCCCCGCGTATGGAGCGCTGCGCACGGCGTGCAGCAGCGCGATCGACTTCCTCGCGGCGACCGTCGACGACTTCATGTGGCAGTTCAACACGCCACGCTACACGGTGATGTACGTCGCGGGACTCGCGCACTGCCTCGGCCGGACAGACCTCGGGAACGCGTTCTTCACGGGCGCGCTCAACGAGTACGGCGCACAGGCGCTGGATCGGGTCGATCTCGACCCCGACACGTTCGAGCCCCTCGACCCGCAGCCCGAGCCGCGGGGCTGGGGCGAGCCCGCGTGCGACCTGTTCCGAACGCTCATGAGCGTGCGGAACCAGGTGGCGATCACGACCATCTCGTGCTCGCACACGGGATCCACCCCGGGCCTGAAGTTCACGGTTCAGGGCTTCGACAACGTGTTCGACGATCCGTGCACGTTCGACGTCGACGAGAGCGCACTGCCGTGGGCGGGGCCCGATCCGGCTCCGACGAGCATCTGCGGCCCCGTCACGGCGCAGAGCCTCGCCGACGCCTCCGTCGATCCGGCGCTGCTCTTCGCCGGGTGGACCGTGGGAGCAGGCGGTGAGATCATCCCTCCGCCGACCTCGTTCGCCATGGCGGCCGCTCCCCTGACGGCACCGGAGGATGCCGCGCCCACGTCCGTCGAGGAGGTCGCCGTGCCGACGACAGAGGAGCTCGCGCCGGCCGACCCGCCGCCTGCGGAAGATGCGGCCGTGTCCCCGCCGCCGGGGGACGCGCCCGCGGAGGCCGCCGTCGAGCCGGCGGAGGAGGCCGAGGCAGCCGAGGCGCCGGTGACAGCCGAGACGCCGGCGACGGCTGAAGCCCCGGCTGAGGCTCCTCCTGCCCCGGCAGTGGCCCCGGCGCCGGAGGCCCCGGCGGCCGAGGCCCCGGCATCCGTCCCGCACCCGGCCGAAGAGCTCGCCGCCGTCGAGGGCTGAGCGCTCATCCCCGGAGCGCGGTCGCCTCGCTGACCCAGCGCGCATACGCGTCCCACGGCTCGATGCCGCCCCGGACGCCGTCGAGGTGCGCCATGAGCGCGTCCGAGATCGCGAACCACTCCGTCGTGCCGAAGCGCTCGGTCGCGAACTGCACGTGCCGGGCGTGCTCGAGGCGCCGGTCTCCGCGCTCGAGCGCAAGCAGGTCGTCGTGCCAGATCGCGGCGAAGCGCCGGCGCGGATTCGACGTCGTGCCGATCTTCACGCGGTCCGCGTACCGCAGGTAGTAGACGACGTCGAGGCGCGGCGGAGGAAGCTCGCCGTCCACGAGCTCGCCGTGGCGCCACTCGCACGTCGCGCAGATCCAGCCGGAGGGCAGACGGATGCCGAGCCGCGAGCCGCAGAGCCGGCACGGCGACGGCAGCGCGTCAGTGACGCCGTACGCCGACGCCGCCCAGTCCGCCGCGACCGCGAGATGCAGTTCGCAGAGCGGGAACGGAGCGTCCGCCGGCACCGGGCCGCGGCATCCGTCATCGACAAGACAGCGGGAGGGCACCAGGCGAGAGTAGCCCTGGGGTCCGACATCCCCCGCTGACGAGAAAGGGCCGCCACCCGAAGGTGACGGCCCGATCCCGATTCGCGCTTCGCGCTACTCGATCACCGAAGCGATCGGATCAGCGAAGGATCAGCGACCCGAGAGCTTCTCGCGCAGAGCGGCGAGCGCCTCGTCGTCCGCGAGCGTGCCCGAGGGGCCGCTGTCGGACGAGAACGACGACGGGGTGTCGGCGATGGGGTTGGCAGCCTCGGCCTCGGCGGCCTTGGCGACGGCAGCCTTGTGCGCCTCCCAGCGCGACTGCGCGGCGGCGTACTCCTGCTCCCACGCCTCGCGGGCCTCGTCGAAGCCCTCCTTCCACTGGTTGGTCTCCGAGTCGAAGCCCTCGGGGTACTTGTACTCCCCGTTCTCGTCGTACTCGGTGACCATGCCGTAGAGGGCCGGGTCGAACTCGGTGCCGAAGGGGTCGACCGACTCGTTCGCCTGCTTGAGCGAGAGCGAGATGCGGCGACGCTCGAGGTCGATGTCGATGATCTTGACGAAGACCTCTTCGCCGACCGAGACGACCTGCTCGGCGAGCTCGACGTGCTTGCCGGAGAGCTCCGAGATGTGCACGAGGCCCTCGATGCCGTCGGCGACACGGACGAACGCACCGAACGGGACGAGCTTGGTGACCTTGCCCGGAGCGATCTGGCCGATCGCGTGCGTGCGGGCGAAGACCTGCCATGGGTCCTCCTGCGTCGCCTTGAGCGACAGCGAGACGCGCTCGCGGTCCAGGTCGACCTCGAGGATCTCGACGGTGACCTCCTGGCCCACCTCGACGACCTCGGACGCGTGCTCGATGTGCTTCCACGACAGCTCGGAGACGTGCACGAGACCGTCGACACCGCCGAGGTCGACGAACGCACCGAAGTTGACGATCGACGAGACGGTGCCCTTGCGGACCTGGCCCTTGTGCAGGTTGTTGAGGAACGTGGTGCGCGACTCGGACTGCGTCTGCTCGAGCAGAGCGCGGCGCGAGAGCACGACGTTGTTGCGGTTCTTGTCGAGCTCGAGGATCTTCGCCTCGATCTCCTGGCCGAGGTACGGCGTGAGGTCGCGGACGCGGCGCAGCTCGATGAGCGAAGCCGGGAGGAAGCCGCGGAGGCCGATGTCGACGATGAGGCCGCCCTTGACGACCTCGATGACCGAACCGGTCACGACGCCGTCGTTCTCCTTGATCTTCTCCACGTCGCCCCACGCGCGCTCGTACTGCGCACGCTTCTTCGACAGGATGAGGCGGCCTTCCTTGTCCTCCTTCTGGAGAACGAGCGCCTCGACGGCGTCGCCGACCTTGACGACCTCGTTGGGGTCGACGTCGTGCTTGATGGAGAGCTCGCGCGAGGGGATGACGCCCTCGGTCTTGAAGCCGACGTCGAGGAGGACCTCGTCGCGGTCGACCTTCACGACGGTGCCTTCGATGAGGTCGCCGTCGTTGAAAGACTTGATGGTCAGTTCGACCGCAGCCAGGAAGTCCTCAGCGGATCCGATGTCGTTGATCGCGATCTGCTTGGTGGCCGGGGCGGCCGTTACGGTAGTCATGTAGTGGGTTGTCCTTGTTGGTTTGGGATGTCGGGCCCGGCTCGAGCACCGATCGCGCGAGGGCGAGCGGATGCCTCTGCCGAAGCGAAGCGGATTGTGGTCGTGCGAGTCACTTGGGCCGGACGAACCGTGCCCGGGCGTGGCAAGACAGCCACACGAGTGACACTCCAGGGTATCAGAACGCGCGGGGCGACCACGATGTTCCCGAGCGGCTTAGGCTCGGGGATCGTGAGCACCCCCGCACCGCCCCTCCGGATCGTGACGCCGCGCGGACGCCTCATCGGTCTGGCCGTCTTCTGCGCGGTCATCACGGCGATGGGAGTCGTCGTATGGCTCGTCGCTCCGACCGAGACGCTCAACATCATCGTCGGGGCAGCAGCCGTGGGGCTCTTCGGCGTCGGCGGCGGGTTCTCGCTCGTCGGCCAGTTCCGCCGCAGCACGCTCGTCCAGGCCGACGACGACGGGATCCGGCTGGAAGGCCGCGCGCGGGTGCCGTGGCGCGACGTCGACCGGATCGGCGCGACGCCCACGGCCCTCGGCATCCGCCTGCGCTCGTACGACGCGCTGACGCAGGCAGCGCCGGGGATGCACTCCGCCGAGAGCCTGCGCGCGACGCGGTCCGCGAGCGGGTGGGACCTCCTCTACGAGGAGCGGCTCCTGGACCGGCCGCCGCGCGAGGCCGCGGCTGCCCTGCGCGCTCGGCAGCCCTGACTCAGCGGGGCAGCGGGATCGGCGAGGTCGGCGTGCCATCCGGGTCGAAGGGCGCGGGTCCTTCCCCCGGATCCTCGCCGCGGAGCCGCGCCAGGTGCGCGTGCTCGCGCTGCTGCGCGTCGGCGAGCCAGTCCCAGCCCGTCTTCGGCCCGGGCTCGCGCTGAGGCGGCGCGAGGCGCACGTGAGGCTGCGTCGCCCACGCCTCGGCGGCCTCGCTCGCGGGCACGGCCGGGAGGTCGGGCGGAGGCGGGGCGGGCTGAGCGGCGACAGGGAACGGCTGGCCCGGCACCGACCCCCGCAGCCCCGCCTGCTGGATGACCCGCTGGATCGTGAGGCCCCGGCGATCGGGGTCGCCGACGAACCGGATCTCGCGGAGCCCCTGCTCCTGCGCCGCGGACTCGAAGACGAAGTGGCCGTAGCCGAAGATGCGGCCGATGAACGGCTTGTGCACCGAGATGTCCAGGATGCGGGCGAGCGGCATCGTCGCGATCCGCTGGGACAGGATGCCGTGCACGCGGAACACGCGCATGTTCGTGATGACGAATCGGTCCATCCTCCGCTCGAGGATGCGCCAGCCCGCGTGCGCCGCGATGGCCGCGCCCGCGGTGAAGGGCAGCCACCACGCCTGCGCGGGGACAAGGACCGAGAGTGCGAGGACGACGAGTCCGCCGCAGAGCTCGAGCACGGCGCCGACGTGCGCGGCCCAGTGCTTGTGCACCTCGTCGATCACCAGCTCGCCCTGATCGGCGATGAGGTGCTTGTCGATCCGCGGATCGAACAAGGTCAGCCGCTTACGAGCGCCGCGAAGAAGTCGACGACCGCCGCGCCCGCGCCCCAGATGGCGCCGATGACGCCCTGCACGGCGTTGGCGGCATCCTGAGGGCGCGTCACGAGGTAGAAGACGGCGAACGCGATGACGAGCCCGATGACGATGCGCTTGACGACCTTCACGGCGAGGGGATCCTTTCGGGTATGCGGCTGCGCGCGATCCCCCCAGAACGCGCTCCTGCAGTTGTACCGCACAGTCCGCGGCGCGAGCCTCATTGACACGGGGCGGGAACGACTCCACGGTGGACCCAGACGAACGCGACCCAGGAGCCGCCCATGACCCTCCCCCTCGCCCGCGCGGCGGAGCGCGCGTGACCGTCACGGCAGGCGCCGGCATGCCGCTGCGCGACTACCGCATCCACCGCTACGTCAACGCCTTCTGCCCGCGCTGCCACGAGGAGGACCCCGACCGCCCGCTCTCGGACGTGCGCCGGCTCTCGGGCTGGCTCGCGGTCCGCGATGAACGCGTGTGGCTGGAAAGGGGATGCCCCGACCACGGCCTGATCCGGACGCTGTACGACGAGTCTCCCGAGATCCTGTCGTACCTCGAGCAGTGGACGGCGCCGACCAAGGTGCACGGACCCGACATCGTCGGCAACTTCAAGCCGGTGCCCTCGGCGTATGAGGACGGCCTCCCGCAGATGCAGACGCAGCACACGTGCATCCTCCTCGAGGACCTCACCGACCACTGCAATCTCCGCTGCCCCACGTGCTTCGCCGAGTCCGGCCCCGCCGCGACGGCCGTCGCCCCGCTGGCCGAAGTGCTCGCGTCGGTCGACGCGCGCCTCGCGAAGGAGAACGGGCGCATCGACGTGCTCATGCTCTCGGGCGGCGAGCCGACGCTGTACCCGTGGCTCGAGCAGCTCCTCGACCACCTCGTGACGCGCCCCATCGTGCGGATCCTGATCAACTCCAACGGGCTGCGCATCGCGCAGGACGACGCGTTCGTCGAGACGCTGCGGCGCCATCGCGAGCGGGTCGAGATCTACCTGCAGTACGACGGCGAGAGCGCCGAGGCATCCCGGTTCCATCGCGGAGCCGACATCCGCCGGTTCAAGCAGCGCGCCGTCGAGCGACTGTCCGAGGCGGGCGTCTTCATGACCCTCACGATGACGGCGGCGCTCGGCGTCAACGACGGTGAGATCGGCGCCGTGATCCGCCGCGCGATGCGGACGCCGTACGTCGGCGGGGTCACGATCCAGCCCGTCTTCGGCTCGGGGCGGTCGGCCGGCATCGATCCGGACGATCGGCTGACGCACACGGGTGTGCTGACGCGGCTCGGTCCGCAGACGGACGGCGAGGTGACGTGGAAGGACCTCACGGCGCTGCCGTGCAGCCACCCGCACTGCTGCTCGGTCGGCTACCTGCTGCGCGACGACGCCGGCGAGTGGAAGTCGCTCACGTCGCTCATCGGCCACGACCGGCTCAAGGAGTTCCTCGACCTCGAGCCGGACCTCCTCGCGAACCGCATCGCCGACACGTCGATCAACAAGGCCCTGCGCGACGCCGTCAAGGGGTCGCTCCTGGACCTCCTGAGCGAGCAGTCGTCGCTGTCGCATCCGTCGATGTCGTCGATCTGGCGCGACATCTGCCAGAACTGCGATCTGGGCATCGGGACGCTGACGGCCCTCGCGACCTCGACCCTGCCCGGCCAGCACCAGCGTCTGCGGAAGATGATGGGCGAGCGCGTGCTGCGGATCACGGTCAAGCCCTTCATGGACATCAACACGATGATCGAGGAGCGCCTCACGCAGTGCTGCGTGCACGTCGCGACCGTCAACGAGACGACCGACGCGCATCAGTGCGCGCCGTTCTGCGCCGTGCAGGCGTGGGCTCCGCTCGCCCGGCGGCGGATCTCGACGGCGACGGGCCGGCGCGAGCTCCCGCTCACGGTGGTGGCGACATGAGCACGTCCGACTTCGGCCACCTCAACCAGCACGACCCGTCGGTCGCCGATCCCCCTCCGCCGTTCGATCCCCTGCGGCTGTGCATCTACACGACCGTCGCACTGCTCGCGGTGGTGCTCGGCCCCGTCGCGCTGCTGGGCTTCGCGTCGCTGGCGATCGCCGGGTATGCGAAGGCCCGACGCGAGGGACTGCTCCGATCGCGGTGCAAGCTCGGCGACACGCGGCTCGTCCTGGCCTACCTCATCGTCATCGCCGTCGGGGCCGCCGTCGCGATACCGTTCTGGGCGGCGCTGTGGATCCAGTGGTGGGCATGACGTGTTCCCCACGCTCGCCGAGCTCGGCATCCCGATCCCCTTCGACACGCATTCGGCGTTCGTGGGGCTCGGGATGGCGGTCGCGGGCCTGATCTTCCTCGTCGAGTCCCGCCGGCGCGGCCAGACCGACGAGCGCATGGTCTACATCGTGCTCGGCGCGGTCGCCGGTGCCGCGATCTTCATGCGCCTGGGAACGTGGGCCCAGCACATCGATCCGAGCCGCAACCTCAACGTCTTCGAGCAGCTCGCCTACGGCCACGCGTCGATGCTGAGCGCCCTCGTCGGCGCGTGGCTCGGCGTGCATGTCGCCAAGCGCATCGTGCGCTACCGCCCCCGCACGGGTGACCTCTTCGCGCCCGCCGTCGCGGCGGGTCTCGCGATCGGCAGGATCGGGTGCCTCCTCACCGAGAAGCCCGGAACCCCGACGGGCGCCGGCTGGGGCATCGTGCTGGATCAGGATGCCGCCGCCCGCGTCGGCTCGCCGGCCGGCGTGCCGCTGCACCCGAGCTTCGTCTACGAGATCGCGTTCCACGCGGTCGCGTTCGCCCTGCTGTGGCTATGGCTGCGCCACCGGCCGATCGCGTCGGGCGAGACCCTGACCCTCTACATCGCCGCGTACGCGATCTTCCGCTTCCTCGTCGAATTCGTGCGCGGGAACGAGGTCGTGTGGGCGGGGCTCACGCGTCCTCAGCTCTTCCTGCTCGTGACGATTCCGCTGCTCCTCGCCCGCATCGCCGTCCAGGCCTCGCGCGGCGCATACACCCACCCAGAGAGGATGGCCGCCCGTGAACGAGTCGCCCGACCGGCCTGACGACGAGCCGGAGCCCGCTGCCCCGGAGGATTCCGGCGCCGCAGGCGCCGCGACTCCGCCGGGCGCACCCGAGTCCTGGCCGCCGCCGAGGGGCGGGACCCCGCCGCCGGGAGGCGCGACCCCGCCGCCGCCCTACGCCGGCCCGCCGCCTCAGGCCTACGCCGGCCCGCCCCCACCCGGGTACGGCGGCCCGACGTCTCCCCCGGACTGGGGCGCGGCGCCTCCACCCGGGACCCCCTCCATGCAGTCCCGCTTCCCCGTCTGGGCGGGACTCCTCGTGGGCGTCGGCGCCTTCGTGCTGAGCATGATCGCCGCGATCGCCGTGCTGCTCGCCGCCTACAACACCGGCAGTTCGACGGGGCCGCTCATCGGCTTCGCCGTCACGATGCTCCTCGTGCCCATCGCCGCCGTCGTGATGCTCTTCTTCAAGAGGGCACGCCCGGGCGCCGCCGGCATCCTGATCATCTTCGCCGCGGGCTGGATCCTGCTCGTGGGCCCGTGCATCGCCCCGCTCTTCACCAGCTATCAGGCGATCGGCGGCTGAGGCGTCATCGCGAGAGGGCATCAGGTCAGGGACGGAGGAGCACCTTGACCGCGCGGCGCTCGTCCATCGCGGCGTAGGCCTCAGCTGCCTCGCGCAGCGGCAGCTCGAGGTCGAAGACCCGGCCGGGCCGGATCGCGCCCGAGCGGACATCGGGCAGAAGCTCCTCGATGTACCCGCGGACGGGGGCGACGCCGCCGTTGACGCCGACGTTCCGGTTGAACATGGGGCGGACGGGCAGCTCAGGCCCGCCGTTGGGCGCGCCGACGTAGCCGACCATCCCGCCGGGGCGCGTGGAGCGCAGCGCCTGGTCCATCGACTCCTTCGTGCCGACGCACTCGAGGACCCGGTCTGCGCCGATGCCGCCAGTGAGCTCCTGCACACGCGCGATGCCGGCATCCCCCCGTTCCTCCACGACGTGGGTCGCGCCGAACCCGCGCGCGAGCGCCTGGCGCTGCGGGTGGCGCGACATCGCGATGATCGTCGTCGCACCCAGGCGCTTGGCCGCGATGACGGCGCACAGGCCGACGGCGCCGTCGCCCACGACTGCGACCGAGTCGCCGGGGCCGACGCCTGCCGAGACCGCGGCGTGGTGTCCCGTGCCCATGACGTCGCTCAGCGTGAGCAGCCCCGGGACCTCGTCGTCGGCGACGGGACCCGGCACGACCGCGAGCGTCCCGTCGGCGAGCGGCACGCGCACGCGCTCGCCCTGGCCGCCGTCGGCGAAGCCGCCGAACCGGTCGTCGCTCCCCCACCAGCCGCCCGCGAGGCACGACGTGCTGACGCCGTTCCGGCAGTTCGCGCACGTGCCGTCGCACACGTAGAACGGAGCGATGACGAAGTCGCCGGGTGCGACCTCCCGCACTTCGGGGCCGACCTCCTCGACGACACCGACGAACTCATGGCCGATGCGATGCGGCTCGCGCGTCGGCGTGACGCCCCGGTAGGGCCAGAGGTCCGAGCCGCACACGCAGGCCGCGACGACGCGCACGACGGCGTCGGCCCCGGTCGAGAGGACGGGATCGGGGACTTCCTCGACACGGATGTCCCGGGCGGCGTGGATGACGGTTGCGAGCATTCCTCGAGCCTATGGGCGGTCGGGGATGCCGCGGCTCGTCGACGCGATCAGCCCGCGAGGCCGCGGAGGGCGTCGGCGATCGGCTCGTCGCCCCTGCCGAAGCGGATCGTGCGGCCGATCGTGGCGGCGGGGTCGTCGAGCGCGGCGGCGATGACGGCCGCGACGTCCGCGCGCGGGACCTCGCCGGAACCGGCGGGGTCGAGTGCGATGCGACCCGTCGCGGGCTCGAGCGTGAGGGTGCCGGGTCCGAGGATCGTCCAGTCCAGTCCGCTCGCGCGCAGGTGGTCGTCCGCCGCGAGCTTCGCATCCGCGTACGGGTGGAAGGAGCTGTCCTCCGGGACGCCGTGGTCGGGCTTCGACCCCACCCACGACACCATGACGTAGCGGCGGACGTCCGCGGCGGCTGCGGCATCCATCGACCGGATCGCAGCGTCGCGGTCGACGGCGTACGTGCGCGACGGGTTGCCGCCGCCCGCGCCCGCCGACCATACGACGGCGTCGTTTCCCGACACGAGGTTCGTGAGCTGGTCGAGGTCGAACGTCTCGACGTCGGCGACGAGCGGCGTCGCCCCCGTGTCGGCGACCTCGCGCTCGTGCTCGGGATTGCGGATGACGGCGGTCACGGTGTCGCCGCGTGCGACGAGCAGCGGCTCGAGCAGGAGGGCGACCTTGCCGTGTCCGCCGAAGATCAGGATGCGCGCCATGTGAGGTCCCTTCCGTCGCGTTCCCTCAGGCTAGGCCGCGACCGCGCGTCGGGCGGAAGGGGTTGCGCGGAGACCGCCGGACAGGTCCCGCATCCGGTCGAGATTGCGCAGACGACCGGTCCGACTCGATGGCGGCGGTCGTTCGCGCAATCTCGGCGCTCCCCCGCCGGCGCGTCACGGCGCCGGCGGGAGTCCGATCGTCCACTCGGCGCCCTCGTGGGCCCGCCTCGCCTCCGGCGTCGGGAGGAGCTGGACGAGCCCGCGTGCGGGCCAGTCCTGCTCGGGCGTGTACGCGTCCTCGTACATCGAGAGGTGGCCTCCGCCCGTCCGCTCGCGCACCTCACGCAGCCATGCGACGTAGGCGGGGTCGGCGCGCCGGGCGTGCGCGTATGGGAGGGCGAGCCCTTCGAGGGCGTCGGCGAGGGACGCGGCATCCCATTCGGTCCGCCCGTCGCCGAAGACGTCGAAGCCGCGGCCGTTCGTGTAGGCGAGGAGCCTGTCGCGTTCGATGTCGCGATCGTCGCCCGGCGCTGCGACGAAGACGCGGCAGCGCCAGTGACCCGTCGCATAGAAGTTCGCGCGGATGCGCACACCCTGAAGTCCCCGCTCGTGCAGCAGCGCGACGGCGTGCACGATCATCGGCTCGGGGCGGGGCTCCATGGGCACACAGTAGGCGACGATGGATGCATGTGGGTGGGCTGGATCGAGTTCGACATCCTGCTGGGCGACGTGCACTCTCTCAAGGAGAAGCGGCACATCGTGCGCCCGCTCGTCGCGGAGCTGCGGCGGCACACGGAGGGCTCCGTCGCCGAGACGGGACTGCAGGACCTGCACCGGCGCACGGCGATCGCGGTCGCGGTCGTGTCGGGCGATCCGGCGCATGTCCGCCACGTGCTCGACCGCGCCGAGGGGATCGTGCTCGAGCATCCCGAGATCACGCTCCTGTCCGCTCGCCGCCGGCTGCACTCGAGCGACGACTGAGCTGCCCGGCGCCGGCCCGGCTGGGGCGTGGCTGTGGAGGCGGCGCGAGCCCTAGTGTCATGCGCATGACTCAGGAACGCTGGCGGCAGCTCACCGAGTGGCCGCTCATCATCGCGTCGATCCTCTTCCTCGCCGCCTACGCGTGGCAGGTCATCGCCGACCTGTCGGGGCCCGCCGACCAGTTCGCCGAGCTCATCCTGTGGGTCACGTGGGGCGCGTTCGTCGTCGACTACGTCGCGAACCTGCTGCTCGTCGAGCGCGAGCGCCGGTGGCGGTGGTTCTACACGCACCTCTTCGACCTCGCGATCGTCATCCTCCCGATGCTGCGGCCGCTGCGCATCCTGCGGCTCGTGACCCTCCTCGCCGTGCTGCAGCGCACGGCGGGGTATGCGATCCGCGGCCGGATCTCGGTATACGCCGCGGGAGCTGCGAGCCTGCTCGTCTTCGTCGCGGCGCTCGCGGTCCTCGACGCCGAGCGGGACGCGCCCGGCTCGACGATCACGACGTTCGGCGACGCGCTCTGGTGGGCGTTCGTCACGATCACGACGGTGGGCTACGGCGACGTCTCGCCCGTCACGGCCGCGGGACGCGCGATCGCCGTGGGCCTCATGATCGGCGGCATCGCGCTCCTCGGCGTCGTGACGGCGACCCTCGCGTCGTGGATCGTCGAGCGGGTCGAACAGCACGACGAGGAGCGGGATGCCGCGCAGGTGCGCCACATCCGCACGCTCGAGGCGAAGCTCGACCGCATGCAGGAGACGCTCGACAAGCTCGCCGCCTGACGCGCGTCAGTGCCGCTCGAGCCCCCGCCGCAGCGTCGCGAGCCCGAAGGCGAACGCGTCGTCGAGGTCGCCGCCGAGGCGGAACGCCCCCGCGAGCTCCATCTGCAGGAATCCCGTCGCCCACGCCGTCACGAGGCGCGCCGCCTCGAGAGCGTGCTCCTCGTCGACGAACGGCCGGACGCTGCGCAGGATCGCGGCCGACGATCTGTCCAGCGCCTCGCGCGGCGGCGCCGAGGTGAAGACGAGACGAAAGCCCTCGGGTCGGTCGTGCGCGAACGCCCGGTATGCGCGGGCGAGCCCTTCGAGCGAGCCGTCGGATGCCTCGAGCCGGGCCGTGAGGTCGTCCAGGGTCGCGGCGGCCACGGCGGAGACGAGCGCCTCGCGGTCCCGCACACGCTTGTAGAGCGACGGCGCCCGCACGCCGACGCGCTCTGCGACGCTCTGCATCGTGAGGCCGGAAGGCCCGCCATCCTCGAGGAGCTCCTGCCCGGCGAGGACGATCTCGGCGAGCGACGTGCGTTCCGGCGTGGGCATCGGACCTCCATGGCTATTGACATTAGCCATGATAGCTACGTATCGTAGCCATGACAAGCATTCCGAAGGAGCCTGACATGCAGCTCGGACCGCACCTCCGCCGCCTCGGCAACGACATCGTCGCGTCCTACCTCGTGGACACGGACGAGGGCATCACGCTCATCGACGCCGGCCTGCCGGGGCACTGGCACGACCTCATGCGCGAGCTCGAGACCCTCGGCAAGTCACCCGCCGACATCCGCGGACTCGTCCTGACGCACGGCGACAGCGACCACATCGGCTTCGCCGAGAGGCTCCGGCGTGAGCACGGCGTGCCCGTCTACGTCCACGCGGCAGACGCCCACCGTGCTCTCACGGGCGAGAAGCCCAAGACGCCGATGGGGCCCATGAAGCTCGGTCCCACGCTCGGCTTCTTCTCCTACGCCCTGCGCAAGAACGGCGTGCGGGCGATCTACCCGTCCGAGGTCGTGGAGGTCCACAACGGCGACGTGCTCGACCTGCCCGGCTCGCCCGTCGTGATCGGGATGCCGGGCCACTCGCCCGGGAGCATCGCGGTGCACATCCCGAGCGCCGACGCCGTGTTCGTGGGCGACGCCCTGACCACGCGGCACGTCCTGACGGGCCGCGAGGGGCTCCAGCCCGCACCGTTCACGGACGACCCCGCCGCGGCATCCCGCTCCCTCGACCGGATCGCGGGGCTCCGGGCCTCCTGGGTGCTGCCGGGGCACGGCGCACCCTGGCACGGGTCGCCGGCCGACGTCGCCGCGGCCGTGCGGGCCGCGGGCTGAGCCGAGGGGCGCAGGTGCGGCCCGGGCCCAGGTGCGGCCCGGGCTCAGGCTGCGGCCCGGGCTCAGGCTGCGGACCGCTCCGCGGTGCCACCTCGTTCGGCCCGATCGGCCCACTCGGCGACGATCGCCCGCACGGCATCGCGCCCCGCGCGGTTGGCGCCGACCGTCGACTGGGACGGCCCGTAGCCGATGAGGAAGAGTCGCGGCTCGTCGATCGAGCGGCCGTTCGCGACCCGGATGCCGCCCTCCGGCGTCCGCAGGCGCAGCGGCGAGAGGTGGTCGAGCGCGGGCCTGAAGCCCGTGGCCCACAGGATGACGTCGGCGGGCTCGAACGTGCCGTCCGGCATCCGGACTCCGTCCGCCTCGATGGAGGCGAACATGGGATGCCGCACGAGCACGCCGCGCGCCTGTGCTGCGCGCGCCCACGGCGTCCAGTGCATGCCCGTGACGGAGATGACGCTCCCCGGCGGCAGCCCTTCGCGTACCCGCGCCTCGACGCCCGCGATCGCCGCGACGCGGGCCGGCACGTCGAAGTCGTCCTCGATCCATTCCGGGTCGCGTCGCGTGACCCAGAAGGTGTCGGCGACGTGCGAGATCTCGTCGCGGAGCTGGACCGCCGACACGCCGGCTCCGACGACGACGACGCGCTCGCCCGCGAACTCGTCGGCCGAGACGTAGTCGCCGACGTGCAGCTGCCGACCGCGGAACCGCTCCTGGCCCGGGTACCGCGGCCAGAACGGGCGCGTCCACGTGCCGGTCGCGTTCACGACGTACCGGGCGGCCCACGTCCCCGCGTCGGTCTCGACGAGCAGCCGGCCGTCCGGATCCTCGTCTGCGCGGCGGACGGCTCGCACGGTCACGGGGCGCTGCACGTCGAGCGCCAGCCGCGCCTCGTACTCGGCGAAGTACGCCGGGAGGATGTCGCGGCTCGCCGCCCGCGGATCGGCGGGCGGCACCGCGAATCCGGGCAGCTCGTGGATGCCGTTGACCGTGCCCATCCGCAGCGACTGCCAGCGGTGCTGCCACGCTCCCCCGGGCCGGTGGTTCGCGTCGAGCACGACGTAGGTGTCGTCGCCGGGGGTGGCGCGGCCCGCCGGAGCGAACCCGCGCCGCTGCAGGTGGTACGCGGCGGACAGCCCCGCCTGCCCGGCGCCGATCACGACGACGTCGACGGGTGCGGGGCTCATGTCTGCTGGAACACGCGCAGGCCCGCGCGGATTCCCTCGGGCGCGAACGAGCGACCTGTCGCTACTCCCCCGCCTCCTCGCGCGCCTCGGCGACCGGATCGCCGAGCGTCGAGTGATGTCGGCCCCACAGCAGGTAGAAGGCGAGGACGACCGCGAGCCACACGAGGAACCAGACGTAGGCGGTCCACGGCAGGCCCGTCATGATGTAGACGCACGCCGCGACCGAGAGGATCGGCACGACCGGATAGCCCGGGACGCGGAACGAGCGCGGCAGGTCGGGGCGCGTGCGCCGCAGCACCATGACGGCGATCGAGACGACGATGAAGGCGACGAGCGTCCCGATCGAGACGAGGTCCCACAGGTCGTCGAGCGGGACGAAGCCCGCGAGCAGCCCGACCGCGGTCGCGACGACGATGGTCGTGAACTCGGGCGTGTGGGTGCGGGGGTTGACGCGCGCGAAGACCTTCGGCAGCAGTCCGTCCCGTCCGATCGTGAAGAAGATGCGGGTCTGCCCGAACAGCGTCACGAGGGTCACGGAGAAGATCGAGATGACGGCCCCCGCCGCGAGGACCGTCGCTCCCCACGGCGCGCCGATGACGTCCTGCAGGATGACGGCGAGCCCCGCCTCCTGCTGCGCGGGGTCCGAGAAGTCCTGCCACGGCTGGGTTCCGAGCGCCGCGACCGCCACGAAGAGGTAGATCGCCACGACGATGATGAGCGCGATGACGATCGCGCGCGGAAGCGAGCGCTGGGGGTCGCTCACCTCGTCGCCGGCCGTCGCGACGGTGTCCAGGCCGATGAACGTGAAGAAGATCGTTCCGGCGGCAGCCGTGATGCCCGCAGCGCCCATCGGCGCGAAGTCAGCGAAGTAGTCGGCGTTGAAAGCCGTGAACGCGATCGCCCCGAACATGACGAGCACGCCGAGCTTGACGAGCACCATGACGGCGTTGACGATCGCCGACTCCCGCGTCCCGCGGATGAGCAGCACGGCGCAGGCGGCCACGAGGATCATCGCGGGCAGATTCACGATCCCGCCCTGCGCGGGCGCCATGCTGAGCTCCGGCGGGATCCGCCACCCGAAGAGGTCGTCGAGCAGCTGATTGAGGTAGCCGCTCCACCCCGCCGACACGGCCGCCGTCGACACCCCGTACTCGAGGGTGATGCACGCCGCGACCCCCATCGCGACTGCCTCGCCCATCGTCGCGTAGGCGTAGGAGTAGCTCGAGCCCGACACCGGCACCGCCGAGGCCATCTCGGCGTAGCAGAGCGCCGACAGCCCTGCGGCGACGCCCGCGAGGAGGAACGAGATGATGACGGCCGGCCCGGCGAGCGGCACCGCCTCGTGCATGACGAAGAAGATGCCGGTGCCCACCGTCGCGCCGACGCCGAGCATCGCGAGGTGGAACGTGCCGATGCGCCGTGTGAGGCCGCCCGGCGTAGGGGTCGGCGGGACGATCGGCTTCCGGCGCAGGAGCTGCTCGCGAAGACCCACGGATGCCCCTTCCGACGGCGTGTTCGTCAGCGTAGCGCGTCAGGAATCCGCCGCCAGGGGGTCCGTCACGCGTCGCCGACCGCCGCCGCGACGGCCCGGATCTCCGCGGGGCTGACGCGACAGCATCCGCCGACGAGCCGCGCGCCCGCCGCGACCCAGGAGCGGACGTGGTCCTCGAGGGGCTCGCTTCGGCCCGTCCAGGCGCGACGCCGCGCGTCCCACGCCTCGCCGCTGTTCGGGTACGCGACGAGGGGCTTGTCGGTGACGGATGCCGCGACCTCGAGCGCCGCGCCCACTTCGCTCGCATCGCAGCAGTTCACGCCGACCGCGACGACGTACGGGGATGCCGCGGCGACCGCGAACGCGTCGGTGAGGGCATCACCGGAGCGCAGGGCGCCGCCGGCCGCGGTGACGCTGACCCACGCGGGCGTTCCGAGTCCCTCGAGCTCGGCGGTGAGCGCCTCGACCTCGGCGAGCGACGGAATCGTCTCGATCGCGAGGATGTCGGGACCCGCCGCCGCGAGCGCCTGGAGGCGCCGACGGTGCCACGAGCGCAGCTCGGCGACCGTCAGGCCGTAGTCGCCCGTGTACTCGCTGCCGTCGGCGAGGGTGGCGCCGTACGGTCCGACGGATGCCGCGATCCACGCCCGACCGGCGAGCCCGGCGTCATCACGCGCGTGCCGGGCGAGCAGCACGCTGCGTGTGAGGAGCAGGTCGACGGCCTCGGCATCGAGCCCCTCGGCCTCGAGCGCTTCATAGCCGACCTGGTACGACGACGTGATCGCGACGCGAGCGCCCGCCTCGAAGAACTCCGCGTGGGCCGCGCGGATCTCGCGCGGCCGGTCCAGGAGCAGCTGGGCGGACCACAGCGATGAGCTCAGATCGTTCCCGCGCGACTCCAGGAGGGTGCCGAGGCCCCCGTCGAGCACGACGGGACCCGAATCGATGGCGTCGAGGAGGCTCATCCGACGTCTCCGTCGAGGTACCACCACCGGCCAGCGTGACGGACGAACCGGCTGCGTTCGTGCAGCGTGCCCTGGTCGCGGCCTTCGCGCCAGTGCGCGCGGAACTCGACGGTCCCACGATCCCTGGCCTCCTCCGCCGCGACGATCTCGAGCCGCGTCCAGCGCAGGCGCGGGTCCAGGTCGACCGACTCGGGCCGCGTGCGCGGGTGCCACGAGGCGGCGAGATGTCGCGCGTCGCCCACGACGAAGGCCGTGTAGCGCGAGCGCATGAGGCGCTCGGCCGTCGGCGCCGGGTCGCCGTGCAGGATCGGGCGACAGCATCCGTCGAATCGGTCCCCACTGCCGCAGGGGCACGGGTCCGCCGCCGCGACGAGCGGAAAGCCGTCGCGCCGCGAGGCCGCCTGCCCGAACGACATCAGCGGGCCGCCTTCGCGGCGCAGTCGACGCAGCGCGTCGCGGTCGGGCGCGCCTCGAGGCGGGCAGGCGGGATGCTGCGCCCGCAGTCGACGCACACGCCGTACGTGCCGCGCTCGACGCGCGCCTGCGCCGCGTCGATGTCGACGAGCTCGGACGCGGCCCCGGCGCGGAGCCCCTCGAGGCGGGACCACTCGCCCGACAGCGTGACGCCCTCGGGGTCGTGCTCGTCGTCCGCGGACTCCGCGGCGCGACCGCGGCGCAGCTCGGCGATCTCGGCGTCGAGCACGGCGAGGCGGTGCTCGGTCGCGAGTCGGTTCTCGCGGAGGAGATCGGCGGGCGCGGTCATGATCATCGAGCCTACGGTCGGCCACGCAGACCACGGCGATGCGACGGCAGCGCGTCCGAAGGCTCAGGTCGCCGTCTGCTGAGCCGGCGTCGGCCCGATCACCCACCGCCGCACGCGCTGTCCCATGCGCACGACGCCGCGGAGCGGCATCCCGATCGCCATCGCTGCGAAGCCGCTCGGCGTGTGGTCGTGCGGCCCGAGCACGAGTTTGCGCTCCCACGCGTCGCGGAACCGTCCGCCGGCACGCGCGAGCGGCGGCTTGGGTGCGAGCCGGCCCTCGCGGCGGCGCGCCACGAGATCGGCCAGCAGGAGCGGCAGGTCGTCGTCCGCCGGCTCATGGAAGTAGTTGTCGCGCAGCCACGACGCGGACGGATGCCGGAACCGCCGTGCGACGACGTCCTCCTCGCTGCCGAACAGGCCGCTGTCCTCGAAGACGAGGTTGATGAGCCGGGGCGTCACACCGAACGTGTCGAGCGCGATGACCGGGATGCCCCGCGCGATCGCCTCGACGGCGGCCGTCGAGCTGACCGTGACGAGCCCGTGCGCGGAGTCGAGGGCCTTCGACATGGGCGCCGTCGACGTGACGAGGTTCGGTGGCAGCGGCCCGAGCGACGCGATGAGGTCGGGCAGCGCGTCGTGCTCGACGTGCGTCTGATGCTCGCCGGTCCGTCCGCGCACCTTCAGCACGACGCGGCCGGATGGATCGGCCTCCGCCGCGCGCACGAGCAGCCGCGCGACCCGCAGCCGGTCCTCACGCTCACGCGGGACGATGGCCTGGGCCGCGAAGACGAGGTCGGTGCCCGTCGGCTCGATCGCGTCACCGCGGCTCTCCACGTCAGCCGAGGTCGGACGGGTCAGCCGATCTTCCGGACTCTCCTGGGCGAACGGGAGCCGCGTCAGCGCGAAGCGCTGCGGCATGCCCCGCTCGCGCGCGAGGGCGGCGAACTCGCGCACCTCGCGCCGCGAATGCAGGACGAAGAGGTCGCACTGCGTGCGGTAGACGAGCGCCTTGCGCGTCGCGGGGATCGAGATGCCCGGGAGGCCCGACACGATGACGGGCCGCGGCACGAGCCCCGCGACGAGCCGTGCGAGGACGCGCACGAGCGGCCCGCGCGCGGCGATCAGCACGACGTCGGGGCGCAGCGCCGCGAGCCGGCTCGCGAGTTCGTCGTACTCGACACGCGCCACGCGCTCCAGGCCGCTCCCCGCGACGGCCGAGCGCAGCTGCGCGGGGCTCACGACGACGGGCGTCTCGAGCACGAGGAGCTCGGCATCCGTCTCTCCCGAGAGCCCGCCGAGCAGCGCCGCGGCCCACTTGACGTACGAGTCGGTGTCGGCGATGCCGACGATGCGGCGCGGGGCCGGCGTCACGCGGGGACGCGCCGCAGCTTCGCCATGGGAGCGAACTCCCCGGGGAACACGCGCTTGACGCCGTCGCCGAGAGCGGCCTCGATGACGCGGATGTCGCGCACGAGGTGCTGCAGGCCCGCGGGCTCCAGCGAGGCGGCGTGGTCCGAGCCCCACATCGTGCGGTCGAGCGTGATGTGCCGCTCGACGGCGACGGCGCCGAGCGCGACCGCCGCGAGCGAGATCTGCAGGCCCCGCTCGTGGCCTGAGTACCCGACCGGTACGCCGGGGTAGCGGTCGCGGAGGGCCGGGATGACGCGGAGATTCGCCTCGTCCGGCTCCATCGGGTACGTCGAGGTCGCATGCATGAGGACGAGCCGGTCCGTGCCGAGCACGTCGATCGCGCGGTCGATCTGGTCGATCGTCGACATGCCGGTCGAGAGGATGACGGGCTTGCCCGTGTCGCGGAGCGCCTCGAGCAGCTCGACGTCGGTGAGCGACGCCGAGGCGACCTTGTGCGCGACGACCCCGAGGTCCTCGAGGAACGCGACCGACGGCACGTCCCACGGCGACGCGAACCACTCGAGCCCGCGCAGGAGCGCGTGGTCCGAGATCTCGATGTACTCGTCGCGGCCGAACTCGACGCGGCGGCGATAGTCGAGGTACGTCATGGTGCCCCACGGCGTCTCGCGCAGCATGTCGCGCATGTGCTCGGGCGTCGCGATCTCGGGCGTGCGCTTCTGGAACTTCACCGCGTCGGCACCGGCGTCCGCCGCGACGTCGATGAGCTGCTTGGCGAGCTCGACGTCGCCGTTGTGGTTGAGGCCGATCTCGGCGATGACGTAGGCGGGGCGTCCGCCTCCGATGACGCGGGTTCCGATCGTGACGGTCACCGTGCACTCCTCTGGTCAGGGGTGGAAAGGGTCTCGGGGGTGCGCGCGGCCAGGACGCGCTCGGCGAGCGCGCGGACGGCCCCCGCACCGCCGGGCCGATCGACGACGACGCGCGCGGCGGCGAGGACGAGCGGATGCGCGTCGGGCACCGCGGCGGGCCACCCGACGACCTCGAGGCAGCCCAGGTCGTTGACGTCGTTGCCGAGGTACGCGATACGCGAGAGGGGGATGCCGGTGCGCTCGGCCCACGCGGCGAGCGCCGCGGCCTTGTCGTCCACGCCCTGGAGCACCTCGACGCCGAGCTTGCGGCCCCGCGCGCTGACAACCGGGTTCGTCTCGGTCGACAGGATGAGGATCGGGATGCCGGCCTTCCGCAGCAGCGCGACGCCCATGCCGTCGGACCGGCTGACGCGCACCGACTCATAGCCCGTCTCGTCGACGTGGACCGTGTCATCGGTGTGGACGCCGTCGAAGTCGGTCACGACAGCATCCGCGTCGACCGACTCGGGAGCGTCGATGAGCCGCACGAGCACGCGCGCCCGCTCGAGCTCCGCGGTCGTGTCGATCTCGATCGCGGTGTGGTCGGGCACCTCGATGACGCCGACCCGGCCGAAGAAGCGGTGCCGTGCGAGCTTGAACTCGGCGGCGTCCAAGACGTAGAAGGCCCCCGTCTCGAGGTAGTGCGGCTCGCGGTCCTGGCGCCGCGGGCGATGTGCGGCGTCGTGGTTGATCGCGATGGCGTGGGACGCGGCGTCCCTGGCCCACACGAACCCATAGGACTCGATCGCCGAGAAGGCACTGTCGAAGACCCGCTCGCGCACGGCCCGGACGCCCTCCGCGAGCGCCGCCGCATCGATGAACGGCGAGGTCGCCTGCAGGAACGCGATCGTCTCGACCTCGACGCCGCGCGCGGCGAGCGCGTCGACGGCGTGCAGCAGCGCGCTCTCGGAGCTCGCCGTGTCGCCAGCGATCGCCGCCGGTCGCTCGACGACCTCGGCGTCCCACTCGCGCGCGACCGCTGCGATCTCGGCGTCGTCCGTCGAGACGACGATGCGGTCGATCGCGCCGCTCGCCCGGGCTGCCGCGATGGCGCGCGCGACGAGCGGCACGCCGCCGACGCGACGGAGGTTCTTGCGCGGGACGCCCTTCGAGCCGCCCCGCGCCGGGATGATCGCGACGACCTCGCTCATGACGCGACTCCCTTGGTGCGTGCCCGGCCGGGCTTCGTCCGGATGACCGATCCCGTGCCCTCGAGGACGAGAGGCAGCGTCGTCGCGGTGCTCGACGGCAGCGTGTAGATCTCGAGCGGCTCGCGCGCGCCGGCGAGCACGAGCTCGGCGGGCAGGCGTGCGGGCGAGATCGCGACGTTCCGGATGCCGCGCACGGCGTCGAGCTGGGCCGGAGTCTCGCGGCGATGAGGCAGGTAGGTGACGGGGCCCGTCGCCGCGACGGCCTCGACCCACGCGATGAAGTCGGCGAGCGCCATGCGGCCGTCGACGGGTCGCGCGCTGCCCATGACGACGCGCGGTCCGATGTCGGCCGCCTCGGGGGCCGTCGCCCGCGTCCACTCGAAGCGGTGGGGCTGCACGGCGACGCCGTGCTCGGTGAGCCGATCCCGCTCGGGGATCTCGAAGGCCGTGAACAGGCAGGCGCGCCCGCGGGAGCCCCGCCGCAGCGTGCGCTCGAGTGCGACGGGCGCGAGCGCCGTCGTGAGTCGGCCCTCCTCCACTCCAGGCCGCGCATAGGGCACCGTGCCGACGAGGGCCTTCGCGAAGGCGAGCGTGTTGGCGCCGTCGTCGAGGAACGTGAGGGTCTTGGGCCGCAGGAGCGTCACGGCGAGCCGGAACTGGCCCGAGAAGCCGTCGCCGATGAGCCAGTGGTCGTGCTGCGACAGCAGCGTGAACGGGATGCCGAGATACGGCTGGGTCTCGCCGAACCGGGCTCCGCGGGCGATGAGCTCGTCGGCCGTCTCGCCCATGTGCGCCGTGAGTCGTCCCGCGACCGGAACCGTCCGCTCGTGCGCGTGGGCCCACTCCGCTGCGCCCACGAGCTGGAGCGGCGACTCCACCCAGGCCACCACCGCGTCGCGACTCATTCCACCTCCGGCGGCGCACTTCGCCGCAGGATCCCACCGTGATCGCGGGCGGTGGACGGCGAGCGCACGCGGGGCGTCGCCCCGTCGACCTGGAGGTGAACATCGCGTTGCTGCTCCTGTGGACAGCGGGGGCTGCGCTCAGCCGGCGGCGGTTACGGTGGGGGCGTGATCTCTCGCGTGGCTCCGGCGGCGCTCGTGCTCGCGCTCACCGCCGCGATGACGAGCGGATGCTTCGCGCAGCCCGAACCCGAAGAGAAACCGCTGTTCGAGACCGAGGCGGAGGCGTTCGCCGCCGCTGAGGAGACGTACCGGGCGTATGTGGATGCGCTCAATCAGGTGGACCTGAGCGACCCGGAGACCTTCGAGGACGTCTATACCTGGACGACCGGCGAGGCGAATGCAGGGGAACGAAAGTCGCTCTCATCGATGCACGCCGACGGTTGGACCGTGGACGGTGCAACCGAAGTCATTTCCA
Source organism: Microbacterium sp. NPDC019599 (assembly GCF_040632175.1). NCBI lineage: Bacteria > Bacillati > Actinomycetota > Actinomycetes > Micrococcales > Microbacteriaceae > Microbacterium > Microbacterium sp. NPDC019599. The sequence goes on from NZ_JBEYBL010000011.1 coordinate 87,072, forward strand.
TCTACCCGCTTGTGTACTCGCCCAGGAGCGAACCAACCGTCGAGTTGGGCACCTGCACTGATGTGAGCGCGATCGATGTGAGGGATCCAGACGGCAGTTCTGTCGTGAGTCAGGATCGACCAGATACCCAATCTTCCACGGTGCAACTCGTGAGCAGTGCGACTTCCCCCACCGGCCTGCTGATCTCGGTGATCGAAGGCTCCGACGTCTCTTGCTAGCTGCATTCGTCGCATTGTCGCTGGCCATCTCCGGCGCCTCAGCCATCCCCATGTCGACCGACTGCTACAGCAATAGCCAGTGGACTGGAGTCTGCGCATCGAATGACGGCACGAAGGTCGACGTCGGCGCGTCCGTCACGATCCCCGGGGCTGACGGCTTCCCGACCACCCCCGGCACGGACGACTCGACCAACCCCGCCAACCCCGCCAACCCCACGCGCCCCGGCACGATCCCCGCTCCCGCCGAACCCGATTGCACCGATCCGTTCTGTGATCGGGGCGGCTTCGTCGTCGTCGCACCTCCGGACGTGACCCTCGCCGACCTCGCATCCTTCCAGCCGGCCCGCCCGACCCTGACCGGCCAGCCCGAGGGGTTCGGCGTCGTCGGGATGCCGGCGAACCTCGTGGCGACAGCATCCGAGCAGTCCCTCTCGGGTCAGATCCTCGGCTGGGACGTCGAGGTCCGCTTCGTCCCGACCGCCTTCGTCTTCGAGTACGGCGACGGAACCTCCGCCCGGACGGGATCCGGCGGCGCATCCTGGGAGGCGCTCGGGCAGGCGCAGTTCACGCCGACGGCGACGAGTCACGTGTACCGCGCCCGCGGCACGTATCCCGTCGCGGTGACGGTCGAGTACGCGGCATCCGTGAGCTTCGGCGCCCGCTGGCGCGCCGTCCCCGGGGTCGTTTCGGCGTCGACGGGCGGCTACGTCGTCAGGGTCGTCGAGGTGCGCACGGCGCTCGTCGACCGCACGTGCGATGAGGACCCCTCGGGCCCCGCCTGCTGACGCACCTCGTCGGTGCCCCGTGACAGGATGAGCGCATGCCCGACCGCTTGATGCTCCTGGACTCCGCGTCGCTGTACTTCCGCGCGTTCTACGGCGTGCCCGACACCGTCCGCGCGCCCGACGGCACGCCGGTCAACGCCGTGCGGGGCTTCCTCGACATCATCACCAAGCTCGTGACGCTGTATCAGCCGACGCATCTCATCGCCTGCTGGGACGACGACTGGCGGCCGCAGTGGCGCGTCGACCTCATCCCGTCGTACAAGACGCATCGCGTCGCGGAGGTCGTCGTCGGCGCTCCGGACGTCGAGGTCGTCCCCGACCCGCTCGAGATCCAGGTGCCGGTCATCCGCGAGTCGCTCGCGAAGGTCGGCATCCAGGTCGTCGGTGCGCCTGAGCACGAGGCCGACGACGTCATCGGGACGCTCGCGACGACCGCGACGCTCCCTGTCGAAATCGTGACGGGCGACCGCGATCTCTTCCAGCTCGTCGACGACGCCCGCGACGTGCGCGTCGTCTACACGGCGCGCGGCATGAGCAACCTCGAGGTCGTGACCGACGACGTCGTCCTGACGAAGTACGGCGTCAGGCCCCGGCAGTACGCCGACTTCGCGACCCTGCGGGGCGACTCGTCCGACGGCCTGCCGGGTGTCGCAGGCATCGGCGAGAAGTCCGCCGCGACGCTGCTCGCGGCGCACGGCGACCTCGACGGGATCCTCCGGGCCGCCGAGGCGCGTGAGGGCATGACGGCGGGCGTCGCCGCGAAGATCGGCGCGGCTCTGCCCTACCTCGCCGTCGCGCCGCGCGTCGTCGCGGTCGTCCGCGATCTCGACCTGCCCGCCGTCGACGCGCGCCTCCGTCCCCTCGACGACGGCGCCAAGCAGGATGCCGCCGCCTTCGCGGAGCGCTGGGCGCTCGGCGCCGCCATGACGCGCATCGTCGACGCCCTCGACGCGGTTCCCACGGCCTGAATCCGTACTCCCCCGGGAGTACGCGCACGCCTCCGTGGAGCGGATGCCGCGCTCGAAGCGCGGGCGTAGCATCGAGGGATGCCGCAGGCCGGGTGGGATGACGACGCGCTGCGGTTCCGCCCACCGCCGGCCGTCACGCTGTGGGTCCCGGTCGTCGTCGCCTTCGTCGTGCAGGTGTCGGCCGCCATCGGGATCTCGGTCTGGCAGGACGTCCCGCCGCCGCTCGCGGCACTCAGCGTCGCGCTGGGAGCGGCATCCGCCCTCGCGCTCGTCGGCGCTCGGCGGTGGCCCGGACCGACCGTCGCCGTCGTGGCCGCCCTCTCGACGCTCGACCTCTTCGTGCCGCCCGACGCGGGTCCGGTGTTCCTCGCCCTCGCCTTCGCGATCATCGGCGCCGTCGTGCGCGGCGCCCGCCTCTGGGCGCTCATCTCCGTGGGGCTCGCGTGGCTCGTCGCCGTCACGGCGAGCGGGCTCATCGGCACACCCTGGCATCCCTTCCGCATCGCGCTCGCGACGCTCGGGCTCGCGTTCCTCTTCGCGATCGGCGAGGGCATCCGCAGCCGCCGGCAGCGCGGCGCGGAACACCGTGCGCAGCTCGTGGAACGTCGCCGCACGCTCGAGCAGGAGGAGCGCACGCGGATCGCGCGCGAGCTGCACGACGTCCTGGCCCACTCGCTGAGCCAGATCTCGGTGCAGTCGGGCGTCGGTTTGCACCTGTTCGACCGCGAGCCCGAGCGGGCGCGCGAAGCGCTCGCGAACATCCGGAGCCTGAGCGCGACGGGGCTCGACGAGGTCCGCGGCGTGCTGTCGTTCCTGCGCGGTGACGATCTGAGCGCGCCTCGCACGGCTCCCCTGACCCCGCAGCCGCAGCTCGCGGAGCTCCCCCGCCTCGCCGCACAGCGCACGGGGCTCGGGCTCACGGTCCGGATCGACGACCGTCTGGGCGGCTCAGCCCCCGCCGGCGAGGTGCAGACGGCGGCCTACCGCATCGTCCAGGAGGCGCTCACGAACATCGTGCGGCACTCGGCTGCTGCGACGGCGACGGTCACGCTCGAGCGTCACGGAGGCGACTTCGTCGTGAGGATCGCCGATGACGGCACGGGACTCCCGGAGGAAGCGGTCGAGGGCGGCGGCATCCGCGGCATGCGCGAGCGCGCCCTGCTCGTGGGCGGCACGGTCGATGTCGAGCCGGGCCCGCGTGCGGGCACCGTCGTGACTGCGCGCCTGCCCTGGCAGGAGCTGCCGTGATCCGCGTCGCGATCGCCGACGACCACCTGCTCGTCCGCGCCGGCTTCCGGGCCCTCCTGGACTCGGAGCCCGACATCGAGGTCGTCGCCGAGGCGTCGGGCGGCCGGGAGCTGCTCGCGAAGCTCCGCGCCGAGCCCGTCGACGTCGCTCTGCTCGACATCCGGATGCCCGACGGCGACGGCCTGTGGACGACGGAGCAGATCGCCCTCGACCCCGCCCTCGCGGACGTCCGCGTCGTCATCGTGACGACGTTCGAGCTCGACGAGTACGTCGTCCGCGCGATCCGCGCGGGCGCGAGCGGGTTCCTCGTGAAGGACACCGAGCCCGTCGACCTCATCCGCGCCGTGCGGGTCGTCGCCGCAGGCGATGCCCTCCTCTCCCCCGGTGTCACGCGCCGCCTCCTCGAGCGCGCCGCCGGCGGGCTGCGGGATGCTGTCGACCCCGGCATCCTGTCCCCGCTGACCGACCGCGAGCGCGAAGTGGTCGCCCTCGTCGGCGAGGGCCTCACGAACGAGGAGATCGCGGCGCGGCTGTTCATCTCGCCGCTCACCGCCAAGACGCACGTGTCGCGCGTCCTGCAGAAGCTCGACGCCCGCGATCGCGCTCAGCTCGTCGTCATCGCGTACGAGAGCGGGCTCGTCCGCCCCGGCTGGAGCGCCTGAGCGCGCACTCCCGATCGTCCGGCCCACGAGCGGAGGAGATCCGACGAGCGGATGACGGATGCCGCGTCCCGCCCCTGCGCTCGTCTGTTGTCCTCCGGCCCTCGGCCGCGCACGCCCTGTCCATGCAACCCGCACCCGCCGGGTACTCCGCGCGGAGCATCCCGATTCACTCCCCGTGGCGGATTCGCGCGGAGCGCCGCGCGGCTTGACTCGGAGCGTCCGGCATCGCGCCGGCGAACGACCGAGAGGCTGTCATGTCCGCAACACTCGCCGCCGCCACGGTGGCCACCCACTTCGTCGGCCCGTGGGGCTTCGGCTGGTGGTTCCTGCTCATCCCGCTGTTCTGGATCCTCTTCTTCGTCCTCATCTGGGCGATCTTCGGCCGGCGCTGGCGTCGCGCCGCCGCCGAGAACGGCTACGGCCCGTACGGCCGGCTCAACCCGTCGCGGCAGGCCGAGGCGACGCTCGCAGAGCGCTTCGCGAAGGGCGACATCGACGAGGTCGAGTATCGCGCCCGGCTCGAGGTGATCCGTGCCAACGCGGCGCCGCGAGACTGACGCGCGCACGCGCGACGGCCACGACCCGCAGCGCGCGGCGGCCCGACGCTCTTGTCAGGCCGTCGCGCGGCGGGATGCCGCGATCGCGGCGAGCAGCACGGCGCAGTAGACGACCGAGAGCACGAGCAGGACCACGAGCCCGAGCGTCCAGCCGCCCGTCACCTCGTGGAGCGCACCGAGGAAGGGCGGGCCGAGCGCGCCGACGGCATACCCGCAGCCTTGCATGAGTGCCGACATCCCGGCGGCCTCGGCGTCGCTGCGGGCGACGGCCACGAGCGCCGTGAAGATCACGACGAACCCGCCCGCATGCCCGATCGCCCCGATCGAGACCCACAGCCACAGCAGCTCGGGAGCCACGAGCAGCCCGATCGTGAGGACGAGCCACGAGCTGCAAATGACGATCGCCGGCACGATGCGCGGCGTGAAGCGCGTGAGGATCGGGATGAGGAAGGCGCCGAAGATGCCGACGCCCTGGTACAGCGACGCGAGGGCGCCCGAGGCGGATGCGTTCGTCCCGAGCTCGTCGGCGGCGATCGTGGGAAGCCACGTCGACAGCGCGTAGTAGATCGTGGTCTGCCCCGCGAAGGATCCGACGAGCAGCCATGTGACGGGCCGCCGGAAGATGGACCGGCTCGAGCGCCCTCCGACGACGGGCAGCGGCCCGGTGACAGTCGCAGGGTCGATGTCGACGGCCTCGCCCGACCCGTGGGCGGGTTCGCCCGAATAGCGTTCGCCCCATTCCGCGCCGCGACTGCGGCTGCGCCGCAGGTGCACGCCCCACAGCGCGATCCCGGCGATCGTGATGCCCGACCACACGAGCAGTGCGAGGTTCCACCCGATGAGCTCGGCGAGCGGCGCCGTCAGCAGCGAGGTCAGCAGCGACCCCGCGTTGAGCATCGCGGCGTAGGCCGCCGTCACGATCCCGACCCGGCTCGGGGGTACGTCCCGCCGGATGATGACGGGGACGACGACGTTGCCGATCGTGACGGACGCGCCGATCACGAACATGCCCGCGAGCATCCAGCCGAATCCCGGCAGAGCCCGCACGAACGTGCCGAGGAGGACGCCGCTGAGCGACAGCATGAGCGCGAGCTCGGCGCCCGCGCGCCGGATCACCAAGGCCGCGAGCGGGGTCAGCAGAGCGAACATGAGGACGGGCGCCGTCGTGAGCAGGCCCGCGGCCGCGGAGCCGATGTCGAGGTCCTGCTCGATGTCGCGAAGGACGGGCGTCGGCGAGACGATCGGTCCGCGCAGGCTCAGCGCCGCGACGAGGACCCCCGAGACGACGAGCCACGGGATGCCGCGCGCCGACGTGTTCCCGGGGCGCGCAGTCACCCCCCGAGTCTAGAGAGCGGCCGGCTCAGGCAATCCGTCGGCGATGACCCCGCGCGCCCACACGTAGTGGTTGCCGCCGCACTCGAGGCAGAACTCGCCGAGCTTCGACCCTCGCGTCCACGTGTAGGTCGCGGCGTCGAAGAGCTCCTCGTCGCTGAGGGCCGCGATGAGGCGCTGCAGTCCGGCGTGCGAGGCATCCAGTCGGCGCTCGACATCCTGGATCGAGGCATGCTGCCAGTCGTCGCGCAGCACGACGTTGAGCGCATCGAGTTGACGCCACGTGTAGCCGTCTGCGGGGATCGCGGGCGAGCCGCCGATCATCCCCTCTTCGTACCAGCCCTCGAGCAGCAGGTGCCAGGCGAGCAGGTGGGCGAGCACGTCGCGCACGCACCGGTCGCGCGCGTCGCCCGCGAAGGCCTCCTCGATGCGGCCGGCCTCGCGGAGCCTCTCGACGACCGCCTTGAGCTGGGCGTACTCGTCGGCGTTCCGCTGGATGAGCGCGTCGCGCTGCTGCGTCGCCATGTCACGTCCTTCCCGCCCTCCCGGGCGCGCCGCCCGGGACCCCGAAGTCACGATACGCCCGCCCCCCCGACAGACGGGATGCTGTTCACCCCGCGGGATGCTGTTCACCCCGCGCGTCGCGTCCACTCGCGCAGCCGCTCCAGGGGCCACGTCGTCACGATCCGCTCCGCCGGCACGCCGAGCCGCTCGGCGCGCTCGGCCCCGTAGTCGATGAGCGAGAGCTGGCCCGGGGCATGGGCGTCGGAGTCGATGGAGAAGAGGCACCCGATCCCTAGCGCCAGGTCGATGAGCTCGTCCGGCGGGTCCTGGCGCTCCGGCCGGGAGTTGATCTCGACCGCGACGCCGTGTGCCGCGCACGCCTCGAAGACCGCGCGCGGGTCGAAGGTCGACTGGGGGCGCGTTCCCCGAGATCCCTCGACGAGGCGCCCCGTGACGTGGCCCAGGACATCGACGCGCGGGTTCGAGGCCGCCTCCACGAGCCGCCGCGTCATGGGGGCGCGCTCCATGCGCAGCTTGGAATGCGCCGACGCGACGACGACGTCGAGCTCGTCGAGGAGGTCAGGCTCCTGGTCGAGCGCGCCGTCGTCGAGGATGTCGACCTCGATGCCCCACAGGAGCGTGAAGCCGTCGCGGCATTCGGCGGCGACGTGCTCGCGCTGCGCCCGCAGCCGCTCCGGCGACAGCCCGTTGGCGACTCGCAGGCGCGGGGAGTGGTCGGTCAGCGCGACGTACTCGTGGCCGAGCGCGCGCCCCGCCGCCGCCATGAGCTCGATGGACGTGAGTCCGTCGGACCAGTCGCTGTGGCTGTGCAGGTCGCCGCGCAGAAGCGCGCGGAGCGCCGAGACGCGCTCCCCGCCGGCGCGCTCCCGCAGATCTTCGAGGTATGACGGCACGCGACCGGCGAGCGCCTCCTGGATCACCCCGAACGTCGAGTCGCCGATCCCCTTCCGGCGGCGGAGGGATGCGGCATCCCGCAGCTCCTCGTCGGTCAGCCCCGCGATGGCGTCCGCGGCCGCGCGGAACGCCTTCGACTTGTAGCGCGAGGCGCGCTCGCGCTCGAGCAGCGTCGCGATCTCGGCGAGCGCGTCGTGCGGGTGCACGGCGAACGGCGCGGATTCCGAGGTGTCGCCCTCGGAATCCGCGCCGTCAGTGGATGCCACTCGATTCAGCTCGCCGTCACTCGACGGCAGCGACGTTCGATCGCTTCACCACGACCGGCGTGCTCGCCAGGCGCAGGAACGCCCAGCCGAAGAGGATCGCGAGGACACCCATGCCCGCTGCGAACAGCGCGACGCCGTACGCGACGACCGACGTGAACAGCGACGCCCGTAGGAAGGATGCCTGCATGACGGTCGCGCGCACAGGATCGTCCTGGTCGAGCTCGGCGTATGTCTTGCCGCCCGATGCCGCGAGGGCGTGCGTGTTGATGATGTCGGCCTGGACGTAGGCCGTCAGCGGCCCCGTGACCTGCTGGCCCTGGAAGGCGGCCGCGTCGTCCGGGATCGTGATGTTCTCGGCCGTCAGCTGGCTGGTCACGCCGATCCAGGCGATGATGCCCACGAGGATCAGCAGCACGCCTCCGACGATGCCGAGGACTCCCACGGCCTTGACGAGTCCGAGCTTCTTGGTGGGTGCTTCGATCGTGTCGGCGGTTGCGTCACTCATTCCTGTCTCCTCTGCATGGCGAGTGCACTCCTTTTGTGCACACGCTAGCGATGGGGAGTCACCCGGGGAAGAGACCACGCCGAGCGCTGACCGCCGTGGGTCAGGCGGCGAGCGACCTCGTCACAGCGACCCAGTCGTCGAGCTTCGCGAGGGCCCGACCGTCGTCGATCGCCGCCGCCGCGTCGTCACGCGCCTCCGCGAGACGGTCGAGGATCGGCCGCTGGACCTGCGCCGCGTCGCGGAACAGCCGGTAGGCGACGATCCCCGCCGCGGCGTTGAGCAGCACGATGTCGCGCACCGCTCCTTGCTCGCCGCCCAGCACCCGCCGCACGATCGCCGCGTTGTGCGCCGGGTCGCCGCCCAGCAGGTCGTCGATGTCGGCGAGCGGGATGCCGAGATCGCGCGGGTCGAGGTCGTGCTCGTGGATGTCGCCGCGGCTCACCTCCCACAGCCGGCTGTGGCCCGTCGTCGTGAGCTCGTCCAGTCCGTCGTCGCCGCGGAAGACGAGGGCGGTCGCTCCGCGCGTGCGGAACACGCCCGTGATGAGCGGCACGCGGTCCAGGTGCGCGACCCCCACGGCGTTGGCCTCGGCACGCGCCGGGTTGCACAGCGGCCCGAGGAAGTTGAAGACCGTCGGCACGCCCAGCTCGGCGCGCGTGGGACCGGCGTGGCGGAACCCCGGGTGGAACGCCGTCGCGAACGCGAATGTGATGCCGGCCCGGCTCAGCGCCTCGGCGACGGCCTCGGGCGACAGCGTGAGGTCGATGCCGAGCGCACCGAGGACGTCGCTCGACCCCGACTTCGAGCTCGCCGCCTTGTTGCCGTGCTTGACCACGGGAACTCCGGATGCCGCGGCCACGACCGCCGCCATCGTCGACACGTTGACGGTGCCGAAGCGGTCTCCGCCCGTGCCGACGATGTCCAGGACCGCCGCGTCGACGGGCAGCGGCAGAGCGGCTTCGAGGATCGCGTCCCGGAAGCCCACGATCTCGTCGACCGTCTCGCCCTTGGCCCTCAGCGCCACGAGGAAGCCGGCCAGCTGCGACGGAGTCGCCTCGCCCGACATGACCTGGCGCATCGCCCAGGTCGACTCCGAGACGCTCAGATCGCGCTTCTCGAGAAGCGCCGTCAGGATGCCCGGCCACGTGTAGAGGTCTGCCATAAGGCAGAAGCCTAGCCCCGCGGAGGATCTGTTCCCGGGTCCCCGACAGCCGCTCGGCGGCGCCCATTCTCACGCCGGACTCCCAGCGTTCTCTTAGGTGAGCCTAAGTTCCATCGAGGCCAAATCGATGCCGCCCGGTGCGAAAATCACAGCCGGAGTTCAGCCATAATGGTCAGCGTGACGACCACGCCAGCGACCTACTCTCAGGCCATGCGGTCCGTCAAGCGGCCGGATCCGGTCGCCGTCGGAACCATCGTGTGGCTCGGCAGCGAGGTGATGTTCTTCGCGGGCCTGTTCGCGATCTACTTCACCCTCCGGAGCACCTCCCCCGAGCTGTGGGAAGCGCGCACCGAACTGCTGAACATCCCCTACGCGACGGTGAACACGATCATCCTCGTGCTCTCGTCCGTGACGTGCCAGATGGGCGTGTTCGCGGCGGAGCGCTTCCAGCCGTACCGCACGGGCGGCTTCTGGAACATCCGCAGCTGGGGCATGGTCGAGTGGTTCTACCTCACCTTCATCATGGGCGCGATCTTCGTGTCCGGTCAGGTGTGGGAGTACGCCCAGCTCGTCACCGAGGGCATGGCCATCGACGCCGATGCGTACGCGTCGGCCTTCTACCTCACGACGGGCTTCCACGCCCTGCACGTGACGGGCGGCCTCATCGCGTTCCTCCTCGTCATCGGACGCGCCTACGCGGTCAAGAACTTCGGACGCAAGGAGATGACGACCTCGATCGTCGTCTCGTACTACTGGCACTTCGTGGATGTCGTCTGGATCGCTCTGTTCCTCGTCATCTACTTCCTGAAATAGAGCGGAGCTGTATCCCGACATGGCACGAGAGACCAAGCGCCGCGCCCACGGACGCCGCAGCCCCTGGGCTGCCGCAGCCCTCATCGGCATCGGCCTGCTTCTCACCGGAGGCGCCTACGCAGGCGCCTCTGCCGCGATGGCGGCAACGAGCGAGACGCAGGTGAAGACCGCACTGACGGCCGAGGACGGCAAGAAGCTCTTCCAGGCGAACTGCGCCACCTGTCACGGCCTCGACCTGCAGGGCACCGAGTCCGGCCCGTCGCTGTACGGCGTCGGCGAGCTCGCCGTCGAGTTCCAGGTGGCGACCGGCCGCATGCCGCTTCAGGCGCAGGCGCCGCAGGCGCCGCAGAAGCCGGTGCAGTTCACCGAGGACCAGATCCTCGCGATCGCGGCATACGTCCAGGAGACCTCGCCCGGCCCGACCTTCCCCGACGAAGAGGTGCTGGACGGCGAAGGCGACGTCGCGCGCGGCGCCGAGCTGTTCCGCATCAACTGCGCCATGTGCCACAACGTCGCCGGCGCCGGTGGCGCCCTGACGGAGGGCAAGTACGCCCCCGCGCTCGACAAGACGAGCGCGCTGCACATGTACGCCGCGATGGTGACGGGCCCGCAGAACATGCCTGTCTTCAGCGACATGAACCTCACGACCGAAGACAAGCGCGACATCATCTCGTCGCTGCTCTTCCAGCAGGAGGCGGTCGCCCCGGGTGGATTCACCCTCGGATCGCTGGGCCCCGTCTCGGAGGGCCTCTTCATCTGGATCTTCGGCATCGGCACGCTGATCGCGGTCACCGTGTGGATCACCGCGAAGTCCAACTGATTCGACACTGACGAGCACGCAAAGAGGAGCAGCATGGCACACGAGGAAGACCCGCTCGAGCACGAGAGGGCTTCGTGGAAGCCCTCCCCGGGGCTCGCAGTCGCGGTCACCGACCCGGTGCACACCCCGGAGGTCCCGCCGCATCGCCTGCGGATGACCGACAAGGACCCGGCGGCGATGAAGCGCGCCGTCCGCACGGTCTACACGCTCTTCTACCTCTCGGTGGCGGCGAGCGTCTGGGCGATCGCCGCGTACTTCCTGTTCCCGATCGAGGACGGCTCGCTGGTCTCGGTCCGCGACAACAACCTCTTCATCGGGCTCGGCATCGCGCTCGCCCTCACCGCCATCGGCGTCGCCACGATCCACTGGTCGAAGGCGATCATGTCCGACAAGGAGTTCATCGAGCCGCGGCACGCGACGCGCGGACGCGACTCGACGCGCGCAGCCGCGTACCACGCCTTCGACGACGCCAACGAGGAGTCGGGCTTCGGCCGTCGGGCGATGATCCGCAACTCGCTCATCGCGGCGCTCGTCGCATCGGTCCTCCCCGGGATCACGCTCTTCCGCGGCCTGGCGCCGCAGAACGTCGACCCCGTCGAAGAGCTCAGCCACACCATGTGGAAAGAGGGCATGCGTCTCGCCCGCGACCCCGAGGGCACGCCGATCCGCGCCTCCGAGGTCACGCTCGGCTCGGCCTTCCACGTCATCCCGGAAGAACTCGCCTCGCTCGGACACGAAGAGGGCTACCTCGACGCGAAGGCCAAGGCCATCGTCCTGCTCATGCGCCTGCTGCCCGAGCAGCTCGTACCCGGCGAGAACAAGATGGAGTGGACGTACGACGGCATCGTCGCGTACTCCAAGGTCTGCACGCACGTCGGCTGCCCCGTCGCTCTGTACGAGCAGCAGACGCACCACCTGCTCTGCCCGTGCCACCAGTCGCAGTTCGACGTGTCGCGCGGTGCGGCGGTCATCTTCGGGCCCGCGGCGCGTCCGCTCCCGCAGCTGCCCATCGCCGTCGACTCCGAGGGCTACCTCGTCGCGCAGAGCGACTTCACCGAACCCGTCGGTCCGAGCTTCTGGGAGCGCCATTGAGTACCGCGACTCACGACTCTGAGCACGAGACGCTCGGGACGGCCGTCCACGGCGATCCGGTCCAGCGCGACAAGCCCCTCGGCGGACGGTTCGTCAGCGGCGCCGCGAGCTACATCGACGAGCGCACGAGCCTCTCCGGCTTCGTGAAGGAGCTCGGCCGCAAGGTCTTCCCCGACCACTGGTCCTTCATGCTCGGCGAGATCGCCCTGTGGAGCTTCGTCGTCGTCCTGCTGTCGGGCACGTTCCTGACGTTCTTCTTCCAGGCCTCGATGGTTCCGACGCACTACACCGGCGCCTATCTGCCGATGCGCGGCGTCGAGATGTCGGCGGCGCTCGACTCGACGCTGCGGATCTCGTTCGACATCCGCGGTGGTCTGCTCGTGCGTCAGATCCACCACTGGGCCGCCCTCGTGTTCGTCGCCGGCATCGGCGTGCACATGCTGCGCGTCTTCTTCACGGGCGCGTTCCGCAAGCCGCGCGAGCTGAACTGGGTGATCGGCTTCATCCTCTTCATCCTCGCGATGGGCGAGGGCTTCACGGGCTACTCGCTGCCCGACGACCTTCTCTCGGGCAACGGCCTGCGCATCATCGACGGCATGGTGAAGGGCATCCCGCTCATCGGCACGTGGACCTCGTTCCTGCTGTTCGGCGGCGAGTTCCCCGGCGACCAGATCGTCGGACGCCTCTACACGCTGCACATCCTCCTGCTGCCGGCGATCCTCGTCGGACTGCTCGTGGTCCACCTGATGCTCATGGTCATCAACAAGCACACGCAGTTCGCGGGCCCCGCGCGCACGAACAGCAACGTCGTGGGCTACCCGATGATGCCGATCTACATGTCCAAGATGGGCGGGTTCTTCTTCCTGACCTTCGGCGTCATCGTCCTGATCGCGTCGCTGTTCCAGATCAACCCGATCTGGAACTACGGACCGTACGACCCCTCCCCGGTCTCGGCCGGCACGCAGCCGGACTGGTACATCGGCTTCGCCGACGGCGCTCTGCGCCTCGTGCCCCCGGGCTGGGAGTTCGTGTTCCTCAACCGGACGTGGTCGTTCAACATCATCGTCCCGCTCGTCGTCCTCGGCCTGTTCATCGTGCTGGTCCTCATCTACCCCTTCATCGAGGCCTGGGTCACGGGCGACCAGCGTGAGCGCCACATCGCCGAGCGTCCTCGCAACGCGGCCACGCGCACCGCGATCGGCGCAGCCGGCGTCACGTTCTACGCCGTGCTCTGGGCTGCGGCCTCGTCGGACATCATCGCCACGCACTTCAAGCTCACGATGGAGGGCGTCATCCACACCCTCCAGGCGCTGCTGATCATCGGGCCGGTGATCGCGTACTTCGTCACGAAGCGCATGTGCATCGCGCTACAGAAGAAGGATCGCGAGATCCTCCTGCACGGCTACGAATCGGGCCGCATCGTCCGCCTCCCCGGTGGCGAGTACATCGAGGTGCACCAGCCGATCGACGACTACGAGCGCTGGAAGCTCATCGACGCGGACGCCTTCGAGCCGCTCGTCGTACGCCCCAACGCCCGCGGTCGCATTCCCTGGCACCACAACCTCCGCGCGGCGGTGTCGCGCTGGTTCTTCGAGGACCGACTCATCCCGCTCACGCAGGCGGACCTCGACGAGGCGGCGGCGCACCAGCACCACACGCTCGACCACATCGCGACCGAGGAGGAAGCCGAGATCCAGGGTGCGCATGAGCGCGCCGGCGTCCCGGATGCCCCGCACACCCCGATCGACGACGGCAAGCACGGCGAGGTCCCGGTGCGGCCCTCGAACGTCATCGTCCCCGAGGTCGAGGGCAAGGCGCCCCGCAACCGCGAGAAGGACTCCAACCAGTAAGCGTCACAGCTGGATCGGATGCCCCCGCTCGGCCCTGCACAGGGCTCGAGCGGGGGCATTCCTCTGTGCACGGGCCGCTCCGATGATCGGCAGGAAAGCGCCCATCGCTGACACTCGCAGAGCGGAGCCGCCGGCCCCGAGACCCGTAGCGTTGAGGGCATGACTGAAGCGATCGACTACTTCTCCGCCAGGCTCCGCAACGAGACGGACGCCTCCGACGTATATGCCGCTCAGAACGCCGGCGAGGAGTTCGTCTTGGTGGACGTGCGCGGCGACGAGGCGTGGGCGCAGGGGCGCATCGTGGGGGCCATCCACATGCCGTACCGCGATATCGCCGAACGCGCCCCCGTCGAACTCGACCGGGCGGTCCCCGTCGTCGTCTACTGCTGGAGCCCCGGGTGCAATGCCGGCACCAAGGGCGCGCTCGAGTTCGCCAAGCTCGGGTACGCGGTGCGCGAGATGATCGGCGGATACGAGTACTGGATCCGCGAGGGGCAGCCGACCGAGAACGACGAGGGCGCCCTCCCCCGCGTCTTCGATCCGCAGGTCATGGTCGTGCGTGCGCCCGTGCAGGTCTAGGACGGCCCGGCCAGCCCGTCAGTCGGGCCCCGTCAGGCCGACTCGAGGTCCCAGAGCCCATCGAACTGCGGGTCCACCGCCGCTGAGCCGGTGAGCACGTCCTCCGGCCACGGCTCGCTGTCCGCGACGACATCGCACACGACCGCCGTGACGTCGTCACGCGAGCCCGCCTCGACCGCGACCCGCACGATCCTCTCAGCGGCCGCCTCCGCGGTTCCCTCTGCCAGCAGGGCGCCCAGCACGTCGTCAGGCACGTAGTCGGTCACGCCGTCGCTGCAGAGCAGCCAGCGGTCGCCCAGCGCCGCGTCGACCTCGGTGAAGGCCACGACGTCGTGCTCGGCACCGCGCAGCGAGGCCGTGATGACGTTGCGCTGAGGATGGGATGCCGCGTCATCCGGCAGCACGACGCCGCTTTCGACGAGCAGCTGCACGAAGGAGTCATCGCGGGTCTGGCGCGACAGCATCCCGTCTCGCAGCAGGTACGCCCGAGAATCGCCCGCGTGGGCGAGCAGCACGCCGCCCGAGACTCCCGCGAACAGTCCCGTGAAGGTCGTGGCCATCCCGTCGCAGGCGGGATCCGCGAGGATCCGGCCGCGCAGCTCCGCATTGGCGCGCGCGAGGAGCAGCGCGACCTCGTCGAGCTCGAGCGGCGTGGAGGATCCCGATGCGACGAGCCGCACGAGCACGCTGGACGCGATGTCGCCGGCGGGTCCGCCGCCGACCCCGTCCGCGACGGCAGCCCCGTACCGGGTCGCGAAGGCGCCGTCCTGATTGACGTCGTGCAGAGGGCTCACACGCGAGTCAGCCCCGGCCCGGAGGCCGAGGCTGACGCTGCGACTGCGCTCAGCGGGCGAAATAGCCGCGGTAGTACTCGTAGACCCAGCCGACGATCGCGACGACGAAGACGCCGATGCCGATCGGGAAGAGCCAGGTGCCGACCGCGAGCCCGAGGATGCCGAGCGATGCGGAGAAGGCGAGGACGATGGGCCACCACGACCACGGGCTGAACTCGCCGAGCTCAGGGTCTCCGTCGTCGATGTCGGCGGTCAGGACGTCTTCGGGAAGCTCGCCCTGCTGCGCCTTGTGCACCTTCCCCAGGTAGAACGCGATGAGCGCGGCCATGAACGCCGTGAAGAGCAGCGCGACCGTGCCGACCCACTCGACTGCGCGGACGAAGTCGAGGTCCGGGTGCGCCAGGACGCTCCAGATCGTGTAGACGACGGCGACGGCCAGGAAGAAGACCGACAGCAGCCACCAGAGCCCGGTGTTCGTGCGCACGTTACTTCACCTCTCGCGAGTCGAGGTCGACAACCGGGGCTTCGGGCGCGTCCTTCGCCGGGCCGACGCCCACGGGGATGCCCGCCTCGGGGTGGTTCAGGTCGAACGCGGGGCGCTCGCTGCGGATGCGCGGGATCGACGTGAAGTTGTGCCGCGGCGGCGGGCAGGACGTCGCCCACTCGAGCGACGAGCCGTAGCCCCACGGATCGTTCACGGTGACCCGGGGCGCCTTGCGCGCCGTGATCCACACGTTGAAGAGGAACGGGATCATCGACGCACCGAGGATGACGGCACCCACGGTCGAGACCTGGTTCTGCCACGTCCAGCCGTCGGCGGCCGAGTAGTCGGCGTAGCGGCGGACCATGCCGTCCACGCCCAGCCAGTGCTGGATGAGGAAGGTCATGTGGAAGCCGATGAACAGCATCCAGAAGTGCACGTAGCCGAGGCGCTCGTTGAGCATGCGGCCCGTCCACTTGGGCCACCAGAAGTAGAAGCCCGCGAACATCGCGAAGACGACCGTGCCGAAGACGACGTAGTGGAAGTGGGCGACGATGAAGTACGAGTCCGACAGGTGGAAGTCCAGCGGCGGCGACGCGAGGATGACGCCCGTGAGACCACCGAAGACGAACGACACGAGGAAGCCGAGGGCGAAGACCATCGGCGTCTCGAATGTCACCGATCCTCGCCACATCGTGCCGATCCAGTTGAAGATCTTCACGCCCGTCGGCACGGCGATGAGCATCGTCATGAGCGCGAAGAACGGCAGCAGGACAGCGCCCGTGACGTACATGTGGTGCGCCCACACGGCGACCGAGAGGGCCGCGATGGCGATCGTCGCGTACACGAGGGTCTTGTACCCGAAGATCGGCTTGCGACTGAAGACCGGGATGACCTCGGAGATGATGCCGAAGAACGGCAGCGCGATGATGTACACCTCGGGGTGGCCGAAGAACCAGAAGAGGTGCTGCCACAGCAGCACGCCGCCGTTTGCCGGATCGTAGATGTGGGCGCCGAGCACGCGATCGGCCGCGGCGGCGAGGATCGCGGCGGCGAGCACGGGGAACGCCATCAGGATCAGGATGCTGGTCACCAGCGTGTTCCACGAGAAGATCGGCATCCGCCACATCGTCATGCCGGGCGCACGCATCGTGATGATCGTCGTGATGAAGTTGACGGCGCCCATGATCGTGCCGAAACCGCTCATGCCGAGGCCGAGCATCCAGAGGTTTCCGCCGACGCCCGGCGAGAAGCTCGCATTCGCGAGCGGCTGGTAGGCGAACCACCCGAAGGCGGCGGCGCCCTGCGGCGTGAGGAAGCCGGCGACGGCGATCGTGGAGCCGAACAGGAAGAGCCAGAACGCGAAGGCGTTCAGACGCGGGAACGCGACGTCCGGCGCACCGATCTGCAGCGGCAGGATCGCATTCGCGAATCCCGCGAACAGCGGCGTCGCGAACATGAGGAGCATGATCGTGCCGTGCATCGTGAAGAGCTGGTTGTACTGCTCTTTCGTGGGCACGATCTGCATGCCGGGCTCGAACAGCTCGGCGCGGATGATGAGGGCCATCACGCCGCCGAGCAGGAAGAACAGCACGGACGAGATCAGGTACAGGTAGCCGATCGTCTTGTGGTCGGTGGAGGTGATCCACTTGACGATGATGTTGCCCTTCTGCTCGACGCGCGAAGCGCTGAGCAGGGCTGCCTGGCGAGGAGGCATCGTGGTGGGACGGCTCTGCGTCTCCTGAAGAGGAAGCGTCGTTGCCATGATCAGTCGTTCCGTTCCTCGTCGGTGGTGGTCTCACCGGTGCCGGGCAGGTTTGTCAGGCGGTCGTACTCGTCGGTGATGTCGCCCGTCTGGCCCTTGTCGCGCAGGGAGGCGAGGTAGTCCTCGTACTCCCCCTCGCTCACGACCTTGACGTTGAAGAGCATCGCCGAGTGGTACTCGCCGCAGAGCTCGGCGCACTTGCCGGCGTACGTGCCCTCGCGCGTCGGCGTGAACGACCAGTAGTTGTCACGCCCGATGTACATGTCCTTCTTGTAGAGGAAGTCGATGATCCAGAACGAGTGGATGACGTCGCGCGACTGCAGCTCGATCTTCACCGTCTTGTCGACCGGGAGGTAGAGCGTCGGGAGCTTCTCCTGGTCGACGTCGCCGTTGGGTGCCGGCTCGGCCTGCACGCCCATCGACCAGACGGCGTCCGAGCCGTCCTCCTCGTCGCCGTTGTACTGGAAGTCCCAGGCCCACTGCTTGCCGATCGCGACGATCGACACGTCGGGGTTCTCGGTCTGGGTCTCGAGGATCGCCTGGTCGCGCGCCGTGAAGGCGAAGAAGCCCACCACCAGGATGAACGGCACGATCGTGTAGAAGATCTCGATCGGCATGTTGTAGCGCAGCTGGACCGGCAGGCCCGACTGTCCCTTGCGGCGGCGGTAGACGATCGCCGCCCACCCCATGAGACCCCACGTGATGACGCCCACGACGAGCAGGACGATCCAGGAGTTGACCCACAGGCCGGCCACCATGTCGGTGTGGTTCGTCGCCGGCTGACCGTCCTCGGTGAAGCCGGGAAGGAACCCGTGGAGCTCGGTCGGGGTGCATCCGGCCAGGACGGCTGCCGCTGCGATCCCAAGGGGAACGAGGGCCCAGCGGAGACGACGTTTCGAGGGCACAATGCACCTTTCCGGGTCGCGAACAGGACTCTGGCCAGTCTAGGGCAACCTCCCACGGGATTCAGGCCAAACGGCCAGCCAGCGCGCCCTTCGAGGCGCGTGAACAGGCCCTTCCGGGGGTACGCCAGACGCCCCGAACCACGTCGTGGTCGGGGCGTCTGGAGGGCCTCGCGAGAGGCTCGGATCCCTTAGTGGAAGCTGTCGCCGCAGGCGCAGCTGCCGGCGGCGTTGGGGTTGTCGATCGTGAACCCCTGCTCCGAGATCGTGTCCTTGAAGTCGATGGTCGCACCATCGAGGTACGGGACGCTCATGTCGTCCACGATGACCTCGACGCCGTCGAAGTCGACCGTCTTGTCGCCGTCGAGATACCGCTCGTCGAAGTAGAGCTGGTAGATCAGGCCGCTGCAGCCGCCGGGCTGGACGGCGACGCGCAGGCGCAGGTCGTCGCGGCCCTCCTGGCCGAGCAGGCTCTTCACCTTGTCGGCTGCAGCGTCGGTGAGCAGCACGCCGTGGGCGCGCGCGGTCTGGTCGGTAGACAGTGCGGTGTCGGTCATGGCTCTCCTCGCGATTCGCGGTCGCTCCGGACGGAGCGGATGCCTCGATTCTACGATGCCGGGCAGGGAAGAGGCTCGGAGCCCCTCGCGCGCCTAGAGCGCCCGTGCGTCGAGCTTCTCGAGGAGCAGCGCCTCGGCCACGAGGGCGTTGCGGAACGTCTCGAGGTGCAGCGACTCGTTGGGGCTGTGCGCGCGGGCGTGCGGGTCCTCGACGCCGGTCACGAGGATCTGCGCCCCGGGGAACTCGCGCACGAGATCCGCGATGAACGGGATCGAGCCGCCCACGCCCAGATCGACGGGGTCGACGCCGTACGCGTCCGCCAGGGCGTCGCGCGCCTCTTCGACGGCCCATCCGCTCGTGTCGACGAGGAAGGGATTGCCGAACTCGTGGCCGGAGAACTCCAGGTGCGCGCCGAACGGCGCGTGGGCGCGCAGGTGCGTCTCGATCGCGGCGTACGCATCCTTCGCGTCCTGGCCGGGGGCGACGCGGGCGCTGATGACGACCGTGATCTCGGGCGACAGCGTGTTGGAGGCGTTCACGACGCTCGGCGCGTCGATGCCCGTCACGGTGATGGACGGCTTGTTCCAGATCCGGCTGAGGATCGTGCCGCGGCCGATCGGGCTCACGCCCGCGGGCAGCCCGGCCTCGTCGCGCAGCGTCTCCTCGGTGTACTCCGGGGTGTCGGCATCCCGCTCGGTGAGGCCATCGACCGCGACGGCGCCGTCCTCGTCCCACAGCGTGGAGAGGAGCTTGAGGGTCGCCATCATGGCGTCGGGGACGGCGCCGCCGAACATGCCGGAGTGGGACGCGTGGTCGAGGGTGCGGATCTTCAGGCGGAACTTCGCGTTGCCGCGCAGCGAGACGGTCAGCGCGGGGGTGCGGGCATCCCAGTTGCCGGAGTCGGCGACCACGATGACGTCGGCGCGCAGCGCGTCGGCGTGGTCGGACAGGAACTGTGCGAAGGACAGCGACCCGGCCTCCTCCTCGCCCTCGAAGAACAGCGCGACGCCGAGATCGAGGTCGTCGCCGACGACTTCCTTGACGGCACGGAGCGCGCCGATGTGCGCCATGATGCCCGCCTTGTCGTCGGCGGCGCCGCGGCCGTAGAGGCGCCCGCCGCGCACCGTCGGCTCGAACGGAGGCGATTCCCAGAGGCTCTCGTCGCCGACCGGCTGCACGTCGTGGTGGGCGTACAGGAGGATCGTCGGCCGGCCGTTGCGCGCCGGGCGCGACGCGAGGACGGCGGGCATGCCGCGCTCCCCCGTCTCGGGGATCGCGGCGTCGGCGATCGCGACGGTCTCGAAGAGGCCCGTGCCCTCGACGAGGGCCTTGACGGCCTCCGCGCTGCGCCTGACGGGCGCCGGGTCGAATCCGGGGAACGCGATCGACGGGATCCGCACGAGGTTGCCGAGATCGGCGAGGGCTGACGGGATGCCGGCGGTCGCGGCATCCCGCACCGCATCTGCCCGGGAGAGCTCAGAGGTCATGCGGGTAATCTTAAGTGCAGCCCCCTTCTCCGCACTCTCCGCACTCTTCGAGGTACCCCGTGGCCAAGACACCCGACGCCCCTTCGAGCGACGCACCGTCCGAGGGGACCGTGCTCAACGGCGTCCCCGCGAACAAGGGACGCGCGACTCCCACTCGTGCGGAGCAGGAGGCTGCGCGCAAGCGTCCGCTCGTGCCCGACACGAAGGAGGCCAAGGCTCGCGCCAAGGCCGACCTGGCGGCGCAGCGCGACAAGGCGCGTGCCGGCATGGCCGCGGGCGACGAGCGCTACCTGACGGCGCGCGACAAGGGTCCGCAGCGCCGGTGGGTGCGCGACTGGGTCGACTCGGGCTGGCACCTGGGCGAGGCCGTCATGCCCGCGATGGTGCTCGTCATCGTCCTGACGTTCATCCCCGTCGCAGCCATCACGTACTACTCGTTCATGGGCCTTTGGCTGTTCATCTTCCTCGTGATCGGCGACATGATCTGGACGTCCGTCCGCGTCAAGCGCCTCGCGAAGGCGAAGTGGGGCGACAAGACCGAGAAGGGCCTCGGCTGGTACGCCGCGATGCGCTCGATCCAGATGCGCTTCCTTCGCCTGCCCAAGCCGCAGGTCTCGCGCGGCAAGCGCCCCGCCTGATCCCGCCCGGGCCCGGGCCCGGGCTCAGCGCGCGAGGCCTCGGTTGATCTGCCGCGCCCACAGCGGCCCGCGGTAGAGGAATGCCGTGTAGCCCTGCACGAGGGTGGCTCCGGCATCCCTGCGCTCCTGGACGTCGGCGGCCGTCTCGACGCCTCCCGCGCTGATGACGCAGAAGTCGTCGGGCACTGCGGCGCGGACGCGTCGGAGCACGTCGAGCGCGCGCTGCTTGAGAGGCGCGCCGGACAGGCCGCCCTCCCCCGCCGCCGCGACGACCGCGGGGTCGGTTGCGAGGCCGTCCCGCGAGATCGTCGTGTTCGTCGCGATGATGCCGGCGAGGCGCGTCTCGACGGCGAGCTTCGCGATCGCGTCGATCTCGTCATCCGGCAGGTCGGGGGCGATCTTGACCAGGAGCGGAGTCAGTCCCGCCGCGGCGCGCACGGCCTCGAGCAGTGGGCGGAGCGTCTCGACGGCCTGCAGGCCCCGCAGACCGGGCGTGTTCGGCGACGACACGTTGACGACGAGGTAGTCGGCGAGGGGTGCGAGCAGGCGTGCGCTCGTGACGTAGTCGGCTGTGGCTTCGGCGACGTCGACGACGCGGCTCTTGCCGATGTTGACGCCGATGACGGCCCGGCGCCGGCGGCGCCGCACGCGGCGGAGGCGTGCCGCCGCGGCCTCGGCGCCGCGGTTGTTGAAGCCCATCCGGTTGACGACCGCGCGGTCGGGGATGAGCCGGAACAGGCGCGGGCGCGGATTGCCCTCCTGCGGGATCGCCGTCACCGTTCCGACCTCGACGTGCCCGAAGCCCAGTGCATACAGGCCCGCGACGCCCTTCACGTCCTTGTCGAAGCCCGCCGCGACCCCGAACGGCGAATCGAAGTCGCGACCGAGCGCGCGGACGCGCAGCGACGGCGCCGGCTTGGTGACGGCCCGCGCCGCCCACGAGAAGGGCGGGACGCCGAGGACACGGATGACGGCCATGGCGGCGTGGTGCGCCGTCTCGGGATCCATGCGCGACAGGAAGGTGCGGAAGAGGAAGGGATACATCCCCTCCAGGCTACCGATCCGGCGAAGCGACTCAGGAGCGCAGCGGGCCGGTTCAAACCGCTCGGGGGCGTCAGGACTCGCGCGCTGCCCGGCCCCCCGCGTGGTCGGCGCGCAGCTGGGCGATCGCGGCGTCGAAGTCGTCGAGCGAGTCGAACGCCTGGTAGACGCTCGCGAACCGCAGGTAGGCGACCTCGTCGAGCTCGCGGAGCGGCCCGAGGATCGCCAGTCCGATCTCGTTGGTGTCGACCTGCGACGAGCCCGTCTGCCGCACGGCCTCTTCGACGGTCTGCGCGAGCACGGCCAGGTCGCCCTCGGTGACGGGCCGGCCCTGGCACGCCTTGCGGACGCCCGACATGACCTTCTCGCGGCTGAACGGCTCGATCACGCCGGAGCGCTTGATGACGTTGAGACTCGCCGTCTCGATGGTCGAGAAGCGGCCGCCGCATTCGGGGCACTGGCGACGACGGCGGATGCTGAGACCGTCGTCGCTCGTGCGCGAGTCGATGACCCGCGAGTCGGGGTGGCGGCAGAACGGGCAGTGCATGGTCCGGAAGCCTACGCCTCGAATCGGGCCTCGACGGCCTCGCCGTGGGCGGGGAGGTGCTCCGCGTTCGCGAGCGCGACGATGCTCTCGCGCACGGCGCGCAGGGCCTCGAGGTTGTACTCGACGACCTGCTGCGGCCGCAGGAACGTCACCGCAGACAGCCCCGACGCATAGCGGGCCTGACCGCCCGTCGGCAGGACGTGATTGCTCCCGGCGAGGTAGTCGCCCAGGCTCACGGGCGAGTACGAGCCGACGAACACGGCTCCCGCGTGCACGAACTCCTCGGGGCGCGGGTCGGCGAGGTGCAGCTCGAGGTGCTCGGGCGCGTAGGCGTTGCTGAACGCGGTCGCCACGTCGAGATCGTCGACGAGGACGATGGCCGACTGGGGACCCCGCAGCGCGGCCGCGACGCGCTCTGCATGGAGCGTCCGCGCCGCCCGGCCGGCGGTGTGCGCCGCGACGGCGTCGGCGAGCCGCTCGGAGTCGGTCACGAGGACCGCGGCGGCCTGCTCGTCGTGCTCGGCCTGGCTGATCACGTCGGCGGCGACGAGCTCGGCGTCGGCGGTGTCGTCGGCGACGATGAGGATCTCGGTCGCGCCGGCCTCGGCATCCGTCCCCACGAGCCCCGCGACGGCGCGCTTGGCTGCCGCGACGAAGTTGTTGCCGGGTCCCGTCACGACGTCGACCGGCGCGAGGTCGAGCGACGGCACGCCGTGCGCGAAGGCGCCGATCGCGCCCGCACCGCCCATCGCGTAGACCTCGTCGACACCGAGGAGGGATGCCGCGGCCAGGATCACGGGGTGCACCCGGCCGTCGAACTCGCGCTGCGGCGGTGAGGCGAGGGCGACCTCCGCGACGCCGGCGACCTGGGCCGGCACGACGTTCATGACGACGCTCGACGGGTAGACGGCCTTGCCGCCGGGCACGTACACGCCGACGCGGCGCACGGGCTGCCAGCGCTGCGCGACGCGCGCGCCGGGTCCGAGCTCCGTGACGGTGGGTGCGGGGACCTGGGCTGCGGACGCGAGACGCACGCGCTCGATCGCCTGCTCGAGCGAGGCCCGCACGGTCGGGTCGAGCTCCGCCAGCGCCTCCTCGAGGTGCGCGGCCGGGACGCGGACGGCGTGGCCGGAGACTCCGTCGAACTTCTCGGCCTGCGCGCGGAGGGCGGACTCGCCGTCCGTCGCGACGTCGTGGACGATGGCGGCCGCCGCCGTCAGCGCCTGCTCGCGGGCGGCCGTCGCACGGGGGACGGTCGCGAGGAGTTCGGCGGGAGTGAGCGCGCGGCCGCGGAGATCGATCGTGCGGAGCATCCGTTCACGATATCGTGCCGCGGTGTGCGTCCCGTCCGCGCCGCGGGCCGGGCTCAGGCTCACTCAGCCCCGCGTGATGTCGCTGACGTCGTGCAGGTAGCCGACGCGGCCGTCCTCGTGGCGGACGACGAAAAGCTCGCCACGGTCCTCGATGACGAGCGCCCAGGCGGTCGGCCCGACGCGGAAGATCGGCACGCCCTGCTCGTCGACGACGTCGCGCTCCTCCGGCGCGAGCGCCCAGAAGGCCTGCTGGCGCACGGGCTCGGGCTGGGCCGCGGCGGGCGTCTCGTAGACGGCCGTCTGAGGCGCCCACGACTCCTCGGGCGCGGGCTCGGCGCGGTAGGGCTCCTCATACGGCGACGCGTACGGCGTGTACGTGTCGGCCGGCGCCTGCTCGGGCTGGGGCTCGGCGATCGGAACGGGCACAGGGCGCGGCTCGGGCGCAGGACGGGCGACGATGGGGCGCAGTGGCCGCGCACTGCGGTGGGCCGCGACCTCAGGCCGGTGCCGGAAGTCCTCGCAGAGCACCGGGATGAACGGCGCGAAGACCGTCAGCACGACGCCGGCGACCATCAGGACGAACTCGAGCCACATGACCCACGAGCGGACCCACGGGCCGCCGTCGGCGACGTATGCGACCGTCTCCCAGATGTACGACAGCCAGACGACGGACGAGACCGAGAACGCGACGGAGGCGAACTGGTCGATGCCGAGCGAGCCGACGCGGCGGATGCCCGTCGGCGATAGCCGGCGCAGGATCAGCAGGAACACGGCCACGGTCGGGACCGCGATCGTCAGGATCCACGCGAGGCCCGACGTCCACAGGGAGTCGAACCGCAGAAGGCTCAGCGAGAAGAACGAGGTGACGAACGCGAGGAGCCAGACTCCGAGGATCACGACCTCGCGGATCGAGAAGGGGCCGATCCCGTACTGGGGCGGCACCTCCGCGGGGTCGGCGACGGCCGGGACTTCGGCGAGCGTCGGCAGTTCGTCGGACGTCACCTCCGTCTCGACCAGGGGTGCGTTGTCGTCCAGCTGCTCGTCGGCCACGATCATCCCTCCCGGCGCCCTCGGGTGGCGCAACGTGCCGATCCTACTCGGGGCCCGTGAGACGACGATGAAGACCCGCCCACGGCGCTCGAGGTCGATTCAGCCGAGGCACTGCGGGCCGAGGAGACCCTTGAGCTCGCCGTAGAGATCCGCCGTGATCGAGACGGGGTGCGGGATCTCGAAGACCTTCGCGACCGCCCCGGAATGGAGCTTCATCGTGACCTCGGTGTCTCCGCGGTGGCGTTGCAGCGTCTGCAGGAGCTCGCCGATGACGGCCTCGTTCGCGCGCCGCTCCGGCAGGACCAGGACAAGGGCGCCGGACTCCTCCATCGGGCCGAGATCCGGCGCGAAGGCGGACTGCGCGTGCAGGTTCATGCCGTCGTCGCGGCGGGAGACGCGACCGCGGACGACGAGGATCGAGTCGGCCTGCAGCATCGAGGAGAACTCGGTGTAGGTCTTGCCCATGAACATCACGGTGATCTCGCCGTCGAAGTCCTCGACCGTGATCATGCCGTACGGATTGCCGCTCGCCTTGGCGACGCGGTGCTGCACGCTCGTGACGAGCCCTGCGATCGTGACCTGATCGCCGTCGCCCACGTCCTCAGAGGCGAGGAGGTCGTGGATGCTCGTCGAGGCGTGCTTCGCGAGCGGGATCTCGAGCCCCGCGAGCGGGTGATCCGAGACGTACAGGCCGAGCATCTCGCGCTCGAACGCGAGCTTGTCCTTCTTCGTCCACTCGGGCCGCTCCGGGACCTTCGCGGGCATGATCTCCTCAGCCTCGTCGTAGAGGCTGTCGAAGTCGAAGCCGATCGCCCCGGTCGCGGCCTTGCGCTTGGTCTCGACGGCCGCCTCGGTCGCGTCCTCGTGGATCTCCATGAGCGCTCGGCGGGTCGAGCCCAGCGAGTCGAAAGCGCCCGCCTTGATGAGGGACTCGACCGTGCGCTTGTTGGCGACGTGCAGCGGGACCTTCGTGAGGAAGTCGTGGAAGCTCGCGAAGGTGTCATCGGCGCGGGCCGCGACGATGCCATCGACGACGTTGGCGCCGACGTTGCGCACGGCTCCGAGTCCGAAGCGGATGTCCTCCCCGACGGCCGCGAAGTACCGGATCGACTGGCCGACGTCCGGCGGCAGCACCTTGATGCCCATGCGACGGCACTCGTTGAGGTACACCGCCATCTTGTCCTTGGAGTCGCCGACGCTTGTGAGGAGGGCTGCCATGTACTCGGCCGGATAGTGGGCCTTGAGGTACGCGGTCCAGTACGACACGAGGCCGTAGGCGGCGGAGTGCGCCTTGTTGAAGGCGTAGTCCGAGAACGGGAGCAGGATCTCCCACAGCTTCTGGACGGCGTCGTCCGAGTAGCCGTTGGCGTGCATGCCCGCCTGGAAGCCCTCGAACTGCTTGTCGAGCTCGGACTTCTTCTTCTTGCCCATCGCGCGACGGAGGATGTCGGCCTGACCCAGGCTGAAGCCGGCGACGCGCTGGGCGATGGCCATGACCTGCTCCTGATAGATGATCAGGCCGTAGCTCGTGTCGAGGATGTCGGCGAGCGACTCCTCGAACTCCTTGTGGATGGGGGTGATCTCCTGCTGGCCGTTCTTGCGCAGCGCGTAGTTGATGTGCGAGTTCGCACCCATGGGACCGGGCCGGTACAGCGCGATGACGGCCGAGATGTCCTCGAAGTTGTCGGGGCGCATGAGGCGCAGGAGCGAGCGCATCGGCCCGCCGTCGAGCTGGAAGACGCCGAGCGTGTCACCACGGGAGAGCAGGTCGTACGAGCCTGCGTCGTCGAGCCCCAGGTCCTCGAGCACGAGGGGCACGCCGCGGTTCGCCTCGATGTTGTCGAGGGCATCGTTGATGATCGTGAGGTTGCGCAGCCCCAGGAAATCCATCTTGATCAGGCCCAGGGATTCGCACGCGGGGTAGTCGAACTGCGTGACGATCTGCCCGTCCTGCTCGCGGCGCATGATCGGGATGATGTCGATGAGCGGCTCGCTCGACATGATGACGCCGGCGGCGTGCACGCCCCACTGCCGCTTGAGGTTCTCGAGTCCGACGGCCGTGTCGAAGACGGTCTTCGCCTCGGGGTCCGTGTCGATGAGCGCCCGGAACTCGGAGGCCTCCTTGTACCGGGGATGCTGGGGGTCGAACATGCCCTCGAGCGGCATGTCCTTGCCCATGACGGCCGGCGGCATCGCCTTCGTGAGCTTCTCGCCCATGCTGAAGGGGAACCCGAGGACGCGACCCGCGTCCTTGAGCGCCTGCTTGGCCTTGATCGTGCCGTACGTCACGATCTGCGCGACGCGCTCGTCGCCGTACTTCTCGGTGACGTACTGGATGACCTCGCCACGACGGCGGTCGTCGAAGTCGACGTCGAAGTCGGGCATCGAGACGCGGTCGGGGTTGAGGAACCGCTCGAAGATGAGGCCGTGCTGGAGCGGGTCGAGGTCGGTGATCTTCATGGCGTACGCCGCCATCGAGCCCGCACCCGAGCCTCGGCCGGGGCCCACCCGGATCCCGTTGCGCTTGGCCCAGTTGATGAAGTCGGCGACGACGAGGAAGTAGCCCGGGAAGCCCATCTGCGCGATGACCCCGGTCTCGTACTCGGCCTGCTTGCGGACCTCGTCGGGGATGCCGTTCGGGTACCGGTCGTGGAGGCCGTTCTCGACCTCCTTCACGAACCAGGACTCCTCCGTCTCGCCGTCGGGCACGGGGAATCGCGGCATGTAGTTGGCGCTCGTGTCGAACTCGACTTCGCACCGCTCCGCGATGAGGAGCGTGTTGTCGCACGCCTCGGGGTGGTCGCGGAAGATCTGGCGCATCTCGGCCGGCGTCTTGACGTAGTAGCCGTCGCCGTCGAACTTGAACCGCTTGGGGTCGTCGAGCGTCGAGCCCGACTGCACGCACAGCAGGGCCGCGTGGCTGTTCGCGTCGTGCTGGTGCGTGTAGTGCAGGTCGTTGGTCGCCACGAGCGGGATGCTGAGATCCTTGGCGATCTTCAGGAGATCGCCCATGACGCGCCGCTCGATGGACAGGCCGTGGTCCATGATCTCGGCGAAGTAGTTCTCCTTGCCGAACAGGTCCTGGAACTCCGCCGCCGCCGCGCGCGCCGCGTCGTACTGCCCGAGGCGCAGCCGGGTCTGGACCTCCCCCGATGGGCAGCCCGTCGTGGCGATGAGCCCATTGCTGTACTTCTGCAGCAGCTCGCGGTCCATTCGGGGCTTGAAGTAGTAGCCCTCCATGCTCGCGAGCGAGGACAGGCGGAACAGGTTGTGCATCCCCGTCGTCGACTGCGAGAGCAGCGTCATGTGGGTGTACGCGCCCGAGCCCGACACGTCGTCGTCGTTCTGCTCCGGCGTGCCCCAGCGCACGCGCGCCTTGTCGGCGCGGTGCGTGCCGGGCGTCACGTACGCCTCGATGCCGATGATCGGCTTGATGCCGGCTTCCTTCGCGTTCTTGTAGAACTCGTAGGCGGCGAATGTGTTGCCGTGGTCGGTCACGGCGATCGCCGGCATCTCGAGTCGCACGGCCTCCTGCACCATGGACCCGATGCGGGCCGCTCCGTCGAGCATCGAATACTCGCTGTGCACGTGCAGGTGTACGAAGGAGTCGGCTGCCACGCTACGAGTCTATGGACGGCTCCGGACACGCCGGTCGCCGAGGCGGCGGGTCTGCCGACCCGGCATCCCGAATCGGCTCACCTTCACCTGAAGGGTGAAGGTCCGGAGTTCTCCAGGCGCCTAGAGCTGGCTGCGTGCGTCCGGGTTGCCGCTCATGTCCACTCCCACCAGTGCCGACAGCGCCATGTCTCACCGAGCCGATGAGGATGCCGGCGACGCTGCTGATGGCCGACATCACCCGGGCGGGTTCATGAAGTCTACGACGCGACCCCTGCCCGCGCGGCGGGCCGGGTGCCTCCGAATCCGATTTCCACGGCCATCCGGAATGCGCCGCGGCGTCGGCGACGAGCACACTGACACAATGACGTCTGCAGCTGCCGTCGCATCACCGGCGACCGTGCGCCCTTCGCGCGGCCTCGCCGTCTTCTGGATCGTCGCGGGACTCTTCGGGGTCGCGACATCCTTCCTGCTCTACCTCGAATACGTCGGTCAGCTGACGGGTGCAGACCCGATCGTGTCGTGCAGCTTCAGCCCGATCGTCACGTGCGGGCCGAACCTGCTCTCCCCTGGCGGCAACCTCCTCGGATTCTCGAACTCGATCATCGGGGTCGTCCTGTTCTGGGGCCCGGTGTACGCCGGCGTGAGTTCGCTCGCGGCCCCGGGCGGCATGCGGCGCTGGTACTGGCGGGTCTACAGCCTCTTCATCGCGGGCGCCTTCCTCTTCGTCCACTTCCTCGCCTACCGCAGCGTCTTCGAGTACGGGTCACTGTGCCCCTGGTGCATGACGGTGTGGCTCGCGACGATCCCGCTGTTCTGGTTCACGGTGAGCTGGACGCTGCGCGAAGGCGTGTGGGGCACGGGCGCGGGGACCCGCCGGGTCGGCGCGGCGGTGTACTCGTGGGCGCTCCTGCTGACCGTCCTCGACTACGCCGTCATCGCGATCGCGGCGCAGCTCCGCCTCGACGTCATCGGCTCGCTCTTCTGACGCAGAGCCATCCGAGCCGCTCCGCGGTCGTCATCAGCGCAGGTCGAGCCGCATGAGGACGCGCGGGAAGCCATTGAGAACCGAGCTCGTGTCGGCGGCGCGGCGGAACCCGGCCTTCTCGAACAGCGCCCGCGTCCCGACGTACGCCATCGTGAGATCGACCTTCGCACCCTTGTTGTCGACGGGATAGCCCTCGACGGCCGGCGCGCCGCCCTCGCGCGCGAACTCGACGGCTCCCTCGAGCAGAGCGTGCGAGATGCCCTCGCCGCGATGGCCCGGCCGCACGCGGATGCACCAGACCGACCAGACGTCGAGGTCGTCGACGTGCGGGATCTTCCGGTTCGTCGCGAACGACGTGTCGGCGCGGGGATGCACAGCGGCCCATCCGACGACCTCGTCGCCGTCGTATGCCAGGACCCCCGGCGGGCCCTGCTTCATGAGCCGCTGCACGGCGCGCCAGCGATCCGTCTTGTGCAGCGCGACGTTCTCCTTCGCGGGGAGCCGGTAGCTGAGACACCAGCACACGTCCGCGTCGGGCCTCTTGGGCCCGACCATGGTCTTCACGTCGGCGAACACCATCGCGGGCTGCACCTCGATCGACATGTCCACACTCTGCCCCCGGCATCCGACATCGGCCACCCCTCCGGCAGCCCTATCGTGAAGGCATGCCGATCCCCGATTTCATCGTCGAGCTGCGCAGCAAGATCGGCGCCCATCCGCTCTCGCTCGCGGGGGTGACCGCGGTCGTGCTGCGCGGCCACGAGGTGCTGCTGGGGCGGCGCAGCGACAACGGGGTCCTCACGCCGATCACGGGCATCGTGGATCCCGGTGAGGAGCCTGCCGATGCCGCAGTGCGGGAGACCCTTGAGGAGGCGGGCGTCGTGTGCCGCGCCGAACGGCTCGCGTGGGTGCACCAGATCCCCCGCGTCGTGCACGCGAACGGCGACCAGGCCGATTACCTCGACCTCACGTTCCGGTGCGAGTGGATCTCCGGCGACCCGTACCCCGCCGACGGGGAGATGACCGAGGTGGGCTGGTACCCCGTCGAGCCGCTGCCCGACCTCGGCGACGACATGCGGCAGCGGATCGTCGCGGCGCTGTCGGCGGACGGCCGGACCCGCTTCGAGGGAGGCGCGAAACCGTTCTGACCCGGCGAATGTCATCCCCCCGCCCAGCTGTTCGGAGAACGGAGGCCAAGCCCTGACCTGACCCGGTCAGTCGCCCCGCAGCACCTCGAGTGCGTGTTCGTGTCTCGATACGGGCGCAGAGCGCCCTACTAGACAACCGGCTTCGTCTCAAGCTTCATCGCGGAGTACACGCAGTGCGTGTTCGAGGTCGGCAGGGTATTCCGACCGGAACGTCACCCAGTCCCCCGTGGCCGGATGCGCGAACGACAGCTCGTGCGCGTGCAGCCACTGGCGCGTGAGCCCGAGACGGGCGGACATCGTCGGGTCGGCGCCGTAGAGCGGATCGCCGACGCAGGGATGCCGGTGCGCGGCCATGTGCACGCGGATCTGGTGCGTGCGGCCCGTCTCGAGATGGATCTCCAGGAGCGAAGCGCCGGGGAAGGCCTCGAGGGTCTCGTAATGGGTGACGGAGTCCTTGCCCGTGGGCGTCACCGCGAACTTCCACGAGTGCGTCGGGTGGCGGCCGATCGGCGCGTCGATCGTGCCCGAGAGGGGATCGGGATGCCCCTGCACGACCGCGTGGTAGATCTTGTCGACCTCGCGCTCCTTGAAGGCGCGCTTGAGCGCCGTGTACCCGCGCTCGGTCTTCGCGACGACCATGAGACCGCTCGTCCCGACGTCGAGCCGGTGGACGACGCCCTGGCGCTCGGCGGCCCCGGTCGTCGCGATGCGGAACCCTCCGGCAGCGAGAGCGCCGAGCACGGTCGGTCCCTCCCAGCCGATCGACGGATGTGCCGCGACGCCGGCCGGCTTGTCGACGACGACGATGTCGTCATCGTCGTACGCGATGCCGAGCTCCGGGACGTCGACCGGGATGATCTCGGGGTCGCGGCGCGCCTCCCACTCGACCTCGAGCCATGCGCCCGCTCGCAGCTTGTCGGACTTCGCGAGGCTCCGCCCGTCCATGCGGACTCCGCCCGCGTCGGCGATGTCGGCCGCGAAGGTGCGCGAGAACCCGAGCATCTTGGCGAGCGCGGCATCGACGCGCAGTCCATCGAGCCCGTCCGGGACGATGAGGCTCCGGGAGTCCACGATCAGTCGGCGTCTTCCGCGGCCGGGGTCGCTTCGGCCTCCGCCTGCTTGCGCGGGCGGGTTCCGTCCAGGTGCGGGCCGGCCAGGACGAGCAGAGCGACGGCGATCATCATCGAGACGATGAAGATGTCGGCGACGTTGTAGATCGCGGGCATCATCCACGGAGTGTTGATGAAGTCGACCACGTGGCCGACCGGGAACCCGGGCTCGCGGAACATGCGGTCGGTGAGGTTGCCCAGGACACCGCCGAGCAGGAGGCCCAGGGCGACCGCCCACAGCCGGGACCGGACACGTGTCGCGGCGAGCCAGACGATGATGGCCGCGACGACCGCGAGGGCGATCGTGAAGATCCAGGTGACGCCCTCACCCATCGAGAACGCGGCCCCGGGGTTGCGGATGAGATAGAAGATCAGGAAGTCCCCGATGACGTGGACCGGCTCCTCGGGCGGCAGGTTCTCGATCGCGAGGTACTTGGTGAACTGGTCGGCGGCCAGCACCAGCACCGCGAGTGTCGCGATGATGATGCCGGCCTCCGCCTGACGAAGGGGGGCTCGGCCTGTCAAAGGCTGGGCCTAGAGACCGATGGCCGACACCGGCGCGGGGCCGGAGGCGTTCGCCGTCGTCTCGAGGTCGCGCAGGTGGCCTTCGATGTAGGTGCGCAGCTGCTGACGGTAGTCGCGCTCGAAGTTGCGCAGCTCGGTGATGCGGCCCTCGAGGGTCGCGCGCTCGCGCTCGAGGCGCGCGAGCTCGTCGCGGCCCTTGGCCTCGGCGTCGGCCACGATCGATGCAGCCTGCGCCTGGGCGTCGGCGACGAGCTGGTCGCGCTTGGCGCGGCCCTCGGCGACGTGCTCGTCGTGCAGGCGCTGGGCGAGCTCGATGATGCCCGCGCTGGCCGCGGCGGGCGGAGCACCGGCGGGGGCGGGGGCGGGGGCCTCTGCGACGGGCGCAGGAGCGGGTGCGGGGGCGGCTGCGGCGGGCGCGGCGCCGGACTCGAGTTCGGCGACCCGGGCCTTCAGCTCTTCGTTCTCCGCGATGGTCTTGCGCCACTCGACGACGATCTCGTCCAGGAAGTCGTCGACCTCGTCCGGGTCGAAGCCCTCCTTGAACCGGACGTGCTGGAACTGCTTGGTGACGACGTCATCGGGGGTCAATGCCATTGTGATTCCTCTTTCGAGCGCTCAGGTCGCCGGCTTTCGGAGCGGTTCGCCCCTGGGGCGGGCGGACCGTCCCAGGAAAGCATAGTCGCCGCACTTTGG
Organism: Microbacterium sp. NPDC019599; assembly: GCF_040632175.1. Taxonomy (NCBI): domain Bacteria; kingdom Bacillati; phylum Actinomycetota; class Actinomycetes; order Micrococcales; family Microbacteriaceae; genus Microbacterium; species Microbacterium sp. NPDC019599. Next base: position 120,002 of record NZ_JBEYBL010000011.1, read on the forward strand.
AGGTGCGAGGTCGCGCGACCCGGTTCGAAACGGTCTCGCAGGTCGGCGCGGAAGTTCGTCAGCCGGCGATCGAACGGGTGATCGAAAGCAGGACGAGACACAGCAGCATCGTGATCGCGAAGCCGAAGTCGAGGGCGATCTGACCGACGCGCAGGGGCGGGATGAGACGGCGGAAGAGCTTCAGCGGAGGGTCGGTGACGGTGTACACGACCTCGGCTGCGACGAGACCCGCACCCCGTGGACGCCATTCCCGGTTGAAGAACGGGATCCAGTCGAGGATGAGCCTCACGAGGAGGAACAGGACGTAGACGAGCAGGAGGGCGTTGAGAACCCCCGCGATGACGCGGACGGCGTCCACGGTGCTACGGCGCGAACGGGACCGACTCGGCGTCGGGCTGCGCCACCGAGCCGTCGCCGGAGACGTTGACGCTCTCGGGCGAGAGCAGGAACACCTTGCTCGTCACCCGCTCGATCCGGCCGTAGAGGCCGAGCGAGAGTCCGCTCGCGAAGTCGATCAGGCGCCGCGCGTCGGCGTCGCTCATCTGCGAGAGGTTGATGATGACGGGGATGCCGTCACGGAAGTTCTCGGCGATCACCTGCGCGTCGCGGTACTGCTTGGGGTGCACCGTCAGGATCTCGCTGATCGCGGCCGGCGCGGGCTGGCGCACGACGGCGGGTCGATGCAGGGGGGTCACGGGCGCCGCGGGCTTCTCCACCGGCTGCACCGCCTTTCGGCTCGACGGCTGGGGGCCTCCTGAGCTCGTCGAAGGGTCCTCGTAGACCTCTTCCTCGTCGGCGAGGCCGAGATACACCATGGTCTTCTTGAGCGGGTTCGACATCGCATCCTCCGTGTGGGCTCGCCGTCTTGCTCGTCTCTACCGAGGCTAGCCTCGGGGAGGCCTCGGTCCTGTGATTGCAGAGCCGATGCGCAGGTGTGTCGCACCCGCGGCGATCGCCTCGGCGAAATCCGCCGTCATCCCGGCCGAGATCCAGGTCGCTTCCGGCGCAAAGAGGCGCACGCGCGCCCCGCTCTCGGCGAGGCGCTCGAAGGCGGGGCCGGGCGGCTCGTCCAGCGGCGCGACGCCCATGACGCCGCGCACGCGCAGGGTCGCGCACGACGCGACGTGCTCCGCGAGCCGCTCGACGTCGTCGGGCGCGACGCCGCCGCGACCGGGGTCCTCCGTGAGGTTCACCTGCAGCAGGACGTCGAGGAGCGGCATCCCCTCCCCTGCCGCGTCGAGCGCGTCGGCGAGGCGTGCGCGATCGACCGAGTGGACGACGGATGCCGCAGCCCGGATCGCCCGCGCCTTGTTGGTCTGCGCCTGACCGATGTAGTGCCACGCGAGTCCCTCGCGGGGGCCGACTTCGCGGGCCTTCGCGGTGAGCTCCTGCTGCCGGTTCTCGCCGAGGTCGCGCACGCCGAGCTCGTACAGCTCGTCGACGAGCGACGCGGGGTGGAACTTCGTCACGACGATCCTGGTCAGCGCACGCGGATCGCGGCCCGCCGCGTGTGCGGCGTCCGCGATCCGGGCGTCGACCTCGGCGAGACGGTCGGCGAGGTCGGTCACGTCGCGTGGTTACTTCAGGAAGTCGGGGATGTCGAGATCATCGTCCCCGAACGTCGAGTCGAAACCCGAATCGGTCGAGACGCTCACCGACACCGGCTCGCGGTCGAGCTCCTTCACGACCTCCTCGGCGGACGTCGTCGGCAGCGCGGGCGCCACGGGGACGACGCGCGCCGTCGTGATGGGCTCCAGGCGCGCCTGCGGTTCGCCGCCGTCGAAGCCCGCCGCGATGACGGTGACCCGCACCTCGTCGCCGAGCGTGTCGTCGATGACGGTTCCGAAGATGATGTTCGCCTCGGGGTGCGCGGCCTCCTTGACGAGCTGCGCCGCGTCATTGATCTCGAAGATGCCGAGGTTCGACCCGCCCTGGATCGACAGCAGGACGCCGTGCGCGCCTTCGATCGAGGCTTCGAGGAGCGGCGATTCGACGGCGAGCTCCGCGGCCTTGATCGCCCGGTCGGCGCCACGCGCCGAGCCGATGCCCATGAGTGCCGAGCCTGCGCCCTGCATGACGGACTTGACGTCGGCGAAGTCGAGGTTGATGAGACCCGGCGTCGTGATGAGGTCCGTGATGCCCTGGACACCGGCGAGGAGCACCTGGTCGGCCGTCGCGAACGCCTCGATCATCGAGATGCCGCGATCGCTGATCTCGAGGAGGCGGTCGTTCGGCACGACGATGAGGGTGTCGACCTCTTCCTTGAGGCGTGCGACGCCCGTCTCTGCCTGCTGCTGGCGGCGGCGGCCCTCGAACGAGAAGGGCTTCGTGACGACACCGATGGTCAGTGCGCCGATCGACTTCGCGATCTTCGCGACGACGGGCGCGCCGCCCGTGCCGGTTCCACCTCCCTCGCCCGCCGTGACGAAGACCATGTCGGCGCCGCGCAGGGCCTCTTCGATCTCCTCCGCGTGGTCCTCCGCGGCACGGCGACCCACTTCGGGATCGGCGCCCGCGCCGAGCCCGCGAGTGAGCTCGCGGCCCACGTCGAGCTTGACGTCGGCGTCGCTCATGAGGAGCGCCTGCGCGTCGGTGTTGATCGCGATGAACTCCACTCCGCGCAGGCCGAGGTCGATCATGCGGTTGACCGCGTTGACTCCACCGCCGCCGACACCGACGACCTTGATCACGGCGAGGTAGTTCTGGTTCTGGCTCATGCCGGCCTCCGTCTTTCCCGAACCCCGAAACCTTCAACCTCTAGTAGAGGTATAAAGAATTGCCCGGTATGCAATTCCTGATTTCGAAGGTAAGCGGGAGCCCCCGCCGCACGCGGAGCCGCTTGGGCGTGTCGCGACATCGCGATCGACATCCGTCCGGTCGACGGGGTGATCCGCTTCGGGTCAGCGCACGACGACGGCGTGCGGCGACGAGACGTCGTACGCGCTGACCGTCTCGGGAGGGCGCTGCTTCATGACCTTCTCGAGCACGAGGGCCTTCATGGCGGAGTCCTCCGCGCTCCCCCACACGACGTCGCAGTTCGAGCCGCCGAGGGTCAGGGTCACGTCGTCGGCGGTGCTCGCCGAGATCGCGGTCACCTGATCGCGGATGGACGCCGGGAGCGTCCGCATGACCTGTCCGACCGCCTCGAAGGCCGGCGAGTCCGTGCCGCCCGAGATCGTGAGGAGCGGCCGGCCCGGCGCGGGCGTCTCGGTCGTCGAGAGGGCCACGCCCGCGGCATCGACGAGCGTGTAGCCCGCGCGTGACCGGACGAGTCCGATCGGGAGCCGCTCGACGATGCGCACGACGAGCTCGTGCGGCGGACGCGCCTCGAGCGAGTACGACTGGACGAGCGGGAACGCGATGAGCGCGGCCTTGACGGCGCTCTCGTCGACGAGCGGCAGCGGCGTGCCGACCTGATCCGCGAGGGCGTCCTCGACGGCGGCGGGATCCAGGAGCGAGGTCCCGACGACCGTCACGCGCTCGACGCCGAAGAGCGGGCTGTACGCCGCCGCGAGCGTCGTGAGGACGAGGAGCAGGACGGATGCCGCGACCCCGAGCCACAGCATCCGCCGACGTCGCTGGCGCACCGTGAAGCGGCGCACCTCCGCGCGAAGAGCGCGGCGGCGGGCGCGGGCGGCGCTCCACACGTCACGGAGGCGGACGGGGTCATCGTCTTCCTCGGGAGGCGTGACCATCGGGATGACGGGCGCGAGCGACTCCTGGTCGGGCGGCGAGACGATGACGCTCGGCGCGACCTCGACGCCCTCGGGGGCGGGCCGCTCAGGCTCGCCCTCCGGCTCCCGCTCCTTCTCGCGCTCGTCCGCGGCGGCCGGGCGGGCCGGCGGCGGAAGCGGAGAGGGCCGACGCACGCGGCTACTCCCCCGGCGCCGTCCGCGCGAGCGCGTCGAGCACCTGCGGGATGATCCGGTAGACGTCGCCGCATCCCAGGGTCACGACGAAGTCGCCGTCGCGCGCGACGGAGGCGGTGTAGTCGGCGGCGGCCTGCCAGTCCGCGACGTAGTGGACGTGCGAGGCGTCGTGGAACGCGCCGCTGACGAGCTCACCCGTGACGCCCGGGACGGGATCCTCGCGCGCCCCGTACACGTCGAGCACGATCGTGTGGTCGGCCTGCTGCTCGAGCACCTCGGCGAACTCGCGGAACATGTGCTGCGTGCGGGAGTACGTGTGCGGCTGGTGGACGGCGATGATGCGTCCCGCGCCGACGACGGTGCGTGCGGCGCTCAGCGCCGCGGCGACCTCGGTCGGGTGGTGCGCGTAGTCGTCGAAGACGCTCACGCCGCGCTCCACGCCGTGCAGCTCGAAGCGGCGCACCGTGCCGGAGAAGCCCTCGACGGCGCGGACGGCGGGCTCGAGCGCGAACCCGAGAGTCAGGAGCACCGCGACGGCGCCCGCGGCGTTGACCGCGTTGTGCTCTCCCGGCACGAGGAGCCGGCCCGCGGCCGTCTCGCCGCGATAGGTCAGCGTGAACGAGACGGGGCCTTCGGTGCGGATGTCGCCGACGCGGACGTCTGCGGCATCCGACGTCCCGAATGTCAAGACGTTCGGATGCGTGAGGCTCGACGCGACGCGGAGCGCGCCGGGGTCGTCCGCCGAGATGACGACGGCCTCGCGCGCCTCGTTCGCGAAGGTCGCGAAGCCGGCGTAGAACGCCTCGTCACTGCCCCAGTGATCGAGGTGGTCGGGGTCGACGTTCGTGATGAGGGCGATCGACGTGTCGTACAGCAGGAACGTGCCGTCCGACTCGTCGGCCTCGATGACGAAGAGCTCGTCCGCGCCCGTTCCGCTCGACACGCCGAGCTGGGCGATGACGCCGCCGCTCACGAAGCTCGGGTCGGCGCGGAGCGACTGCAGCGCCGTGACGATCATCCCCGTCGAGGTCGTCTTGCCGTGGGCGCCGGCGACCGACACGAGCCGCCGGCCGCCGATGAGCCAGTAGAGGGCCTGCGAGCGGTGGATGACCGGCATCCCCCGCTCCTTGGCCGTCACGAACTCGGGGTTCTCTGGCCAGATGGCGCCCGTGTGGATCACGGTGTCGGCGTCGCCGAGGTTCGCGGCGTCGTGACCGACATGGACGCGCGCGCCGAGCGCAGCGAGATCGCGCAGCGCCTGGCTGTCGGCGCGGTCGGAGCCGGACACGCGGATGCCGCGCTCGAGGAACATGCGGGCCAGGCCCGACATGCCCGAGCCGCCGATTCCGATGAAATGCGCGGCTTCGATGGTCTCGGGAATGGGGAGGCTCAGGTCGGGTCTGATCATGACCCGACAAGTCTAGGTTGGGGTTCCCGAGCAGGTGCGCAGGCCCTCCGCGCGCCCGAGCCTCACTCCATCGGCTCGTCGGTGCAGGTGCCCATGTCGTCCATCGAGACGGCGTCGGGGCATAGGGCGTGCGACCAGCCCCCGCCGAAGCTGTCCTCCGACATGTCGGTGAAGACCTCCCACCCGCCCTGCGGCAGGATGCGGTAGTAGGTCGTGATGGGGTCTCCCTCGACCGTCGGGGCGACGACGACGAGCTCGGCGCCGTCGTCGCCGGCATCCGCGACGCAGTCGAGCGCGTCGGACGGGATGCTGTCCCCCTGGTCGAGCTCGACGGTGCCGCAGGACGGCAGCTGTGCGCGGCTCTGGAACTCGGCCGGACCGTCCGTCGCCTGTGCGGCCGGCGTGCAGCCGGTCGATCCCGCCATCGCGACGATCGCAGCGACGGCGAGCGGAATGCGGATCGCGTTCATGACTCCTCCTCGAGCCCTCGACCTGAGAGTGTCGACGCGCGACCGATCGTCTCAGCCCGCGAGCGCGGCGTCGATCATCGCGACGACGTTCTCGGTGCCCGTGCGGGTGCCGACGGTCTCTGCGGCGATGCGCATCGCCGCGAGGCGCGTCTCGTCGCCGAGGAGCGGCACGATGTCGCTGCGGACGCGGTCGGCGGTGAACTCGTCGTCGGGGATGAGGAGAGCCGCACCCGCACGGACGGCCGATCCCGCGTTGAGCGCCTGCTCGCCGTTGCCCACGGCGTACGGCACGTACACGGCGGGGATGCCGAGGGCGCTGACCTCGCTGACGGTGGCGGCACCCGACCGCGACACGATGAGCTCGGCGAGGGCGAAGGCGAGGTCCATCCGGTCGACATAGCGCCGCAGCGCGTAGCCGGCCGCTTCCGGGTCGGCGAGCTCGGACTTCTCGCCCGTCACGTGCAGGAGCTGCCATCCCGCGTCGAGGACGTCCTGCCACGCCCCGCCGAACGCGTCGTTGAGGCGCTGTGCGCCGAGGGATCCGCCGAAGACGAGGAGTGTCGGCCGGGCGGGGTCGAGCCCGAAGTGCTCCGCCGCCTCGGCGCGCAGCGCGTCGCGGTCGAGCGTCACGATCTCGCGGCGGAGCGGCATCCCGACCACCGTGCTGCGCTTGAGCGGCGTGCCCTCGAACGCGACGCCCGTCCCGGCTGCGCGGCGCGCGCCCAGGACGTTGGCCAGGCCCGGCCGCGCGTTCGCCTCGTGCACGACGAACGGGACGCGGGCACGGCTCGCCGCGACATAGGCGGGCGCCGAGGCGTAGCCGCCGAACCCGACGACGACGTCGACTCCGCGCGTGCCGAGGTGCTCGCGCACCTGGCCGACGGCGCGGCGGAAGCGCGCCGGGAACGCCGCGGCGGCGCGGTTCGGCCGACGCGGGAACGGCACCTTGTCGACGAAGAGCAGCTCGTAGCCGCGCAGGGGCACGAGGCGCGCCTCGAGCCCTTCGCGCGTGCCGAGCACGAGGACCTCGGCGTCGGGCTCGCGCTCCCGGAGGGCGTCGGCGACGGCGAGGAGCGGATTGACGTGGCCGGCCGTGCCGCCTCCTGCCAGGAGGTACGTGCGGGGGTTCGAGGCGGCGTCGGGCGCGTTCGTCACCTCGGAATCTTCGCACGCGCCGGGCGCGGCATCCGCACCGGGCGCATGTGCGCGGACTCCGTGTTAGGTCACCCCGGAATCTTCGCACGCGCCGGGCGCGGCATCCGCACCGGTCGCATGTGCGCGGATTCGGGCAGCGACCGCGCGAAGGACAGCAGGACGCCGCCGGCGACGAGCACGGACAGCAGCGAGGTGCCGCCCTGCGACATGAACGGCAGCGGCACGCCGAGCACGGGGAAGACTCGCAGCACGACGCCGATGTTGATGAGCGCCTGACCGACGATCCACACCGTGATGGCGCCCGCGACGATCCGCACGAAGGGGTCGTGGGTCTTGCGGACGATGTGCAGCGCGCCGATCGCGAAGAGCGCGAACAGGCCCAGCACGACGATGCAGCCGATGAGGCCGAGCTCCTCGCCGACGATCGCGAAGATGTAGTCGTTCGCGGCCGCGGGCAGCCAGTCGTACTTCTCCTTCGAGTTGCCAAGGCCCAGTCCGAAGATCCCGCCGCCCGCGAGACCCCAGATGCCGTGCAGCGGCTGGTAGCACGAGTCGAAGTAGTCCGCGAGGCAGTTCGTGTCGAGGAAGCTCATGATGCGGCGCACGCGGTTGGGGCTCATCGCGGCGAAGACGGCCGCGCCGATGAGGCCCAGGATCGCCGGGAGGATGAAGATCCGAAGCTTGACGCCGGAGAAGAAGAGCGCGCCGAGCGCCGTGATCGCGATGACCATCGCGGTGCCCATGTCGTCACCGGCCATGACGGCCGCCAGCACGAGCACCGTGACCGGCACGAGCGGGATGAAGACGTGCGTCCAGGACCCCAGGAGCGTGCGCTTGCGGTAGAGGATGAAGCCGATCCACAGCGCGAGGGCGAGCTTGAGGAACTCGGACGGCTGCGCCTGGACGCCGCCGATCATGATCCAGTTGCGATTGCCGTACGCCTCGACGCCCAGCGGCGTGAAGACGAGCAGCTGCAGCGCGAGCGCCAGGATGAGCGCGGGCCACGCGATCTTGCGCCAGAACGCGATTGGCAGCCGGCTCGCGATGAACATGAGCGGGATGCCGAGCACGGCGAAGGTCGCCTGCTTGAGGACGTCCTCGTACGGCGCCTGTCCTTCGGCCGTCGTCGTCGCCGAGGTGGCGGACAGGATCATGACGAGCCCGAACCCCGTCAGCAGGAGCGCCGTCGAGGCGATCAGGAGGAACTCGACCGGCACGGGCGAGAAGACCTTGCCGAGATTGACGCGCGCCGCGAGGCCGCGCTTGGGCGAAGCCGCCGTCGCCGGCTCAGGCGCCGTCCGCGGTCGGGTCGGCGTCGTCGTCGTGCTCGCCATGGGCCCCCCTCGCGAACCTCTCCCTCACGGCGGCCGCAAACTTCCGGCCCCGGTCTGCGTAGGACGAGAACTGGTCGAAGGATGCGGCGGCGGGGGCGAGAAGAACGACGTCCCCGTCACGCGCGATGCCTGCGGCCAGTTCGACGACCCGCGTCATGACCTGTTCAGTCTCATCGGCCTCGACTTCGAACACGGGCACCCCGGGCGCGTGTCGCGAGAACGCGGTGATGACGGCATCCCGTTCCGCACCGATGACGATCGCCGCCTTGGCCGCCGTTCCGCGTCCGGCGACGAGCTCGGAGATGTCGACGCCCTTGAGGAGGCCGCCGACGACCCACACGGCGCCGGGGTAGGCGGCGAGGGAGGATGCCGCGGCATGCGGGTTCGTCGCCTTCGAATCGTCGACCCACGTGACGCCCTCGACGACGGCGACGACCTCGATGCGGTGCGGGTCGAGGCGGAAGCCGCGCAGCGCATCGCGGATGGCGGCGGGAGGGACCTCGAGCGAGCGCGCGAGGGCGCTCGCGGCGAGGACGTTCGCGACGATGTGCGGCGCCGCGAGGCCCGCCTGCGCGAGCTCCTGGACGGTCGTGAGCTCGAGCGCGCTCGTGCGGCGGTCCTCGAGGAAGGCGCGATCGACGAGGATCCCCTCGATGACGCCGAGGTCGCTGGGTCCTGGCACGCCGAGGTCGAAGCCGATGGCGCGCGCGCCCTCGACGACCTCGGCATCCTCGACCATCCGCATCGTCGCCTCGTCGGCCTTGTTGTACACGCACGCGACGCGCGTGTGGTCGTAGACGTGGGCCTTCGCGTCGCGGTAGGCGTCGGCCGACCCGTGCCATTCGAGATGGTCGTCGGCGAGATTGAGGCACGCGCTCGCGTGCGGCGAGACGGGATCCGGCCCGCTCTGCAGCCCGAGGTACCAGAGCTGGTGGCTCGACAGCTCGACGACGAGCGCGTCGAAGCCGGCGGGGTCGCGGACGGCGTCCAGGACGGGGGTGCCGATGTTGCCGACGGGCGCGGCGCGGAGGCCGCCCTCGACGAGCATCGTCGCGGTCAGGCGCGTCGTCGTGGTCTTGCCGTTGGTCCCCGTGATGAGGATCCAGTCGGCCGGGGTGCCGTCGGCGCGGACGACCTTGTCGCGCACGCGCCACGCGAGCTCGACATCGCCCCACAGGGCGATGCCCGACTCCTGCACCCACGAGATGACGGGATGCCCCGGCGCGAAGCCGGGCGAGGCGATGACGACGTCGGGGGCGAAGTCGGCGAGCTCGCCCGGAACCGTGTCGAGCGGGCCCGTCCACAGCCGCGCGCCGATGACGGGGAGAAGACGCTCGTACTCCTCGTCGGCCTTCTCGGTCACGACGAGGACGTCGGCGCCGAGCTCGGCGAGCGTGTCGGCGACGGAGAAGCCCGTGACGGACAGGCCGAGCACGGCGGCGCGCAGGCCCTTCCAGTCCGCGTTCCAGCTGGTGAGGGCATCCAAGCGAGAGGTCATGTTCGTGCGAGCCATTCGACGTAGAACGCGCCGACGCCTGTGACGGCCAGCATCCCCGCGATGATCCACATCCGGACGACGATCGTCGTCTCCGGCCAGCCGCGCATCTCGAGGTGGTGGTGGAAGGGGCTCATGAGGAACAGGCGCTTTCCGCGCGTGAGCTTGAAGTAGTACCGCTGCAGGATCACCGAGCCGGGGCCGATGATGAAGACGCCCGCGACGATGACGGCGAGGATCTCGGTGCGCGACAGGATCGACATCGCCGCGATGACGCCGCCGATCGCCATCGAGCCGACGTCGCCCATGAAGACCTGCGCCTTCGGCGCGTTCCACCACAGGAATCCGACGAGAGCCCCGACGAACGCCGCGGCGACGATCGTGAGATCGAGCGGGTTGCGGGTGCCGTAGCACGCCGTCTGGAAGCTCGCGACGAGGTCGGACGAGTCGCACCGCTGCTGGAACTGCCAGAACGTGATGAGGCTCATGGCGGCGACGGTGAAGATGCCGGATCCCGCCGCGAGGCCGTCGAGGCCGTCCGTCACGTTCGTGCTGTTCGACCACGCGACGCCGATGAACGTCACCCACAGGATGTACAGGATCCAGCCGACGATCAGGCCGAGCGCCATGAACGACAGGACGGGGATGTCGCGGAAGAACGAGACGTAGGGCGACGCGGGCGTCTGCCCCGCCGGGTTCGGGAAGTTCAGCGACACGATGGCCCACGGCACGATCACGATGACCTGCCCGAGCACCTTGCGCCAGCCCGTGAGGCCGAGGCTGCGCTGGCGGTGGACCTTCATGTAGTCGTCGATGAATCCGACGACGCCGAACCCCACCATCATCCACAGGACCAGCAGGCCCGAGATCGTGGGCGGGAAGTTGCCGGCGTAGGTGCCGATGAAGTACCCGACGAGCGTGCCGAGGATGAAGATGACGCCGCCCATCGTGGGCGTGCCGCGCTTGGCCTCATGGGGCGGGATGTTCCCGTCCTCGGGCGTGCGGATGATCTGCCCCCAGCCCCACCGGCGGAACAGCCGCAGGAAGACGGGCGTCAGGAAGAGGGTGAATGCCAGCGAGATCGCCGCCGCGGTAAGGAGTGATCTCACGAGAAGGATTCTCCCAGACGATCTCCGAGGAACCGCAGGCCCGCCGAGTTGGACGACTTCACGAGGACCCGGTCGCCGTCGCGCAGTTCCGTCAGTAGGTAGTCGAACGCCTCGTCGGCCGTCGCGAAGAAGACGGCCTCGCCGTCCCACGAGCCCTGGGCGATCGCCTCGAGGAACATGCGGCGCGCGTCGGGGCCGACGACGACGATCCGCTGGATGCCCAGGCGCACGGCGAGCAGGCCTACGCGGTCATGCTCCTCTTCGGCGTACTCCCCCAGCTCGCTCATGGCGCCGAGGACGGCGACGGTGCGCTCCCCCGGTCCCGTGATCTGCGCGAGCGTGCGAAGCGCCGCCGACATGGAGTCGGGGCTCGCGTTGTACGCGTCGTTGATGATCCGGATGCTGTCGGAGCCGAGCGGCTGCATGCGCCAGCGCTCCGCGATGTCGACGGTCTCGAGCCGCTCGACGCACGTCTCGAGCGGGACGCCCAGCGCCGTCGCGGCGGCGATCGCGGCGAGGGCGTTCATGACGTGGTGCTCGCCGAGGACGCGGAGGTGGAGCGCCGCGCTCACGCCGTCCGCCGTCACGATCGAGCGGGTTCCGGATGCTGTCACCTCGACGTCGTCCGCGCGCACATCCGCGGCGCGCTCTCCGCGTCCGAACCAGCGGATGGCAGCATCCCGTTCGTTCGCGATGGAGGCCATGGACGCGACGCGCGCGTCGTCGGCGTTGAGGACGGCGATGCCTCCGGGTCGGAGCGCCCGCACGAGCTCGGACTTCGCGGCGAGCGTCGCCTCGATGCCGCCGAAGCCGCCGGCGTGCGCCATGCCGACCATGAGGACGACCCCGACGTCGGGATCGACGAGGCCCGCGAGTCGGGCGATCTCGCCGGGGCCGCTCGCGCCGAACTCGCTCACGAGGAATCGCGTGGAGTGCGTCACGCGCAACATCGTCAGGGGCGCGCCGACCTCGTTGTTGAAGGAGGCGCGGGGCGAGACCGTCTCGCCCTCGCCCTCGAGGATCCGGGCCAGGAGGTTCTTCGTCGTCGTCTTGCCGTTCGAGCCGGTGATGCCGACGACCCGCAGGTCGCCTCCCGCCCGCACGCGCGCGACGACCTCGCGGGCGAGGTCGGCGAGGGCCGCGACGACGTCGGTCACGACGATCTGCGTGACGGCGCTCTCGACCGGCCGCTCGACGAGCGCGAGGACGGCGCCGCGCTCGACCGCGGCGTCGACGAACAGGTGCCCGTCGGTGACCTCGCCGGGCTTGGCGGCGAAGATGCCGCCCGGCTCCATGAGCCGCGAGTCGGTGTCGACGACCCCCGAGACGACGGTGTCGGCGGTGTCTCCTTCGGCGAGCCGGAGCTCGCCCGAGACGGCGTGTGCAAGCTGAGAGAGTGTGAGGTCGATCATGTCTTCGAGGCCGGTCGGGCGCTGGTCAGCCGAACTTGGGGAGCAGCGTCGGCTCCACGGTGGAGGGCATGACGCGGTACGTCTTGAGCACCTGCGTCATCGCCTTCTGCCACGCGGAGGCGTTGGCACCCGACGACTTTATCCGAGTCGGCTCGTCGAGGGTGACCGCGACGACGTACTGCGGGTCCTCCGCCGGTGCGAACCCGATCATCGTCGTGAAGTACACGCCGCTCTTGTAGTGGCCGTTGCCGTCGGTCTTCTCACCGGTTCCCGTCTTGTCGGCGACGTTGTAGCCGGGGACGGCGATCTGCGGCGCGAGCGTGCTCTGCAGCGCCACGTTCTCCATCATCTGCTGCACCGCGACCGCCGTGGATTCCTTCACGACCTGCGACGTCGCGCCCTGCTCGGGCTCGACGACCGTCCCGTCGGAGTTCGTGCACGACTGGATGAGCGACAGCGGGACCTTGAGGCCGTCGTTCGCGATCGCCTGGTACGCACCGACGAGTTCGGGGATCGTCGTCGAGACGCCCTGTCCGAAGGCGATGTTGTAGTAGCTCTGGTTGTCCCAGTTCTCCGGTGTCGGCAGGTAGCCCGTCGGCTGGCCGTAGAAGTCGATCTCGCTTCCGTCGCCGATTCCGAACTTCTTGAGGTAGTCGTACCGCGTCTGGGCGCTCACCCGCTCGGCGAACTTCGAGATGCCGACGTTCGACGAGTCGATGAGCACGCCCGCGAGCGTGTACTCGTAGGCGGGATGCTGGAACGCGTCGCCGACGCGCGCGCCGTTGGGGAAGGACTCCCGCGACGAGGCGTTCACGGTCGACGTGGGCGTCTGCCCGCCCGCGTCGATCAAGGTCGCGGCGGTGAGCGGCTTGAACGTCGAGCCCGGCTCGAACGAGTTGAGGAAGATGCGGCTGCCGCGGTCGTCCGGGTCGGACGCCCCCACGTCGTTGGGGTCGACCGTCGGGTAGTCCGCCGCGGCGCGGATCTTGCCCGTCTTGGCCTCGACGACGGTGATCGTGCCGGAGAGTGCCCCCATGTCCTGCACCTGCTCGGCGATTAGCTGCTGCAGGTACCACTGGAGGTCGCGGTTGATCGTGAGCTGGAGCGTCCCGCCGTCGACGGCCGGGGTCTCGACCTCGGTGCCGGGGATCACTACACCGTCCTTGCCCTTCTCGTAGGTCATCTTGCCGTCGGTGGCCGTGAGGCAGTCGTTCTCACGCTGCTCGAGCCCGCCGAGCGCCGCGCCGTCCGAGCCCATGTATCCCACGAGGTTGCCCGCCACGGCGCCGTCCGGGTACATCCGCGACGGGTGCGGGTCGAAGTAGAGGAACGGGATGCCGAGCGCTGCGAGGTCGCGGTACTGCTCGGTCGACAGGCCCCGCTTGAGCTGGGCGTACTGCGAGTCGGGGTCGGAGGCGAGCGCGTCGTCGACGACGGCCTGGATCTCTTCGGCCGTCTGGCCCGTGATCTCGCCGATCTCGGCCGCCATCTGCGCCCAGGTCACCTCTTCCTTCTCGCCGTCGTCGTTCTCGCGCGTGATGTCGCGGACGTTCGACGGGTCCAGCTGCGCGTCGTAGAGCAGGATGCTGCCCGCCAGCGTCTGCCCCGTCTCGTCGATGATCGAGCCGCGCGTGCCGTAGAGCGGCCGCGAGCTGCCGAGCGCCGTCGCGAGCGAGTCCTCGATGTGCTCGCGGGCGCTCACGACCTGGATGTCGACAAGGCGCACGATGAACCCAGCGAGGATCGCGAGGACGACGGCGAGGGCGACCACGGTACGGCGGCGCGGGCTGCGGGTGCTTCTCGTGGTCATGATCTCAGTGCGTGGTCGGGGTCGGGAGTCCGTCGGTGATGGGAGGGGGTGTGTTCACGGCATGCGTCCCGCCGTCCGCGGCCGCCTCGTCCGCCGGCGGCGCCTCGAGGGGCAGGCCCTGGATCGTCGCGTCGGGGTCGGTGACGAGCGGCGTGTCGGTGATGAGGGCGTTGGGCACGGCGCCGCGGTTGATCGCGTCGACCGAGGAGGCTCCGAGTGCGACCTGGCTCGCGCCGAGGATCGCGCCGTCTGAGAGCCGCAGGTAGCTGGGCGACTCGTTGATCACCATGCCGAGCGCCGAGGCGTTGGCCGCGAGGTACTGCGGCGAGCTGAGCCCCGCGACGTCGTCATAGAGCATCTGCTTCTCCCACGACAGCTCGCGCTGCTGGCTCGTGAGCTCGGCGATCTGGTACGAGCTCTGCGTCGTCAGGACCGACAGCGCCATCTGGGCCGCGCCGATGGCGACGGCGCCCGCGACCGCGACGATCGCGTACATGACCTTCGGCCGGCGTCGGCGGGCCGGCGCGCCGAGGAGCCGGAGCCTGCGCGCCGGGCTCTCCTGCCGGACCGGCGCGAGCGTGGTCTGTGCTGCGAGGCTCATGCCGCCTCCCTGACGCGCTCGACGGCGCGCAGCCGCACCGGGGTCGCCCGCGGGTTGCGCGCGATCTCCTCCTCGGACGCGAGCTCGGCGCCCTTCACGAGCAGCCGGAAGCGCGGTGCGTGCTCGGGCAGCTCGACGGGGAGCCCGGCGGGCGCCGTCGAGGCCACAGCATCCGCGAACACCCGCTTGACCAGGCGGTCCTCGAGGGACTGGTACGACATGACGACGAGCCGACCGCCGACGGGCAGCAGGTCCATCGCGGCGGGGATGGCGCGCTCGAGCACCGCGAGCTCGGCGTTGACCTCGATCCGCAGCGCCTGGAACACGCGCTTGGCCGGGTGGCCCGTCCGCTGCGCGGCGTAGGGGGTCGCAGCGACGAGCACCTCGACGAGCTGCGACGACCGCAGGATCGGGGCTTGGGCCCGTGCCGCGATGATGGCCCGCGCGTAGCGGCCGGCGAGCTTCTCCTCGCCGTAGCGCTCGAAGATGCGCCGGAGCTGTCCTTCGCTGTAGGTCGCCAGCACATCGGCGGCCGTCATCCCGGAGGACTGGTCCATGCGCATGTCCAGAGGCGCGTCCTGCGAATAGGCGAATCCGCGCCCGGCGACGTCGAGCTGGAGGGACGAGACCCCGAGGTCGAACAGGATGCCGTCGACGTGGTGGAGGCCAGTGGAGGAGACTGCGCCGGCGATCCCGTCGTACACCGTGTGCACGAGCGTCACGCGGTCACCGAACGGCGCGAGCCGCTCCGCCGCGATGCGCAGGGCGTCCTGGTCGCGGTCGACGCCGATGAGACGTATGCCGGGGAACCGCTCGAGGAGCGCCTCCGAGTGCCCGCCCATGCCGAGCGTCGCGTCGACGAGGACGGCGCCCTCGCGCTCGAAGGCAGGTGCAAGCAGCTCGACGCAGCGCTCGAGCAGGACGGGGGTGTGGATGTCGCGGAGGTTCATGATGTGTGGGTCTGCCGAGTGCTCCCTCGGCCCTGATCCCCATCCGCTCTGACCTGGCACCGGGGAAGTGCGCCAGGGCGGGAGCGGCTGGGAGTCACAGTCGAGGGCTCAGAACAGACCCGGAATCACCTCCTGCTCCATCTCCGAGTAGCTGTCTTCGTTGCTTTCCGCATACGCGTTCCACGCGTCGGCGTTCCAGATCTCCGCATGCGCGCCGACACCCGTCACGACGAGGTCGCGCTCGAGCCCCGCGTACGTCCGCAGATGCGGCGGGATCGTGACGCGGTTCTGGCTGTCGGGCTTCTCCGCGCTCGCACCCGAGAGGAACATGCGCTGGAAGTCGCGGGCCTGCTTGTTGGTGAGCGGCGCCTCGCGGATCCGCTCGTACACGCGCTCGAACTCCACCGTGCTGAACACGTAGAGGCAGCGCTCCTGGCCCCGGGTGACGACGACGCCGCCGCCGAGGTCGTCCCGGAACTTCGAGGGGAGGATGACGCGCCCCTTCTCGTCGAGCTTGGGAGTGTGCGTGCCCAACAGCATCGGCACATCACCCCCCTTCGTTCGGCCCCCCGACGGGTTGTGGCCCCACGCTACTCCACTTACCTCCACTTTGCCACCCATTCGCACCACGATCCGGTGTACAGCCCCGGACGTCGCGCGTCAGCCCCGGTTCCCAGGCAACAAAAAAGCACCGACCCGAAGGTCGGTGCTCTCAGTGGATCAGCGGACGGTCAGCGGTCTTCCTGCCGACGGTCCCAGCGATCGTTCATGCGATCCATGAACGACGACGACGATCGCGTCTTGGCGGGCTTGTCCGGATCGGCCGGCATGCGGCCAGGTCCGCGCGTGGGGGTGACGGCGAGGACCACGCCCCCCAGCATCACGATGAAGCCGAGGACGCCCACGACGACGAGATCGGTCGAGACGCCGATGATCAGTCCGCCGAGGCCCAGCAGCACGAGGATCGTGCCGTAGACGATGTTGCGGTAGCTCAGGGTGCGGCCATCGCGCGGCGCACTGACGACGTCGGCGTCGTTGTGCATGAGATGGCGTTCCATCTCGTCGAGCAGTCGCTGCTCCTGTTCGGAGAGTGGCATGCATCCCCCTCTTGCGGTCCCGGACGCGTCGATTGTACGCGTGCCCTCGATCACTAGGCTAGGCCCGTGTCACCCTCAGCGGACCCGGTCGCGGCGATTTCCCAGCGACTGGATACCTTCATCTCGGGTGAGCGCGACGCGACAGCCGAGCTGGGGTCCGAAGCGGCACTGTTCGTCGAGGCTGCAGCCGTCGCGCTGAGCGGCGGAAAGCGGCTTCGCGGGCGCTTCTGCATCGCGGGACACCGGGCGGTCACGGAGTTCGGCGGCGGCCGATCGGACCTTTCGGACGAGCTCGTCTCGGCGGCGGCGGCGCTCGAGGTCTTCCACGTCGCGGCCCTCGTCCACGACGACGTCATCGACAACTCCGACACCCGTCGCGGCCGCCCCGCCGCCCACCGTGCGCTCGAGGAGTCGCATCGCTCCGCCGGCTGGGCCGGCCACGCCGCGGCGTTCGGCACCTCGGGCGCGATCCTCCTCGGCGACCTGCTCGTCGCGTGGAGCGACGACCTGCTCGAGCAGGGGCTTGCGACAGCATCCCCCTCCGTCGCCTCCGCCGCGCGGACCGAGTACGCGAGGATGCGCCGGGACGTGACCGTCGGGCAGTTCCTCGACATCGCCGAGGAGTCTGCGTTCCTCTCCGAGCCGGACGATCGCCACGCGGAGCGGGCGCTGCGCGTGGCCTCTTATAAGTCGGCCCGCTACAGCGTGCAGCAGCCGCTCGCGATCGGCGCCGCGCTGGCCGGGGCGGATGCCGCGCAGCAGGCGGCCCTCGCGGCGTTCGGGCATCCGCTCGGAATGGCCTTCCAGCTGCGCGACGACGTGCTGGGGGTCTTCGGCGACGAGGCCCAGACCGGAAAGCCCTCCGGCGACGACCTGCGGGAGGGCAAGCGCACCGTGCTCGTCGCGTACACGCGCGAGCGACTGGATGCCTCGGCCCGCCGGATCGTCGACGAGCTCGTCGGGGATCCGGACCTGGACCCCGAGCAGATCGCCTGGCTGCAGCGCACGATCGTCGACACGGGTGCCCTCGACCGCGTCGAGGGGCTCATCGCCGACTACGCGCGGGAGGCCGAGCGGGCGCTGTCAGGAGCGAGGCTCGGCGACGCCGCCGTCAACGACCTGCGGGAGCTCGCGCGCGCCGCGACAGTGCGCGCGAACTGACGCCGGGACGGCCGGCTCAGGCCGGCAGGCGGTTCAGGCGAGCGCCTGAGCGACGCGACGGACCTCGCTCTTGCGGCCCGCGAGGAGCGCCTCGATGGGCGCGACGCCGATCGAGTCGTCCTCCGTGAGCAGCCAGTCGATCGCCTCGTCGTCGTCGAAGCCCGCGTCGTGGAGGACGAACACGGTCCCCCGCAGCGACGTGAGCGGCCGGCCGTCGACGATGAAGATCGCGGGGACTTTGAGAGCGCCGTCGCGGCGCGATCCGACGAGCTGGAACTCGTCCAGCAGCCGTCGCACGCGGCCCAGCGGTTCGCCGAGGACCTCGACGAGTTCGGGAAGTGTCAGCCAATCGGTCTCGACGCGAGGCGCGGGTACAGCGGTCACCAAGCCACTATCTCACCCTGCCGCCGGTCGCGTCTCGCCCTGCTTTCGAGATGACTTCAGCCACATCAATCACATTGGCACCTCCTTTATCACCTGTTGACACTGATTGACTTCCGTGACACGGTGTGGTGGTCACAGAGGGGGGACACTCGTGCGACACACCGACCGCAAGTCCATGGCAGCCGCGGCTGTCGTGCCCGCCGCCGTTGCGGGATCGATCGCGCTCATGCTGACCGCACCGCCGGCGGCCGCCGTGGAGCGAGAGGCCGAGATGCGGCCCGCGCTCATGCCCAAGCTGGGTGTCACGGGCGCCGTCGTGCCGCGCGCCGTCCGGACCGCCGTCGCGGTCCCCGCGACCCACACCGTGCAGCGCGGCGACACCGTTTTCGGCATCGCGATGCGCTACGGGCTGCGGACGGCCGACGTCCTCGCCCTCAACGGACTGACGTCCGCCTCGATCATCCAGCCCGGCCAGGTGCTCAAGCTCACGGGCAAGGCGCCGTCGGCACAGCCCGCCCCAGCGGCGCCCGCGCCCTCGGCCGGTTCGTACACGGTGCAGAAGGGCGACACGCTCTCTGCGATCGCGGTGCGCCATGGCATCACCGTCCAGGCGCTGTTCGCGGCGAACGGGCTCGGCTGGTCGTCGATCATCTACCCGGGCCAGAAGATCAAGATCTCCGGGAAGGCCGCCGCCGCGGCTCCTGGCGTGCCTGCGGCACCCGCTGCCCCGGCCGCTCCCGCTGCGCCGGGGGCAGCATCCGGAACCCACGTCGTCGTGGCGGGCGACACCCTCACGGCGATCGCGGGGAAGCACGGCGTGACCGTGAAGGCCCTCTTCGCGGCGAACGGGCTCGGCTGGTCGTCGATCATCTACCCCGGCCAGAAGATCACCATCCCCGGCGCCTCGACGCCGTCACCGTCGCCGGCGCCGGCACAGACCTCCGCGCCCGGCTCCGAGCCGCGGCAGGAGCCCGTCCCGCAACTGGACGAGACTCAGATCGCCCACGTGCAGCGGATCATCCGGATCGGGCGCGAGCTCGGCGTCCCCGACCGCGGGATCGCGATCGCACTCGGCGCCGCGATGCAGGAGTCGTCGCTGCGCAACCTCGATTGGGGCGACCGCGATTCGCTCGGCCTCTTCCAGCAGCGCCCGAGCGCGGGCTGGGGCACCAAGAAGCAGGTCCGCAACGCCGACCGCGCGACACGCGCCTTCTACGGCGGGCGCTCCGACCCCAACGGCGCGAACTCGCGCGGGCTCCTCGACATCCCCGGGTGGCAGAAGCTGTCCTTCACCGAGGCCGCGCAGGCCGTGCAGATCTCGGCGTACCCGGACGCCTACGCCAAGTGGGAGACGGCCGCGAAGACGTGGCTCGCGACCTACGGGTGAGCCGCAGACAGGCCCGCCGGGCGGGTGAGGCGCTCCGCGGGGTCCCGGGCTCTCGTCCGTAGACTCTGAGCCGTGAGCACGAGTCAGCAGGCCGACCCGCTGATCGGACGTCTCGTCGACGGCCGATACCGGGTCCGCGCGCGCATCGCGCGCGGCGGCATGGCGACCGTGTACGTCGCGACCGACTTGCGGCTCGAGCGGCGGATCGCCCTCAAGGTCATGCACGGCCACCTGAGCGACGACACCGTGTTCCAGAGCCGGTTCATCCAGGAGGCGCGCGCCGCCGCGAGGCTCGCCGATCCGCACGTCGTCAACGTCTTCGACCAGGGTCAGGACGGCGACATGGCGTACCTCGTCATGGAGTACCTGCCGGGCATCACGCTGCGCGAGCTCCTCCGCGAGCAGAAGCGGCTCACGATCGCGCAGACGATCACGATCATGGATGCTGTCCTCTCCGGCCTCGCCGCGGCGCACCGCGCCGGCATCGTGCACCGCGACGTCAAGCCCGAGAACGTGCTCCTCGCGGAGGACGGGCGCATCAAGATCGGCGACTTCGGGCTCGCGCGCGCAACGACGGCGAACACCGCGACGGGTTCTCAGCTGCTCGGCACGATCGCGTACCTCGCACCCGAGCTCGTCACCCGCGGCACGGCCGACGCGCGCAGCGACATCTACTCGCTGGGCATCATGCTGTACGAGATGCTGGCGGGCGAGCAGCCGTACCAGGGCGAGCAGCCCATGCAGATCGCGTTCCAGCACGCGACGGACTCCGTGCCGAGGCCGAGCGTCAAGAATCCGGGCGTGCCCGAGCAGCTGGACGAGCTCGTCCTGTGGGCGACGGAGAAGGCGCCCGACGAGCGGCCGGCGGATGCGCGCGAGATGCTCGACCGGCTGCGCGAGATCGAGCACGAGCTCGGCATCCAGCCGCAGGTGGCGCGGACGGCGCCCACGAGCGTCATCCGCGACGAAGGCGGCGCGCAGGCCGAGCTCACGAAGGTGCTGCCGGCCGCGATCACCGGACCCATGGCCGCGATCGACGACGTCGACAACGCCGCGCGACTGCGGACCGCGACCAAGCGGCGCGCCCGCCGGGGCGGCTGGCTCTTCGCGCTCGTCGTCGTGCTGGCGCTGATCGCCGCCGGCATCGGGTGGTTCTTCGGGTCGGGTCCCGGCTCGCAGGTCGCGGTGCCGGATGTCGCGGACATGACGTTCGAGCAGGCCCAGGGTGTGCTCGCCGCCGACGGGCTCGTCGCCGCGCAGAAGGACGTCTTCGACTTCGACATCGCCGCCGGCACGACCGTCGGATCCGAGCCGGGCGCGGGCGCGCGTGTCGACAAGGAGTCGACCGTCACGGTGCTCGTCTCGAAGGGCCCGCAGGATCACGACATCGCGCAGCTGAACGGGCTCCCCTCCGATCAGGCCCGTGCGGCGCTGCAGGGCGCCAAGGTCGTCGTCGGCGATGACGAGCAGTACTTCACCGATCAGGCCGAGAACACGACGATCGGTGCGACCGTGACGCCGCGCTCCGGCGCCGAGGCGATCGACTGCGGCGCCGGGTGCACCGTCCACGAGGGCGACTCCGCGGTCCTGGCCGTCTCGGTCGGGCCGGTTCCGGATGTCGCGGGCCAGAGCGTCGGCGACGCGACGGCCGCCCTCAACGCCAAGGGCCTGAAGATCGCCGGCACCGCCGACGAGACGAGCGAGTCCCTCGCGGTGGGCCTCGTCATCCGGATCGCCGACCGCGAGGGCGGCGGCTCGTGGCGTCCCGGCGAGGCCGTGACGCTCATCGTGTCGTCCGGTCCCCCGCTGTTCCCCGTGCCGAACGTGGTCGGCATGACGCGCGATCAGGCCAAGGCGGCGCTTGACGAGGCGGGCTTCCAGTTCGACTACAACACGAGCTGGGACCTGTTCCCCGACCAGGTCACCGAGGTCGAGGCGCAGGACCCCGAGGCGGACTCGATGCACACCAAGGGCACCGTCGTCTCGATGCGCATCCGCGCCGCCCTCTGACGCCGCCCCGCGCGGCCGGTGCGCGAAACTTCACAAATGTCACGCCTGGCGTGCCCCAGCGTCACATTCGTGAAGTCTCGCGGAGTCACGAGCCGTAGTGGCGGCCGTTGAGCGCGCGACGGACACGTGTGGCGAGCGCTCGGCAACCGGATTCGAGATCCGCGGCGCCGACGAGGAAGACCTGGTATCCGGCATCCTGGAAGAGTTGCACGCGCGTGAGGTCCTCGAGCCATTGGGCGCGGTCCAAACGATGATGGTCGCCTAGATATTCGAGGAGAACGCGTTCCGCTGGATAGCCGAGATCAGCGTGGCGCAGTCCTTGAGCGGTCAGGATCGGAACCTGGACATCAGGCTCAGGCAAACCAGCCCGGACGAGGTCGAGCCGCAGCTGCGTCTCCTTCGGCGATTGTGCGCCTGCTCTGATCAGGTCGAGTGCCAACCGGAGCGCCTTCGCGCCGCGCTTACCCCGACGGCGCGCGACTGCGGAGACGAGATCCTGGACTGTGCAGAGGGGAACTCTTCCGCCCGCCCGCTTGGGGCCCGTGAGCAGATAATCGCCGACCGCAACAAGCCGATCTGCGCTCAGCATCAACTTCCGCCCGGTCTCCGGATCGACCCCCGTAGCCCCGGGAGTCGCGAGCTGACACCAGACGTCGGCCGGAGCCAGCACCGGAAGCAGACCCAGCATGCCGCGCGGAGTGTCGCGTTCCTCGGTCTCCCAGCCGATGACGCCGGGACGACGAAGCGGCACAGCGTCGTTCAGGGCGGTGATGTGAAGCGGCTCGTCGGACGTCCATCCAAGGGGCAGCGGGCATCCCCACGCGCGTGCGCCCGTGAGGTGGCTGACCCAGTGCTCGTCACTCAGGAGAGGAACGAGCCGTTCGCACGCCTCGATGACGTCCGCTGGCGGACCCATCGGATCGTAGAGACCGTGGAACGGATGCTCGAGTCCAGGACCGCGAAGCCTTCGGCGTGAGACGCCGGATACCACGGCCTCCGCATAGCGGAAGGGGCCGAGCGAGAGCGAATCGGGCAGAGGCGAGAGTCGCGGCATCCCGCGATCATCGCGGCCTCGCGCCTCACACCGTGCGCTCTCTCCCTGGGGAGGAGAGGAGAACCACGCGAGACTTCACAAATGTCACGCAACTGGGGCCAGAGGCGGACATTCGTGAAGTTTCGCGCATCTGGGGTTAGAGGCGCTCGAGCTCCTCGGCGACGAGGAATGCGAGCTCGAGGCTCTGCATGTGGTTGAGTCGCGGGTCGCACAGGGACTCGTAGCGCGTCGCGAGGGTCGCCTCGTCGATCTGCTCCGAGCCGCCCAGGCACTCCGTCACGTCGTCGCCCGTGAGCTCGACGTGGATGCCCCCGGGGAACGTGCCGACCGCGCGGTGCGCCTCGAAGAAGCCGCGGACCTCGTCCACGACGTCGTCGAAACGGCGCGTCTTGTAGCCCGTGGGCGTCGTGATGCCATTGCCGTGCATGGGGTCGGTGACCCACAGCGGAGTGGCGCCCGAGTCCTTGACGGCCTGGAGCAGCGGCGGCAGCGCATCGCGGATCCTGCCCGCGCCCATGCGCGTGATGAAGGTCAGGCGTCCCGGCTCGCGCTCGGGGTCGAGCTTGTCGATCAGCTCGAGCGTCGTCTCAGGCGACGTCGTCGGGCCGAGCTTGACGCCGATGGGGTTGCGGATGCGCGAGAAGTAATCGACGTGCGCGCCGTCCAGGTCGCGCGTGCGCTCGCCGATCCACACGAAGTGCGCCGACGTGTTGTACGGCGTTCCGGTGCGCGAGTCGATGCGGGTCATGGGGCGCTCGTAGTCCATCAGCAGACCCTCGTGGCCCGTGTAGAACTCGACGCGGCGGAGCTCGTCGAAGTCGGCGCCGGCCGCCTCCATGAACTTGATGGCGCGGTCGATCTCGGTGGCGAGGCGCTCGTACTGCTGGTTGGCGGGGTTCTGCGCGAAGCCCTTGTTCCACGAGTGCACCTCGCGGAGGTCGGCGAAGCCACCCTGCGTGAACGCGCGGATCAGATTGATCGTCGACGCGGCCGTGTGGTAGCCCTTCAGCAGTCGGGCCGGGTCCGGCTGCCGGGATGCCTCGGTGAAGTCGTAGCCGTTGACGATGTCGCCGCGGTACGCCGGCAGCGTCACCTCGCCGCGCGTCTCGGTGTCGCTCGATCGCGGCTTGGCGAACTGGCCCGCCATGCGGCCCATCTTCACGATGGGCATCGACGCGCCGTAGGTCAGCACGACCGCCATCTGCAGGACGGTCTTGATGCGGTTGCGGATCTGCTCGGCCGTCGCACCCGCGAACGTCTCTGCGCAGTCGCCGCCCTGGAGCAGGAACGCCTTGCCCGCCGCCGCGCGCGCGAGGCGCTCGCGGAGGAGGTCGACCTCGCCCGCGAACACGAGCGGCGGCAGCGTCGCGATCTCGGCCGAGACGGCGGCGACGGCATCCCGGTCATACCACTCGGGCTGCTGCTTGATGGGCAGAGTCCGCCAGTGGTCGAGGGTGTCGAGCTGCTGAAGCATCCGGCAAGTCTATCGGCGCGGATGCCGCACCCGGTCCCCTGCTACGCCTGGGCGGGACGCGGCTTCTTGGGCAGCCGGTCCTTCACGGTCGAGGCGTAGACGTCCTCGTACTCCTGCTCGCCGATCCGCTGCAGCGCGACCATGATCTCGTCGGTCACGGAGCGGAGGATGTAGCGATCGCCCTCCATGCCCTCGAAGCGCGAGAAGTCCAGCGGCTCGCCGATCACGATGCCCACGCGGACGATCCGCGGCCAGTGCGTGCCGATCGGCAGCATCGTGTCGGTGTCGACCATGACGACCGGGACGACGGGGACGCGCGCCTCGAGCGCCATCCGGGCCAGGCCCGTCCGGCCCCGGTAGAGCTTCCCGTCGGGGCTGCGCGTGCCCTCCGGGTAGATTCCGAGGAGATCCCCGCGGCCCAGCACCTGAAGGCCCGTGTTGAGGGATGCCTCGGACGCCTTGCCGCCCGACCGGTCGATCGGGATCTGCCCGGACATCTTGAAGAACATGCGGGTGGCCCGGCCCTTGATGCCCTTGCCCGTGAAGTAGTCGCTCTTGGCGAGGAACGAGACGGGCCGGTCGATCATGAGCGGCAGGAAGATCGAGTCGACGAACGACAGATGGTTGCTCGCCAGGATCGCGCCGCCGGATGCTGGAATGTTCCGTCGCCCGACTATCCAGGGTCGCCAGATCGCCTTCGTGATCGGTCCGATCACGATGTACTTCATGAACCAGTAGAACATCGCCAGAAACAGCCTCCGATGCGCCCTATGGGCAGTATGACGCTACGCGCCGCCTCCGGCGAGGTCCGCGGCGCCGATGATGCCGGCGTCGTTGCCCATCCGGGCGATCGCGAATTCCGCGATCGGCCGGTCGCCGTAGCCCGGGAGGGCCGTCTCGTAGGCGAGGCGGACGGGCTCGAGCAGGAGGTCGCCCAGCTGCGCGACGCCTCCGCCGATGACGAAGAGCGACGGGTCGAGGACCGCCTGGAACCCGCCGCACGCCTCGCCGAGCGCCGTCGCGACTCGCCTCAGCGCCTCGACGGCGCCGGGGTCTCCGGCCAGGACGAGCCGCGACACGGCCGGTCCGCTGATGTTGCCCTTCTCCGCACGGTGCGCGGCGAGGGCCTCGCCGATCCCGCCGCCGTCCGCGATCTCGTTGGCCTCGCGCTGGAGTGCCCGGCCCGACGCGTACTGCTCGAGGCATCCGCTCTGCCCGCAGCCGCAGGGACGGCCGTCGCGGATGAAGCGCATGTGGCCGAGCTCGGCGCCGATGCCGTGGCCGCCGCGGTAGAGCTTGCCGCCGAGCACGATGGCGCCGCCGACGCCCGTGCCGAGCGTAAGCATGACCATGTCGTCCACGCCGGCGCCGCCGCCGAACCGGTACTCCGCCCAGCCCGCCGCGTTCGCGTCGTTCTCGATCGTGACGGGAGTGCTCAGCCGCGCCTCGAGCTTCTCCTTGAGCGGCTCGTTGCGCCAGGCGATGTTCGGCGCGTGGATGATGACGGCGCCGTCCTTGTCGACGAAGCCGGCCGCCGCGACACCGACCGCAGTGACCTCGTGGCTGTCGGAGAAGTGCCGCACCATGTCCACGACGGCGTCTTCGAGCGCCGCGATGTCGACGGGAGTGTCGACGCGGAGCTGCTCGACGATGTGCCCATCGTCGTCGACCACACCGCCCGCGATCTTCGTCCCGCCGATGTCGATTCCGACCTTGAGCACCGCACTCCCTTCCCGCGCGTCGCGACGCGACGGCGCGTTGAAGTCTATCGGCGGCGCACCCACCGCATGCGGCCCCATGACACCCGTGCCGGACCGATGCGGGCGGGATCGTGCGCTTAGACTCGGACCATACCCCCGCCTCCCAGATCGGTACCGAAGGAGTTGCCGTGATCCAATTCGAAGTCCCCGCGATCGTTCCCGCAGACCCGCAGGCGAACGTCACAGATCTTCTCGTGGAGCGGGTGAAGAAGACACCGGATCGCGCCCTCTTCGCCGTTCCCGAAGGCGACGGATGGCGCGACATCACCGCCGCGGAGTTCCAGCGCCAGGTCATCGCCCTCGCCAAAGGCTTCGCCGCCGCAGGCGTCGAGCCCGGTGACAAGGTCGGCTTCATCGCCCGCACGACGTACGACTGGACCCTCGTCGACTTCGCCCTCTTCTACGCGGGCGCCGTCATGGTGCCCATCTACGAGACGAGCTCGCCCGCGCAGATCGCGTGGGCCCTGACCGACTCGGGTGCCGTCGCATGCATCACGGAGGGCCCGGACCACTCGGCGCGCCTCGACGAGGCACGTGCGGAGCTGCCGCTCCTCCGGTCGACCTGGACCATGCACGGCGGCGACCTCGCGAAGCTCGTCGAGCAGGGCAAGGAGGTCTCGGATGACGAGATCGAGCGGCGCCGCAACATCGCGAACGGCGCCGACATCGCGACGCTCATCTACACGTCGGGTTCGACGGGCCGCCCCAAGGGCTGCGTCCTGACGCACAGCAACTTCGTCGAGCTGAGCCGCAACGCCGCCAAGGCGCTGTCCGACGTCGTCGAGGCGCCCGGAGCGTCGACGCTCCTCTTCATCACGACGGCGCACGTCTTCGCGCGGTTCATCTCGATCCTCGCCGTCCACTCGGGCGTCAAGACAGGTCACCAGCCCGACACGAAGCAGCTGCTGCCTGCCCTGGGCTCGTTCAAGCCGACGTTCCTGCTCGCGGTCCCCCGCGTCTTCGAGAAGGTCTACAACTCTGCCGAGCAGAAGGCCGAAGCGGGCGGAAAGGGCAAGATCTTCCGCTCCGCCGCCAAGACCGCCGTCGAGCACTCGCAGCTCGAGCAGGACGGCAAGAAGATCCCGCTCGGCACGAAGCTCAAGTTCGCCCTGTTCGACCGCCTCGTCTACAGCAAGCTGCGCGAGGCCATGGGCGGCCGCGTGTCGTACGCCGTCTCGGGCTCCGCTCCCCTCGGCCCGCGGCTCGGGCACTTCTTCCACAGCCTCGGCGTCGTGATCCTCGAGGGCTACGGCCTCACCGAGACGACGGCGCCCGCGACGGTGAACCTCGCGACGAAGTCGAAGATCGGCACCGTCGGCCCCGCCCTCCCCGGCGTCGGCATCCGGCTCGCCGACGACGGCGAGATCCAGGTGCGCGGCATCAACGTCTTCAAGGAGTACTGGCGCAACCCCGAGGCGACCGCGGCGACGTTCGACGGCGAGTGGTTCAAGACTGGCGACCTCGGCTCGTTCGACGACGAGGGCTTCCTCAGCATCACGGGCCGTAAGAAGGAGATCATCGTGACCGCCGGAGGCAAGAACGTCGCCCCCGCCGCCCTCGAGGACCCCATCCGCGCCAACCCGATCGTCGGTCAGGTCGTCGTCGTCGGCGACCAGAAGCCGTTCATCTCGGCGCTCGTGACGCTCGACCCGGAGATGCTCCCGACGTGGCTCGCCAACAACGGGCTGCCCGGCGACATGTCTCTCACCGACGCCGCGAAGAACAGCGCCGTCCGCGCCGAGGTGCAGAAGGCGATCGACCACGCCAACAAGGCCGTCTCGCGCGCCGAGTCGATCCGCAAGTTCACGATCCTCCCGACGGAGTGGACCGAGGCGAGCGGGCATCTCACGCCGAAGATGAGCATCAAGCGCAACGTCATCCTGGAGGACTTCGCGGGCGAGATCGACGAGCTCTACAACGTCCCCGTCTCGACGACGAACGTCTCGCTCGGCGGGTGACCGAGCGGTGACACCGAAGCGGCCCCGCGCGATGCGCGGGGCCGCTTCGATGTCAGAGCCAGTCCGACTCGCGGATCTCGCGCATCGCGATCTTGCGGTCCTCCGGTGAGAGACGCTGGAGGTACAGCATCCCGTCCAGATGATCGGTCTCGTGCTGCAGAGCCTGCGCAAGCAGACCGTCGCCCTCGAGCACGACCTCCTGCCCGTCGAGATCCATGCCCACGACCTTCGCGTGCGGATGCCGCAGCGCATCGTGCCAGAGCCCCGGGACGGAGAGGCATCCCTCTCCCGTCGGCCCGAGCTCTCCGGAGACCTCGACGACCTCGGGATTGAGGATGTAGCCGATGTCGCCGTCGATGTTGTAGCTGAACGCGCGCAGGCCCACGCCGATCTGCGGAGCCGCGACGCCCGCGCGACCGGGGAGCGCGACGGTGTCGAGCAGATCCTGCACGAGGGCGCGCACGCCGTCGTCGATCACGGTGATGGGCGCGCTCGGGGCGCGCAGAACGGGGTCGCCGAAGAGGCGGATGGGCCTTACAGTCATGTCAAGCCGCCACCGTCACGTCAGGCCGCCGACGCGAGCGAGCGCAGTCCCTCGACGACGTTCGCAGCGAGCTCGCGGGCCGCGAGGCGCGTCTCGGGACGCAGGTCGCGGAACGTGATGGCGGTGCCGGCCCCGATGTGCGGGTCGTACGGCACCCGCACGACGGAGCGCACCCGAGTGCGGAAGTGCGTCTCGAGCTCGTCGAGGCGCACGAGCGGCGTGCCGGGGCGCGCGCTGTTGAGCACGACGATGGCGTTGCGCACCTGCTCCGAGTAGCCGTTCGTCTCGAGCCAGGTCAGCGTCTCGGACGCGAGGCGCGCCTCGTCGACGCTCAGCCCCGAGACGATGACGAGCTGGTCGGCGAGTTCGAGCGTCGCCTGCATGACGGAGTGGACGATGCCCGTCCCGGTGTCGGTAAGGACGATCGAGTAGTAGTGCGCCGCGAGGGCCGCCACGTCGTGATAGTCGCGGTCGCTGAACGCCTCGGACACGCGGGGGTCGGCATCCGATGCCAGGACGTCGAGGCGCGTGTCGTCGCGCGCGACGACCGACGAGATGCCGGCGTAGCCCGAGATGTCGGCGCGGTCGCGGACGAGGTCGCGGACGGTCTTGCCGTTCTTGTGCGCGATGCGGTCGGCGAGGGTGCCGCGGTCGGGGTTGGCGTCGACGGCGATGACGCGGTCGTCGCGGGCATCCGCGAGCGCCATGCCGAGGAGCGTCGTGATCGTGGTCTTGCCGACGCCGCCCTTGCGGGACATGACGGGCACGAATCGGGCGCCGACGCCGAGCGGAGCGGAGATGCGCCGGTCGAGCTCCTTGCGGGCGCGTGCGCGCTTGCCGTCGCCGAGGTTGATGCGGTGGCCGCTGATCGAGTAGAGGAAGTGCTGCCACGCGCCCTCGGGCTCCGGCCGCACGACCTGGTGCGGGTCGAGCAGGCGGTCGGCCGTCAGGAGGTCGGCCGACTCGCGCCCCGGCTCGAACTCGCCGAGGCGCTTGGACGTCAGCGCGACGTCGGGTCGCGTCGGCGCGACGCGCTCGACGGCGTGTGCACGCTCGAGGCGCTCGGAAGTGTCGGCGTGCGCCTCGCGCCGCGTCGCCGGCGTCGAACCCGTCGTGGTCGGCACGGCGTCGGTCCCTGGGCTCGCGGGGGTCGCGGGGGGAAGGTATGCCGTCCACGACTCGTCGCGGTCGGATGCTGCCTGTTCGCTCACGATCTCGGCCTCCATACTCGACTCGGTCGGGTCGGTGGCGACGAGGTCATCCAGATCCTCGTCGACGATCTCCTCGGCGTCCACGACCTCTGCGTCGACGACATCCGGGACAGCTGCTTCGAAGGTTTCTGCGGCCGGCTCCTCGACGATCGCCGCCTCGGGCTCCAGGTTCGACGAGAGGTCGTCGCCGTGGAGGATGTCGAACACCTCGACCTCGTCGCCGATGACGTCGTCATCGTCGATGTCGTCCTCGTCGCCGACGGGGAACTCGACGCTCACCTGCTCCGTCGCACCGTCCAGGATGCCGAAGCCGGCGGTGTTGATCGCGCCGGTGTCGGCGAGCACGCCGTTCTCAGGCTGTTCGTCAGGTGTCGGTTCATTGCGGTCGGGCGTCACTGCATGGTCTCCAGGGGGTGGATCGGGCGTCGTGCCCCTCCACCCAGGCTACTGGGCGGGACGTATGACGACCAAAAGGTCACCCGCGTCCACCTGCTGCGTGCCCGAGAAGGCGAGCCGCTCCACGACGCCGTCGACGGGCGCAGTGATGGCGGCCTCCATCTTCATCGCCTCGATCGCGGCCACCGGCTGTCCTGCCGTCACTGTGTCTCCGACCTCGACCTTGACGGTCACGGCTCCCGAGAACGGGGCGGCGACCTGGCCGGGCTTCGAGGTGTCGGCGCGCTCGGCGGCGACCGTCTCGACCTTGATCGAGCGGTCGCGCACGTAGACGGGCCGCAGCTGGCCGTTGAGCGTCGTCATGACGGTGCGCATGCCCTTGGCATCCGCGGCGCCGATCGCCTCGAGTCCGACGTAGAGCTGCACGCCCGGATCGATCTCGGCGACGTGCTCCTCGCCCGGCGTGAGGCCGTAGAGGTAGTCGGGAGTCCCGAGCGCCGACAGGTCGCCGTACGCCTCGCGGGTCTCCTCGAACTGCTTCGTCGGCGCGGGGAAGAGCAGCCGGTTGAGCGTCCGCCGACGCGTCGCCGCGTCGCCCGCGAGCCCCTCCTCCTCGGCCTCGGTCAGTGCGGGGATGTCGATGGACACCTCGCGGCCCGCGAGCACCTTCGATCGGAACGGCTCGGGCCATCCTCCCGGGAGGTCACCCAGCTCACCCGCCATGAACCCGACGACCGAGTCCGGGATGTCGTAGTTCTGCGGGTTCGCCTCGAAGTCGGCGGGATCGGCCCGCACCGCGACGAGCGCGAGCGCGAGGTCGCCGACGACCTTCGACGACGGCGTCACCTTGGGGATCCGGCCGAGGATGCGGTCGGCGGCGGCGTACATGTCCTCGATGAGCTCGAAGTCGTCCTCGAGGCCGAGGGCGATCGCCTGCTGACGCAGATTCGACAGCTGCCCGCCCGGGATCTCGTGGTGGTACACGCGGCCCGTGGGGCCCGGGAGCCCCGACTCGAACGGCCGGTACAGGTGGCGCACGGCCTCCCAGTACGGCTCGAGGTCGCTGACCGCCTGCAGGTCCAGCCCTGTGTCGCGCTCGGTGTGCGCGAGCGCCGCGACGAGAGCCGACAGCGACGGCTGGCTCGTCGTGCCCGCAAGGGGCGCGGCCGCGGCGTCGACAGCATCCGCCCCCGCTGCGCTCGCGGCGAGCAGGGTCGCGAGCTGGCCGCCCGCCGTGTCGTGCGTGTGCACGTGCACGGGCTGGTCGAAGCGCTCGCGCAGCGCCGCCACGAGCTTCGCAGCCGCGCCGGGGCGCAGGAGCCCCGCCATGTCCTTGATCGCGATGATGTGCGCGCCGGACTCGACGATCTCCTCCGCGAGCCGCAGGTAGTAGTCGAGCGTGTACAGCGGCTCGGCGGGGTCGAGGAGGTCTCCCGTGTAGCACATGGCGACTTCGGCGACAGCGGTGCCGGTGCCGACGACCGCCTCGATCGCCGGCCGCATCTGGGAGACGTCGTTGAGGGCGTCGAAGATGCGGAAGATGTCGACGCCGGTCGCGGCGGCCTCGCGGACGAACGCGTCGGTCACGGTGACGGGCCGCGGCGTGTAGCCGACGGTGTTGCGCCCGCGCAGGAGCATCTGGATCGGCACGTTCGGCATCGCCGCGCGCAGGGCCTCGAGGCGCTCCCACGGGTCCTCTGCGAGGAAGCGCAGCGCGACGTCGTACGTCGCGCCGCCCCACGCCTCGACCGAGAGCAGCTGCGGCGTCATGCGCGCGAGGTGCGGCCCGACGCGGACGAGGTCGCGCGTGCGCACGCGCGTCGCCAGCAGCGACTGGTGGGCGTCGCGGAAGGTCGTCTCGGTGACGGCGAGCGCGGTCTGGGCGCGCAGGCTCCGTGCGAACTCCGCGGGGCCGAGCTCGCGCAGCCGGTCGAGCGTGCCCGCGGGCGGCGGCGACGTGAGGTCGATGTCCGGGAGCTTGCTGCCCGGCGACACAGACAGCGGCTTCTCGCCGTACGGGCGGTTGACCGTGACGTCGGCGAGCCAGTTGAGCAGCTTCGTGGCGCGGTCGCGCGAGGGGTGGCTCGTGAGGAGCTCGGGCCGCTCGTCGATGAACGACGTGCTGAGATCGCCCGCGACGAAGGCGGGGTCCTCGAGCACGGCCCGCAGGAACGGGATGTTGGTCGAAACGCCGCGGATGCGGAACTCGGCGAGGGCGCGCTTGGCGCGGGCGACCGCCGCCGGGAAGTCACGGCCGCGGCACGTGAGCTTGGCGAGCATCGAGTCGAAGTGCGGGCTGATCTGCGAGCCCGCCGCCGTCGTGCCGCCATCGAGACGGATGCCGGCGCCACCGGGTGAGCGGTAGGTCGTGATGCGGCCCGTGTCGGGGCGGAAGCCCTGCGCGGGGTCCTCCGTCGTGATGCGGCACTGCAGGGCGGCGCCGCGGAGCGTGATGTCCTTCTGCTCGAGGCCGAGCTCGCGCAGCGTGGCCCCCGCGGCGATGCGCATCTGCGACTGCACGAGGTCGACATCCGTCACCTCTTCGGTGACCGTGTGCTCGACCTGGATGCGCGGGTTCATCTCGATGAAGACGTGCTGGCCGGCGCGCTCCCCCGCCGTGTCGACGAGGAACTCGACGGTCCCCGCGTTGACGTAGGAGATCGAGCGCGCGAACGCGACGGCGTCGCGGTGGATCTTCTGACGCAGCTCGTCGTCGAGGTTCGGCGCGGGCGCGATCTCGATGACCTTCTGGTGGCGGCGCTGAACCGAGCAGTCGCGCTCGAAGAGGTGCACCGTCTCGCCCGTGGCGTCGGCGAGGATCTGGACCTCGATGTGACGGGGGCGGACGACGGCCTGCTCGAGGAAGACGCGGGGGTCGCCGAAAGCGGCGCCCGCCTCGCGCATCGCCTCCGCGATCGCGGGCGGCAGCTCGCCGGGGGTCTCGACGCGGCGCATGCCGCGTCCGCCGCCGCCGGCGACCGCCTTGACGAAGATCGGGAACCCGATCTCGGCTGCCTGCGCGACGAGCCCGTCGACGTCGTCGGACGCCTCGGTCGAGGCCAGCACGGGAACGCCCGCGGCGATCGCGTGCTCCTTGGCCGTCACCTTGTTGCCCGCCATGCCGAGCACGGTCGAGGAAGGGCCGATGAACGTGATGCCGTTCTCGGCCGCGCGCGCGGCCAGGTCGGGGTTCTCCGACAGGAAGCCGTAGCCGGGGTAGATCGCGTCGGCGCCGGACTGCAGCGCGACGCGGATGATCTCGTCGACATCGAGGTAGGCGCGGACGGGATGCCCGCGCTCGCCGATCTCGTACGACTCGTCGGCCTTCTGCCGGTGGAGGGATCCGCGATCCTCGTACGGGAACACCGCGACTGTGCGCGCTCCCAGTTCGAATGCTGCGCGGAACGCGCGAATCGCGATCTCGCCGCGGTTGGCTACCAGTATCTTCCGGAACATGCGCACCTCGTTGGGGCCGGCGTCAAGTGGGGGCGGAGTGTGCTCTCAGCCTAGGGGAAGGTAACGTAGACCCTCGTGCACGTACTCTCGGTCAGCTCGCTGAAGGGCGGCGTCGGCAAGACGACGGTCACGCTCGGCCTCGCCTCGGCGGCTTTCGCACGCGGAGTCCGCACGCTCGTCGTCGACCTCGACCCGCAGTCCGACGTGTCGACCGGCATGGACATCCAGGTCGCCGGGCGCCTCAACGTCGCCGACGTCCTGGCCAACCCCAAGGAGAAGGTCGTCCGTCAGGCGATCACGTCCAGCGGGTGGGCCAAGGTGCACCCCGGCACGATCGACGTCATGATCGGCAGCCCGTCGGCCATCAACTTCGACGGCCCGCACCCGAGCGTCCGCGACGTGTGGAAGCTCGAGGAGGCGCTCGCGACGATCGAGGCCGACTACGACCTCGTGCTCATCGACTGCGCCCCGTCGCTCAACGCGCTCACGCGCACGGCGTGGGCCGCGAGCGACCGCGTCATCGTCGTGACCGAGCCCGGCCTGTTCTCTGTGGCAGCGGCCGATCGCGCCCTGCGCGCGATCGAGGAGATCCGCCGGGGCCTCTCCCCCCGCCTCCAGCCGCTCGGCATCGTGGTGAACCGCGTGCGTCCGCAGTCGATCGAGCACCAGTTCCGCATCAAGGAGCTGCGCGACATGTTCGGCCCGCTCGTCCTCTCGCCGCAGCTGCCCGAGCGCACATCGCTGCAGCAGGCGCAGGGAGCGGCCAAGCCGCTGCACATCTGGCCCGGCGACTCCGCTCAGGAGCTCGCCGCCGACTTCGACGCGCTTCTGGACCGCGTCATGCGCACCGGCCGCATCCCGGTCCCCGGCGAAGCCCGCGCGTAAGGTCGGGCCCCGCCCGCGCTGCGCGCCACAGCGCCGCAGATGACCACAACGCCGGACGCCAGCATCCCGAATCGTGTGACGAAACGGCGATCCGCGACAATACGCCGACGGACGGATGCCGCGCCCCGGCCGCGCTGCGCGCCACAGCGTCGCAGATAACCACAACGCCGGACGCCGGCATCCCGAATCGTGTGACGATGCGGTGATCCGTGACGATACGGCGACGCACGGATGCCGCTTCCCGGCCGGTCCCGCGGGTCAGGCGCTGCGGGCGGTCCGGCGTGCCGCGAGCTCGTCGACGGGGTCCGGCGCCTGCGGGTCGAACTCGACGAGCGAGGACTCGACCTCGCGCAGGACGTTGCCGACCGCGATGCCGAAGACGCCCTGACCGCGGCTGATGAGGTCGATGACCTCGTCGTTGGACGTGCAGAGGTAGACGGATGCCCCATCGCTCATGAGCGTCGTGCCCGTGAGGTCGCGGATACCCGCGGCGCGGAGCTGGTCGACGGCGGTGCGGATCTGCTGGAGCGAGATCCCCGTGTCGAGGAGGCGCTTGACGAGCTTCAGGACGAGGATGTCGCGGAAGCCGTAGAGCCGCTGCGAGCCTGATCCCGTCGCGCCGCGGACGGTCGGCTCGACGAGCTCGGTCCGCGCCCAGTAGTCCAGCTGGCGGTACGTGATGCCGGCGGCGCGGGCTGCGACGGCGCCGCGGTAGCCGACCTCGTCGTCCATCGCCGGAAGGCCGTCTGTGAAGAGGAGGTCGGCGACGTACTGCGGTTCGTCGGACGCTTCGCGAGCGGTCATGCGGTGCCTCCTCCCCGACCCGATACCTCCACGCTAGAACAGCCCTGCAGGGCGGGCAACGACATCCGCTCGGAGCGCCCCGGCGTGTCGCGCCGTGAGCACTCTCGAGGACTCACGTCAGACCGCGCTCCAGCGCGTCGCGGACGAAGATGCCGCGCAGCTCCTCGAGCCGCTTCGCGAGCTCCGGCGCGAGCTCGTGCGCGCGGGCCCGGGACGCGGCATCCGTCCTGCGCAGGAGGGGTGCGAGGGCTGACTCGACCAGCGCGACGTCGCGCTCGGCGCTCTGCCGCAGCGTCCGCACATGGCGCGGCTCGATGCCGTGCCGGTCCAGCGCGACGAGGGCCCGGAGGATCGCGACGTGCTGGTCGGTGTAGGCGTCGGAGCCCGCCAGCACACCCGTGCTGATGGCGTCGTTGAGGAGCTGCGGAGCGGCGCCGGCGGCCGAGAGCAGCTCGTCGCGCCGGTATCGACGGGGTGCCGGCACGATCGACGGCGGCGTCGCGGCAGGCGGCGCGGGATCGCGGCCCGCGTCGAGGTCCTCGAGGTACTCGCGGATGACGACGAGCGGCAGATAGTGGTCGCGCTGCAGCGTGAGCGCCAGGCGCAGCCGCTCGAGATCCGTCGTCGAGAACTTCCGGTAGCCGGACTCGGTGCGCACGGGCGTCACGATTCCCTGCACCTCGAGGAAGCGCAGCTTGCTCGACGTGAGGGTCGGGAACTCCGGGGCCAGGCGCGCCAGCACCTGTCCAATGCTCAGGAGACCCGCGGACGCAGAGCGTTCGCGGGCGGAGGCCGTCGACATCAGCGGTCCGCGGCCTGCGCCAGGTCGGAGGGCGAGACGAAGAAGTTCAGCCGGAACTTTCCGATCCGCACTTCGGATCCGTTCACGAGCCTGGCGCGGTCGACACGTTCGCCGTTGACATAGGTGCCGTTGAGCGAGCGCTGGTCGACGATCTGGAAGGTCGAGGCATCCCGCGTGATCTCGGCGTGGCGGCGCGACACCGTGACGTCGTCGAAGAAGATGTCCGCTTCGGGATGCCGCCCCACGGTCGTGACGTCGGTGTCGAGAAGGTAGCGGGCACCGGCCGTCGGACCCGAGCGGACGAGGAGGATCGCAGACCGCGACGGGAGCGCGTCGATCGCCTCGAGCTCGGCGGTCGAGAGGTCGGCGCCGAACGGCACGAAGGACAGATCGGAGTCGTGCCCGAACGTCTGGGTCGTGTCGGCCGGCCGGTCTCCCGGGGTCTCGCCGGAGCCCGCAGCGCGGCGGATGTCGTCCGGTCGGCGGTTGTCGTCCACGCTGCTCCTCCTCTTCGCCCAGCCTATCGGATCACCTCGGCGTGCGATGTGGCCATCCGGGGTTCGACACGACGTTCCGCAATGTTGCGCCGTGTGTCACCTGACGTGCCTTCGCCCCCGAGGTTCCCTAGCCTTGCGAGTAATCGAACCTACTGACAAGGAGCCAGCCGTGTCGACCCCGCACTCCCACATCCCGCCCCTCCAGGTGCGTGAGCGTGCGGCGTGCATGTGCGTCCACGGCCGGGCCTGCTCGACGTTCGCTCCCGGGCACGCGCTGCACCTCATCCAGTCGCGCCTCGCGGCCGCGACGCCGTCGGACTGGGTCGACGCGATCGTCGAGGCGTCGCACGAGGACGGCACCGTCGTCCTCCGGACGATCGAGGGCGCCCCGCTCACGGTCTGGAGCGGTTCCGGCGCGGCCCGCGAAGTGGCCTCGGGTGCGCCGGTCGCGCTTCACGAGCGCTACAACGTGCTTGCGGTGGGCTCGCAGCGCTTCAACGTCGCGCCGCTGTCCTGAGTCTCTCTGGAAAGGCGAGGGCTCAGCCCATCGCCATCATCGAGTCCTTCATCGCCATGCAGGCGTCCATGCACGCCTTGCAGGCCTGAGCGCACATCTTGCAGACCTCGCTGTGGTCGGCGTGCTCCATGCACTCGTCCATGCACAACTGGCACATCGCGATGCACGCGTCGAGCATCGACATCATCGTGGCCATGTTCATGCCCTGCATGCGCATCATGGCGCGCATCATCGTGTTGCACATGTCCGCGCAGTTCATGCACGCGGGGGCGCACGACATCATCTGCGTCGAGCACACCGTGCAGGCCTGCTCGCAAGCCGAGCAGGCGTCCATACACGCCTGCATGAGCGACATGTCCATCATGTCCATGCCGGGCATCATCTTCATGTCCTTGGACATCATGTCCATCATCATCGAGTCCATTTCGCGACCCTCCCGGGGAATGTGACGTCGTGTTTCGCAGCCGATCCGCTGCGCCTGCCGCCATGCTATTGCGGCCCGCCGTCCCATAGAAGAGCGAGATAGGCTCTGCCGGGTGTCGTCACACGGAATTCACAAACGGACCCTCGCCCGCGCAGTCGGAACGGCCTTCGCGGCGGGGTCGGTCGCAGCGTCGGTCGCAGCGGCGGTCGCAGCGGCGGTCGCGGCATCCGTCTTCCTCGCTGCGTCGCCCGCGAGCGCGCACGACGAGCTGCTCACCACCGATCCCGCGGCCGACTCCACTCTGACGGCGCTTCCCGACGCCCTGACGCTCGCCTTCAGCGGCGTGCTCGCGACGGACGCCGGCGCGAGCGAGGTGTCGGTGACGGATGCCGCCGGCACGCAGTTCGCCGACGGCGCTCCGGTCGCCGCCGACACCGTGCTGACGCAGGCGCTGAGCGGGGAGGCATCCGGTGTCGTCACGGTGCTCTGGAAGGTCGTCTCGAGCGACGGCCACCCGATCTCAGGCGAATACACGTTCATGGTGGATGCCCCGGTTCCCACCGAGACCGCGACGCCGACCCCGATCGAGACCGCGACGCCGACCCCGATCGAGACCGCGACGGCGACGCCCACGCCTCCTGCCGAGCCCACGACGACGGCATCCCCTGCATCTCCGGCCGACGACGCCGAGACGGCCGACCTGCGGCCGTGGTTCATCGGCGCCCTCGTGCTGCTCCTCGCCGTCGCGGGCGCGGTGCTCTACCTCCTCGTGTCGCGCGCACGCCGCGAGCGGGCCCTCGCGGAGGGGTCGCGGACGGCGCCGGATGCCGCGGCGGAACCGGGTCCCGCGCCGGGATCGGAGCCTCCGGCCGACCGATAGGCTGGAGGCATGCCTCACTACGACGTCGTCATCCTCGGTGCCGGCCCCGGCGGTTATGTCGCGGCCGTCCGCAGCGCTCAGCTCGGCCTGTCTGTCGCGATCATCGAAGAGAAGTACTGGGGCGGCGTCTGCCTCAACGTCGGGTGCATCCCGTCGAAGGCGCTCCTGAAGAACGCCGACCTCGCGCACCAGTTCCACCACAAGGCGGCGCTGTTCGGCATCTCGGGCGACGTGTCCTTCGACTACGGCGTCGCGTGGGACCGCAGCCGCACGGTCGCAGGCGGCCACGTCAAGGGCATCCACTTCCTCATGAAGAAGAACAAGGTGACCGAGTACGAGGGGCGCGGCTCGTTCACGGGCCCGAACGCCATCCGGGTCACCAAGGCGGACGGCGGGACCGAGGACGTCACCTTCGACAACGCGATCATCGCGACGGGCTCGAAGGTGCGCACGCTTCCCGGCGTCTCGATCGGCGGCAACATCGTGACGTACGAGGAGCAGATCCTCACGCGCGAACTGCCCGAGTCGATCGTCATCGTCGGCGCCGGCGCGATCGGCATGGAGTTCGGGTTCGTCATGACGAACTACGGCGTCAAGGTCACGATCATCGAGTACCTCGACCGTGCCCTGCCCAACGAGGACGTCGACGTCTCGAAGGAGATCACCAAGCAGTACAAGGGCTACGGCGTCGACATCCTGACCTCGATGAAGGTCGAGACCGTGACCGACCACGGCGACAGGGTCACCGTGACCTACACGCCGGTCGCGGGTGGCGAGACGCAGACGATCGAGGCCGACAAGGTCATGATGTCCGTCGGCTTCGCGCCCAACATCGAGGGCTTCGGACTCGAGAACACGGGCATCAAGCCCACGGAGCGCGGCGCGATCGACATCGACGACCACATGCGCACGTCGGTCCCCCACATCTACGCGATCGGCGACGTGACGGCGAAGCTGCAGCTCGCGCACGTGGCCGAGGCGCAGGCCGTCGTCGCGGCGGAGACCATCGGCAAGGCCGAGACCCAGACGCTGGGCGATTACCGCAACATGCCGCGCGCGACGTTCTGCTCGCCGCAGGTCGCCTCGTTCGGCCTCACGGAGCAGCAGGCGCGCGACGCCGGCTACGACGTCAAGGTCGCGAAGTTCCCCTTCTCGGCCAACGGCAAGGCCAACGGCCTCGGCGAGCCCATCGGCTTCGTCAAGCTCATCGCCGACGGCGAGCACCTCGAGCTGCTCGGCGGCCACCTCATCGGCCCCGACGTGTCGGAGCTGCTTCCCGAGCTGACGCTCGCGCAGAAGTGGGACCTCACGGCCCTCGAGGCGGCCCGCAACGTGCACACGCACCCGACGCTGTCCGAGGCGCTCCAGGAAGCGTTCCACGGCCTCGCCGGGCACATGATCAACCTCTGATCAGGCTTTCGGAAAGCCCGGGTTCCCCCGCGCCTTTCCCTTTCCCCCGGGCAAGTCCCCAGGGCTCCGCCCCCAGCCGCGAGACTTCACAAATGTCACGCGATCGCCGCCAATGCGTGACATACGTGAAGTTTCGCGCAGGTGGTGTGCGCGGGGGTCAGTGGCCGAGGGTGCGGGCGAGCTTGGAATCGGATGCCGCGGGGCGGGCGCCCGTCGCGTGCACTGCGAGCCCGGCAGCGGTGAAGAACGACTCAGGGTCGGCGGGGGCAGCCTCGCCGAGCTCGAGCTCCCACTCGCGCCACGTGCGCTCGGTGCCGGAGCGCTCGTCGGTCGCCCGGACGTGGTCGTCGACGAACTCTGCGATCACTCCCCCTTCGGCGTCGAGCAGGTGGTACGCCGTGCGGTGATTGCGGATGCGTGCGAGCGGGGTGAGTTCGGCCTCCGTCACCGTCCTCGCCGCGTCGCGGACAGCATCCGGCAGTCGATCGTCGTCGCCGAGGGGCCAGTGCCACTCGGTGCGTGCGTCGCCTGTGCGCGGGCCCTTGATGTGCCAGCCGGCGTCGGGCCCGCCCGTGCGGCGGCGCAGCGCGTAGCCGGCGTGCGCGAGCGCGAGGTCGTCCGTGTCGAGGTAGCGGGCGTCGAGCTCGCGGACCTCGGGCTCGGACACCGAGGCGACGCCCGGCACCGCCGTCCAGTCGGGCAGGGGCGTGTCGAGGTCGACGTCGAACTTGAGCTCGATCTCGACCGAGTGCGAGGAGTTGGGGTCGGGGGCTCCCACGGTCTCAGTCGTCGGCCGCGTTGCCGATGTCGTCGGTGGCCTCGACGAACCAGAACTCGGCCTCGGTCGGGCCGTCGTCGCCGCCCGTGTGGGCGAGCCCGCCGTCGCGGCGGTAGACGATCTGACCTTCGCCGTAGGGGACGATGAGCGAGTCGAGCTCGGGCTTCTGCAGCGGGAGCAGCTGCCCGTCGAGCGGTCCGCCGTGAAGTCGTGCGATAGCCATGAGGACCTCCTATCGGCCCAGCCTAGACCGCGGCCTCGCGGCCGAGGCCGAGGTCCGCACAGCGTGTCAGTGCGTCGGGAATCCGAGGTGGATCTGGCTCTCGCTCGGCTCGGGCCAGCGCGTCGTCACGACCTTGCGGCGCGTATAGAAGTTGAACGCCTCCGGCCCGTACATGTGCGTGTCGCCGAAGAGCGAGTCCTTCCAGCCGCCGAACGAGAATGCTCCGACCGGCACCGGGATCGGCACGTTGATGCCGACCATGCCCACCTCGATGTCGAACTCGAACTGCCGCGCCGTCTTGCCGTCGCGCGTGAAGACCGCGGTGCCGTTGGCGTACTTGTTCGAGTTGATGAGGTCGATCGCCTCGTCGTAGCTCGCGACGCGCACGACCGAGAGGACGGGTCCGAAGATCTCCTCGTCGTAGACGCGCATGCCGGGCTTGACGTCGTCCACGAGCGACGCGCCGATGAAGAACCCGTCGCCCTCGAACTCCTTCTCACGGCCGTCGACGACCACCTTCGCGCCCTCGTCGGGCGCGCCGGAGACGAAGCCCGCGACGCGCTCGCGTGCGTCGCGCGTGATGAGCGGGCCCATCTCGGACTGGGGGTCGGTGCCGTCGCCGATGCGCAGGTTGCCGATGCGGTCCGAGACCTTGCCGACGAGCTCGTCCGCGACCCCGCCGACCGCGACGACGACCGAGACTGCCATGCAGCGTTCCCCCGCCGAGCCGTAGGCGGCCGACACGGCGGCGTCCGCCGCGGCGTCGAGGTCGGCATCCGGCATGACGATCATGTGGTTCTTCGCACCGCCGAGCGCCTGGACGCGCTTGCCGTTGGCTGCCGCGCGCGCGTAGATGTACTTCGCGATGGGGGTCGACCCGACGAACGAGACGGCGCGGATGATCGGCTCGTCGAGAATCGCGTCGACGGCCTCCTTGTCGCCGTGCACGACGTTGAAGATGCCCTCGGGCAGCCCCGCTTCGCGCCACGCGTCCGCGAGCCACACCGCGGCGGAGGGGTCGCGCTCGGACGGCTTGAGGATGACGGCGTTGCCCGCCGCGATCGCCGTCGTGACCATCCACAGCGGCACCATGGCCGGGAAGTTGAACGGCGTGATGCACGCGACGACGCCGAGCGGCTGGCGCACCTGGTGCACGTCGATGCCGGTCGAGACCTGCTCGGAGTACTCGCCCTTGAGGTGGTGCATGAGGCCCGTGCAGAACTCGACGTTCTCGAGGCCCCGCGCGACCTCGCCCATGGCGTCGGCGACGGTCTTGCCGTGCTCGGACGTGATGACGCGGGCGAGCTCCTCGGCGCGCGACGCGATGATCTCGCGCAGCTTGAAGATGACGGCCGAGCGCTTCGCGAGACCCGTCTCGCGCCACGCGGGCTGCGCCGCCTTGGCCTTCTCGGCGGCCTCGCGTACGAAGTCGGCCGTCGCGAAGGCGACCTCCGCCGTCTGCCGGCCCGTCGCGGGGTTGTAGACGGCGCCGCGGCGCCCCTCGGGCGCGAGGCGCTCTCCGCCGACGACGTGCGGGATGGTCGGCAGCGTCTCGGATGCTGCGTCCTGGGTCTTCTCGATCGTGGGGGTGCTCATGATGCTCCTGTCGGTTCCGGCGGGGATGATTCAGGCGTTCGCGGGTGAGCGGTCGTGGCTCGGATCGTACCCCCGCAGCACGCCGTCCGGGGTGGCGAAGAGGGTGACGAGGGTGCAGTCCTTGCCGCCGAGGCCGCGGTCGACGAGCTCGTCGAGCTGCGACAGCGCGAGCTGCGCGGCGGGCAGGTGGACGCCGGTGGCCTGCCCTGCCTGCACCGCGAGACTGCAGTCCTTGCGGGCGAGGTCGACCGAGAACGTCGCGTCGAAGTTGCGGTTCGCAGCCGCCGACGGCACGACGTCGGGGACGGGCCACCACACGCGCTGGGGCCACGAGCCGCCGGACGAGGCGTTCGCGACCTCCCAGAAGACCTTCTGGTCGAGGCCGAGCTGCTCCGCGAGCTGCGAGCCCTCGGCGGTGGCCATGACGGCGATGAACAGCATCATGTTGTTGACGAGCTTCGCCGAGATGCCGGCCGTCGCGGCGCCGCACGCGATCACGTTGCCCGCCATCGGCGCGACGAGCTCCTTCGCCCGCTCGACGTCCTCCGAGCGGCCGCCGAGCATGAAGGTCAGGGTGTGCGCCTCGGCGCCGGCAGTGCCGCCCGAGATCGGCGAGTCGACGAAGACGAAGCCGCGCGCCTCGGACTCGTCGTGGCACCAGCGCGACGTCTCGACGTCGACGGTCGAGGTGTCCAGCAGCAGGGTTCCCGGCGCCGCGTGGGCCCAGATGCCCTCGGGACCGTCGTACACCCCGCGCACGTGCTGCGGCATGGGCAGCGATGTGAAGCACGCCTCGGCTCCGTCCAGCGCCTCGGCGATCGACGACACGACGGTGACGCCGCGGGATGCCGCGGCCTCCGCCGCAGCCGGGTTGAGGTCGACGCCGCGCACGGTGTGGCCCGCGGCGACGAGATTGGCGGTCATGGGCGCACCCATGTGGCCGAGGCCGATCCAGGCGATCGTGGACATGCTGGTCCTCACGTGTTCGAGGGCGCGACGGTGCGCCTCGGTGCCAGGATAAGCACGCACCGCACTCGCGATCAATGCACGCAGCAGCGCCAATCTTGCACCTCGGCCGTGCATTGATGCACACTGCGAGCATGCCGCCCCGCGAACCGCAGCTCGACGCGCTCATGACGTTCCTCGCGGCGGCGCGCCTCGGGCGCTACACCGCCGCCGCCGAGGTTCTGGGCGTCAACCACTCGACTGTGTCGCGCCGGATCGCGTCGCTCGAGGACGCGATGGGCGGCCGCGTGCTCGTGCGCACGGCCGCGGGCTGGGAGGTCACGCCGCTCGGGCGACGCGCACTCGCCGTCGCCGAGAGGATCGAGGCATCCGTCCGCGAGCTCGCGGAGGAGGGGGGCACCGCCGTCCAGGGCATGGTGCGGATCGCCGCTCCCGAGGCGTTCACATCCGTCTTCCTCGTGCCCGCCCTGGCGGCGCTGCAGGAGCGGCATCCCGCTCTCGCCGTCGAACTCATCGCGGCGACGCAGCGGGTGCGGCAGAACCGGTCGGGCGTCGACCTCGAGATCGTCGTGGGCCGGCCGTCCGTGCACCGCGCGTTCGCGACCCCGATCAGCGCGTATTCACTGCGGCTCTACGCGACGCCGGCGTACCTCGAGCGCGCCGGCGCCCCGGCGTCGATCGCGGAGCTGGAACTGCATCCGCTCATCTACTACATCGAGTCGTCGCTGCAGGTGGACGAGCTCGACCTCGCCGTGCAGGTGCTGCCCGCCTCGCCCGCGTCGATCCGCTCGACGAGCGTCTTCGCGCACGTCGAGGCCGCCGCGGCGGGCGCGGGGATCGGGCTGCTCCCCGACTTCCTCGCGGATGCCGACCCCCGCCTCGTGCGCGTGCTCGACGGCATCTACTCGCACCCGCTGGCGTACTGGGCCGTGACCCGGGACGAGGGCCCGCGGAATCCG
This sequence comes from Microbacterium sp. NPDC019599, assembly GCF_040632175.1. Taxonomy (NCBI): domain Bacteria; kingdom Bacillati; phylum Actinomycetota; class Actinomycetes; order Micrococcales; family Microbacteriaceae; genus Microbacterium; species Microbacterium sp. NPDC019599. Next base: position 164,248 of record NZ_JBEYBL010000011.1, read on the forward strand.
GTGGTCGCGGAGGCGCTCGGCGCGATCCGCGAGCACCTCGCCCGCTGATCGGCACAGCCCGCGGAATCCGGTGGTCGCGGAGGCGCTCGGCGCGATCCGCGAGCACCTCGCCCGCTGATCGGCACAGCCCGCGGAACCCGGTGGTCGCGGAGGCGCTCGGCGCCATCCGCGACCACCTCTCGAGGTGATCCCCTACGAGACCGGGGGCGTGTGCCAGATGCGGTCGATGTAGTCGCGGATCGAGCGGTCGGATGAGAAGAAGCCCGTGCGGGCGACGTTGAGGATCGCCTTGCGGGTCCACTCGTCCTGGTCCGCGTACGCCTCGTCGACGCGCGCCTGCGCCTGGATGTAGGAGGAGTAGTCCGCGAGCACCATGAACCGGTCGTCGTACAGGAGGTTCGACACGATCGGCTCGAACACCGAGCGGTCGCCGCCCGAGAACGCGCCCGACGCGATGAGGTCCATCGCGGCGCGCAGGTCCTCGTCGGACTGGTAGTACTCGGAGGGCGTGTAGCCCTTCGCCCACAGCGCCTCGACCTCGGGCTCGGCCATGCCGAAGAGGAAGAAGTTGTCGTCGCCGACCAGCTCGCGGATCTCGACGTTGGCGCCGTCGTCCGTTCCGATCGTGAGGGCGCCGTTCAGCGCGAACTTCATGTTGCCCGTGCCCGAGGCCTCCTTGCCCGCGAGCGAGATCTGCTCGGACAGGTCGGCGGCGGGGATGACGCGCTCGGCGAGCGTGACGTTGTAGTTCGGCGGGAAGAGCACCTTCAGGCGGCCCTCGACGCGCGGGTCGTCGTTGACGACCTCGCCGACGGCGTTGATGAGGTGGATGATGCGCTTGGCCATCGCGTAGCCGGGCGCCGCCTTCGCGCCGAAGACGAACGTGCGAGGAGTGATGTCGGATGCCGCAGCACGGCCCGACACGACCTTCTCGTACTCCGTCACGATGTGCAGGACCTTGAGCATCTGACGCTTGTACTCGTGCAGGCGCTTGACCATGACGTCGAGCATGTGGCCGTCGCCGACGGCGAGGCCGTCGCGCTCGTGCAGGACCTCGGCGAGGCGCTTCTTGTTGCCGGCCTTCACGGCGGCGAACTGCGCGCGGAACTCGGGATCGGCGGCGAAGGCCTCAAGGCCCCGGAGCCGCTCGAGGTCGACGGTCCAGCCGGCGCCGAGGGCCTCGGTGATGAGCGATGCGAGGTCGGGGTTCGCGAGGCGGATGAAGCGGCGCGGAGTCACGCCGTTCGTGACGTTCGTGAACTTGCCCGGGTAGAACTCGTCGAAGTCGTGTAGCACCTTGTCGCGCAGCAGCTGCGAGTGCAGCTCCGCGACGCCGTTGACCTTGGAGCCGGCGACGGTCGCGAGGTGGGCCATGCGGACCGAGCGGAGCGGGTGCTCGCCGATGATCGACATCGCGCGGATCTTCAGCTCGTCGTCGCCGAAGCGCTCGCGCACAGCCTCGAGGAAGTCGTCGTTGATGCGGTAGATGATCTCGAGGTGGCGGGGCAGCAGGCGGCCGAGCAGGTCGACGGGCCAGACCTCGAGAGCCTCCGGCAGCAGCGTGTGGCAGGTGTACGCGAAGCACTGCTGCGTGATCTCCCACGCGGCATCCCACTCCAGGTGCTTCTCGTCGACCAGCACGCGCATGAGTTCGGGCACCGCGATGACGGGGTGCGTGTCGTTGAGCTGGAAGATGACCCGCTCGGGCAGCTTCGTGAGGTCGTAGCCCTCGGCGAGGACGTTCTCGAGGAAGTCGCCGATGGATGCCGCCACGAAGAAGTACTGCTGCTGGAGGCGCAGCTCCTTGCCCTGGGGCGTCGAATCCTCGGGATAGAGGACCTTGGAGATATTCTCGGCGAAGGTCTGCGCGCGGACGGCCTCTTCGTAGTCGCCCGAGTTGAAGACGCGCAGGTCGAAGCTGTTGGTCGCGACGGCGCTCCACAGTCGCAGCGTGTTGACGCGACCGTTGTGGTAGCCGGGAACCATGTAGTTGTAGGGCACGGCCTGGACGTTCCAGCCTGGAACCCAGCGCGAGCGGGTCACGCCCTCGTCGTCGTACTTCTCGGTGTGGCCGCCGAACGAGATCTGCTGCGCCGCCTCGGGGTGCGGGAACTCCCACGGCGAACCCAGCCGCAGCCACGCGTCGGGCTGCTCGACCTGCTGGCCGTCCTCGAAGGTCTGGCGGAAGATGCCGTACTCGTAGCGGATGCCGTAGCCGATGCTCGGGACGCCGATCGTCGCGAGCGAGTCGATGAAGCAGGCCGCGAGGCGTCCGAGGCCGCCGTTTCCGAGGCCGGGCTCGACCTCGAGCTGGCGGAGCTCTTCGAGCTCGATGCCGCACTGCTTGAGAGCATCCGTCGCGATGTCGGTCAGGCGGGATGCGAGGAGGTTGTTGTCGAGCTGGCGGCCGAGGAGGTATTCGGCCGAGAGGTAGCAGACGCCCTTCGCCTGCACCTCCTTCTGGCGGCGCTGGTCGTCGAGCCAGCGGGCCATGAGGTAGTCCCGGACCGTGACGGCCAGCGCGAGGTACTGGTCGTTCGTGCTCGAGTGCGAGAGGGACACGCCCACGTCGAAGTTGAGGTTCAGCAGGAACTGCTTCACGAATCCGTCGACGCTCGCGGCGGGCGAGGTCACGGGAGCGAGGGCGAGAGGGTGCGTCGCGCCGAGCGGATGCGAGGTCGCGCGCGTTTCGATGTCTTGCGGCACGGTGCCACGCTATCGAAGCGCACCTCCGAGGAACCTCCACGGGCGCGATCCTGGGGAGAGAGTTTGCACGCTGGAAACATGCGCGTACGCCTCGTGCGGGGCTCTAGGGTGGTCGCCATGAAGCCGTTCGTGCTCCTCGCCACGCGAGCGGAGGACCGCCCCGCCGACGAGGAGTACGAGCTCTTCCTGCGCTACACGGGTCTCGACGAGGGGCAGCTGCACCGGGTGCGGCTCGAAGCCGGTCCCATGCCGGACTTCGACCTCGACGAGCTGTCCGGGATCTTCGTCGGCGGCGGCCCGTTCAACGCATCCGACCCGCCCGAGACGAAGTCCGCCGTGCAGCATCGCGTCGAGGCCGAGTTCCAGGCGCTGCTCGAGAGGGTCGTCGCCCGGGACTTCCCGTTCCTGGGCGCGTGCTACGGCGTCGGCACCGTCGGCGCGTATCTAGGGGCGACGATCGACCGGACTGTCGGAGAGCCGATCAGCGTCGTGCCCGTGACGCTCACCGATGCCGGGGCGTCCGACCCCCTGCTGGCGGGGATGCCGCAGACGTTCGAGGCTTTCGTGGGCCATAAGGAAGGCATCAGCTCGCTGCCGGCGCCGGCCGTGCTGCTCGGATCGTCCCCGGACTGCCCCGTGCAGATGTTCCGCGTCGCTGCGAACGTGTACGCGACGCAGTTCCACCCCGAGCTCGACGTCGACGGCATCACGACGCGCATCCACGCGTACGCCGGCTACGGCTACTTCGCGTCGGACGAGCTCGAGCTGACGCTCGCCGCCGTCCGGCGCGCCGCGGTGTCGCACCCGAGCCGGATCCTGCGGACCTTCGTCGAGCGCTACGCCGTCGACTGACCCGACGCACGCTCGCGCAGCGGCATGCGGGGCGCATTCTCCGGGCGCAGGCCGTCGAGCACGATGGCGCGCAGCCGGGCGAGGACGGTCGCGCGCCGCGGCTCGGGCAGGTCGACGAGGCCGGACAGCAGGGCGGGCACGTACTGCAGGTCGTCGAGGTCGACGTCGTCGCGCAGCGAGCCCTCGGCCCAGGCGCGGTCGATGATCGCGCTCATCGCCTCCTCGGCGGACTCGTCCAGCGGGACGAGCTGCCGCGCGCGCGGGCGGATCGCGACGAGCCACGGCATGTCGACGTACATGGCGACGACGCCGTCGATGTAGACGAGGATCGCGTCCCACGCGGAGGCGACGGATGCCGCCTCCTCACCGATCTCGGCGAACCGGGCGCGTGCACGCTCGCCGAGGCCGACGATGACAGCATCCCGATCCGCGAAGTGACGGTAGAGCGTGCCCTTGCCGACGCCGGCGCGCTCCGCGATGAGAGCGAACGGCGCTTCGACGCCCTGCTCCGCGAAGAGTCCGGCCGCCGCGTCCAGCAGCTTCTCGCGATTGGCCTCGGCATCTGCGCGCATGTGCGTCCCTCCCCCAGGACGTCCGACTCTATGTGTGCGCGTGGTTCCACGACGACGCGCGATCGCACGATAGTGTTCTTTCTAATCGGACTCTCATGTCCGGTTAAAAGGTGATGCCGAGGGTGGGGGCCCTCGTCGCACGGGGCATGCACGTCGACGTGACATCACCTGCCGCGGTGGGGGCCCGCGCCCGGCGCCCCCCCCCCGCCCACCCACGCCGGGGGGCGGGACCCCCCGCGGGGCGCGGTAGGAAGAGCGGGGGGGGGGGGAAG
>NZ_JBEYBL010000012.1:0-153421 GCF_040632175.1 Microbacterium sp. NPDC019599
CGTGCCGCCGGGACTCGTGGCGGCCGCCTCAGAGGCGAAGGCGATCCCCTCTTCGCCGGCGTCGATCACCGAGTCCACGCCGTGCACGTCGGCGTCGACATTCGAGCGGATTCCGCCCACGATGCTCCGCTCGATGACGACGCTCACGCCCGGATCGTCGACGAACACGCTCACGGCGCCCGGACTCACCGGTGTGCCGTCACGGTGAACGTCTCGGCCCGGCACGAGCGTGCAGTGCCGGAGCGTGAGGACTCCGCGCCCCTTCACCCGCAGGGCACCGCCTACGATGACGAGTCCGTTGAGGAAGAGTTCTCCGTCGGCGCCCGCGACGTCGTCGAGGTCGACGGTCACCTCGCCCGCCGCGACCAGTACGGGACGGCGCCTGTCCTGACCGCGCACCTCGACGGCGAGGCCGTGTGCCGTGATCGACGGGGGCGCGACATGTCGGTGGCTGTCGACGATCTCGACGACCCCGCTGCCCGAGAGGGCGCCGAGCCCGGCGGCGATGGTCGGCTTGACGGCGGTGCCCTGGTAGACCCCGCCGTCCGCGACGAGTTCGACGATGCTGCCGGGCGAGGCGAACGAGGAGACGCGGTCGTATTCTCCCCCGCCCAAGTCGGCACTGAAGCCGCGACGGTAAGTGACGAGCGGCGGATCGTCACGCTCGGCGCTGAAAGCCAGCCGTCCGAGCACCGGGTCGATCCGCACGACGAGATCGCCCGGGTCGGCAGTCGGCATGTTGCCCCACGCGCCTCCGCCCGGCACATCGCTGAGGTTCGCGGACTCGACGATCACCCGGTTCGTCTGCTGGCTCGGGTCCGTCGGGATGATCCCATCCACGAAGACGGAGAGCGCCTCTCCGTAGTAGGTGTCGCGCCAGTCATCGAGCATGAGCCGCCCAATGGGCATCGGGACGTTGATCGGCTGCGTCGCCTGGGTCACCTCCGTCTCGGTGACGGGCTGCGTGAACAGCTGGACAGGGGCTCCCAGCGGGTCGAACAGGAATCGATGCTTGTCGCCGTCCCACGCAAGAGCGGGTGAGTCGGAGACTTCCTGGGCCTTGAGGCGCCACAGGTGCACCCCGACATTCGGGATGTTGTACCGCCCACGGCGGGTGCGTATCCGCCGCATTTCGGCTAGGTGCGAGAACGCGGCATCCGGCGCCCCTTCCACCCCGCGCTCGAACGGTCCGCCGACGAACTGCAGTCGGGAGGGGTTCCGAATGGATGCTGTCGCCTGCGCGTGCGGCCGGATGTGGTTCATGTGCTGCAACGCGGCGAGGAGCTCGAAGTATTCGACGGCCTTGGCGGGCCAGCCCGTGACGTCGTGCGCGACCTGCTCGAGGACCGCGGCCGTGCCCTTGCGACGCCGATAGCCGATCGTGTTGGCGACCTCGGCTCGCGAGGTCAGGTTCTCGACCGATGCCCCCGGCAGGCCGCGCAGCCCGATGAGCTCGGCGAGGTAGGGAAGCACCCAGGGCGCCGCCGTCTCGGCGAAGAGGTCGTCGTAGAGCTGATCGATGTTGTCCGCCACGACGGCGAGCTCGTCGGCGAGCACCTCGAGGAACTCGGCGAGGGCGCCGCTGGCGTCCCGCTGGCGATAGTGAGCCGGCAGCAGGTCCAGCAGATGGTTGCGCGAGATCGTGGTCACCAGTCCACCTCCAGCACGGCGTCTTCGCGTGAGAGCGTCAGGATCACCGCGCCGGCGGCGTCCGGCGGCCCTCCCGGCGTGGGTGCGTCGGCCGTCACGTACGTGCGGAGGCTCGCCTGGTCGTCGGTCAGGTGGAGTCGATCGATGCGCGCTCCTTCCACCCCCGCCACCCGGTGCATCGCCTCCGCCAGCTCGCTCAGCGACACTCCTTCACCGAAGTCGCGGCGATCGAAGGCATAGCGACGCACGAGGCTGTCGATGACGGCCGCCTGAACGCGCTCCGGATCGTGGTCGGAGTGGACGCGCAGATGGGCGCCGACCGTGAAGAGCCGGGGACGGAAGTCCCTGACGACCAAGGGGACGCGCGGGTCGGAGACCGCCATGAGAGCGCGCCGGACGTCGTCGACGAGCGTCGAGTCCGAGTCGACCGCCTGCCCGTCGGCCGACGCGATCGTCACGTGCACCCCGCGCCGCCGCGTGTCCCATGTCCACGCGGCCGTCGCCTTCGCCACTCCCGCGTAGTCGGCGGCGAAGTCGGCGTAGTCCTGAAGCGACACGACCCGGCCCAGCGTGAGCACCGAGCGCGGCGCGTTCACGCGCGCGTCGGCGCCTGTCTGAGCATCCTGCCCACCCGTTGAAGGGAGCGGATTCACGGCGCTCTTGAGTCCGAGCGGGCGCGCGACCGGAAGTGCGATCTGCTCGGCGCGGGCGTCGCCTGTTCGCCCGATGCCGGTGCGATAGTGCGCGACGACGTTGTCGAACCCCGTGGGCAACCGGGCGCCCGTGACGCCGTCGCCGAACGTGATAGTCACCTTCCCGTCGTCGTCGGCGCTGGTCGTGTAGACGCGATCCCGCGGCGCGCGACCGAAGAGCGTCGGCACTTCGTGCCAGCGGATGTCGTTGACCCGAACCTCGAGAGTGGATGCCGCGCCGCCCGGATCGTCGGACGGCACGTGGGTCAGCGGGGCCTTGCGCAGCGTGAAGCGCTGGAACGCCCGGGCGCCGTCCCCGCTTCCGAGGACTTCGCGCGGCGCCGTCTCGCCGTGCGTCGCGGCGGCGACGTTGCCGAAGAGCTCGATGCCCGCGTCACGGCTGTAGACGTTTCTGAGGGGCTCGACGAGCACGAGCTCATCGATGGGTGCGCTGGTCTCGGAGGCCTCGACCGTGACGACCTCGCCGACCACCGGATCGTCAGACAACGGCGGCAAGAAGATCAGCTCGGCGAACGGGATCGTGGCGACGACATCCTCACCAGACTTCATGCGCACGACGCATCGCACCCTGCTCGGATCTGCACTCAGCCGCGCCAGGGAGATCAGGATGGGGTCTTCGCCTCTGGGCAAGCCGCCGATTTCGAGGTGACCGTGTTCCGGCCGGCCTTGGACACGCGCGCGGGTGCCACGCACGAGTACTTGGTGAGCGTTCGGCAGCCCGCCGAGCGGCCGGGCGAGCGGGATGCGATCACCCCACAGCGGTTGGACGATGGGAACGGGTGCGAAGCGGAGCCGCTCGCTCCCGAACAGCACGACCGTGCTGCGAGTGTTGTCGCCGCCGAAGGCTGCGACCTCGTCCGTGACGGTGGGCCCGACGCTCAGCGTCTTGGACCCGAGTGCGAGGGCCGTCACCTGCGCACTCATCGCGTACCTCGCCTCGGACACCTCCGCGGCGTCGCTGACGACGCTGAGGACGGCCTTGGTGACGTTCGGATTCGTGAGGACGGCCAGACCCGTACGAGGGACGCCTGTGTACGAGGCGGAGAGCGCGATCGGCGTCCCGGTGCCCACGTTGGCGAAGGCCCAATCGTCGTCGTCGATCAGGTTTGCGGTCTTCAGCGCGCTCTGGATCTCCGGGGCCAGGAGCTTCGGATTCATGGCCGTCGCACCGAAGAGGGTCGATCGGGCACGGAACGCGTAGACCTCGAGTTCGGCGGCCGTCGGCTTGAAACCAGGATGGAGCGTCGCCCGGACGTTCGTTGCGTTGCCGGCGGGGTCAGGATCGACGCTGTCCGCACGTGCGAGGGACCAGGCGTCCTCGTGATGCTGCCAGTCCTTGCTCGCGAGCAGGATAGGGTCGCCCGGGCGAAGCCCGGTCTCGACGCCCGCGAGCACCATGACGTCGAGGGGGTCCTCGGGATCGCGCGGACGGACCATGCGGATTTCCGGCCGGTTCCAGGCGGGGTAGGCCACGATCGGCGCAGCCGTCTCGAAGCTCTGTGGCAGCTCACCGGGACCGGGGATCGTCTGCACGCGCGTTCCCGCCGGGATCGGTGATCCTTCCGGGCCGCCCGGCGTCGCCTCGGCCGTGATGGCGAGCCACGCGGAGGTCGCGACACCCGGCTCGAGGCGGTATCCGAGCAGGGCTGCCTGACCGGCGATCGATCCGCGTTCGGTCGCAGTGCCGAGGTAGTGCTCGTTCGCGATGCGCTCGGTGTAGAACGTGATGACGTCGGCGGCGACGGCCCACGCGTCGAGGAGGGCGATGGAGAAGTCGTCCGTCTCACGCGTCCTGAGGCTCTTCAGCGCGGACCGGCTGTGCGTGCTGAGGCCCGCGATGAGGCTCGCGCGGAACTGCGCGTAGGCGCCCGCGCGATACGAGATGGCGGGTAGGCCGGGACGGTTGGCGATCTGGACGGGGGTGCGGTCGGCGAGCCCGCCGCAGCATGCGCAGTCCCGATGCGTGCCGGTGCTCATCGCCCGCCCTCCATCGCGAGTTCGAGCGTCCCGCGCTCGATGAAGCTCGGGTCGTTGTCGAGCCGCGCGATCTCGAGCCGCCCCATCGCGAGCTCGCCACGACGGATGCCGTCTCCGCGAGGGTCGCCGCGTCGCTGGAAGGTGATCGGCTCGACCAGGTGGACGCCTTCCACACCGTGCGCGGCGGCGAGCAGCGCGCTGAGCGTGACGGGCTGGCCGAAGGTGTGCTCGTCGGGGTGGAAGAACGCGGGCCCGCCGTCGTCCCGGCGACCACGGCCCAGACGCGTCAGCAGCGCCTGCCGCACGTCGGCGCGGTAGAAGTCGGGCAGGACGCACACCTTGAGCCCCACTTCCAGCGCGACGAAGTGCGGGCCGTCGATCTCCAGATCGTGCCCTGCCATCCGGTACCTCTCGAGGAATCCGCGCAGGCGCTGTTCGAACCGCGCGTCGACCGCGCCGCCGCCGCGGCGGTCTACCGTGAGGAAGACCGTGTACCAGCTGCCCGTGTACCGCTCGGTCGCCACGGCGCGCTGAACGTCGGGGTGCCGCTCGGCCATGGTCGCGTAGTCGTCGGCCGTCACGGCACGCTGCGGAACGAAGAAGGCCGCCGGCGCGTCCTGACGCGTGCGCTCGAGGGGCTCGGCCCGTGTGCCGCCGCGTGCCGCCACGAGGTTGGTCGCTCCCGTGACGCCGGCCGTGTCCGTGACGACATGCCCGATGGATTCGCGGCCGATGTTGCCCGCCGGGCCGGTGCCCCGCCGCATCGTGACGTCGAAGACCGTGCCCGCTCGAGGTCGCGGTCCGTACTCGCCGTCGCCGAACCGGATCGTCGCCCGGCCGTCGGCCTCGACCTCGACGACGAACTCCCGCATGAACGCGTCCGTGGCCAGCAGGTCCCGCACGGGGAACCACGGCTTGCCCGTCGCACGCTCCACGAGCCTGACGGCGGGGACCACGTGGCGGTCCTCCCAGCGCAGGGCCGCCGTCGCCGACTTCTTCTCGTCGAACCGTGCCCATCGATGCGGGTCCGTGCCGGGTCGGGCGCGCCCGACCGTACCCGTCATCGTCAGGTCGGTGAACGGCAGCGTGAGTGCGTAGCGCGCCGGACGCTCGCGCGGCGCGGAGTCGCGGCATCCGTGATCCGTCGGAGGGACGAAGGCGAGCCGATCGTCAGGACCCGGCACGGTGTAGGGCTCGATGAGCACTTCGCGCGACCCCGGAACGATGGCCACGGTGCGACCGTGATCCGCCAGCACGATGTTTCCCCGTGCGACGCTCACCTCGCGGGCAACGGGGCCGTCGGCTCGTTGCCCCTGGCACAGCGCGAAGGGCAGGGCGTCCTCGGCGTCCCACGTGATCTCGGTGATCGCGCCGCCTGTGGTCGCGTCGTCGATGTGCGGGAACTGCTCGTCGGTCGTGTGGGCGACCGACGTGAGCCGAACGGCGTGCCGATGCTCCGGGTCGGCGTCGCCCGGCTTCCCCGTCGCCGGCCCGCATTCTTCGGTCAGGACGATGACGTCGCCGGGCGCCAGCGCGCGATGGCCGCGGAGAGTCGCGGACGTCGCGCCTTCCGCGAGCGCGCACTCCGGCTCACCCCACAGGTAGAACGCCATCTCCTTGTTCGCCGGGTGCAGCGTGAGATCCGACATCGTCTCGAAGACGGTGGGCGACGCGGCCTCGGCCTCACGCAGTTCGGCAGAACCGGGCTCGAGGACGGCGAGAGTCTCGGGAACCCGCGTGAAGAGCATCGTGCCGGCCTTCAGGATCGTGCCGTCCGCATCATCCCCGACATGGACCTGCACCCACGTGCGCGCGTTGCTGCCGTCGTGCGTCGAATAGTCGACGGTGCGCGCATGGCGCCGCGCGGATGTGCGCCGACGAGCCGAGGGCAGCGTCGCCTCCATGCCGACGGCGTCGAGCGTGTAGGTCAGGTGATCGGCACTGTAGGCGAGCGCCTCGACGATCGCGATGCCCAGATCCGCTGGGTTGCGCTCCGTCCACTCCGGCGCCAGCACGGCGAGCCGGTCGAGCATGAGCTGCCGGAAGCCTTCGTAGTCGCGGGCCAGGTAATCGATCTCTGGCGAGTCGACCGGGTCCTGCCGACCGTGGCTGCACAGTCCGCGGAGGGCGCAGTCGAAGTCCGCGGGGCACTCGACCTTGAAGGAGAAGTCCACGGTAGCCAGGCGCTCGTCGATTCCGGCGAGGGGGCCGCCGCTCGAGTCCACCAGACGCAGCGTGTAGACCGAGAAGTCACCCGGCCTGTCGACCTCGACCCTCAGGACCTCGGCCGCCGGGGTGACGCGGTCGACCTGGATGCCCCGCACTCGGGTGCCACCCTCGATCACGACATTGCGAGCACTCAGCGCCGGGAAGGCGGCGTCCGGCGCGTTGAGCAGGTGCACCAGGAGGACCCGCTGGCGCTCGGCTTCCGGGACGCCGGGCCCGTCGCGCACCTCGAGATAGTCGATCCCGTTCGAGCCGGCCACGCCGCGAAGAGCCTCCGCGCGGTCGCGCGTGGGGCACGCATAGGTCGTCATGACGGGCCTCCCCCGGAGCGGATCGTGTCGGTCCGCCTCTCGGCGGTGCGCACCTCGACGTACTGCACGACGACCTCCAAGACGCCCTCGTCAGCGCGGGCCGAGACGGCCTCGAGGACGATCACGTCTCCGAGCCAGCGCTGCAGGGCGGCCTCGACCGTGGACTGCAGCGTCGCGGCGATCGCCGACCCGCTGGGTTCGAACACGAGTCCCTGCAGGCCCGACCCGAACTCGGGGCGGTTGATTCGTTCGCCCGGATTGGTGAAGAGGACCTGTTCGATGAGGTCGCGCACATGGCCGCTGTGCGTCGGTGACAGCGTGCGCCCGTCGGGGCCGAAGGCGAAGGGGTGGTTGACGTCGGCCATGGTCATTGAGCCTTCACTCGCAGCTGCGTCACGACGATGTTCACGGGCGTTCCATTGGGCGCGCACGTCGCCTGGCTGTCCATCATGAGGACGGGCTGACCGCCCGCCTTGACCCGTGTCGACGCCGAGGTCCACGTCGCGGTGACGCAGGGCATGGGATTGGTGCCCGTCATGATCGGGCAGCCCGACACCGTATGAGGAGTCGGCTGCGTCGTGATGGGCTGCCCGCCCGCCTTGACCCGCGGATTGGGCGAGGCGGCCTGCGCCTGCCCGCCGTGCGCGCACATCACCGTGGCTCCGGAGTCCAGGAGGTAGCCCATCACATCACCTCCAGGGCGCCGTTGTTGATGGACACCTGTGAGGCGCTCAGTTTGAGCGAGGCGCCCGAGCCGTTGTCGATCTCGATGGACGTCGACGAGATCACGATCTTCTGACCGCCGGGCGTCTTGAGCGTGATGCCTCCGGCCCCCGGGGTGTCGTCGAGCAGGATCGTGGTGCCGCCGTCGGTCTGCAGCAGGATCTTCCCCGTCTGAGGCGGAGCAGCGACGTCCGTGGGGACATCGGCGGCCGAGCCCCACCAGCATCCCGACCAGACGGGATAGTCGGGGTCCCCGTGCTCGAACTCGATCCACACGCCGGCGCCGTTCGGCGGCAGCGCGAACACGCCCATCCCGCTGCCCGCGACGGGCGCGCACGGCATCGCCCAGCCGCTCTCATCGTCCATGACATCGGGGATCCGGGCTTTGATGCGACCCGTCTGCAGGGGGTCGCTGGTGTCGCTGACCGTCCCGCGGTACTTGCCGTAGAAGCGTGACTGCGAACTGGTCATACCGGCACCACGGGCACGGTGCTGACCAGCCCTTCCCTGCTCAGCCGGAACGACTGCGTGTAGTCGCCCCGGGACAGCTTGTGGGTCACAGCATCCACGTGGTAAAGCCCGTCGAACGCGATCCCGACGCCCCGCACGCCGACGAGCCCGCGGGCGCGCAGCACGTGCCCGTAGGCCGCCGTGTCGACCTCGCCCGTGCCGGTCACGGCGTTCGGCGCGTTCATCGCCGCGGCCAGGAGGTTCGTCGCGGCGGTCGCCGCGGCCTGATTGGCGGTGTCGCGAGCGAGGGCCTTGCGCATCGCGGGGACTGGCCTCGCCGCGAGAGCCGGGATCTTGAGGGACGGCAGCGACGGCACCGGGATCGCCATCTTCGTGAACGGCTCGAGGATCTTGCCGGACGACGCGACACCCGCCTCGCTGTCGATCGTGAACGAGATCGACTTGAGATTCGTCGCCGCGCCCATGTCCTTCGTGAGCGCCGGCTGCGGGAAGCCCAGCCGCACCTCCGGGCCCCAGTAGGCCTTCGATGCGCCGACGGTGACCGGTTCGATGTAGAAGACGTAGCCGTTGCGCTCCGCAGCCCGCTTGACGAACGCGAGGTCGGTCTCGTTCTGCTGCGGCACGCGCTCCGTCTCGATCGGCATGTCGCCGGTGGGGGCGACTGCCGGGGCGATGCCGAGGTGCGCGTAGCGCCCGAGGATCTGCGTCACGATGATCGAGTCCGACTGGTTCGGGTACTTCGCGTTCTTCTCCTCCATGTCGAGCTCGACCGAGAGATCCTGGGCCGTCACCGTCAGCGCGCCGTCACCGGACTCCTGGTGCACGATGATCCCGTCCAGGAGCACCTGAGGCACGAGCCCCATGAGGACCGCGACGATCAGTCGGTTCCCCGGCGCCAGCGCCGGATCGCCCAGCAGAGCCGCCGGCGGCCACTGCTGGAAGACGATCTGCGCCCCGTCTCCCTTCTCGCGGTCGGTGGTCACCTCCACCGACTGAAGGGCCTCGATGAGACGCGGCGGGGCGGGCCTCGGCGCGGGCTTCGCGCCGAGCATGAGCATCACTCGCGCTCCCAGGCGGGCCGGCATCGTCATCGCATCACTCCTTCGCCAGGGGGATGCGGATGACGCGCCCGACCCGTTCGAGTTCCTCGGGGCTCAGGACGTTGTTCGCGTCGCAGAGCACCCAGAAGCGCTCGGGATCGCCCGCGTAGAGGGCGGTGATGACGTCGAGCCTCTGCCGATCGGCCACCCGATGCTCGGCGAGCACCGGCTGGTCGGCGTAGTCCGGGATGACGCGACGCCGGGTGTAGGCGACGTCGTGCGGGATCCCATCGGGCCCCTGCGTCGTGATCCGTACGACCTCGAGGCCCGCATAGCGTCCGTTCTGCGCGTTCATCGTTCCCCTCACAGTCCTGCCGTGCTTCGGACGGCTCGCGCGGCCGCGGCCGTCGTGCCGAGCGCGCCGAGCACTTCGAGCGCGACGTGGTTGGCGAGCGCGATCGTGCCCGCGGCGCTGGCGGCGCCCGCCTCGTGATAGCTCACGACCTTCATGCCCAGATCGACCTTCGCGCGGATCGGATTGAGCGCGGGGTCGAAGGCCTGCTCTGTGATGGCGCACGATGTGAGGCGCACGGGCACGACGCGCGACGGCCCGAGCACGAGCAGCGTGAGCGGGGCGGCGGCGGGCAGGATCTCGACGACGCCCATCGCGGTGAGAGCGAGGTTGGCGATCACGGTGGGCGCGGGCGGATAGAGCATCAGCTCGATGGTCGCGAGCGCGGGCCGCACGCCGCGCGCGAGTGTCGTCGGGTTCGCGGCCTCGAGCTGATCGGCGGCGTCGATCTCGATCGTGAACTGCAGCGTCTCGGCGGGCGGCCCGCTGAGCCGAAGGGGCCCCGACCCGGCGTCGCCTCCGACGGTGCGCGGCTCGAGCGTGCGGGTGAGCTCATCCGGGTTGTACTGGAAGACCGCGACGCTGGACGCCGGGCGCAGCGGTTCCCCCGCGACGATCGCGCCGCGGAACACGTTGGGTGAGAGCGGGGTGCCGGTCATGGCTTGACTCGCTTCAGGAAGGCCTGCGTGATGCCGAGCTTTCGACCGGTGAGGTCGTCCACGCTCGCGAACTTCTTCGCCGCTCGAGAGTCGGCGACCTTCTGCGCCGTCCGGGCGCCGAGGTTCTCGATCATGGCGAGCGCCCCGGCAGGCCACGCCTTCGCGTCGTTGAGCTGCGCCAGGGTGATCCGCGTGATGACGGCGAGGCGGTCGGGGGTTTGACTGCGCTTGACCGCCTGGAAGGTCTGCTCCGCGATCGCGAGGATGTCCTGGTACTCCTTGGCCGCGGCGCTGCTCACGAGGACATCCACGGGGGTCGGCGACTTCTCGCCGCGCGCCGCGCCTCGCTTCGTCTTCTTGTATGCCTCACCGTGCTCCTCGGAGACGGCCTTGTTCGTGGCCTTGACCCGCGAGGTCTTCTCCTTCGTGAGCAGCGCGGTCAGCTTGTCCCAGGCGGCATCCAGCTTCTTCGTGTCGATGTTCGTGCTGTCGGCCTCGTCGTAGCCGGCGCGAGACCCGCTGATGTCCTTGAGGATCGCGTCGGAGTTCTGTCCGAACGCCTCGCTGCTCGGGTTGTCGGTCTTCGTCTTGATTCGCGCGGCGCGCTCGTAGATCACGATGGTCGTCAGGGCCTTGTCGAATGCCCTGTTCTTCGCGCGGACCTTCGCGTTCTCGAAGCCCGCCGCCTGCAGGAACTTCACCGCGACCGCATACGGGATGACGTGCTCGGACTCACCTTCGAGGAGCTTGTCACCCCCGCGGTATCGGCGTCGCTGCGCCCCGTGGAGTGAGATCTCGCCTATCTCGGCGAGCCCGGATGCCTTGGAACCCTTCTTGTGCTTCAGCGCGTTCGTCGTGTTGGGCGCGATCCGGACCGTGATCTGCACATCGCCGTCCGCGGCGTCATCGGGGCCGCCCGTGAAGAGGAAGGTGAGTTTGATGCCGGGCGCGAGGGCCTTGGTGAGGCCGGGCTCCAGTCCGCTCGCGATCGGCTTGAGCTCAGCCGGATCCATCTTGTCGCCGGACTTCTCCTCCAGGAGCTTGAACGCCTTCTCGGCGTAGGCGGGGTGCTCTGCCTCGGTGATCCTGCCCGTCGCCGCGGCATCCTTCCCGCCCTTGCCCTTGCCGCCCTTGAAGAGTCCGACGACCTTCGCGATGAGCTTGTCGATCGCCTTGTCGACGGCCCCGCGCACCTTCTCGAGGATCTCGCGCACCTTGCCGCCCACGTTGCCGAGCCCGATGAGCCGGGCGAGCAGGTCGATCGCCAGCGGAAGGAGGCGCCCGAGCACGCCCTCGACCGCCTTCATGGATTTGTCCAGGATGCCGCGCGCGATGTCGCCGATCGTGTCGACCACGGTGCGGACGAGCTCGACGAGCCGGGCGAGCTGATCGCGCAGGAAGGTGAAGAGGTTCCACGCGGCGAGCACGAGCTGCACGATGGCGCCCACGGGGTTGAGCAGGCTCGCGAGCTTCGTGATGGCGCTCATGATGACCCGCTCCTGGATGAACGTGCGGATGCCGTCGAACACCGCGTCGCGCAGCGACGCCAGATCCGCCATGATGCGCGTCCACAGGCCGCTCCAGCCCTCCGTCACGAGCGTGCCGATCCAGCTCGCCGCCTGCTCGATGCGTTCGACGTTCTTCTCGCCGATGAGCTTGACCGCTTTGGCTTTGAGGTTCTCCCACGTGAGGCCGAGGATCTGCCGAGCGAGGTCGAGCACCCCCACGAGGTCGAAGGTCTTCGGGATCGTGATCCCGGCCGGGCCGAGCGCACCCGTCAGCCACCCGACGACGCCCTCCTTCAGGTGCGTGCCGATGTTGCCGGCGAACGCGACGATGCCGCCCTTGACGGCGGCCGCCAGGTTGCCCACGAACCCGAGCGGGTTGTTGACGATGATGCCGAGGGTCTCCTCCGCCCGCCCGACGAATGCGTAGAACTGCTCGGGTTCGACGCCCACGAGCCGCAGGACCGCCTCGAGGACCTTGCGGAACAGTGCTCCCCAATCGCCCGTGATCGCAGCCACCGCGAGGCCGACCGCGAAATCGACCCCCGCCTGGAAGACGTCGATGACCTTGTTCAGGCCCGCGCGCAGGCCCTCGACGAGCGCCGAGACGCCCTTGCTCAGCTTGTCGGCGACGACGTCGACGGCCTTCTGGGCGAGGGCGACGGCGGAGTCGATGAGGCTGTTGAGCTTGGCCGCGAGCCCCGGGAAGATCTGACCGATGAGGCCCGTGATGGCCGCCTTGAGGAATTCGCCGAACGCGGCGATCGCCGCCTTGACGAACTTCGCGACGCCGGCGATGACGGCGAGAGCGGCCTTCTTGACGGCATCCAGCACCTTGTTCACGGCGGCGCGCACGGCATCGAAGATCTTGCCGACCGCCGCGACGAGCGACGAGATGGCGCTCTTGACGAAGTCGACGGCCCGATCCCACCAACTCTGCTTCTGCGCGTCCCGCTCGGCCTTCTGCTTCTCGGCGGTCGCCTTCTGCTCTCCTGACGTGACCTCCGTCTTGATGTCGGTGTCGGCCTTCGCGAAGTCGGCGTCGATCGTCTTGCGGCCTCCGTCGACCTCGCGCTGCACGGCCGTCGCGTCGGCCTGCTTCCGCTTGGACGCGTCGCCTTCGACACGGGCGAGTTCGGCGTCCTGCGCAGCGAGCGTCTGATCGCGCGCTGTCGTGATCTTGCCCCGGGCTGTGGTGACGGCCTCGGCGCGGCCGGATTCGGCATCCTTCCGCAGCTGCTCCTCACCTGCGTGCGCCTGGTCCAGGGCCTCCTGCCGAGCCACGTCGCGATCGGCGGCCGCTTTGTCGGTCTCGGCGACGGCCCCGGCGAGCGACTGCTCCATCGCGGGGCCCTGCTGCTGATCGAACGACGCCTGCACGTCGGGCGGGAGCTGCATCGCCGCGAACTGCTCGGGACCGGCGGGCGCCGGTGCGGCGGGGTGGGCGGCCACCTCGGCGGTCGGCAGCTCGCCGGCCGCTTCGAGGGCGACGGGCTTGATGTGCTCAGGGCCAGGACCCTCGCGCACGGCGCGAGCAGCGGCATCCCGCGCGCCGGCACCCTGAGCCCGGCCCTTCTCGTCGAGCTCGCGGACGCGCGCAGGATCGCTCTCGCCTTCCAGCGCGATCGGCGGCGGCGCTCCGGCGGTGCGCGGAACCTCCGTATCGGCGGTCGGGACCGCCGCGAGCGAGTCGTCGATCCTCGCCGCGAGCGTTTCGGGCGGCGCGTTGGAGGCGAGTGCGAGCGGCGCGCCGGCGTCGGACGCGGGGCGGAAGGCGCCAAGCACCTCGGGGGTTTCGATGACCGGCGGCGCGGCCGCCGGCGCGGGCGGCGGCACGAGCTCGGTCGCCGCCGCCGGAGCAGCAGGGGCCGGCGTCGACGCGGGCGTCTGGGCGAGTGCCGGCGCGCCGGGCAGCGCGACCTGGACGGCAGGCACGCCGGCCTGCACCGCCTTCCCCTCGTCGGCGGCGAGCTGCGCCATGCCGCTGGAGAGTGTCGCGGTCTGAGTGGCCTTGACCGACGGCGGAGCCGCAGCGTACGCGCGCAGACGATCCGCGGGGGTTGCTGCGGCGGCGATCGCCTCCTGTGCAGCGGCCGCCGCGGCCTGCTGGGCTGCGGCCTGGGCCGGGTCCGCCATGGGGGCGGTCGCAGCCGCCGTCGGTGCGACGTCCGGCAACGCGGCAGCAGGCTCGGCGGCGACGGGCACGCCGGCGTCAGTCGGTTGGGCGGCGGCGGGCGTCGCGGTGGCCGGGACGGATGCTGTCGGCGATGGTGCGGGCGCGACCTGGGCTGCGGGCTGGGACGGGGCCGCCTCGAGCGCGGGCACGGCGGGATTGGCGCCGAGCGACAGCATCGGAGTCTCAGCCGTGGGCGTCGTGGGCGGTGCGGACTGACGCAGGAGCGCCGTCGCGCCCGGCGAGAGCCCCTCGGTGATCTCGACCGGCCCGTGGGTACTCCGCGCCTCACCGGCGGCCACGACGGTCGCTTCGCGCTCGGCGCGCGAGCCGGCCGGCTCGATGGGACCCGGCCGCGCGTCGCCTGCAGTGAGGCGACGCGCCTGGAGGACGTGCGCGATCTCATGCGCGACCACGGCCATGGACGCGTCGGGGCGGGCCAGGACGATCGACCGCCCCGTCGTGGCCGCCACGGCGCCGAGCCGCTGCAGCGCATGGGCCGACCGCGGACCCGCGTAGACGTCGATGTCACCGAGCGACCGGCCGAACCGCTCCTCGAGCGCGGTGCGATAGGGCAGCGCCACCCGCTCGCCGGCCTCCGGAACCAGCGGCGCCCGGTCGGCGGCGCCTTCCGCCGCAGAGTCCGACAGCTGCGCGGCCGGTGGCTGCCGACGGGCTGCGAGCGCCCGCTGCGCGGCGCGGGCGATGAGACCGGGCGACCGGCGCTCAGTGCCCGTCGGTGCGGCGGTCGTGCGGGTCGCCGTGTTCACGGTGCGATCCCGTCATAGAGGACGGCGGCGAGGGCCTCGCCGAGCGCAGCCGAGTCCGCGAGGCCGTCGAGCGCCACGGTGAGTGCGAGCGCCGGACGATCGGAGGGGCTGAAGCGCATTCCGCCTTCGCCGATGCGATGTTCGAGCCCGGCCTCGAGCGCGGTGCGGACCGCCGCGACGTCGATCCGCCCGAACCCCTCGAGCGTGAGGCGGTCGATCCGCATCTCGACCGAGATCGGAGTCACGTCCATCCGCGCACCTGCGCCTCCGGAAGGGTGCGCTCGAGCTTGACGAACTCGGCGCGCGTCGCCCGCAGGACGTCGGCCATCGTGACGTCGCCGCCGCGCGCAGCCGCGTGGAAGGCCGCGTTGAGCGCGATCGTCCGGATGTTGCCGCCGGGGATCGCCAGCTGCGCCAGACGGTCGGCATCCAGCCCGACCCGGGGCACCGTGTCGGGATAGACCTTCCTCCAGATCTCCGCACGACTGGACTCGTCGGGGATCGAGAAGGTCACGACGAAGCGAAGCCGCCGGAGGAACGCCGGATCCAGTGCGCTTCGCAGGTTCGTCGTCAGGATCGCCAGCCCCTGGTACGCCTCCATCCGCTGCAGGAGGTAGCTGACCTCGAGGTTGGCGTAGCGATCGTGGCTGTCGCGCACTTCGCTGCGCCGCCCGAAGAGAGCGTCCGCTTCATCGAACAGGAGCACGCAGCCCGAGCCCTCGGTGCTGCTGAAGATCTCGGCGAGGTGCTTCTCCGTCTCGCCGATGTACTTGCTGACGACCTGGCTGAGATCGACGCGGTACAGGTCCAGGCCGAGGTCTGTCGCGATGACGCTCGCGGCCATGGTCTTGCCTGTTCCGCTGGGGCCGGCGAAGAGCGCCGCGATCCCCATCCCCTCTCCGGTGTCGGGGCCCAGCCCCCACTCCCGCTGGACGAGACTGCGCCAGCGCGCCTGCGCGGCGATGTCTCGCAGCGTCTGCTTCTGCTCGTCGGGCAGCACGAGATCGTCCCAGGTGGCATGTCGGCTGACTCGCTCGGCGAGCCGGTCGATCTGCGGGCGTGCGCGATCCCGCGCAAGGGCCCAGAACCGAGCCGCCGCCTCCTCCGGTTCATCGCCTGCGGAGCTTCCGAACTCCGCAGCCGTGGCCCGGATCGCGAGCGGATCCAGGTCGAACAGGTCCGCGGCCCGTCGCACCTCGTCGCCGATGTCTTCGCCGGCACCGCCGAGCGCGGCCTCCCACGCCTGGAGGCGCTCGTCCGAGCTGGCTGCGGGCACGATGACGCGCAGGTCGGTGCGGCGCAGCGGAATCGGGGCACGCGTCACGACGATGACCGGGCCGGTGATCTCGTCGATGAGCGCCATCGCCGGCTCGACGTCGGCCTCGTCCACGAGTGCGATTGGAAGGACGCCCGCGAGCACCGCTTCGCGCTCGACGATGCGCGCGACGACGCGCAGATCGCCGGTCGACAGCGGCAGACCGGATGCCGGGACGACCGCCGCGGCGAGCCCCACGGCGGCGGCGAGCTCGATCCCGAGCGCTTCGCCGAGCGCCGGCTGCGACACCACGAGCTGGACGACGGGCTGCTCGGGCGCGGGTGCTTCGGCGAGGCGCTCGGCCGTCTTCTGCGCCAGGGCGACATGGCTGCCGCTCAACGCCACCTTCGAGATCGGATGCCGCATCCCCGCCGTCTCGTCGAGGTAGTGGATGCCGGCGAGATAGTGCAGGACGCGCTCGCCGATCCGCAGCGGCGCCTCCGTCAGCCCCCGACCCCCGCCCACCTCGACGAGGTCCCACCGGCGCAGGGGCGCCGCCGGGGTGAGCGCGCTCCAGTGCGCCCCCGGGAGCTTTGCCAGCGCGAGGGCGAACGTCGGCGAGGGCACTCCGCGACGCTGATCGTCGTCATCCGCCAGCACGCGGCGCACGCCTTCGTCCAGCTCGACCCCGGCGCACACGAGCAGGATGTCGCGCTCGAAGGGCGAGAGCCCGAACGCCGCCTCCAGGGTCGACAGCGCGGGCAGGCCCGACATCCGATCCGCGATCTCGTCGAGCTCGCGCTGGGGAGCGTCGACCTGCTCCCCGGTCTCGTCCGCGAGGAGCGCGCGCACGCGGCGGAAGGCGGCCGCCGTGTAGAGGCGGTTGTCGTCGGCCCAGGTCCCGCTCACGGCAGTGCGACCTTGGGGCCGATGATCGTGCCTGGCTGGGGTCCCGCGGTCGCTACGACCGGCGCGCTGGCGGCGCCCGCGATGACGACGCGGACGAGATAGTCGCCGGCGGGCACGCCGCCGAAGTCGATGGCGAGATTGTTCGTGCTGGTCGCGGGACCCGGGGTGGTGCGCGACGGCTGCTCGAACACGAAGGCACGGCCGCCGCCGGTGAGATGCATCGTCACCGCTTGGTCGTCGGGCACGGCCTGCTGCATGACGATGTCGACGCGGCCCGAATAGGTCTGCGGCGTCGTCCCCGACGGTGTGGGCGGCGCGGCCAGCGTCGCGGACGAGACGACCGGTGCGACGACGATGGCGTGGAGTGGCGACCGGCGCACCGTGCGCGCGGACGGCGGCGATCCGAGTGCGCGCCGGTGCTCCACGGCGACGCCCAGAACACCCGGCGGAGTGGACGCGGGAAGCGTGGCGAAGAGCCGATCCGCCGCCGGCGACTCCGCGGGAGGAGTCGAGGATGCGCCGTCCGGGACCACCTCGGTGTCGCCGAAGAGCACGACTGAGGCATCTTCGCTCATCAGGTCGCGCCCGCGGAGCTCGAGGCGAGCACCCGCGACGATCGGCGCGGGGGCGCCCGGGGCGCTGCCGGCGACCGCGACGGACGTGATCTCCGGGGACAGGACGACGAACGATGCGAGAGATCTCGTCGTCACGGGAACGGGACGGATCGGAGTGACATCGGGCTCGAGCCGGACGACATCGGCCGTCACGCCGAGCGACAGCCGATAGGGCTGGCCCATGAGCGTCGACCACACGTGCGACAGGTCCTCGAGTCCGAGTCCCAGGATGCTGAGCCGCACGCGATCGGGTGCCCCGGCGAGGTCCTGGGTGGCGCCGCCGGCCAGCGGCGTCCACCCCGCGTCGATCTCCTCCGGCGTGAGGAGAGGCTGCGCGTGCAGCGTCGTCGCCGCCACGCCGAGCAGGCGGTCCGGGACAGCCGTGGCCTCGTCGCCGAGGAAGACGAGGAGGTACTGCAGTGTGAGAGCCGCCGCGGGGCGCGTCACGATCGCCGAGCCCGAACGCGTCGGCAGATCGTCGTTGCGTCGCGCGGCGTTCGGCTCGACTCGGTAGAGGAAGACCTTGATCGAAGGAGTGGTCGTGTCGACCGGCGGCTCCGGCCGACCCGGCGAGGCCGCGCCGCCGAAACCGTGTCCGGCCATCGCCTGCGTGAGGCGATAGGCGAGGGCCGCCGTCGTGGCGGCGACCGAGAGCGCATTGCTCATGGTCGCCCTCCCCGTGCGGATCGACTGAGGAACGCCTCGAGTGTGAGGCGGGGCGGAGCCACGACTGGGCGCGCGATCGCCGCAGGCGGCGCGGCCGGTGTCGCAGCCCGCACGTCGATGCGACCGATGGAGATGCGGATGACGGGAGCCTGTGGCTCGGAAGGATGGGCGGCGGCGTGCGATGCCGGGCGTGCAGCGGGCACGCGCGGAGCCTGGGCACGCGGCGAGGGAGACGTGTCGTCGGCGGAGGACCGGCTCGCGGGGCCGTCCATCCGCACGACATGGCCTGAGGTCGGGCCGACGGATGCTTCTCCCGCTGCGGTGCGCACGACCTGCGCAGACCCGTCTCGAGCCGATGCGAGGCGGGGTGTCACGGCGGGGTGAGACTGCTCTCTCGGCGTCGCGGGCACGACGGGGCCGGCGGGCGCCGCCCGGAGGACCGTCGGCAAGGTGCGCGACGTGCTGTCTTCGGCTCGGTGCGGCGCATGCGCGTCGATCGCATCGACGCGCTCACGGGGTGGTTGGCGCACGGGATCCGGACCGAGGATCGATGCAGAACCCCCGGCATCCATCGAAACGGGCATCGGCACGGGCGGGTCCCGTCGGACGCCGCGAGCGGAGGGCGGGGCGGGCGGCTGGACGGGGCTGCCCGCCAACGGAGGCACCGCGTAAGCAGCGGGGCCCACCGCCGCCTCAGGTGGCGGTTCCTGCATCGCGTCGTCGTCGGCCTCCGGCGCTGCGCCGCCGAAGAGCACGTCGGTGACGTCGAAGGTGGGGCGCGCGGAGCGGGCGCCCCCCGAGGCACGTGCCATGAGCCGGTCGAAGAAGTCAGCCATCGAGCGCCAGCTTCACGTAGGCCCGCCGGCGGGCAGGCGGCAGGGCGAGTACGTCGGACTCCGTCCAGCCGTACGAGCGAGCGAGCACGTGGACGGTGGACAGAAGCTCGCGCCCCCACTCCTGGAGCTCCTGCCAGACGAACTCGCCCGGGTCGAGGAGGCTTCGCCATTGCGCCCCGCACTGAGCGCAGGTGAGATCCAACGAGATCTCGGCCAGCGGGTCGGTCGCGGCAGCCCGGGCCTCGACCGCCTTCTGGACGCGCGCCGGAAGGGCATCCGGGGGAACGGAGTCCCCATCCTGCACCGCACCGACCACGGCGCTGTCGAGCAGGGCGGCTCGCGGATCGGCGGACGCTTCGGCCGCGACGACGTCCGCACCGGTCAGGGCGCGGACGCGCACCTCGAACCCGTCGAGTCGCACGATGTCGGGTTCGCCCTGGGCGGTGCGGGCCAGTGCGTCGGTGTCGAGCGAGAACTCCATCATGTCGCCGCAGTCGGGGCACGCGTCCTGGGCGACGATCGCGCGCCCCAGGAGCGTCTCGCGCAGACGGAGGATGAGCAGGTCGCGCTCGCCGAGCGGGAGCCGCTCGACATCCGCTCCGCCGCCGGCGCGGGCGAGCAGGGCCGCGCGCGCGGTCGGCGCGAGACCTGCGCCCCGCGCGAGAACAGCGAGCAGCTCGCCCTCGGTCGCGGTGGGCATGGTCACCCGCTAGGGCTCGGTGAAGCTCGGCTCGGTGGGCTCGGTCACGTCGTAGTCGCGCTCCCACCCCTCGTTCTCCAGCTTGAGGGTGCCGATGAGCACGGCGTTCGCGTTGGCGTCCAGCTCGCCTACGGGCTGGAACTCCGACACCCAGCAGCGGAAGACCTTGTAGGCGATCGCGAGCTGTCCGGCCTCGTTGTAGACCTCGAGGATGATGTCCTTGCGGAAGTCCTTGAGCGATACCTCGGCGCCCAGACCCGACCCGAAGTTCCATACCTTGTTCGCCCATTTCTCGAACTCCGGGTCGTGCGTGACCCCTCGCTCGAGCGTGACCGCCTCGAACTCGGTGCGACCCGGCGAGCGGCGGCTGCTGCTGGGGTCTCCGCCGTCACGGTGCGAGACGACTTCGGTGGTGCGCTTCAGGGCGCTCACCTTGCTGACGCCCGCGACGTACTTTCCGTCCCATTTGACCTTGAACTTGAAGTTCTTGTACGGGTCGAAACGGTGCGTGTTCACGCTGAAGCTGGCCATGATCACTCCGCCGGTCGGATCTGCTGGATGCTGATGATGACGAACTCCGCGGGTTTGAGGGGCGCGAACCCGACGAAGATCGAGACGATGCCGCGATCGATGTCCTCCTGGGGGTTCGTGTCGCGGTCGCACCGGACGAAGTAGGCCTGTGCGGGGGTCGTGCCCTGGAAAGCGCCCTGGCGGAAGAGCCCGTTCATGAACGACCCGACGCTCAGCCGGATCTGGGACCAGAGCGGCTCGTCGTTCGGCTCGAAGACGACCCATTGGGTCCCGCGGTAGAGGGCCTCTTCGATGTAGAGGGCCGTCCGGCGCACGGGCAGGTACTTCCACTGGTCCGCGAGCGCGTCGGCGCCGCGCAGCGTGCGGGCACCCCATACGACGCTTCCCGATGCCGGGAACGTGCGCAGGCAGTTGACGGCGAGGGGGTTGAGCTCGCCGTTCTCGTTGTCGGTGAGCTGGACGGCCAGACCCGTGGCGCTCGAGATCGTCGCGTCCTGGCCGGCAGGCGCCTTCCACAGTCCGCGCTGCACATCGGTCCGCGCGATGACTCCGGCCACGGCTCCCGCCGGCGGGAACGCTCTCGACCGGTTCTCCTGAAGCGGATCGGGGAACGCGATACGGGGGAAGTAGAGCGCGGCATTGGCTGTGCGTGTGACTCGACCATTGATGTTCGCTGTCGTGACGTCGCTCGACTCGTCCCACGCTGGAGCCGGGTCGACCAGCAGGATCGCCCGTCGTTTGGCCGCGTAGGCGGCGGCGGCATCCCACGTGACCTTCTGCGGATCCGCGTCCGGGGCGAACGGCGGGATCACGAGAAGATTGAACAGGTCCGCCTTCTCGAGGGCCCACAGACCGCGCTTGCGCCCCTCGAGCGTCGCCGCGTCGGCGATGTTCGCGTGCGCCACCGGCCTGCCGTCGTCGCCCGCGCTGAACTGCGAGTTCGTCGCCGCGTTGACCACTCCGGAGGGGGCGGTCTCCACGCGCACGAGCTTGGACTCGGCGGCGAGCACGTCGGTCACGAACCGGGCACTGCCCGCGACGTGCGAGAGGCGCACGAAGCGCTCGCTGGCCACGATCGGAGGAAGCGGCGGTCCGGCGGGGCCCGGTGCCCGCTCGTCGATCGTCAGGTGGAAGACGGGGTCGACGGGATCCGTCTCGACGGTCACGAAGAGCCGGTTTCCCCAGCTGCCGGGACTCGCCGCCCTCAACTGGAGCGCCGTCGCTCCGGCTGAGGCGAGCGACCGGCGCGCGAAGCCGTCCGCGCCGCCCGCAGGCGGCTCGTACACGCGGACGATGACCGCGTCGGCTCCGCCATTCTGGTAATACTGGGCGACGGAGTGCCCGAGCGGCGCCTCCGCCCACAAGCCGCCGAAGCGGCGGGTGAACTCGCCGAGGCCGTGGATCAGGACGGGCTCATCAACGGGCCCTCGACGCGTCCGGCCGACGAAGGCCGTGATCGAGGTCGGGACGCCCGCGATCGTGCGAACGCCGGAGTCGAGCTCCTGGATGTACACACCCGGGTAGCTGACGGAAACAGGCATCGGTCATCTCCGTTCGTGAAGGTCAGGGCGTGGTGTCGCGGCCGATGAGGATGTCGACGGCGACGGGATCGGCGGTGGCGTTCTTCAGCCAGAGCTTGAGCGGCGGCGAGGGTAGCAGCTGGACGGCGCCGGCCCCGATCAGCACGACGGGCGCCTCGAGGCTGAATGAGGGGGGTGGCGGAGTCCCCGCCGGATCCTTGAACGAGAAGGTCACCTGGTCGCTGAGCGCGGATGGCTTGAGGACCAGAAGGCTGACCTTTCCTGCCGCCGTGTCCGGCAGCAGATCGACCGCCTTCACCGCTGCTGCGTCGACGTCGACGCTGGAGAAGTCGACCGTATCGGTGGTCTCCGTGCCCCGGCCGCTCACGCTGTGACCGTCGACGACGTCTATCTCGAAATACCAGTTCGCGGTCACTCCCATGACAGCTGACTCCCTCGATCGCCTGGTCTCCCCCAAGACGGCGGCCGCACAAGGCGGCCTGGCGCACAGGCGTCATCATGAGCGCCTCCGCTGGGCAGGCGTAACCCGAATACGTAGTTCTACGCATCGCACCGCTCGGCGAGTATCTTGAGCGCCGTGGCTGGGGCGGCTGCGCGAGTCGCCGCGTGGGTTGACGTGGTGGCGGACATACTCTCCGAGCCGGTGCGGGATTTCCCCGTCGGCATCGTCGGGCGCGCCCTCGTGGAGACATTCGATGCGGATGCGGCATCCAGGACCTGGCAGACGGCGGAGGGCCGCGCGGAGTTCGCGGCGGTGGCACGCCCCGGCGCGACCTTCGGCGGACGACCGCTCGCGGAGGCGGGGAAGGCGATCGCGAGAGCCGCGAACTCCGATCTGCTCCCGCATCACCCGCTGCTGCGCTGGTACACGCTCACGCGCGGCACCGCACCCCAGACGATGGATCGGGTCCCGCGAGCCGTATCGCTCACGCATCGTTCGGCCGAGGTGACCGAGCTCATGGGTGCTCACGGCATGACGCGGCAGTTGGCGATCCCCCTGTCCCGGCCCGGGAGGGATGCGTCGGCTGTCGTCGTCTGCCGGTCGTGCGGCGACGATTTCAGCGACGAGGATCTCGAGGTGGCCACGCGCATCGCACCGCTCTTCCGCGCGCTGCGCACGCATGTCGAGACGCTGCGCGGCGTCCCGCCCGGCGGTCCCGCGACGGGCTTGAGCGACCGGGAGCTCTCGGTGCTCGTCCTGGTGGCCAGGGGCTGCACTTCGTTCGCCATCGCCTCGCAGCTGCAGTGCGCGCCGCGCACCGTCGAGAAGCACCTCGAGCACGTCTATCGCAAGCTCGGCGTCTCGGATCGTGTGAGCGCGGTCCGCGTCGCCCGCGCGATGGGCATCCTCGATCCGGTCGCCGCCGCGCGATGACCCTCGATCCGACGGAACACCGACAGGTCGGACCAGCCGGCACGGTCGCATCGGAACCGACGTATCAGACCCGCCGCCGCGCGCTCCTCCTATCGACCGGCCATGACGCGCGCGCCCTCATGGCGACCCGGAAGGAGCTGTCATGCCTCGTGCTCACCTGACCCGCCGATCCGCATCACGCCACGCCGCCGTCACCGTGGCGGCCCTGCTCGTCCTCGGGCTGACGGGCTGCGCCGCGCCGCAGCCCCCGGCGACGGGAGCGGATGCCGCCGAGCTCGAGCTCATCGGGATGCACGGCTTCGCCTTCGAGGACTTCGCGCTCGACCTCCGCGATGCGGGCTACCAGGTGTCGGACGACGGCGTCCTCTCCCCCACGACCGACCTCGTCCTGCTCGTGGTCAACGCGCAGGACGGACCCATGGTGCCGACTCGGGAGGCGGTCGCCGCACTCGCCGGCTCGATCGTCCCGCGCGCGGCGATCGCACTCGTCGATGTGGACGAGCAGACCGACCCCGAGCTCGAGGCACTCGTCGTCCAGGAGTCCCTCATGCTGCTCGCGGAATACGGCATCACGCCGGTCGATCGAGGAAACGTCGTGCGGTCCCCGGGCACCGACATCGCGTCGACGATCGAGGTGCACCTGCGGCGCGCGCCGAAGGACTATCCGGTGCAGCAGCCCTCGCCGTGAGGCCGCGACCCGACGCGTGCGACGACCGGTGAACCCGCCCGGCCGCCGGCTCGTTTCCCTGAAGAAGGCCTCTGCCGAGACGGGCCACACACGAAGCAGGTGAGGGAATGGCCGAAACCAGTTCACGCGCCCTGTGGATCATGCGCATCCTCAGCGCGATCTTCCTTCTCGCGGCGGGCGGGATCCACCTGTACCTCGCGTTCAACGGGGTCGGCGGCATCCTCGGGGTGACGTTCATCCTGAACGGGATCGCGGGACTCGTGCTCGCGATCGGGATGCTGTTCCTCCGCGGCCGGCTTCTCCAGCTCGCGACGGTCCTGAGTCTGCTGTTCCTCATCGCGACGCTGGGTGCCCTGCTCCTCGCGCTCACAGTGGGGCTGTTCGGGATCCACGAGACCTGGGACTTCACGCTCGTCCCCGAGACGGTCATCGTGGAGTCGCTCGGCATCGTCGTGCTCGGCATCACGACGGCGATGGTGCTGCGCAGGCCGCGGGTCACAGCATCCTGAGCCTGCCTCAGTCCTGGAACAGCTCGACGAGCTCGTCGGCCGCCGCTCCGCGCGCGAACACGGGGATGCGGTCGATCGGCGTCCCGACCGTGATCGTCTGCCCGCCCGCGAGCCGCTCGCCGGTCCAGGCATCCGTCCACGCCCCGTCCGGGAGGTAGACCGTCCACTCGGACGCCTCGGGCTCGAGCACCGGCGCGACGAGCAGGTCATCGCCGAGCAGCCATTCGACCGGCGCCGACCACACTGCGGGATCGGCGGGCCACTCGAAGAACAGCGGACGCATGAGCGGACGGTCGCTCGCGATCGCGGCGGCCGCGGACCGCTCGAGGTACGGCACGAGCCGCTCGCGGAGCTGCGTGAAGCGCCGGAAGATCGGCAGCACTCGGTCGTCCCCCGACCGCTGCGCGATGTTCCACGGCGTGCGGTCGCGCGACGGCGTCCGGTGGTGATTGAACTCGGAGTGGTACTGCATGATCGGCACGAACGCCGACGCCTGCGTCGCGCGGAGGAACAGCTCGGCTGTGGGGATCTCGCCCGAGAAGCCGGCGATGTCCCAGCCCCAGTAGAGGATCCCGGATGCCGCGGCCGTGAGTCCCGCGTTCATCGACCAGCGGAACGCCTCCCACGTCGAATTCTCGTCGCCCGCCCAGAACGCGCCATGCGCCTGCGAGCCCGAGAAGCCGGCCCTGCTGAAGGTGACGGGCGCCTTGCCCGCCGACTCCAGCAGCTCGCCGTAGGCGGCCGCGTAGGCGACGGGGAACGTGTTGTTCTTCTCGTCGCCGCGCTTGCCGTCGAGGTACACCAGCTCCGAGCCCCACGCATGCTCGCCGCCGTCGGTCTTGAAGCCGTCGACGCCGATCTCGTCCACGAGGTAGCGGCGCTTCTCGGTCCACCACCGCGCCGCGCGCTCGTCGGTGAGGTCGGGCATGAGCGCGAGCGGGAACCACCAGCCCCGGTTGCGGTAGGGGCGCGTGCCCCCGCGCGGGTCGGGCTCGCGGATGAGCACGTCCTCGCGGACGGCGGCCTCGGCATCCGCCGCGAGCTGCCCCGCGGGATGCGGGCGCATCTTGAGCAGCGGGATCTGCCACAGATGCAGCCGGATGCCGCGCTCGTGGAGCTCGTCCGTCATGCCCTTCGGGTCGGGCCATGCTCCCTCGGCGGGGAACGTGAAGTCGGACAGCCGGTGCGGAGCGCCGTCGGCCGACACGTCGTAGTGCGCGTCGCGGAACGCCGTGAACGTCGACTCGTCGCTCCAGGCCTCGATCACGACCGAGCCGACCGGGATGTCGTGCTCGGCGTGCAGGTCCATCTGCCGCATGACCTCGGCCTGCGTGTTCCACTCGTTGCCGCTGGCCCACAGCCGGAACACCCACGACGGCAGCTCGCTGGACCGGCCGACGCCGTCGAGGAAGCCGCCGAGCACCTCGGCGGGCGCGCCGTCGAAGAGCCGCAGCGAGATCGTGCCGTCGGCGCCCGTCTCGGCTTCGACGACGATGCGCGTCGCGTCGGACGCGCCGACGTCGAACCACACGCGCCGCGTCGAGTCGACGTGGAAGCCCCAGCCGTCGCCGCCCACGACGTGGGCGAACGGCATCGGCAGGTACGTCTTGCGCTCCGCGCCCTGGCTCTTGTACTGCTCGAAGACGACGGAGTCCAGCTCGGCGCCGGTCTGCTCGACGGCGTCGTACCGCTCGCCGAAGCCCGTCACGTGCTCACCCGCCGCGAGCGGCAGGGCGAAGCGCACGCGCCACGCGCGGACGCCGTCATGCAGCACCTCGACCCCGTCGCGCAGCACCCGACCGCGGCCGCTCTCGATGACGGCATCCGGTGCGGGCTGCCAGCGCGCGGCGCGGAACTCGAAGGACCGCGTGCGCTCGACGCGGCCGTCGTCGCGCGTCGCAGTGAAGCGGTAGCGGTAGGTGCCGCCGGGGCGCAGCTCGGGGGTGCGGGTCTGCCAGCCGCCCGCCGCGCGGGCGAGGCGGGCGGCGGCCGAGGCGAGGTGCCCGCCGTCGGTGACGCGTCCGCGAGAGGTCGTCGCGACGCGCTCGAGATCGAGATCGACGGTCTCGCCCGCGGAGCCGTCGTCGGGCGCCCATTCGAGCGCTGCCGTGACGGCGACCACGCCGGCGTCGGCGCGCAGGCCGAGCGCCGCGGTCGATCCCGCCTCGGGCACGACGGGCCACCGCTGCTCGGTGTCGACGGAGTAGGGGTGCCCCGAGCCTGCGGGTCGGTGACGGATCATCGGAGGGCTTCTTCCTGAGCGCGGGCGGCGGGGATCGGGGTGTGCTGGGCGACGGCCGCGGAGAGGGTTGCGGGGTCGATGCGGCCGAGGGCGATGCCGAGGCGCAGGAGCATCGCGTGGCTCCACAGGAGCGGCGTCGCGGCGGGACCCCACCGGTCGATCCACTCCTGGCGCATGCCCGGCGCGATGAGGTGGGACGGGACCTGCTCGGGCATGTCGAGCTCGGGCGTCGCGGTGGACGCAGCCCACAGGAAGAGCTCGTCGGCGCGCTCGCGGTCGCCCGCCTCGAGATGGGCGAGGCCGAGGAAGCACGTGAGGAGGGGCCACTGGCCGCCCCCGAAGAAGGTGTCGCCGAGGTAGCGGTGGGCGCCGCCCTCGACGACGAGATGGGCCTCGAGCACGGCGATCGTGCGGCGGCCGACGTCGGACGCGGCATCCGTGAATCCCAGCGGGGCGATGGCGGCGGCGAGGCTGCCGTCGACCGCGGTGCTGCCGACCCACTTGATGAGGTGGCCGTGCGACGTGCCGTGCTCGGCGACGAGCCGATGGATCTCGACGGCCTCGACGCGGATGCGGCCGACGGTCTCGTCGTCGACGAGGCCCGCGCGGGCGACGGACTCGAGACCCGCCGCGATGCACGCGAGCGTCGAGATGTGGACGTGCTGCGCGTGCTCCTCCCACCAGTCGTAGCAGGGCCGCTGCCACGAGGCCAGGAGGTAATCGGCCGTCAGCGCGACGGCCTCGCGATAGGCGTCGCCGTCCAGTCCGTGCCGCTCGAGGTGCGCGACGAGCGCCCACAGCCACGTGCCGTAGCCGTCGAGCTGGAAGTCCCACCACTCGTCGACGCCGTCCTCGCCTCCGAACGTGAAACGCGCAGGGAGCATGTGCTCGGCGGCGGGAGGACGGCCGGCACGCGACTCCGCGACGATCCAGCGGATGCTGTCGGCCCGCCGCTCCAGGACGTCGGCGCACCACCCGTAGAAGCGGCTCGCCGAGTCGACCGCTCCCGCGGCGGACGCGGCATCCGCGATGAACGAGCCGTCGCGCAGCCAGCTGTAGCCGACGTAGGCCGAGAACGTGGGGCTCGCGGGATACGCGCCTTCCGGCGTCTGCAGGTCCGTGATGAGACGGATGCTGCGCTCTGCGAGCCGCGCGAGGGCGCCGTCGTCGGGGCGCGGGGTGGTGTCGGACACAGGGGATTCCTTCGTTGGTCGATTCCGGTCGTGGGCAGCGACCCGGTCCCACCGGTCGTTGAGCGAGCGAGTCGAAACGTCGCTCAACGACCGGATGGGGTCGGGGTGGCTGCTACTGCAGGAGGCCGTTGACCTGCTCGGCGAGCGCCGGGATGGCGGCATCCGTCTCGGCACGTCCCGCGGCGATCTCGCCGAGGGCGTTCGTCACGGCGTCCTGGATCTGCGTCGCGTTCGCGCCGAGCTCAGGGGCGACGGCGATGTTCTCGAGCGAGTCGAACACGGCCTGGCGGTTGGCCGGCGGCGTCTTCTCGAGGTACGGCTGGAGGAGGCTCTCGTCGCTGATGGCGGGCAGCTCCCAGCCTGCGTCGAGGCGGACGTCGACCATGGTCTCGGAGCTCGAGAGGTACTCGGCCCACTTCTGCGCCGCCTCCTTGTGCTCGGAGTTCTCCGACACGACGACGGCGTTGGAGAAGGTCGCGCTGGCCTGCTGGGCGTCGCCCGGCTCGACCGCGATGTCCCAGTCGAACGGGAGGTCGCCCACGAGGCTGATCATCCAGATGCCCGTGTGCCACATCGCGAGCTTGCCGTCCTTGAACAGGTTGGTGTCGAAGTCCGGCGTGCCCGCCCCGTCCTCGGCGGACGGCATGACGGTGCCCGACTTGCCCGCGATCCACTCGGCGGCGCGGAGCCCGGCATCCGAATCGAACGCGGCCTCGGCGTTGTCCTCGTCGAGGAACGAGCCGCCCGCCTGAGCGACGGCCTTGTAGTACTCGTAGTACGAGATCGGCTGGTAGTCGCCCCAGACGCCGGCGCCCGCGTCGGTGAGCTGCTCGGCCGCGGCCATCTCGTCGTCCCACGTCCAGTCCGACGTCGGGTAGTCGACGCCGGCGGCGTCGAAGAGGTCCTTGTTGTAGAACAGCACGACGTTCGAGAACGACGTCGGCAGGCCGTACTGGCCGCCGTCGACGTTGTAGACGTCGAGGACCGACTCACGGTACTTCGAGGCGTCGACGCCGTCCAGCGCCGCGAGCACGCCGTTGGACTGGATGTTCGCGAAGCTCCCCGCGTCGACGTCGAACACGTCGGCCTGCGTGCCGGCGGCGAGGTCGGTCTGCAGCTTCGTGAAGTAGTCCGCGTACGCCGACGTCGTCACGTCGACCTTGATGTCGGGGTTCTCCTCCTCGAAGGCGTCGACGATCTTCTGCAGGTTCTCCTCGTTGCCGCCGTTCGAGATGAAGTTCGAGTACGTGATCGTGACCTGCTCGCCGGCGCTGTCGCCGCTGTCACCGCCCGAGGACGAGCAGCCGGTCAGCGCGAGTCCTGCGACGGCCGCGACCGCGGTGGTCGCGATGAGTGCCTTCTTCATGTGGATTGCCATCTCCTTCGATGTGGTCGTGGGTCGGGTGTGGGTGGGGTCGTGGTGGGTGGGATGGGTGCTGTCCCGGCTACTTCAGGCCGGTTCCTGCGACGCCCTGGACGATGTACTTCTGGGCGAAGACGTAGAGCGCGAACATCGGGATGATGCTGATGACGGAGCCCGCCATGAGGACGTCCCACTGGGTCGAGAACTGGCCTTGCAGGCTCGAGAGCGCGACGGGGAGCGTCTGCATGAGCGGGTCGCGCAGGATGATGAGCGGCCACAGGAAGCTGTTCCACGTGTTGAGGAACGCGAACACCGTGAGCGTCGCGAGCGCCGGCCGGATGAGCGGGAGCATGATCTGGAAGAAGATCCGGAAGTGCCCCGCTCCGTCGAGCGTCGCGGCCTGGTCGAGGTCGTACGGCACCGTGCTCATCGCCTGCCGGAGCAGGAACACGCCGAACGCCGACGCGATCGTGGGGAGGATCGCACCCCAGTAGGTGTTGATGAGCCCGAGCGTCTTCATCTCCGCGAAGAGCGGGACGATGAGCACCTGGAAGGGGATCATCATCGTCGCGAGGTAGAGCACGAAGATCGGGCCGCGGCCGGGGAACGGCATCCGGGCGAACACGTAGGCGGCCATCGCGCTCGTCACGAGCTGCAGGAGCGTCGAGACCCCCGCGATGAGGAGCGAGTTGAGGATCACCTGCGCGAACGGGACGCGGTCGAACAGCTCGAAGTAGGGCGAGAGCGACGGGTCGTCCGGGATGAGTTTCGGCGTCGTCGTGAGCGTCGCGCCGGGCGTGATCGAGGTGACCACCGTCCAGACGAACGGGAACACCATGATCAGCGCGCCCACGCCGAGCACGATGTACAGGACGGTCTTGCGCAGCGGACTAGTCATAGTTGACCCACCTCCGCTGGCCGTAGAACTGGATGAGGGTGACGATCAGGATGACGAAGAAGAGCAGCCACGACAGCGCCGACGCCATGCCCGCCTGGCCGTAGCGGAAGGTCAAGTCGTAGACCATCCCCACGACGACCTGGCTCGAGTTGTTCGGCCCGCCGCCGGTCATGACGTACACCTGGTCGAACACCTGGAAGCCGTTGATGAGCGAGAGCACGATGACGAAGAAGGTCGAGGGCGAGAGCATCGGGAGCGTGACGCTGAAGAGGCGCCGCCGCCAGCCGGCCCCGTCGAGCGAGGCTGCCTCGTAGAGATCGGGATTGATGGTCTGCAGGCCCGCGAGCAGGATCACCATGACGAACCCGAGGTCCTTCCACGCCGACGCGAGGATGATCGACGGCATCGCCCACACGGGGTCCGCCCACCAGCCGGGGCCCTCGATGCCGACCCACGAGAGCACCGTGTTGACGATGCCCGTGCTCGGGTTGAGCAGCCACCGCCACACGAGGGCGACCACGACCCAGCTCGTGATGACCGGCAGGAAGTAGACGCCCCGCAGGAACGCCCGGCCGCGCAGCGCCGTGTTGAGCGCGAGGGCGAGGCCGAGGCCCCCGATGTAGACGATCGGAAGGTAGCCGACGATGTAGTACACAGTGTGCAGGAACGCCTGCTGGGTCGCCGGGTCGGTGAGCAGGAACGCGTAGTTGTCGAGCCCGACCCACTGCATGGGGCCGATGAGGTTCCAGGAGTGCAGGCTCGTCCAGGCCGCCGTGATCATGGGTCCGATCACGAACGCGAGCAGCGGGATGAGGCTCGGCAGCAGGAAGAGCGCGATCGTGAGGCCGTACTTGAGGCGCTTGCCCTTCGGCTGCTTCCTGCGCGCGGCGGCGGGCGGCGGAGCCGTGACGGATGCCTCGGCCGCGGCCTGGCGGAGGGCGACGGTGCTCATGAGCCGGCCGCCTTCCCTGCCCGTGCCGCGCTCAAGGCTTGGCCTCGATCGATGCCACGAGGCGCTCGCGGACGAGCCGCCCCTGGTCGCCCGCGACGCCCTGCGCGTCGAACGGCGTCGCGAGCACGAGGGCGGCGGCGCCCTGCGCCCAGCGGTCATCCTGCCAGCGCTCGACCGCGACGGGCGTCCCGCGCTTGCCGGGGACGAGTGCGCTGCGCAGCGCGCGGTCGAACGAGAGGGACCAGTGCGCCCATGCCTCGACCCCCTCACCGGAGAGCACGACGATCTCGGGGTCGAGGAGGTTCACGGCGCCGGCGATCGCACGGCCCAGCTGGTGGCCCGCGTGGGCGAAGATCTCGCGGGCGTCGTCGTTGCCCGCGTCGGCGAGTGCGCGCAGGTCGTCGATGCCCTCGTCGGGTCCGAGGAGCCGGATCGAGCGCGCGTCGGTCACGAGCGCCGACTGCCCGACGATCGCCTCGAGGCATCCGCGGTTGCCGCACTGGCAGAGTGGGCCGTCTTCGCGCACGGGGACGTGGCCGAGGTCGCCCGCTCCTCCGGCGCGGCCCCGGACGATCGCACCGTCGGCGATGAGGCCGGCTCCGACGCCGTTGCCGACCGTCACGACGAGGATGTTGTCGAAGTCGCGCCCCTGGCCGAACAGCTGCTCGGCGATGCTGAGAGCGTTGACGTTGTTCTCGACGACGACCGGGAGATCCAGCGCGCGCCGCAGCTGCTCGCCGAGCGGCACCTGGTTCCACCGCAGCTGCGTCGAGTCGACGACGCCGATCCCCTGCTGCGCGACGGTGCCCGGCAGGCCCACGCCGACGCCGAGGATCGCCGACTCGCTGTCGGAGACGAAATCGCCGACGAGCTCGATGAGGCGCGAGGCCGCGAGCGGCGAGACAGCGTCGAACACGGCCGTGACCGAGCGCCGCACGGCGCCGTCGATCGCGACCTCGACGAGGGCGACGTGGTCGGGTGCGACCTTCACGCCGATGGCCGCGATGTCACGGGACACCAGACCGAGCATCCGGGCGGGACGCCCGCCGCTGCTGGCCGCCTCGAGCTCTTCGATGAGCCCGTCGGCGAGGAGATCGCGCGTGAGCTGCGTGATGAGGGCCGGCGACACGTTGAGCGCACGTGCGAGGTCGGCGCGGGACGCGGGCCCCTGCGATCCGAGATGCGCGAGGATCGCGGTGCGATTGACGTCGGCCTGAGACCGGGGCGCAGCTACCACTTCACTCCTTTGTTAAGTCGTGAATAAAGGGTAGAAGTAAGTCCGGGATGCTGTCAACCCTCGATCTGGAAGTCTCGTCGGCCGGTCCTCCCGGCACGCGAAACCGCCCGCCGGCTAGGCCGGCGAGCGGTTCTGTCGTCTTCGGACTCAGTGCGGCGCGACCGGCTCCCAGCCGTCACCGCACGCACCGCCGTCGGCCGCCTCGGCGATCGTGACCTCGCTGCCGTCGAGCGCGAGCAGCGGGTTGTAGAACCGCGCGATCTCGACGCTGTCGACGGGGACGTAGTGGAAGATGAGCGACCGGCGGAACCTGTCGGCAGACCGGTTCGGGCCCGAGCCGTGGACCATGCTGCCGTGGAAGAACAGGGCGTCGCCCGCCGCGAGCTCGGTCTGCTCCGCCGTGAATCCCTCCGGCAGCTCGATCTCGGTGCTCGTGAACGACTCCTCGGGGTCGGCCTCGCCGGGGCACACGATCTCGTAGCGGTGCGAGCCCGGCACGACCTTGAGCCCGCCGTTCTCGCCGTCGCAGTCGTCGATCGCGATCCAGGCCGCGATGCACGTCTCGGGGTGGGCCTGCAGGAAGATGTTGTCCTGGTGCAGCGCCTGCCCGCGCGCCGTCGGCGGCTTGAAGTAGAACATCGACTGCGCTGCGAACACGGGCCCGACCATGTCGACGATGGGTCCGACGATGCGGGGGTCCAGCATCCATCGCTGCGCGATGCGACCGACGTCCAGGTCGGTGCGGCGGTGGGGATGCACGAACCGCGGATACCTGGCGAGCACGTCGTCGTCGCCGACGTGGTCGTCGTGCCCCACGGTGCGGTCGCGCTGCACCTGTTCCATGAACGCGTCGCGGATCTCGGCCACCTCGTCGGGGCTCAGGAGGCTCCGCAGGTGCACGACGCCGTTGTCTTGGTAGTCGGCCGCGAGGCTCGGGGCGAAACTGGTCTTGATGGACATGACGACCACTCTCGCCCTGCCTCACCGCCGATGCCATGGGATGATCTGGCGATGACATGGAAGATCCTGCTGTGACAGCATCCGGCCACCGACGGCATGACGCGGGGCGGCCGCACGTCGTGCGCGTCGTGGCGGGTGAGTTCACCGAGGACGGCGAGTACTCCACGTGGCGCCCGCACGGGACGAGGGACTGGCTGCTGATCCACACGATCGCCGGGTCGGGCCGCATCGTCGGGCCCATCGACGCTGTCGTGACCGCGCCCGGCGAGACCGTGCTGCTGCGCCCGCAGGTGCCGCACGACTACGGGACGACCGCCGACTCGTGGTCGCTCGCCTTCGCGCACTTCCACCCGCGCGCCGAGTGGTCGCCGCTGCTCGACTGGCCCGTCGAGGCAGGAGCGGTCGGCGTCCTCCATGCCTCCGGCGATGTGCAGCCGCGGATCCTCGCAGCGCTCCGCTCGTGCGCCCGATCGTCGGCAGGATCGCTCCCCCAGTCGGAGCTGTTCGCCATGAACGCGCTCGAGGCCGCGCTGCTGTGGCTCGACACGCAGAACCCGCTGCGCGGCTGCATGGACGAGCGGCTGCTCCGCGTCGTGGAGCACGTGGGCGGCCACCTCTCCGACGACCTCGGCGTCGCGGAGCTCGCGCGCATCGCGAACCTCTCTCCGTCGCGACTCGCGCACCTGTTCACCGAGAGTCTCGGCATCCCGCCCCAGCGGTATGTCGAGCACGAACGGCTCACGCGCGCCGCGCAGCTCCTCGCCTCGACGGACCGCGCCGTGGGCGAGATCGCGCGCGACGTCGGCTGGGACGATCCGCTCTACTTCTCACGACGGTTCTCGCGCCTGCACGGGCTGAGCCCCACGGCGTACCGCCGCCGGGCGGAAGCGGCGGGTCCACCCGCCCCCGACCGCTGAGCTCGTCGAAGGGTCGCACCCCAGCCGCCGCGTACAGACGCCTCGCCAAGCTCAGCGGCCGCGCCGATGGTTGCCAGGGAATGCCAGGGCCTGTCAGTTCGCTGGAACCTGAGCGCACACTGGACGAAGACACGGAGCGGGGGTCGCCATGGAAGGTCTCGAGGTCACGGTGCTGCTGGGCTTGGCCGTGCTCGCCGGCACGATGCTCGCGCCCCGGCTGCGGCTCGCCACACCACTGCTGCTGCTCATCTTCGGGCTGCTGCTGGGCCTGTTCCCCGATCTGCGCGGGGTCGAGCTGCCGCCCGAGGTCGTCCTGATGCTGTTCCTGCCGGTCATGCTCTTCTGGGAGAGCATCACGACGTCGCTCCGGTCGATCCGCCGGTCGCTGCGCTACATCGTCCCGATGAGCACACTCCTGGTCGTGGCATCCGCCTTCGCCGTCGCGGGTGTCGCGACGATGATGGGCCTGCCGTGGGAGGCGGCGCTCATTCTCGGGGCGGCCGTCGCGCCGCCGGATGCCACGGCGGTCGCGGCGCTCGGCAGGCTCCTGCCGCAGCGGACCTTCATGAAGCTCAAGGCCGAGAGCCTCACGAACGACGGCACGGCGCTCGTCGTCTACGCCATCGCGGTCTCGCTCGCGGTGGGCGGCAACGTCACGCCGTGGACGATCACGTGGACGGTCCTGGTCTCGTATGTCGGAGGCGCCGCCGCGGGCATCGCCGTCGCGGCCCTCGCATACCTTCTGCTGCGCCGCGTGCGCTCGAGCCTGTCGATCAACATCGCGCTGCTGCTCGTGCCGTTCACGGCCTACCTCGCGGCCGAGCTCATGCACGCGTCGGGCGTGCTCGCCGTCGTCTTCGCGGGGCTCATCGTCGCGTGGGTGTCACCGCGCATCACGACGGCGCGATCGCGGCGGCAGGCCGTCGCCGCGTGGCCGTTCGGCGTCTACCTGCTCAACGGCGCCCTGTTCGTGCTGATCGGCATCGAGGTCGAGCACGTCATCTTCGAGATCTCGCCGCGTGAGATCGGGTGGCTCACGCTCATGACGATCGCCGTGTGGGTCTCGCTGCTGCTCGTGCGCTACCTGTTCCAGCTGCTCTTCGCGCCGTTCACGCGGCCCTCCGCCGCAGCCGGAGTGCACGGGTCGCCGCATCGCGCTCGCGTCGTCAGCACGATCGCGGGCTTCCGCGGCGCCGTGTCGCTCGCGATCGCCCTCTCCGTGCCGCTCACGACCGACACCGGCGAGCCGCTCGCGGGGCGCGACGCGATCGTGTTCGTCACGGCGGGCGTCATAGTCCTGAGTCTCCTCGTCCAAGGGCCGCTTCTTCCCATGGTCGTCCGGTGGGCGCGGCTGCCCGCCGACGACGCCGCGATCGACGAGCTCGAGCTGGCGCAGCGCGCCGTCTCGGGCGCGGCCCTGGCCGCCCTCGACGACCTCGCGGCGGAGCACGGGATCAGCGACGAGGTCCGCGACCGGGCCCGTCGAGAGGGCTTCGAGATGCTGGAGCTGGCCAACGCGCGCGCCTTCGCGCGGCAGCGCGCTCTGGACGACGCAGAGGTCGCCGAGCTCGAGTCCATGCTCGAGGCTCCCGCCGCGGCATCCCTGTCCGTGCCGTCCGCCGTCCAAGGCGAGGGGCTCGAGATGCTCGCCGTGAGCACCGACATCGACCTCACGCAGCGCTCGCCCATCACGCGCTTCGAGGAGGCGGCGCGCCTCAAGCTCGCACTCATCGAGCGCAAGCGCGAAGTGCTGCTGCGGCTTCGGCGCGAAGGCACGATCGACGACCTCGTCGTGCGACGCGTCGAGGCGCACCTCGACCTCGAGGAGGTGCGCCTCAGCGGCGTGGGCGGCGGGGACGACTTCGACTGAGTTCCCCGCACGCGCGGTCACGCGTTCTGCGCCTGCGGGCAAGCCGCGGAGCCGCTCCGCGAGCAGAGTGGTGGCGGATATGAAGGAGGCCCCATGCCTGCGCACGTGCACGAAGCACCCGACCAGCCGCACGACAACCCCGCGCTCATCCCCGTCACGGTGGTGGACGGCGGTGCGCCGCAGCATCCCCTCGACCCGCTGACGGCCGACGAGATCGCCGCGGCGCGCGACATCCTCGTGGCGGCGGGGATGCTGGGCGAGACCGTCCGCGTCCCCATGCTGCTGCCCGACGAGCCCTCGAAGGACGAGCTCGCGGACTGGACGCCCGGCGACGCGCTCGATCGCCGTGTCGACGTGACGCTCATGGACGCCGCGACCGGCCTCGTCACCGAGGCGATCGTCTCGGTGAGCCGCGGCGAGGTCGTCTCGGCGCGCGAGGTCGATCCGTCGCAGGCGCCGTACGGGCAGCCGCAGTACCTCTTCGAGGAGTACGACCGCGCCGCCGACATCGTGAAGGCCTCGCCTGAGTGGCGCGCCGCCATGACCCGCCGCGGCCTCGAGGACCGCATCGACCTCGCGTTCTGCTCGCCGCT
This sequence comes from Microbacterium sp. NPDC019599, assembly GCF_040632175.1. Classification (NCBI taxonomy): domain Bacteria; kingdom Bacillati; phylum Actinomycetota; class Actinomycetes; order Micrococcales; family Microbacteriaceae; genus Microbacterium; species Microbacterium sp. NPDC019599. The sequence goes on from NZ_JBEYBL010000012.1 coordinate 36,420, forward strand.
GGCCCCCGGCTTCGTCGGGCGCGAGAACGAGGTCGGGCGCCGCGTCATCCGCTCGCTCACGTTCCTCCGCGACAGCGAGGACGACATCCCCTGGGCCCACCCCGTCGAGGGCCTCATCGTGCACGTCGACCTCGTGAGCAACGCGGTCATCGGCATCGAGGACGAGGGCGACGTGCCCGTTCCGTCCGGCAGCGGGAAGTACACCCCGGATGCTGTCGGCCCCGCTCGCACGACCCTCAAGCCCATCGAGATCGTCCAGCCCGAAGGCCCGAGCTTCCATGTGAGCGGATCGCTCGTCGAGTGGGAGAACTGGTCGATGCGCGTGGACTTCAACGCGCGCGAGGGGCTCGTCCTGCACGACGTCCGGTTCGACGGACGCTCCGTCCTCGCCCGAGCGAGCGTCCCCGAGATGGTCGTACCCTACGGCGACACGTCGAACACGCGCTTCTGGATCAGCTACTTCGACGCCGGCGAGTACCTCCTCGGCAAGAACGCGAACCACCTCGAGCTCGGCTGCGACTGCCTCGGCGTCATCCGGTACTTCGACGGCTACGTCGCCGACGACCACGGCCACCCGGTGAAGATCCCCAACGTCGTGTGCATGCACGAGGAGGACTACGGCATCCTCTGGAAGCACACCGAGCAGGGACCGGTCGGCGGCCACGTGCGCCGCTCGCGGCGCCTGGTCGTGTCGTACTTCTCCACGATCGGCAACTACGACTACGGCTTCTACTGGTACTTCTACCTCGACGGCTCGATCCAGCTCGAGGCGAAGGCGACGGGCATCGTCTTCGTCGGCGCGGGACACCCCGGCTCCACGAACCGGCACGCCCCTGAGATCGCGCCGGGCGTCTTCGCGCCGGTGCACCAGCACCTCTTCTCTGCGCGGCTCGACGTCGCGATCGACGGCGAGGACAACCGGCTCGTCGAGATCGACGCGGCCCGCATCCCGATGGGCGAGGGCAACCCGTTCGGCAACGCCTTCACGTGGACCGAGACGCGGCTGCGGACCGAATCCGAAGCGCAGCGCGTCGCCGATGCGACCGTCGCTCGGGTGTGGGAGGTGCAGAGCGCCTCGAAGACCAACTACCTCGGCAAGCCGACGGCATACCACCTCATCCCCCAGCCGACCGCGCTGCTCATGGCCGACCCGGCGTCGTCCGTCGCGGCGCGCGCCGCGTTCGCGACGAAGCACCTGTGGGGCACGGCGTACGACCCGGCGGAGCGCTGGCCCGCCGGCCGCTACCCCAACGCGCATCAGGGCGGGGCCGGGCTGCCGGCGTACACGGCCGACGACCGGCCGATCGACGGCGAGGACCTCGTCCTGTGGCACACGTTCGGCCTGACCCACATTCCGCGGCCCGAGGACTGGCCCATCATGCCCGTCGACTACGCGGGCTTCTGGTTCAAGCCCTACGGCTTCCTCGACACGAACCCCGCGATGGACGTCCCGGAGTCTTCGCAGGCGCACGCCGTGGGTCACCGGGCGTCAGGCGCCTCCGGCCCCCGGTCCGCGGCCGCGACCGCCGACGGTGGCTGCGGCATGGGCGCGGATTGCGCCTGCGGGAGCTGATCCCCGGCGGAAAGAGGGGCGACGGATGCAGTCAGCATGTGTTGCCCGTGCTGGTGGGGTCGAGAGCCCCGATCGGTGAGCTTGTCGAAGCGTCGACCATGAGCACCCGGTCGTCGAGCGAGCGGAGCGAGACGAAACCTCTGCGCCTGACGGCTGGCGGCGGGCGCGTGACATTGCTGCAGGAATCGAATATTTGTTCTATACTCGACGTATGCAGGAACGGTTCCCCGACCCAGGAGCGGGGACTGGCACGGTCGAGGCCGCGGACATGTTTCTGCCACCGGTTCCGGATGCGGTCGATCTGGTGGTCGAGACGGCGACCATGATGTCGGTCTTCGCGGCGCAGCGGCTCACCCGCATCGACAGGATGCGGCAGGAACTGCTGCAGGAGGCGACCGGCCGTGGTGACGGGGTGCGCGACGTCGTGGAGCGGGCGATCCGGCTGGAACTGGCGACGGCGATGCGGGTCACCGAGTACGCCGCCGGACGGCTGATCGCGCAGGCCGAGGCGCTGGTGCGCCGGTACCCGTCCGCGCTGGATGCTCTGAGTTCGGGCCGGATCACCGAGAAGCACGCCGAGCTCATCGCGGATCTACTCGACGAGGCGTCTCCCGAGCTTCGCGACACGCTCCTTCAGCGCGCCGTGCCGTTGGCCGAGTCGGAGCCGGTCGGCACGTTCCGACGCGCCCTGCGGAACTTCATCGAAACCGCCCAGGCGACCACTCTCGAGGAACGGCACCGTCGCGCGGTCGCGCAGCGCCGGGTCGCGGAAGCGCCCGCGCAGGACGGGATGGCCGGGCTGTGGATCTTCGGCCCCGCGGTGGAGATCCATGCGATCCACGACCGTGCCACACGCCTGGCGAAGACGCTCAGCAGAGCCCACAGCGAGACACGCACTCTCGACCAGCTACGTTTCGACATCATGGCCGACCTGCTGATCGACGGCACCACCGACCACCTCCCCGCGGAAGCCTCCGGCATCCGGGCGCAGGTCATCGTGACCGTCCCGGTCCTGGCTCTCCTCGACGACGAGCACGCCGCCGCGGGCGACGCGCCGGTCGTGGAGGGCATCGGTCCGATCCCGCTGTCGAAGGCGCGGGAACTGTGCGGCGGCGACGCACGCTGGATGCGCGTGCTCACCCACCCTGAGACCGGCATGGTGCTCTCCGTCGGACGCGACAGCTACCGGCCACCCGCCGCCCTGCGACGACTGGTCAGGTGGCGCGCCGACCGGTGCATGGGACCGGGCTGCTGCATGCCGGCATCACGTTGCGAAATCGACCACCAGATCCGCTGGACCGACGACGGCGACACGAGCCTGGACAACAACTTGCCGTTCTGCAAAGGCCACCACCTCGTCAAGGACAACACCGACTGGGACGTCCGCCAGATCGAAGGCTCCGGAGGAGCCGTCGCCTGGACCTCCCCCACCGGCCGCCGGTACGTCGTGCAACCCGAACGCAAGGTCCCCGTCTTCACCGTCGGGCCCCCAATAGGTCCACGCCCCGGCGGCGACGACCCGCCCTTCTGAGACCCGGTCACCGTTTCGTCTCGCTTCGCTCGTTCAACGACCGAGGGTCGCAGTTCCCGGTCGTTGAGAGAGGTCGCGCGAAGCGCATCCGAGACGAAACGCCGCGCCAGGCATCGGCTTCTGCTCGACGACCGAACAAGGAAGGGGCGGATGCTGTGACAGCATCCGCCCCTCTGCCTGAGTGATCAGACCCCGACGGGCTCGCTCCCGAGGTGCGGGGCGTCGGCCTCGTCGGCGCCGTGGCCGATCCGGCGGTAGACGTCGGGCTTGGCCTTGCGCAGCCAGTACGCCCAGACGACGGCGGCAACGGACGGCACGAGCAGCACGGCGGGGAGGATGAACGTCGTCGGCGTCGACTGCGCCTGACCCAGCAGGACGTCCCAGTTCGCGAGGATCAGGATCCACACGATCCCGAGCGACACCAGAGCGACGATCGGGGCGATCACGCGGCTGCCGACGCCGGCGTCACGGGGGTCGCGTCGGAAGAAGCCGATGACGGCGGCTGAGACGAGCACCATGAGCAGGACGAGTCCGAACGCGCCGAGGTTCGTGAGCCACGTGAAGAGCGTCAGGACGGGGTACGGGCCGTTCGCGGGGTTCCACCCGGTCTCGGCGATCGCGAAGCCGATGATCACGACGGTCGCGAGTACCGACTGCGCGAGCGAGCCGGCCCACGGTGCGCCGCTGCTCGTGCGGACCGTCCCGAGCTGCCGAGGCAGGACTCCCTCCCGGCCGAGCGAGAAGGCGTAGCGCGAGACGGCGTTGTGGAAGCTCACGAGTGCCGCGAAGAGGCTCGTGATGAACAGGATCGACATGATGTCGACCCACAGGACGCCGAGATACTCCGCGACGAAGTTGAAGAAGAGCGGCGGGCCCGCCTCCTCCGGCGTGATGCCGGCAGGGTCGGTGATCTTGGCCGGGCCGACCGCGAGCGCGAGCGCCCACGACGAGATCGCGTAGAAGACGCCGATCACGACGACGGCGAGGAAGGTCGCGCGCGGGATCGTGTGCTTGGGGTCCTTCGACTCCTCGCCGTAGATGGCGGCGGACTCGAAGCCCATGAAAGCCGCGATGCCGAAGGCGAGCACGGCGCCGACGCCGGGGACGAACAGCGCCGAGGGCGTCATCGGCGCGACGGTGAATCCCTCGGCCGGGTTGATGAAGGCGACGGCGTCGAAGACGATGACGGCGAGGAACTCCAGCGCGACGAGAGCGCCGAGCACCTTGGCGGAGAGGTCGACGCGGTTCACCCCGAGGATGCCCACAACGACGATGCCGGCGAGCACCCACACCCACCAGGGGCTCGCCCATCCGGTCTTCCCCTCGATGAAGGACGAGATCTGGAAGCCGAACATGCCCCAGATACCGATCTGCATCGCGTTGTAGGAGATGAGGGCGAGGATCGACGCCCCGACGCCCGTGGGGCGCCCGATGCCCTGCGATACGTAGGAGTAGAAGGCGCCGGCGTTCGTGATGAAGCGGCTCATCGCCGCATAGCCGATCGCGAAGATCGCGAGCACGGCGGCCAGGAGCAGGTAGCCGAACGGGATGCCGTCCACATGCGTCACGGAGTACGCACTGGTCACGCCTCCCGCGACGACGGTGAGCGGCGCCGAGGCGGCGATGATCATGAAGGCGACGGCGAACACGCCCAGCCGGCGATGCTCGGCCGTCCGTGTCGTGGATGTCGTCGGGGATGTCGTGGCCATGGGCAGCTCCTTCGATGCGCGGTTCGGGTGGATTCATCGTCCCGACGCGGCGTGGGACGCCTTTGACCAGGCGGGCAGAGTCCTTGCCTGTGGGGGCACGAGCAGTCGCGCCGTGCTAAACTCGCTGATCGTATACGATTCGGCCACAGCGAGGTGAGCCATGACCGACCGCCCCACCCCCACCGCGGACCTTCTCTCCTTCACCGCGTACCGACACGCGGTGTCGCACGCGGTGGTCGCGCTCGACGTCCACACGGAGCGCGACGAGACCTTCCAGGGTGCGCTGGACGCAGCCGTCGCCGGCGACATCCATGTCTTCGGGATCGACGCCGACCAGCACAGCGTTCACCGGACGCCCGGCCTCATCGCCCGCGCGCCGCAGCAGTACTTCAAGTTCTCGCTCATCGAGCGCGGCACGGGCTTCATCGTGCAGGACGGCCGCGAGATCTCGCTGCGCGCCGGCGACATGGCGATCTACGACACCGACCGCCCCTACTCGCTGCTGTTCGACGACACGATGCGCATGTCGGTCGTGATGTTCCCGAAGGTCATGCTCGACATCCCCGCCGAGACCCTCGGGCGGCTCACGGCGACGCGCCTGGACGGCACAGGCGGTGTCGGTGCCATGATCGGCCCGTACGTCGCGTCCCTCGCGCGTGGCGCCGCTGAGCTGGACAGCCACCTCGCGCGGCGCATGTTCCGCACGGCGGTCGACATGGTGGGGACACTGCTCGAGGCCAACCTCGGGCCCGAAGCGACCTCGACCGACGCCCACGGCACGCTCCTGCGCCGCGTGCTGGACTACATCGACGAGCACCTGCACGACAGCGAGCTCTCGCCCGGCGAGATCGCGGCCGCCCACTTCATCTCGGTGCGGCACCTGCACGCCGTCTTCAACGAGCAGGGCACGACGGTCTCGACCGTCATCCGCACGCGCCGCCTCGAGCGGTGCTACGACGCCCTCGTCGATCCGCAGCAGGCCCACCGTTCGATCACGACGATCGCGCTCGCCAACGGGTTCGTCGACTCCGCCCACTTCAGCCGCACGTTCCGCGCGCACTTCGGCGTGCCGCCGAGCAGCGTTCGCGCCGGCTGACCAGCGCTGCACGCCCGGTCAACCGACCTGCGCGGACGGGCAAACCCGGCGCGCGGCATCCTCCGATGATCGAGGGACACCCGATCGAGGAGGATCCCATGACCGTCGCGACGTCGCTTCTGGACGCCATCACCGTTTCCGAGTCGGAGGGCCGGGCGATTCCGGATGCCGCGACCCGCGAGACGATCGGCTACGCGCCGATCCACACGACGGCGGACCTCGACGCCGCAGTCGCAGCAGCCCGCGCCGCGCAGCCGGCGTGGAACACCCTCGGTCATGCCGAGCGCTCGCGCATCCTGAACGCGATCGCCGACGACCTCGAGGCCAGCGCCGAGGAGCTCGCCGTCATCCTCTCCCGCGAGCAGGGCAAGCCGCTCGACGGCCCCAACGCCCGCTTCGAGGTCGGTGCGAGCGCCGTGTGGACCCGCGCCGCCGCCGACACCCCACTCGAGCCCGAGGTCGTCTTCGAGGCGGGCGCCGCCCGCGCCGAAGTGCACTACGACGCGCTCGGCGTCGTCGGGGCGATCGGCCCGTGGAACTGGCCCGTGATGATCAGCGTCTGGCAGATCGCGCCGTCGCTGCGCATGGGCAACACCGTCGTCGTCAAGCCGAGCGAGTACACACCGCTGTCGGTGCTCGCCCTCGCCGAGGTCTACAACCGCCACCTGCCCGAGGGCGTCCTGACGGTCGTCTCAGGCGACCGCGAGGTCGGGGCCGCGATCGCCGGCCACCCCGGCATCGACAAGATCATGTTCACCGGCTCGACCGCGACCGGCCGCCGGATCGTCGAGGCCTCCGCCGGCAACCTCGCCCGGCTCACGCTGGAGCTCGGCGGCAACGACGCGGGCATCGTGCTGCCCGGGACCGACCCCGCCGCCATCGCCGAGAACCTGTTCTGGGGATGCTTCATCAACACGGGCCAGACGTGCGCCGCGCTCAAGCGGCTCTACGTCCACGACTCGCTGTACGACCAGGTGGTCGACACCCTCGCCGGGCTGGCGGAGGCGATGCCGATGGGCCGCGGCCTCGACGAGGGCAACGTCCTGGGCCCCCTGCAGAACCAGAAGCAGTTCGACATCGTCGAGGGCCTCGTCGACGACGCGCGCCGCCGCGGCGCGCGCATCGTGACGGGCGGGGCGCCGGCACCCGATCTCGGCCCGCTCTTCTACCGGGCCACGGTCGTCGCCGACATCGAGGACGGCGCCGCGCTCGTCGACGAGGAGCAGTTCGGCCCCGTCATCCCGGTCATGCGCTACAGCGACGTCGACGACGCGGTGCGCCGCGCGAACGCGTCCCAGCAGGGCCTCGGCGCCTCGGTCTGGTCGGCCGACGTCGACGCCGCCGTCGAGGTGGCCACGCGCCTCCAGGCCGGCACGGTGTGGATCAACGGGCACGGCGCCCTGAACCCCGTCGTGCCCTTCGGGGGCACGAAGGCCTCCGGGTACGGCCAGGAGTTCGGCGTCGCCGGCCTCAAGGCCGTCGCCGCGCCGAAGGTCATCAGCCGCTGATCCGGGCATGCACGAGCTCGCGATCGCCCTCGCGGTGATCGGAATCCTCTGCCTCGCGGCGCATCGGCGGCGGGCGCGCCTGCTCGAGCTGTCGGCATCCCTCGTGATGGTGCCGGCGATGCTCGACTCCGGCGCGACCGCCCCGGTGCTCCCGCCGATCCTGTGGACGGGCATCCTGATCGCGACGGCGGGGGCGCTGGGTGTGGCGCACCGCGCCCGGCGGGGTCCTGCTCACGCGGACCACGAACCCGTGGCCGTGCCGCACTCCCCCGTGTACACGGCGCTCGGACTCGTCGTGATGGCCGCTCTCGTCGCGGGGGTCCCGCACCTCGAGGGGACAGCATCCGGCCACCACGGTCATGGCGGCGGCTCCCTCGTGGCGCTCCTCGTCCTCGTCCCGACCGCGTACCTGATCGGGTCGATCGCCGGCGCCCTCCGGATGCGGCATCCCCTCGACCGTGTCCACCTCGCCGCGATGGGGGTGTCCGCGGGACTCATGGGGATCGCGGCGCTGAGCTGACGTCCGCCGACGAGCGGACCGCGGGCACGAAGTGCCGAGACTCTCGTGGCGCACGCACGCGATGCGGCACCCCCGTGGCAGCCGGCGCCGGGGGCCCCTACCATGTGACCCGGGGGAGCTCGTCGCCTGATCGGCGGGGTGCTCGTTCTGCGCCGCCGTCCGGCCCGTGCACGGAGGTTGCCGGTGGACGATGTCGATGACGCCCGCGAGCTGGTCGAGCAGCGCATGCGCGCCGAGGGCTTCGAGGAGTCGATCTTCGATCGGGTCCTGGAGCTGCTCGAGAAGTTCGACACGGATCGCGAGAAGCTGTTCGAGGAGATGCTCGACAAGCTCGAGCAGCCCGGTCACGACGGCCTCCGCGACCGGTGGGCCACGAACTGCGAGCAGGCCGAAGCGCTGCTGGATCGGCTCGAAGAGGACCTGACCTCGGTCCTCGAGGACAGCGAAGCCAATGCGATGTCCATCGAGGAGCGGATGGAGGCGGTGGCCCCGAACGACCTCCTCGCCGGCGAGCGCAAGGTGTGGGAGGCAGTCGCCCGGCTCGACGTCCCGGACGCCGCCGAGCTCATGAGCAAGATCCTCGAGACCGACCTTGCCGTCATCAAGAAGTGCGAGGAGGACCTCAAGCAGGCGCGCAGCAACGACAAGATCGTCGAGCAGATCCTCGTCAAGAACTTCGCGTCGATGACCGATCAGGCCAAAGCGCTGATCGCCAAGTACGCCCAGCTGCCGAGCGGCATCGCCCGGCTTGTCGTGCTGTTCATGAAGGACCCGGCGGCCAAGGCCGCGGCCACCGAGCTCATCCAGTCGTGGGAGAAGGCCGCGGCCGAGAACTACGAGGCTGCGAAGCAGAAGCGCGCCGCGAAGCAGGTCGTGCAGGACAACATCAAGCTGCTGACGGACGCGCGCGAGCAGCTCGACGAGGAGTGGATCGACAGGGTGTTCGTGCGCGGCGGCGAGGCGGCCGGGGCGTGGCGCGGCATCGGCCAGACGGGCGACTACCAGGCGACCGACTGGGAGGGCATGGCCGACCAGGTCATCAACGAGGGGCTCGAACCGCGTGCGGAGGCGGCCAAGGAGCAGTCCCGCAAGCTCTACGAGGAGCTGTATCCGACCTTCATCGAGGAGAGCACGAAGGCGTTCGCGCAGCTGACCGACGATCCGGCCACTCTGCAGAAGTTCAACGACGACCTGAAGTCGACGTTCGAGTCGCTCGAGGACCTGCTCGCGAACGAGAGCGACTTCGTCGCCGACCTCGCCGACGGCGACTACAAGCAGACGGCGGTCGGGATGCTGGAGCAGACGAAGCTGACTCTCCGGGCGGGCTGGGACATGCTCTTCAGCAAGACCAAGGAAGCCGACGACGAGGTGAAGGGATAACCCGATGACCGACTACTTCGTCGCTGCCGGGTCCGCCGTCGGCGACGGCACCCGGCAGTCGCCGTTCCACGACCCGTGGCTCGCGCTGCGCGAGGCGGCTCCCGGTGACAGCATCCATATCGCGGCCGGCACGTACACGGGCCGCCTGCAGCGATCCTCCTGGGTCGTGGACTGCCCCGACCTCACCGTGCTCGGCGGCTACAGCAGCGACTTCTCGACGCGGTCGCCCTGGAGCACGCCCACCGTGCTCTCGGCCACCGCGGGGCTGCGCGTGCCGCATGAGCCCAACCTGCTCCTCGGCACCGAAGACCATGACGGGCTCGTCCTGGACGGGCTGTTCTTCGACGGGTCCGGTCGGGACGAGTACGACGACCAGGGCGTCCTACAGCATGCGTCGCAGGGGGACGGCGCGCTCGTGAGCCTGCGCGGCGAGCGCATCACCGTGCGGGGCTGCGTCTTCGCCAACGGCAGCTCGGGCGGGGTCGAGCTCTCCGGCGACGGAGGCGTGTTCGAGGACAATCTTGTCGTCAACTGTGTCGGCCTCAGCCTGCTGATCGTCCGGGACGCGACCCCGGAGGCGCCGATCACCGTCAGCCGCAACACCTTCTGCTTCGCGCACGACGACGCCGACCCGCCGCGCGGGTCGGGCGCCGATCGGGCTCTCGGCGTGCGGGTCTACGGCGCCGCCACGATCGCGGACAACCTCTTCGTCGGATGCGGCAACGCGGCGATCGCGTGCCTCAGCGATGTCGCCCAGATCGGCGTCGAACGCAATCTCTTCGCGGTCACGCTCCGCGACATCCTCCGCAGTCGCGTGTCGGGGGCGGAGGCGGAGATCACCGAGGAGTATGTCCACGAACTGGCCGACGTCGGCCTGCGCTCGGCGACCGGCAATGCGGTCGGCGACCCGCAGCTGACGGGTCTGCCGAGCGGATGGCTCGACAGCTACACCGCGGATGTCGCCGCGACCTACGAGCGCCCACCGGTCGACGCGCTCAACGGGCTGCGGAAGGCCGCGGGGCTCGGCGAGCTCCCGCCCGCTGCGGACTCCGACGTGCCGCGCCCGGTCATGCGGCGCCTCGCCCCCGCGGAAGTCCTCGCGCTCTCGGTCGGCGCGACCCAGGGCAGCCATCCGACCGAGCCGGCGGCGCCGGGGCCCTTCACAGAGCGGCCGGCGGCACCTGATTACCAGGACATCGACTGGACTCGACTGGCTCAGGCCGATCCGTCGCTCGCAGGCGCGCCCGTGCAGGTGCGCGCGGGGCTCGGCAACGACCAGAACACGCAGATCATCCCCGAGCTGGCCGAGTCGCACATCGGGGTCGCCGTGTACGAGCCGGGCACCGACGACAGTCCGTGGTGGGCCCTCGCGCCGCGCCACGGGCTCGTCCACCACCAGACCGCGGAGGCCATGCGCTACTCACGCGGCCTCGACGTCCAGGCACTCACCGTCCTGCGCGGCACCTATCGCACCGATGTCGCCGCGGGCGGGCGCCAGCCTGTCACGATCGTGCTCGACTCGATCGCACCCGTCACCGACATCGCGGCGCCGGAGGAACAGCATCCGACCGGGCGTGACTGGTTCGTGCGAACGGGTGCGGACGGCGACGGCACCCGCGAGGCGCCGCTGCGCGATCCGTTCCAGGCGCTCGAGAAGGCCGCCGAGGGCGACCGGATCCTCGTCGCCGAGGGCGAGTACACGGGCCGTCTGCGGTCGGGCGCCTGGCGGATCCCCGTCCGCAACCTCACGCTCCTGGGCGGATGGGATGCCGAGTTCGCGGCGCGCGATCCGTGGCGCCATCCTGTGCGCTTCGTCCTGACGCCGGAGACCAAGGCCAAGGGGATCTTCGGCATCCCCGTGCTGACCGTCGAGGACTCCGCGGAAGGCCTCGTCCTCGACGGCTTCGTCTTCGACGGATCGACCTACAACACGTACACGGATGCCGGGAGCCTCGACCCCGCCGCCTCCCAGTCGGCGGTGCTGCTCGACCTTCGCGGCGGCAACGGCGGGCTCACCGTGCGCAACTGCGTCTTCGCCAACGCGGCATCCGGCGCGGTCCAGCTCAGCGCCGGACACGGGGCGTTCGAGAACAACGTCGTCGTCAACACGAGCGGCACGGCGGTCCGCATCCAGGTCCCCGGGCCCGGACCCTGGAGCGTGCAGGGCAACACGATCCTCTTCGCCGCCGACCCGACCGGCCGGGCCTCGACGGGCCAGTCCACGAGCGGATGCCTGCTCGACATGTCGGGGCAGGGCGTCATCCGGGTGACCTCGAATGTGCTGGCCTTCGCGGACAGCATCGCGCTGCGGGCGACCGTGCCGGGCTGGAATCTGGCCCTCGAGGGGAACGCCCTCGCGGCGAACCTCTACGCCGACATCTTCGACGGAAGGAGCGTCCTGATCGACGCTGCGAACCGCGATCGCGTCTTCCAGGACGCGCCGTTCGGCGTCGAGTCCGGCACGACGTTCGCACTGCCCGCGGTGCCGGTCGACCCGACGTTCGCGAAGGAGGCCGTGGCACGGCTCTCGGCGCTCGCCGCGGCGATGCCGAAGGACAGCCTGAACGCGGCGGCGGCAGCTCTGGGGGTCTCGCTCGCAGCCCCTGCGGGGGCGGAGGCCACTGCGGCGTCCGCGGACGCGCCCGCGCCGACAGCCGAGCCGTCCGTGGCGGATCTGCTCGCCGATCTCGGCCAGGCCCGTAAGGCGTTCGAGGCCGCGGATGCGCCGGAGCCGGCGCCCGACGTGCCGCTCTTCTGCCCGGTGTATCCCTTCGCGGCTGCACTCCGGCTCGCGCTGGACGCGCCGACGGGAGTGCCCGGAGCGCGCGCCGTGCCCGTCGGATGACCCGATCTGACTTCTCGCCGCGCGGCTGACCGGCTCGCATCGGGGACGCGCTCCCCTTCTTCGCCCCGCTATGCGCCGTCGAACTCGCGCCGCAGGTAGTTCGGCGCCTGCGTGCGCCACGCCTCCGTGACGAGCTCTCCGAGGTGGTCGAGGTCGATCCGGGCCATCCGGAAGGCGATCTTCGGCTCGTTCCATGGCGTGGTCGTCCGCAGGAAGGTGTCGGGCTCCATCTCGACCAGCGCGAGGGCGTCCATGCGGTCGCCGACCTTCACGCCGACGACGAGCTCCGCCGCGATGATCTCGCGGATGTCTTCGGGAACGCTGGGCCACGGGTGGCACTCCCAGGCGAAGAGCTTCCGTCGCACGAACCACGCGGCGCCGCCCGTCATGGCTCGCTCCTCGCTGCCCGGCAGATCGACCGCGATGCGGCGAAGGTCGTCGAGGGTGGCCACGGCGCGATCGTACGCCGGGCCTCCGACCCTCCTGACGGTGGCGCTTGTGGCGGATGCCGGGCGCGCGCATAGTCGGACGCGAGAGGCGGACGGACCATGAGGACCAGCGCGTGGGTCACGATCGCCGGCATCGCGGCGGTGGTCGTCGGAGCGGGTGCGATCCTGGTCGGCATCGCCGCGTCGCAGCCGCAGCCGGTGACGGAGTTCCCGCCCTGGTACCCCGCCCGGAACTCCGAAGGGGACGCGGCCTCCGCCGACTTCGAGGCGCACGTGCCGTGCTCGCTCGATCCGGTTCCCGACCCCGCGTGCCAGCGCATCAAGCTCGGCCTCGTGCTCTACCGCGACCCCGTCACCGACGAGCCCACGACGTACGTCATGTCGATCATCCGGGTCGGGGTCGGCGACGAGCGCGAGGTCCGTCAGGGCGACGTCGGCATCGGATCCGGCACGGCCCTCGATGCCGACGATGTCGTGTACCGGCTCACTGGTGTGCCCGACCACCTCCGCACGTTCTGGGCGGTCGGCGACGACCTGCTCCTGCTGCTGGACGAGGACGGGATGCCGCGCGTCGGCGACGCGGGCTACAGCTTCACCCTCAACCGCGTGCCGCTGCGCGAGGGCTGAGCGGCGGAGCAGCCGCAGCCTGATACCGGGCTGATACCTCGGTCTCCGAGACTGGCCGGCACCGCAACAGCCCAGCTCTCTCAACGAGTCGAAGGAGGATGACATGACCACGATCGAAGGGTTCGATCCGGGCCCGCACGACCAGGACCGGAGCCGCGGATGGGTCGATCTCCCTAGGGGATTTGAGCAATCGACACCACCGGGGATCGGTGCCACAGTGAGGCGTACCCGAGGTCTCGCCTCGGATCGCGACATCTCGAGGTAATCATGAACAGTCGTCGATCCTTCAGCCTCTTCGCTGCGGTCCTTCTCGCATCGGCAACGCTCGGTGCCGCCGGAGCGTCTGCCGCCCCGCCGGCCCCTGCCGACGCCACGGCGGTCGTCCACTGGAACCAGGTCGCGGCGTCCACGCTGGCCGCGGTGCCGGGGCCGGATGGTGGCGCCCCGCCGGCGTTCCAGATCAACATGGGGATGACGCAGGGCGCCGTCTACGACGCGGTCAACGCGATCGGCCCCAAGCGGCATCAGCCCTACCTGCTCGACAGGCGCTTCGGGGCGAAGGCGTCGACCGACGCGGCTGTGGCCACCGCCGCGTACGACGTGCTCACGGAGCTCGTCACGACGGCACCGGAGCGGGCGCCGTTCCCGGGTCGAGCGGCGCTGCTGGACAGCCTGGCGGCGGAGTACGACGCCTCGCTCGATGCGATCGTCGACGGAGCCTTCAAGCGGCAGGGCGTCGCGGCCGGCCACGCGGCTGCCGATGCCATGATCGATGCCCGCGCCGACGACGGCCGGTTCGGCGAATCGCAATGGGTTCCCGACACCCGGCCGGGGCACTGGTGGCCGCTGCTCAACGCCGCAGGCCAGCAGATCCTCGACCCCACTCCGTGGGCGGGCGGCGTCGAGCCCTTCCTCATCGAGAGCTCCTCGCAGTTCCGCACCGCGCCTCCGCTCGCGTTGGACAGCCCCGCGTATGCGGCCGAGCTCAACGAGGTGCAGGCCCTGGGGCGCGCGACCGGGTCGACCAGGACGGACGAGCAGACCTACATCGCCAAGTGGTGGCAGAGCGCGCCGATACTCACCTGGAACGAGGTGTCCCGTCAGCTCATCGAGCGCAACGGCCTCAGCGCCGCCGACGGCGCGAGGCTCCTCGCCCTGCAGAACCTGAGCGGCGCGGATGCGCTGATCAACTGCTGGAACGACAAGTACCACTACGACTTCTGGCGGCCGTGGAACGCGATTCCTCGCGCCGGCGAGGACGACAATCCCGCGACGATCGCCGAGCCCGGCTGGACCGCCCTCATCACTGCGCCGTATCCCGACCACCCCTCGGGTCACAACTGCAACGATGCCGCACACGTGACGATCCTGCGGATGTTCTTCGGTGACGTCATCGAAGGAGGCTTCCAGATCACGAGCGTGTCGCCGCTCCTCGCGGCGGCCGAGCCGAAGGTGCGCACGTTCGACTCGTTCTCGCAGCCGATGGCCGAACTCATCGACGCTCGGATCTGGGCGGGTCTGCACTACCGCTTCGCCGACGTCCAAGGCCAGGTGCTCGGCAGGAACGTAGCCGAGTACGGCGCGAGTCACTACTTCCAGTCCGTAGGCCGCTGACCGGCGGCGGACGGCGTGCGTGCCGTCCGCGTGAACCCCTGACCCATTCGGGCCGGGGGTTCGTCACGGAGGTCACAGGCCGACGGCGGCCATCCCCGCTTCGTCGTAGCGGTTGCCCGCGACCGCGGTGCGAGTCAGCAGAGCGTCGAGGTCGGCGATGTCGTCGGCGGAGAGCCGGACCGTGGTGGCCGCGGCGTTCTCTTCGAGCCGCTCGCGCCGGCGGGTGCCGGGGATCGGGACGATGAAGGGATGCTGCGCCAGCAGCCATGCGAGGGCGATCTGGCCCGGGGTGGCTGCGTGAGTCGCCGCGAGCGCGCGGACCTGGTCGACGATCGCCTGGTTCGCCTCCAGGTTCTCCGCCTGGAAGCGCGGAACGCGCGCTCGGATCTCGCCCGCGCCGAAGGTCGCGTCGGCTGCGACGGTTCCCGTGAGGAACCCCTTGCCGAGCGGGCTGAACGGCACGAATCCGATGCCGAGCTCGGCGCAGACGGGAAGGACCTCGGGCTCGGGGTCGCGCGTCCAGAGGGAGTACTCGCTCTGAACGGCCGTGACCGGGTGGACCCCGTGCGCGCGGCGGATCGTGCCTGCACCCGCCTCGGACAGCCCGAAGTGCCTGACCTTGCCCTCTGCGACGAGCTCGCCCACCGTGCCGGCGACGTCCTCGATCGGCACGGCCGGGTCGACGCGATGCTGGTAGAAGAGGTCGAGCGTGTCCACTCCGAGCCGACGAAGTGACCCCTCGGCGACGCGCCGGATCTGCTCGGGGCGGGAATTCACACCGCGCATGGCCCCATCGACGATGTTGAAACCGAACTTCGTCGCGACCACCACGTGATCCCTGACGGGGGCGATCGCCTCCCCCACGAGCTCTTCGTTGTCGTACGGCCCGTAGACCTCGGCGGTGTCGATGAACGTCACGCCCTGTTCGACGGCGTAGCGGATCACGCCGATCATGTCGTCGCGATCGCCGGGGTTCGGCCCGTAGCTCATCGACATGCCCATGGCTCCGAAGCCGATCGCCGAGACTTCGAGTCGCTGTCCGAGTGTGCGAGTGTGCATGATCTCCCTCTCCTGCGGTGTGGCACTGACAATCTCAACTGCTCTCGGCCGGCCGTGGCAGTGGCTGTCGTGCCCGGTACTGCCAGACCCTCCCCCGCCCGGTGACGTCGGCGTACCGTCGGGAGCATGGATCATCGCAGCGATGTGCGCGAGTTCCTCTCCACCCGCCGCGCACGCCTCACACCCGACCAGGCCGGACTTCCCGCCTACCGCGGCCACAGGCGCGTCCCCGGGCTCCGGCGCGAGGAGGTCGCCTTGCTGTCCGGCGTGAGCGTCGACTACTACACGCGCCTCGAGCGCGGCGACCTCGGCGGAGTCTCGGACAGCGTCCTGGACTCCCTCGCGCGGGCGCTCCAGCTCGACGAGGCCGAGACCGCGCACCTGTTCGACCTCGCCCGCACCGCGAACGCCTCACCGATCGCGCGCAAGCCGCGCAAGCGCGCCGAGACGCTGAGGCCCAGCATCCAGCGCCTCCTCGACGCCGTCACCGAGGCACCCGCCATCGTCCGCAACAGCTACTTCGACTACGTCGGCGCGAACCGGCTGGGCCGTGCCCTGTACGCGCCCGTCTTCGCCGATCCGGCGCCGAACAGCGCCCGGTTCGCCTTCCTGAATCCCGCCGCGCGCGAGTTCTACCCGGACTGGGACAAGAACACGCAGGAGCTCGTGGCGGCGATGCGGTCGGAAGCGGGCCGCAACCCGTACGACAAGCGTCTGAGCGACCTCGTCGGCGAGCTCTCGACGCGGTCGGACCGCTTCCGCACCCTGTGGGCCGCGCACAACGTGCGCTTCCACCGCAGCGGCACCAAGCGTCTCCATCACCCCGTCGTCGGCGACCTCGAGCTCGACTACGAGGCATTCGAGCTGCCCGCGGACCCGGGTCTGCACCTCTCGACGTACACCGCCGAGCCGGGAACGCCGTCGGCCGACGCCCTCAGGCTCCTCGCCAGCTGGGCCGCCGACGCACCGGAGATGCGACCCGAAGCCGCGGCGCGGGAACCCTGACGGGCCGTCGAGCCGAGGGCGACGGACTGAGCGCAGCACTCACCAGCACGTCGGGCGGCGCCAGTCACCTCCCTTGTCTGTCCAGTCGCGGTCCCGCGGGTTCGGCTTCGGGGGGCGACGGTCGGGCCACCGGGGATCGAGCGGGTGCTTCGGGTCCTTGGGGTCCTCAGGATTGTCGGGGTCCCGGGGATCCTTCCCCTCATCGTCCTTGCCGTCCTTGCCGGATTCGGGCGGCGGGTATCCGCGATAGGGGTCGTCGGGGTTCCGGCCCGAGGACTTCCAGTACTTCCACCACACGTCCTCGGGCACGGTGAAGTCGAGCGGGGGCGCGAGCGGGTGCAGCGGAGTGTGCGCGGGATCGAGGGATCGGGCGACGATCACGACGTCGTCGTAGTCGTGGTCGCGCACGGCTTCGAGATTGTCGTCGATTCCGATCGTCACGACGAGGCCGTCGGCGAGAGTGTACGCCGCCGAGCGGCGCAGGGCGCTGGGCTGCCACCCGGATCCCGCGTTGTCGTCCCATTCGGCGTGGAGGACCCACCGCGGGCCGGTGACGAGCCCGGGCCCGCCTCCCGGCGAGGCGTCGTAGGCGCCGTCCGACGCGTCCGATCCGGTGATGACGAGCTGTTGAGAGAACCAGGCGTCGCGGCTGACCACCCGCACGTCCCACGGCCCGTAGAAGATCTCTTCCATGATCAGTCCTCTCAGACGACGGCGACGTAGAGGTCGGTCGTTGCGGTCCGCGTCCGCCCGTTGACGGTGAGCGACGCCGACACGGTGACGAGGTAGGTCCCGCCCTCGACGGCCGGGACGTCGAGGGTGCCGGCCCGCGGGGATGCCGGATGGGATGTGACGACGCCGGTCGGCGACAGCACGCGGACCGAAGTCCGGGTCGCCGGCGGATTGCGTCGGCAGTCCCAGCGCACGGTGAACAGGTCACCCCGCGACACGGGCGCCGACGGCCCGACGGCGGACGTGATGGCGGGCGTCACGATCTCCAGACCCGCGTCTCGCGTGAAGGCGTTGCTGAACCCTTCGCGGGCTCCGTTGTCCGACAGGCGGCTGAGCACGCCCCGCCAGCGGGTCAGCTTCTCGCGCGGATCCCCTGCGACGTCCCCGAATCGCGCTTCGATCTCGGCCATCGTCGACGGGTTGCGCTGGCCCCAGTGCAGGATGCCGCCGAAGTTCGGATCGAGGGCGAGCATGATGGCGAAGTCGATGAGCTCGCGAACGCCCGAGACGTCGTTGAGGCCCGCGACCTCGATGACGCACGTCCGCTCGAACTGCTCCGGTCCGATGAGAGCCTCCGTCGGACCGGTGAAGCGGAGCGAGAAGTATCCGACGAACGCGCGCGTCAGCCGCTCCTGCGCCACTTCGAACGCCAGCAGCGCATCGACGTAGGCGACGAGCATCGGATTCGTCGCGTCGAAGAAGACCTCGATCGAGTCGACGTTGACGTTGCAGCTCTTGTCGAAGTAGTCGTGCCCGTCCATGACGGCGTAGCTGATCGCCTCGAAGTCGAGGTCGTTCTGCTGGCTGGAGAAGAGCCGCTCGCCGATCATCTGCCACACCAGGATCCCGGCCTGCTGCTCGGCCGGGTCCGAGCGGTTGAGCAGGGTGTCCCGAAGATCGTTCAGGGTGTTGCCGAGCCGGGGCCCCAGCGCCGCCTCGAGGGCGGCGATGAAGGCGAGCAGCACCACCAGGATGACGGCGAGCGCCGCCAGCAGCGCGAGGAGGGCAGCCCCTCCGCCGAGCGCGGCGACGGCGGCCAGAGTGCCGCCGATGACCGCACCGTTGCTGTTGATGAAGTCAGCGACCTCCTCAGCCACGACGCGGAGGACCCCGACGACGAAGTCGGCATCCGCGCACGCGCGCTCCAGGAAGTTGGGCGGCGCAGCGGCGCCCGGACGCGCGGGGTCGGGAGAGTAGGTGCGGCTGTTGCCCGCCCCCGCGAACCGCGGTGCGCCGATGAGCGCGTCGAACGGGTCGACGATCGGCCCCACCCTCTCGTCGCGACCGGCGGGCTCGCCGGTCACGGGGTGCGCCGCCAACGGCACGTTCCACCGCTTCGTGATACCGGCGAGATTGTCGGTCGAGTTCGCGTTCGGGACGACGTTGACCGCGATCTGCAGGAAGCGGTTGTCGGACGGCGGCGCCGCGGCCGCACTCGTCCAGAGCGACGACGCGGGATCGGCGATGAGGTTCTTCACCTGCGACCACGTGGTCAGTCGCCGCTCCTGGTGCAGCGTGTACTGCCGCACGACGCGGAGCACCACCGAGTAGACGATGCCGAAGCGCCAGGAGCCGATGAGGACGGCGTTGAAGACGTCGTCGTCGCGGATGACTTGGAAGTTCTCGTCTCCCGACGCGGCCGCGCCCTTGTAGCGGTCGTCGGCATACACGCGCCGGAGCTTGTCGTCGTCGGTGAACCGGACCTCGGTGCGGTGCGGCGATTCGGGCTCGATCCAGAAGTGGCGACCGCCGTCGACCACGAGGTGGAGTGCCACGACGGACTCGGCGATCGGCCCCGTCCGGAAGTCGCCGCCGTGGGTGCCGGTCGTGAGAGCACCGAAGACGGTCTGGCCACCCGCGCCGCCGAGCGTGCGGAATCCCCAGGGGCCGAGGTAGGTCGGATTGCCCCGCTGGTCGCGCAGGTAGGCGGCGAGGCTCTGCGGATTGGCATCGTCGCCCTGGTCGAGTTCGGCATAGGCCTGATAGACACGCTTGCCCGTCTCGATGTGCACGTAGTACTCGCCCGCGTTCTCCCCGAAGGTCCGGTCGGAGTACTCGGGCTGCTGCTGCTGTGCGAGGTGGTCCAGCATCGCGTCGGACAGGCAGCCGGGCACGACGTCGAAGAGGGTCCGGCCCATCGCCTTCTGCACGTCGGTGGGGTCGTGGGTCTCGACGAAGCTCACATCGGCGACCGCGCCCATCGAGAGGGACCAATGGCTGCCCGCACCGGTGGCCCGCTGCCCGCGCGGTCGCGTCGCGCACAGTTCGATGACCTCTTCCAGCGACGTCGGGTAGAGGATGCGGGGAGTCGTCGGTCTCGTGGGAGCCGCAGGGTCGTCGTGCTTGCGACGCCACATGGCGCCGTTGAGCTCCATGACAGACATAGGGGTCCCCTCTCCTGTCGCCTGCGCCGAGGCCGTCGACAGCTGGATCGATCCCCCGCGCACCAGAGTCCTCTCGCCGGGCGCGACGCACAAGACCATCCCCGGCCGGTCTGGAGGCTGCCGCGATGCCTGTGGACGGCGACACCCGGCACTGCTAGCTTGACGGCCGTCAGGTTCCTCGATTCCGCACGGGAGAGGATGCCGCGATGCGGCGACAAGAGACACGCGACGGCGTCACCGTCCAGGCGATCGCGGGCACGCACGCCGTCCTCCTTGGCTTCGATGTGGAAGACCTGGAGAGGGTCGATGCGATCGGGTTCGCGATCCGCCGCAAGGACCACCTCGAGGACGAGCAGTACTATCTGCGCGGCATGAAGGTGTTCCGCTCGGTCGTCCCGAGTCCCGCCCCCGGGCAGAACTTCTCGACGAGGTCTCACCCGATCCAGGGCTTCCAGTGGGGTGACTACAGCGCAAAGCCGGGCCGTACCTACACGTATCGGGTCGCTCTTCTGCACGCTCCGGTCTCCAGGCCCCGGCTCGGCGCGCACGTCGACGTCACCGTCACGACGGAGCTGGAGGACGACGGCGAGCACGGTGTGTGGTTCAACCGTGGCGTCGCCGGATCGCAGGCCTGGAACGCGAAGTACGGCCCGCCGTCCGTCGAACTGAAGGATCCGGACTCGAGCGCCTGGGCCTGGCTTTCTCGCGGCCTCGGCGAGGCGTTCCTGGCGACCATCGCGTCGGCGACCGACGCGACGTGGGCGCTGCACGGCGCGTTCTACGAGTTCACGTGGACCAAGGCCCTCGAAGCCTTCGCGCTCGCAGCCGCCCGCGGGGTGGACGTGAATCTCGTCGTGCACGGCAGGGACCGAGACCCCGACGGCGCCGACGCGGACAACGACGAGACGGCAGCCCGCAATCACGCCGCCGCGACGGCAGTCGGCCTGGATCCGGTGATCACGTGGCGGGTCGCGAAGAACAAGTCCTCGCTGCAGCACAACAAGTTCCTCGTCCTGTCCCGGAACGGCGAGCCCGTCGCCGTCTGGACGGGGTCGACCAACCTCACACAGGGCGCGATCTACGGCCACTCGAACGTGGGTCACCTCGTGCACGATCGGGCCGTGGCCGCCGCCTTCCTGGAGTACTGGGGTCGACTGCACGATTCGACGACGACGGCGCAGCTGCGGACCTGGCTCGAGCAGAACAACACGCTGCCCATGCCCCTGCCGATCGGGGTGTTCTCCCCGCGGCGCACCGGCAGCGACCTCCTCACCGTGTATGCGGACCTCTTCGATTCCGCGACCTCGAGCGTGCACCTGACTGGGGCGTTCGGGCTGAACGCGGTCTTCCGAGGGCGGCTCGGCATCCCCCGCGGATATCCGCGGACCGTCCTCCTGGACAAGCAGCCGCCGTACAAGCGCGAGATCCCGCGCGACGACGAGAACGTCAGGATCGTGTGGGGTGCGCACCTCACCTCGCAGCTGGAGCACTGGGCTGCCGAGAGGCTCACGGGCTTCAACGGCCACGTCCCGTACATCCACCTGAAGACGATCCTGATCGACCCGCTCACCGAGACCCCCACCCTGCTCACGGGCTCCGCGAACTACTCCGACGCGTCGACGGAGGACAACGAGGAGAACACGCTCGTGCTGCAGACCACGCCCAACGGCATCACCTCCGCCGCGGCGATGCAGCGGATCAGCGACATCTACCTGACCGAGTACCACCGGCTCTTCATGCACCACGTCTTCCGCGCGTTCGGCCAGCCGTCCACCCCCGGCCTTGCCGCCAGCGGCGACCGCGGGCTGAAGGAGGACCGCAGCTGGATCACGCTGTACCTCGACGGCTGGCGTGCCCGCCAGCGACACCTGTTCGCCGGCACCGGCTGACGACGCCGGCCCCAAGGGACGCCCGCGGCGGGCCTACGAACGGCCGGTCGCCCCGTCGGCGGGGCCCGTCGAGCCGCGCACGATGAGCTGGGTCGACAGCAGCTCCTCCTCCGGGCTCACGCTCTCGCCGCGCAGCCGCGCGAGCAGATGCGTGGAGGCGCGCTTGCCGGCCAGCTCGAGCTGACTGCGCACTGTCGTGAGCGGGGGCACGATGAGCTCACTGCCGAAGATGTCGTCGAAGCCGGCGACGCTCACGTCATCGGGAACCCGTACGCCGGCCACCGCCAGTGCTTGCATCAGCCCGATCGCGATGAGGTCGTTGAACGCGACGACGGCGGTCGCATTCGCCGCGCGCACGCGGCGCAGCGCTTCGCGGCCGCCGTCGATCGTCGGCGTGTTCGGACCGATCTCGACGAGCGACATGCCGCGCCGCTCGCTCTCCTCCAGCAGGTGCTCCCATCGCCTGGCGCTCACCCACGAGGTCGTCGGGCCAGACAGGTAGGCGATGGATCGGTGCCCCAGGTCGTGGAGGTGCGCCAGGAGCGCGGCGACCCCCTCCTGGACGTCGGGCAGGATCGCCGCGACGCCGTCCAGAGCTCGGTTGATGAGCACGACGGGCTTCTTCTCCGCGAGCTCGGCGATGGCGGGGTCGGCGAGTCGCGTGGTGGCGAGGATCACTCCGTCGACGCTCGGCAGCAGGCGGCCGACGGCCTCGGCCTCGGCCTCCCCGGACTCCTGCGACTCCGCGATGACGAGGGTGTACCCGGCCGCACTGGCCGTCTGCTCGGCGCCGCGGACGATCCCGAAGACGACGGGATTCGTGATGTCGGCGACGACGAGGGCGAGCGTATGAGTGCGGCCCGTGTGCAGCGCGCGCGCCATCGGGTTGATGCGGAAGCTCAGCTCCTCGGCTGCCGCGCGGATGCGCTGCTCCGTCGCCGCGCTGATCCGCCCCGGCTTGCCGAGCGCCCGGGAGACGGTCGATGGACTCACGCCGGCGAGCTCGGCCACATCGTAGATGGTCGCCGCGCCGGCCTTCCGGCTCGCACGCTGCTGGCCCGCGTCACCTGCCATACGACTCCATCCACATGGTTGCCGTCTCGACATTACTGGCCGGCGGCGGCGCGTCCGACCTCGCCGCTCGTCACCAGTCGTGCACGGTCCCGTCGAGGAGCCGGTTGTACGGGAGGTAGGCCTGCTCGTAGGGGTACTTGCCCGCCTCGTCGACGTCCAGCTCGACGCCCAGGCCCGGCTTGTCGCCGGGGTGCAGGTAGCCGTCGATCCAGGTGAAGGACTGCTGGAACACCTGGTCGGTGCGCGCGCCGTGCTGCATGTACTCCTGGATGCCGAAGTTGTGGATCGCCAGCCCCAGGTGCATCGCGGCCGCCATCCCGACCGGCGAGATGTCCGTCGGCCCGTGCATGCCCGACTTGATCTGGTACATCGCGGCATAGTCGAGCGTCTTCTTCAGCGGTGAGATGCCGCCCATGTGGGTGACGGCGCCGCGGACGTAGTCGATGAGCTGGTCGCGGATGATGTCCTTGAAGTCCCAGATCGTGTTGAAGATCTCGCCGATCGCCAGCGGCGTCGTGGTGTGCTGGCGGACGAGCCGCAGCGCTTCCTGGTTCTCGGCGGGCGTGCAGTCCTCGAGCCAGAACAGGTCGTACGGCTCGAGGTCCTTGCCCAGCCGCGCCGCCTGGATCGGCGTCATGCGGTGGTGCCCGTCGTGCAGGAGCGGGATGTCGGGGCCGAACTCGTTGCGGACGGCTTCGAACACGCCCGGCAGGTGGTTGAGGTAGGCGCGGGTGTCCCAGTCCTCCTCGACGGGCTTCGCGCCGCGCCGGGCCGGCTCGTGGTCGTAGCGGACGGTCGCGTCCCCCACGTCGGCGCCCTGCGCCGCGATGCCGTAGATCGCCTTGAGCGTCGGCACGCCGGTCTGCACGCGGATCGCCTTGTAGCCCTTCTCCTGGTGCGCGCGGATCGAGTCGAACAGCTCGGGCAGTTCCTTGCCCGACGCGTGGCCGTACGCCATGAGCCCGTTGCGCGAGGCGCCTCCCAGCAGCTGGTAGACCGGCATCCCCGCAGCCTTGCCCTTGATGTCCCACAGCGCCATGTCGACCGACGCGATCGCGGCCATCGTGACCGGACCACGGCGCCAGTACGCGCCGCGGTACAGGAACTGCCACGTGTCCTCGATCCGGGATGCGTCGCTGCCGATCAGCAGCGGCACGACGTGCTCGGTCAGATACGCCACGACCGCGAGCTCGCGCCCGTTGAGGGTCGCGTCCCCGAGGCCCGTGTGCCCCTCGTCGGTCGTGAGCTTGAGCGTCACGAAGTTGCGGTCCGGGCTGGTCACGATGACCTCTGCCTTTTCGATGATCATGTCGATGCCTTACTCGTCGACGGGGCGACTGCTGCTCGCCCCGCTGTGCGTCTTGTCGAGGTTCGTCCACCGGCTCCGCAGAGCGTGAGCGGCGGCCTTGGGTTTGCGGTCGCGGGTGAACACGCCCTTCTTGTTGCCGTCGACGCGGATGATGCCGACGGCGGTCTGGAAGTCCGCGAAGTTCCACACCTGCTCGCCTACGAAGGACTCGATCCGGTCGAAGACCCGGTGGTTCATGTCGAGATACGCGACCTGGTACTCCTCGGTCCACGGCTGGGCGAACACCGAATGCTGGCCCGCGACGGTGTCGGCGCCGTACTCGGTCATGATGATCGGCTTGCCGTACTCGGCCTCCCAGCCGCGCAGCTCGGCCTCGAGGTGCGCTTCGGCGGCCTCGAGGTCGCCCGTGTCGACGTACCAGCCGTAGTACCGGTTGAGGCAGAGGACGTCGAACAGGTCGGAGATCTTGTCGGTGCCGACCCGGGCCATCATGACGTTCACGAACGTGATCGGCCGCGTGGGGTCGAGCTCCCGCGCGAGGGCCGCAAGCGGCTCGAAGTAGGGCCGGGCCTCGTCGACGCCCGAGTCGGGCTCGTTCGCGATCGACCACATGACGACGCTGGGGTGGTTCTTGTCGCGGGCGATGAGCTCGCGGATCGCCTGCGCGTGCGCCTTCTGGGTCTGATCGTTGACCTGGTCGGGTCCGAAGGTCGGCACGATCGGCCCGCCGAGCAGCCCTCCGATGATCGAATAGTTCAGGCCGACCGCCGCCGTCTCGTCGATGACGACGATGCCGTGCCGGTCGGCGTACTCGAGCACCTCCTCCGCGTACGGGTAGTGGGAGGTGCGGAACGAGTTGGCGCCGATCCAGTGCATGAGCTCGAAGTCGTGCACGAGGTATGCGTCGTCGTGGCCCTTGCCGCGCACGGCGGTGTCCTCGTGCTTGCCGAACCCCGTGAAGTAGAAGGGCTCGCCGTTGATGAGGAATCGATTGCCCTCGACCTTCACGGTGCGCACGCCGATCGCGAGCGGGTAGGTGTCGACGACGTCGCCGTCCTGCACGACCTCGGCGATGAGCTCGTACAGATACGCAGCACCGGGCTGCCACAGGTTGACGTCCGCGATGCGGAGCTCGCCACGCGCGCCCTCGCCCGTGGCGACCTCGTCGCCGGCGGCATCCAGGATCCGCACCCGCACGTCGGCGTCGCCGCTCGTGACGACCTCGTACGTGACGACTCCGGCTGCGCCCTCCACGTCGGTGACGACCGTGAGGTCGTCGACGCGGACGGCCGGCGCGCTGTACAGCCACACCGACCGCGCGAGGCCGGCGTAGTTGTAGAAGTCGTGCAGGTAGGTCTGCTTCTTGCGTCCGCGGTCGTCGACCGTGACCGAGCCCGGCGGGATCGTCTCATTCGACAGGCGGTTGTCCACGCCGATCGTGAGGCGGAACTCCTCCCCGGGCCGCACGAGGTCCGTGATGTCGGCCTCGAACGGGGTGTAGCCGCCCACGTGCTCGGCCACGAGCGCGTCGTCGATGTACACGCGACCCGCGTGGGTCGCGGCATCCACCCGCACGAAGACCCGCTCCCCCGCCCAGCCTCGCGGCACGCGCACGCGGCGCTGGTACCAGACCCAGCCGACGTGATCGCGTATCGCGGTGTCGACGAAGAGGTCGTTGTAGCTGGCGGGGACGGGGGCCTCGAGCGCGGTGTCGAGCGTCGCGGTCCACGGGGCGTCGCCGACCGTCGTGTCGAGGGCGAAGCGCCACAGCCCGTCGAGTCGGACGAGCTCCCGCGTGGCGGTGGAGCGAGGTTTCAGCATCGGGAATCCTTTCGGGGTTCGTGGCGCGGGTCAGGCGCGGACGTCGGAGTCGGCGGAGCCGGCGGATGCCTCGGCGAGCGCCGCCTCCTCCTGATCGTCGAGCGCGCGCTGGGCTGCGGCATCCTTCGGGTAGATGCGGTACATGAGCGTCCACAGGACGGCGTTGATCGCGTACGGCACCGAGATGAGCCAGAACATGAGCGACTGCAGACCCAGCGCATCGGCGAGGAAGCCGAAGGCGAGGCTGAAGATCGCCGCGAACAGGCCCTGGATGAACGAGAAGATGAGGGCGTATGCCGTCGCGACGACGCTCTTGTGCACGACCGATCCGACGATCGGCAGGACGGCTCCGGGGTGTCCGAGCGAGCTCAAGAGGCCCGTCACGAAGACCGCGACGTAGACAGCGGCACCAGTGCCCCAGTCGATCTGGAACAGCAGAAAGGTCGACACCGCATAGGCCACGAGATAGCCCTGCATCATCATGACGCGGCCCTTATAGCCGAAGCGCCGCTCGAACCAGTCGCCGAGCAGGCCGCCGGCGAAGCTGCTGATGACCGCGCCGAGCATGTAGGCCGACATGAGCAGAGCGGCATCCGCCGTCGTCCAGCCGCGTTCGTCGACCCAGTACACGACGAAGAAGGCGAACAGCACGAGGCTCGTCGTGAGCATCACCTGCACGGCCATGAAGAGGATCGTGCGGTTGCGGAGGAGCCCGACGGCGTCGCGGAAGTTGAACTTCATCGCATCGGGGTCGATCGCGCCGACCGGCGTGTGCTTCGTCGGCTCGTGCACGAGCAGGAGGATCAGGATGCCGGACACGACGCTGATGCCGCCCATGGCGAACATGCCGTAGCGCCAGCCGTCCTCGACGTTGGCGAACTGGCCGATGAGCGGCGTCGCGAAGACGGATGCGGTCAACGCGATCGTGCGCAGGGTGCCGAAGGCACGACCGCGTTCCTTCGACCGGTACATGTCGACGATCAGGCCGTTGGTGATCGGCTCACTTGCGACGGTGCCGATGACGCCGATGCCGTACAGGATGAACAGCTGCGTCGGATTCTGTGCGAGGCCGGCTGCGACGGTCCACAAACCCCACAGTCCCGTCGCGATGAAGAGGATCCGCTTGCGTCCGAAGCGGTCGGCGAGGGCCGCCCAGATCGGGCCGAACAGCATGCGCGCGAAGCGGCTCATCGCCGTCATGATTCCCAGGGCGCTCGTCTGCAGTCCGAGGGAGTCGCGGATGACAGGGAACAGCGTGTTGACGAGGCCGCCTTCGAAGCCGTCGACGATGCTCGCGAAGGCGAGGGCGACGAGGCCGCCGCCGCGGCCCTTCACCTTGTCGACGCGGGTCGTGCCGGTGTCGGTGCCGTAGGTGCGCTGCGCCTGCGTGGCGTCCAGCGGCTTGCTCGTCTCAGTCATTGCGGACCGCCGAACGGTCGTGTGTCGTGCGCATGGGGTCTCCTTTGGTCATGCGGCGCCGAGGGTGCGGCGCTCTACGCGGTGATGGGGTGTGATGCGGCCGTGACGAGTTCGAGGAACGCGTCGTCGGTCGCGAGGCGGGGTGAGATGAGGTCGATGAGTGGATGGAAGGATGCGGGTGCGCTGAGGGCCTGCGCCATGTCGTCTGCGAAGCCGTCCGCGGGCACGACGCCGAGCCGCACGGCCTCGATCCAGGCCGCGATCGCGCCGGCCGATCCGGTCGGCTCGCCGCCGCGGGCGAGCGTGCGCTCGGCGACGGCCGCGAACCGGTAGCGGACCTTGGTCGTGGCATCCCCCGCGATCTGCGCGAGCCTGTGCACGATGCGGGGGTTCGCGAAGCGGTCGAGCAGAGCGCGTCGGTAGTCGACGTGCTCGATCTCCTCGGGGAGCAGCTGCACGGCCTCGCGCCAGAAGTCCTCGACGAGCGCGCGGCACTCCGGGTCGGCGATGGCTGCCGACACGGTGTCGTGGCCACGGACGAGCCCGGCGAAGGCGAGGATGCTGTGCGCGCCGTTGAGGAGCCACAGCTTGCGGTTCTCCCACGGCTCCAGGTCGTCGACGAAGCGCGCGCCGGCTGTCTCCCACGCGGGCCGTCCCGCCGGGAAGGCGCCCGAGAGCACCCAGTCCGCGAACGGCTCGGTCACGACGGGCGACGCGTCGGTCCATCCGGCGTCGCGCACTGCGTCGACGTCGCCGTCGATCCGCGGCGTGATGCGGTCCACCGACGTGCCGACGAACGACACGCTCGATCCGATCCAGGCCTCGAGCTCGTCCGACACAGGCGCCGCGAGCGCGCGGAGTCCGCGAGAGAGGTAGGCGCCGTTGTCGGGGATGTTGTCGCACGGCACGATCGCGAGGGGTGCCCCGCCGGTGCGACGGCGGGCCTCGAGACCGACGAGCAGGCGGGCGAGCGCTGCGCGGGGAGCGGCATCCTGCAGACGGCCGCCTGTGAAGACGCGGGTGAGCTCCGCGATGTCGTCGCGCGTGACGGCGTCCGCCGGGTCGAGGTCTCCGGCCGCGGTGAGGCGGTAGCCCGCCTCGGTCAGCGTCAGCGTCACGACCGCGACGGCGGGATCGGCGAGGAGCTCGACGAGCCGGTCGATGCGGGACGCGTCGTGCGCTTCGAGGATGCTCGGCACGACCTCGACGCGGTCCGCGTCCTCGCCGCGCACCACGAGGCAGTAGAGCCCGCCCTGCGCCCGCAGCAGCTCCGCCTGGAGCGGTGAGCGACCCGTGAAGGCGGCGATGCCCCAGTCCGCGGCATCCGCCGAATGCGCCGTGTACCAGGCCTGGTGGGCGCGGTGGAAGTTCCCGAGGCCGAGGTGCACGAGGCGCACGCGGTCCGGGCGGGCAGGGCCGCCGCGCTCGGCGAGCGTGCGGTCGTTGAGCGGCAGCGCGGTCACAGCTTGAACGCCTTCCGGGGGACGGCGTCGACGAGGTCGCGCGCGATGCGACGCGCCGTGGGCAGGCTCACCCTGCCCTCGCGGACGAGACGGGCGAGGAAGCTCGAGTCGAGGCGGCGCGCCATGTCGTGACGGGCGGGGATCGAAAGGAAGGCGCGCGTGTCGTCGATGAAGCCGCTGCCGCGATAGAGGCCCGCCGTCTCGGTCACGGCGCTGCGGAAGCGGAGGATCGCGTCGGGCGCGTCCAGGAACCACCAGGGTGCGCCGATGAAGACGCTCGGGTAGAAGCCCGCAAGCGGTGCGACTTCGCGCGAGTACACCGTCTCGTCCACCGCGAACAGCACGACGTGGAAGCCGGGCGTCGTGCCGAATGCGTTCAGCAGCGGCCGGAGGTTCTGGGTGTACTCGGTGCGCACCGGGATGTCGTGGCCCGTGTCGGGGCCGAACGCGGTGAACGTCGGCTCGTGGTGGTTGCGGCTCACTCCGGGGTGGATCGTCATCACGAGGCCGTCCTCGGCGCTCATACGCGCCATCTGGAACAGCATGTGCCCGCGGAAGAGCCGCTGCTCGGCTGCATCGAGCCGGCCCTCGCGCGCCCCCCGGAAGAGCCGGTCGGCATCCTCGCGGGACAGGTCGGCGGTGAAGGGCTCGAGCACGCCGTGGTCGGTCGAGACCGCGCCGTGGGCGATGAAGTGGGCCCTGCGGTCCTCGAGGGCGCGGAGGTAGCCGTCGAACGATCCGGGACGGCCGGTGGCGTCGAGGAGCGCGTCGACCCGGGCGGCGAAGTCGGCGCCGGCGGGATCGAGGTAGGCGTCGGGGCGGAAGGTGGGGATGACGCGCCCCGAGACCGCGCCGGTCGCGACGAGGGCGCGATGGGTCGCGAGGTCGTCGAGCGGGTCGTCGGTCGTCGCGAGCACGTCGATCCCGAAGCGGTCGAAGAGCGCCCGCGGGCGGAAGCCGGGCTCGCCGAGGACGCCGGCGATGCGGTCGTACACCTCGTCGGCGTTGTCTTCGGAGAGCTCGTCGTGCACGCCGAACAGCGTCGCGAGCTCGTGCTGCAGCCAGTAGCCGCTCGCCGTGCCGGCGAAGCGGTGCCAGTTCTCGGCGAGGCGGCGCCACACGTCGCGCGGATCCGCCGGGTGCGAACGGTCGAGACCCAGCTCGGCGAACGAGACGCCCGAGGCGAACAGCAGCCGCGTGACGTAGTGGTCGTGGCGGATGAGGAGGTCCGTCGGGTCGGGGAACGCCTCGTCGGTCAGGAGGAGCGCCGGGTCGACGTGGCCGTGGGGGGAGATGATCGGCGCGGCCGCCACCTCCTGGTAGAGGTCTTCGGCGATCTCGCGCGTGCGCTCGTCGGCCGGCATGAGTGCGGCTGCGGTGATCTCGGTCGTCCCTGACATGACACCAGTATGCGCGCGATTGCGACGTTTGTCAACCGATTGCCAGACTTTCTTTGCTTATGCAGACAAAGCGAAGACCGCCCCCTCCGAACATCGGAGGGGGCGGTCGAGTGCAAGCGGTTGCGCTAGGCGAGGAGCGCCGGCCTGCGGCATCCGGCCCGCCCTCGGCGCGCTCGAGTGGCAGACCCTGCGGGCTCCCTGCGCGCGACCCCGCAGGACCTGCCACCCGAGCGCGCCGAGCGGCGCACGATGCGTCAGAACAGGTCGGCGAATCCCAGTTCCACGAGGTTGTCGTGCGACGTCTGCAGCGCTTCCCAGACCGTCCGGCCGTAGAGGTCGTCCTGCTCGACGAGCAGGTACTCCGCACCGCTGGCGATCGACGCCGGGATGATCCCCGAGAAGTCGAGGTTGCCCTCCCCCACCTCCGCGAACTGCACCACGCCGCTGAAGGCGGCCATGAAGCCTGTCACGTCGCCCTTGGCGAGCGACTCGAACGCGCTGTCCGGCATCTTCCCGATCCGATAGTCCTTCAGGTGGACCATTCGCACGCGCCCCGCGTATTGCTCGATGACGGCCTGGGGACTCACACCGCCCCGCTGCAGCCAGTGCACGTCGAGCTCGAGCCCGACGTTCGGCGCACGGTCGGCGATGATGTCGAGCATCAGCCTCCCGTCGAACTTCGCGAACTCGACGTGGTGGTTGTGGTAGTACAGGCGGATACCGGAGTCGGCCAGCTGTCGAGCATAGGCATCGGTGCGGTCGCAGAAGTCGAGAACCGCCTCGAGCGAAGCCATCGCCTCGAAGGGCAGCATCCCGATCCGGACCATCTGCGTCCCGAGCCGCCGGCTGTCGGCCACGATCTTGTCGAGGTCCTGCTCGAGCGAGTCGTTGCCGCCCGGCCCTGCTTTGAGTCCCGCGGACAGCGCGGCGATCTCGATGTCGAACTCGTCCTTCGCGCGCTGCAGCTGCGCGACGTTCGCCTCGATCATCGGGATCTGCGACACCTCCACGGCGCGGTATCCGATGTCGCGCACGCGGCGGAGCGTCTCGAACGCCCCGATCTCCGCGACGCTGTCCTTCAGCATCATGGCCTGCACGCCGATGCGCGTCATGCGATTCTCCTTGGTTCCGTGTAGTCGAAGTGGTCGTACATGCCGGCGAGAACGTCGTCGACCCGCACCGGGTGCCCCAGGGCGCTCGAGACGTAGACCGCGATGATGACGGCGAGGGCCAGCACGGCGTCGCGGACCGACCCGGCGGGCTCGCGTCCGTCGCGGATGGCGGCGAGGACGTCTTCGTACTGGCGCAGGTGGTCGTCGAAGAGGTCCGGCACGGGACCGTCGCCGCCCGGCAGATCGGCGGCCCCGACCTCGCGCCCGGCCTGATTGCCCGCGCGCGCCCAGCCCCGCGGTGACGCGCCGTCGTGGGCGTCGTCCGCATGGAAGTACTCGAGGAGTCCGTCCTGGACGTACGCGGACCCGCGCGTCCCGTGCACCTGGATGCGCGTCGAGTTCTCGGGGAAGGCCGCCGTGCTCGCCAGGAGCGTGGCCACGGCGCCGCCCTCGAACGAGATGAGCGCGCCCGCGACGTCTTCGACTTCGAGGCGGTCGTGCCCGACCGTGACCGCCATGCCCGAGACGCTGACCGGCCGCCCCATGAGCGACAGCAGCACGTCGACGGTGTGGATGCCCTGGTTCATGAGCGCGCCACCGCCGTCGCTCGCCCACGTGCCGCGCCAGGCGGCCGACGCGTAGTAGTCGTCGTCGCGCCACCAGGCGAGCGTCGCGGTGCCCGACGTGATCGCGCCGAACCGCCCATCCCGCACGGCCCGCGAGATGGCCGCGACGGCCGGCGCGAAGCGGCGCTGCGTCATGACACTGACGACGCGGCCCGACCGCTCGGCGCGTGCCGCGAGCCGACGGGCGCGGGACAGATCGATGTCGACGGGCTTCTCGATGATGACGTGGCATCCCGCCGCGAGCGCCTCCTCCGCGAGGCTCGCGTGGCTCCCGCTGGGGGTCGTGATGACGATGAGGTCGAAGGATGCCGCGGCCAGCGCGTCGGCGAGAGAGCCGAACACCGCCGGCGCGTCGCCGGGCGCCTCGTCCGCCAGCGCCTGCGCGGCGGGAAGCACCGGATCGATGATCGCGGTCAGCACGAGACCGGGGTGCGTGTGCGCGATCCGCGCGTGCGTGCGGGCGATCACCCCCGCGCCCACGAGGGCGACGCGCAGCGCCGTCACCTCGACTCCTGACGCACGGGGTACAGCCCCTCATCCGCGATGCGGTCGTTGAGCAGCCGGAGGAACTCGTCGTCGTCGAAGTCGATCGGCACCTCGCGCCCGGTCCAGCTCGACAGGTGGATCGCGTTCGCGAGCCGGACGCCCAGCATCCCGTCCGCACCGGGCGCGATGAGCGGCTCGTCGCGGAGGATGCTCGCGGCGAAGTTCGCCAGCACGCCGACGTGCTGATCGCCCCAACCCGAGGGGAACCCGATCGTCTCCTGCGTGTAGAGGGACGAGGCATCCAGCTCGCCCATGAACAGGCGCCGCACGTCGTCGATGCCCATCCCGTCGCTCAGTTCGCGCTCGGGACTGTTGAGGCGCGTCACGACGGCCGTGCTGCTGTTCTCGACGACGATCTTGCCGGCGTCGCCCTGGATCTCGAGGCGATCGGTGCCGACGAGGTCGTGGGTCGCCGTGACGAAGACGCCCGTGGCTCCCTCGCCGAAGTCGGCGAGGACGGTGACCTCGTCCTCGACGGCGATGTCACGCTGCAGTCCGTACGAGACCTTCGCGAAGACGGATGCCGGCACTCCGCAGATCCACTGCCAGAGGTCGAGCTGATGCGGCGCCTGATTGACGAGCACGCCGCCGCCCTCGCCGCCCCACGTCGCACGCCAGGCGCTCTGCTCGTAGTAGCCCTGCGGGCGCCACCACGTCGTGATG
This sequence comes from Microbacterium sp. NPDC019599, assembly GCF_040632175.1. Classification (NCBI taxonomy): domain Bacteria; kingdom Bacillati; phylum Actinomycetota; class Actinomycetes; order Micrococcales; family Microbacteriaceae; genus Microbacterium; species Microbacterium sp. NPDC019599. The sequence goes on from NZ_JBEYBL010000012.1 coordinate 69,774, forward strand.
ATCCAGTTGGAGCGGATGATGCGGCCGATCTCGCCGGCATCCACGATCTGCTTGATCCGCTGGTAGAGCGGGTTGTTGCGCTGATTGAACATGACGGCGAAGCGCAGGTGCGGCTTGTCCGCCGCGATCCGGTTCATCTGCGCGACCTGGCCGCTGTAGACGCCGGCGGGCTTCTCGACGAGCACGTGCAGGTCGCGCTCGAGCGCGTCGATCGCCATCTCGGGGTGCAGGTAGTGCGGCACGCACGTGATGACGGCGTCGACGTGGCCGGAGTCGAGCAGTGCGAGGTGGTCGTCGTAGCGGGGCACGTCCGGGTACCGCGCCTGCGCGATCTCGAGTCGAGCCGGGTCGGTGTCGGCGATCCCGCCGATCGTCATACCGGGCACGCGGCCGTCGGCGATGAAGCTCGCGTACATCGAGCCCTGCGCGCCGAGTCCGATGATGCCGAGGCGGACGGTGTCGGTCATGTCATGTCTCCTGATTCCGTGTGAGGTCGTGCGTCCGGGAAGCGTCTAGCGCAGGACGATGCCGGCGTCGTCGGCGATCCTGCGGAAGGCGCGGGCCGCGACGCCGAACGCGAAGGGTCCGGAGAAGCCGCCCAGCTCGTGGCCGTCGGCGAGGTGCGGCTCGAGAGACGCGAAGCCCGTGTAGCCGTCGGCGGCGAGCGCCTGCACCGTGGCCGCGACCTGACCGTCGCCCTGCCCGGCGGGCACGACCTCGCCCGTGGCGGAGAGCGCGTCCTTCACCTGCAGGTAGTCGAGGTAGGGGCGCAGGAGCGCGTAGCCCTCGTCGTGCGGGCGCGCGACGCCCACCTGCACGAAGTTGGCGCTGTCCCACGCGACCCGCAGCGCCGGCGAGCCGACCGACTCGACGAGGTCGAGCACGCGCTCGGGGGTGTCGCCGTAGATGCCCTTCTCGTTCTCGTGGAGCAGCACGACGCCGGCGCGCTGCGCGGCATCCGCGAGCAGCGACATCCGCGTCAGGACGGCGTCACGCGCGTCCTCTGCGACCTGTCCTTCGAGGAAGAACGAGAAGATCCGGATGCTGGGCGTCCCGAGTGCGTGCGCGACGCGGACGATGCGCGACAGGCGCGCGACTTCGTCATCGGGGTCGCCGTCGAGGGCGACCTTCCCGATCGGAGAGCCGATGGCGGACACGCCCATGCCGGACCGCGTGAGGATCGCGCCCAGCTCTTCGAGCCGTTCGTCGTCGAGGTCGACGACGTTCACGCCCCACGCGCTGCGCACCTCGATGAATCGTGCGCCGAGCGCCTGAAGCACGGCGACCTGCAGCTCGGGGTTCGGATGGATCTCGTCGCCGAAGCCGGACAGATTCCAGGAAGTGGGCTCAAGGTCGGGCATTCGTCGCGATCCTCTCTGATTGCTGATCCTGGAGCGCTCGCCAGGTGGACGCGTGGAAACTCTACGGGTTCTGAACCAGAAAGGCAACCGATTGCCACCCGAAGCTTCGAACTGATTCAGAATCGATCGGAGCGTGATGCGACTGCCAAGCGAAATCGATTGACACCGCACACGACGATTGCGTGCCCGTTCCGTCAGCGGCTGTACTCGACCTCCCGGCGGCAGGCCGCGACATCGTCCTCACCCACGTGCGGGGTCGAGTCGACTCGGATGGTGAAGCGCAGGACCGTATCCACCGGCCCGTCGATCGACACGCTCTTGCGGGCGGACCCGACCGGCTGGGAGGTGTTCTCGTCGGTGTACGCCGTCACGATGACGGTCACCTCCTGAGGTCGCGAGGACTCCCCCGTGATCCTCAGCGCGGCCGCCACCGTGCCGGAAGCCGGGTCGTAGACGCACGCGGCGTATCTCTCACCGGAGGCCCAGTCGACCTTCAGCTCCTCGGCCGCCTCACCCTCGTCGCGCGAGGCGACCGACCAGGCGATGACCGCGATCAGGACGAGGACCGCCGCGACCAGGACCGCGGCGGCGATCGCGCGTCGGCTGCGCGGCCTGGTCACCGTCGCCGCCGTTCACCGGGCGAGGCGAAACTGTTCCCCACGACTGCAGTATGGGCCAGCGACTCGTCCGGCCGGACTGCAGATCATCGTCCCCCGGCTGAACCGCGGGCACTCAGGTCGGGTCGGCGTTCATCTCCCAGTTCTTGGGCGACCGCCACAGTGCGCTCGTCGTGAGGGATCGGATCATCTCCATCTCCTTGGGGAGGCGGGTGTAGAGCTTCATGAAGAGCTCCTCGACGTCCAGCAGCTCGCTGGTCCAGTCCCGGCGGTTGATCGCCATGCAGGCGAAGAAGTCCTCGTCGGAGAAGTCCAGGCCGTTCCAGTCGAGATCCTCATAGCGCGGCATCCAGCCCAGCGGGCTCTCGATGCCCAGGGCGCGGCCGCGGGAGCGGGCGACGATCCACTGCAGCACGCGCATGTTCTCGCCGAACCCGGGCCAGAGGAACCGCCCCTCGCCGTCACGGCGGAACCAGTTCACCTCGAAGATGCGCGGAGGGTTGCGGACCTTCCGTCCCAGTGCGAGCCAGTGGTTGATGTAGTCGCCCATGTGATAGCCCGAGAACGGGAGCATCGCGAACGGATCCCGTCGCACGACCCCCTGCTCGCCGAACGCGGCGGCGGTCGTCTCGGAGCCCATCGTGGCGGCCATGTAGACCCCGAACGCCCAGTTGAAGCTCTGCACCACGAGCGGGATCGTGCCCGCCCGGCGACCGCCGAACACGAACGCCCGGATGGGCACCCCCTCGGGGTCGTCCCACGCCTCGTCCAGCGCCGGGTTCAGCGTCGCGGGTGAGGTGAACCGGGAGTTCGGGTGCGCCGCCTTCGTGCCGGACTCGGGCGTCCAGTCGTTGCCCTGCCAGTCGATCGCGTGCGCCGGCTTGGGCCCGTCCATCCCCTCCCACCACACGTCCCCGTCGTCGGTGAGCGCGACATTCGTGAAGATCGTGTCGGACCGGATCGATTCCATCGCGTTCGGGTTCGTCGCGTACGACGTGCCCGGCGCGACCCCGAAATAGCCCGCCTCCGGGTTGATCGCGCGCAGCGCGCCGTCCTCCCCCGGCTTGATCCACGCGATGTCGTCCCCGACCGTCGTGACCTTCCACCCCGCCTCGGCGAACGCCGGCGGCGGCACGAGCATCGCGAAGTTCGTCTTGCCGCACGCGGACGGGAACGCCGCCGCCACATACGTCTTCTCCCCCTCCGGGTCGGTGACCCCGAGGATCAGCATGTGCTCGGCCAGCCACCCCTCGTCGCGCGCCATCGTGGACGCGATCCGCAGCGCAAGGCACTTCTTGCCCAGCAGCGCGTTGCCCCCGTACCCCGACCCGTAGGACCAGATCTCCCGCGACTCCGGGAAGTGCACGATGTACTTCTCCGTCGGGTTGCACGGCCACGCGGCATCCTGCTCGCCCTCGGCCAGCGGCGCGCCCACCGTGTGCATGCACGGCACGAAGGCGCCGTCCGCACCGAGGACCTCGGCGGCGGCCCTGCCCATGCGCGTCATGATCTTCATGCTCACCACGGCGTACGGCGAATCGGTGATCTGGACGCCGAGCTGAGCGATCGGCGAGCCGAGCGGGCCCATGCTGAACGGCACGACGTACATCGTCCGGCCCGTCATCGACCCCGTGAACAGGCTCTTCAAGATCCGCCTCATGTGACGCGGGTCCATCCAGTTGTTCGTCGGACCCGCGTCCTCCTCACTTCGCGCGCAGATGAACGTGCGCTCCTCCACGCGCGCGACATCGCTGGGGTCGCTGCGGGCCAGGAAGCTCCGCGGCCGCTTCCCGGCGTCGAGACGGATGAACGTCCCGGCCTCGACGAGCTGCTCGCACAGCGCGTCGTACTCCTCGTCCGAGCCGTCGCACCACACGACGTCGGTCGGCGTGCAAAGCCGCGCCATCTGCTCCACCCAGGCGACGAGCCCGCGATGCTGGATCCACTCCGGTGTGCTCATGATCCGAGCATCCCCTGCCTCCCTCTTCGGCACCAGACGTGTGCCGTCGCGCGCAGCCGCGCGGCACCGGGATGCTGGGCGCTCCGGGCGGCGCCGGGTGACAGCATCCGCCCCGCCGCAATGTCGCCGATCGCCGCTTCGTCACAGCCGAGTGCGGCGTGTCGGTGTGACGTTGTGGCTTTCTGCGACTCTGCGGTGCGGGGTCACGGGAGGATCGTGGGCACGAGCCCTCCGTCGACGCCGAGCGCACGGGCCGTCGTGGCTGCCGAGAAGTCCCGTGCGAGCATCTCGACTTGACGCTGTCAAGCGATTCGGCGAGGATTCTCGCATGGAGCAGATCTCCCCGGCGGGCAGCGCTCGCGACGCCCTCCTCCGGGCCGCGAACGAAGAGCTGATCGAGAAGGGCCATGCGGCCGTGAGCCTGCGGGCGGTCGCGAGGCGCGCAGGCGTCTCCCACGCGGCCCCCGCCCACTTCTTCGGCGATCGGGCCGGGATGCTCACAGCCGTCGCGACGGAGGGCTTCGCTGCCTTGTCGCGAGCGCTCGAAGACGCCGCGCGGCATGCGACGGACTCGGGGCGGCCGGTGCTCGAGGCGCTGGGGCGGGGGTATGTCGACTTCGGGCTCGAGCATCCCGCCCTGATGGAGCTGATGTTCCGCCGGTCCGAGCTGAACCCAGACGACGCCGGATTGATCGAGGCGCAGCGATCGGCGCTCGGCTGCATCCGGGCGGCGGTCGCCGACCTCGCGGGCGCGGATGCCGATCCCGATGCCGAGGAGTGGTCGCTCGTCAGCTGGGCGGTCGTCCACGGCCTCGTCTCGCTGGTGCACGAGGGGGTGCTCGCAAGGGTCTCCGAGAATGATCCGGATGCTGCCGCCGACCTCGCCCGCCGGCTCGTGGCGGTGTACGGCGAGGGGCTGGCCTCGATCGCCCGGCGCTGACTCAGCGCGCGCCTCCTCGCGGGAACAGCGGCGCGCGATGTGCTCGACGGGGAGTCGAGCACATCGCGCGGCATGGGTTCGGACGCTTCGGCCCGTTTCGACGGACGCCCTGGCTGAAGGCCCGGCTCAGGCCACCGCGTCGAGCGCGCGCGCGATGAATGCGGCCGCTTCGGCCGGGCGCGCGATGAAGGCGACGTGGCTGCCGTCGATCTCCTCGGTGACCGCACCCATGCGCTGCGCCATGAAGCGCTGCGCCTCCGGGGCGATCGCGTGATCCTCGGCCGAGACGAGGTACCAGGTCGGCTTCTCGGTCCAGCCCGCGTATCTCAGGGGCTCTCCCGCGGCCGCGGCGGCGAGGGGTCGCTGCGACACGGCCATCACCTGCGCATCCGCTGCGGGCAGGTCGGCGGCGAAGGTCTCGGCGAACTGCGTCGCGTCGATCACGAGGTCCGGGCCGCCCACGGCGCCGACGGCGTCGTAGGGCGTCGGGCGAACGGTGCTCGCGAGGAGGGGTGCCGGGAACGGTTCCTGCACGCTTCCGACGCTCTCGCCCGCCGCGGGCGCGAAGGCCGAGATGTAGACGAGGCCCGCGAGGTTGCCGAGGCCCTCCGCGGCCTGTGTGATGACGGCGCCGCCGTAGGAGTGCCCCACGAGGACGACGGGTCCCTCTATCGCCGCGGCGGCGGCGCGCACAGTCGCGGCGTCGAAGCCGACGCCGCGCAGCGGGTTGGCCGGGGCGATCACGCGGTGACCGCGCGCGAGCAGCTCGCGGATGACGCCGGCCCAGCCGGATGCATCCGCGAACGCGCCGTGGACCAGGACGGCGGTGGGCGTGGTGGAGGTGGGGTTCATACTGTTCCTTCCGATAGACTTGACATTGTCAAGTGATTGATGGAAGTCATGATCGCACACCTCACTTGACACTGTCAAGCACACTCGTTCCGTCGGGGATGCAAACCGATCGCTCTCGCCCGGACGCGATATATCGGTCGCCGCAGGCCCGGATGCTCGCGGCGTCCGCGATGATGAGGACAGCATCCGGACGGGAGACCCACGATTACGACGCAGCCACAGTCGACCGATGAGTTCGCCGATTTCGCAGAGCTGATGCGCCAGAGTCGAGAGTCCGCCGACCACGGCTCCCAGATCGATCCGACCGCGCGGCGCGGCCGGCGCCGCCGCGGCCTGACCATCACGGCGATCGTGCTCGCGGTGATCCTGCTGGCGGTCGGAGGCTACACGGGCTGGGCGCTCACCGCACCGCTCCCCGTCCCGGTCGCGAACTCGCAGACTCCCGCCGGTGCGACCCCGAGGCCCGCCGTCATCGCCCTTCCCTCCGAGGGCGCGTCGGCCCTCAGCATCGAGGGCGGCGAGGACTACCTCGGGCCATCCGCGAGCGGGATCTGGGCCTCGAGCGGGGATGCCGCGCCGCGGTCGATCGCGAGCATCACAAAACTCATCACGGCGCTCGTCATCCTCGACGCGAAGCCGCTGGCCGACGCCCACGATCGAGGGCCGACCATCGTCTTCGGCAAGGCCGCGCACGACCTCTACGACGCGTACTACGTGCGGGGCGCCACGATCGCGCCGATGCCCACGGGCACCGAGCTGTCGCTGCGGGACGCGCTCGCCACGATGCTCATCCCCTCGGCGAGCAACTACGCCGATGCCATGTCGACGTGGGCGTTCGGCTCGCGCAGCGCGTTCCTCAGCGCGACCGCGACGTGGCTCGCAGCCCATGGCCTCACCGGCACGACGATCGTCGAGCCGACGGGCCTCGACCCGCGCAACACGAGCACGCCCGCCGACCTCATCGCGATCGGCAAGCTCGCGGCGGCGAACCCCGTCGTCTCCGGGATCGTCGCGACCCCGTCGCTGTCGCTGCCGGGTCCGGGCCCGATGCTCAACACCAACGACCTCCTCGGCCGCAACGGGATCACGGGACTCAAGACCGGCAACCTGGGCTCCGGCAGTTTCAACCTCCTCTACACGGCATCCCTCGACGTGGGCGCGGCGCAGCCCCTCACCGTGACGGGGGTCATGCTCGGCGGCGCGTCGCGGCAGTCGGTCGACTCAGAGGTGCTTGCGCTGCTCGACAGCATCCGAAACGGCTTCCGCGACGTGCCGCTCGCCACGAGCGGCCAGCAGATCGGCACGTTCACGACGCCGTGGGGCTCCGAGGCGCAGATGGTCCTCGCGGAGGACGCCTCGATCTTCGCGTGGTCCGACACCTCCGTCACCGCCACGATGTCGACGACGACACCCGAGACGTACGAGGACGGCGAGCCGGTCGGAACCGTCACGTGGACTGCCGGGCCGAACACCGCGACGGCGAGCGTGGAGGTCGAGGGCAGCATCGAGCCGCCGACCGCATGGTGGCGGCTCACCCACCCGTCCGAGCTCTTCGCGCAGTAGGCCCCGAGGTGCCGCATCCGACGGTCCGCGTTCGGGATGCTGTCACCTTCCGGCCGACGAGCGCCCACGGCACGGCGCGGCCCGCGCCGTGCTCCCATGGCAGGCTTGAGCGTGCACGTCTCGTCGGGCTCTCGCGCAGCATCCCGGCCCCACCCCGACCGCAGGAGTTCCATGTGCGACACAGCGCCATCCACGCGGGGTCCGGTCGAGTGAGCCACGACGACGAGCCCACCCGGCGCATCGAGCTGACGCTGCACAGGCCCTGGTTCGCGCTCTACGCCGGCGTCCGACCGACTCTCGTGATCGGCGGTCGCGGGCAGCCGGTGCAATGGGGCGTCGGCACGTGGCAGATCCCGTCGGAGGACACCGTGACGATCGGCGTCTTCCTCTTCAACCGGCTCTGGCGGTTCGGGCAGGCGGACTTCGCCATCGAACCGGCACACACTCCGGCCCTGGTGTACCAGGCACCGGCGCTGCCCTTCCTCCGCGGCCGGATCCGCCTCGGCAGCACCTCGCAGTAGCGGCTCGATCGAACGGATGAATCGGATGCCTCTCCCCGACGTCGACACCCACGTCACCTACCCCGACGGCGCCACCGGCTCCACCGGGACCGTCCTGCACGTCGAGCCCGTCGACGGCGGTCGCGCCGCCGTCCTGCTCGACACGACGGCCTTCCACCCCGTCGACACGGCCTGGCCCGATCAGCCGGCCGACCGCGGAGCCCTCCACACTGCGGACGGGGATCGGCCGATCGTCGAGGCCGTCACGGGCGGCATCCACGAGGGTCGGCTGCACCTGGGTGGGGACCTCCCCGTGCGCACCGGCACGGACGGATGGACCTTCGTCGTCGCGCACCTCGTCGAGGGGGAACCGCCCGCGGTCGGCAGCACCGTCCGCGTCGCCGTCGACGAGGACCACCGTGCCGCGCTGTCGGCGGGACACACCGCGTGCCACCTCGCGTCGCTCGCCCTCGATGCGGCCCTCGCCGGCGCGTGGACGAAACCCGCCCCCGTCGACGGGCTCGGCAACCCCGCCTTCGACTCGCTCGCCATCCAGTCCTCGCGGATCACGCCCCACGGCTCGGTCGACAGCTACCGGATCGGGAAGTCGCTCCGGCGCAAGGGATTCGACCCCGCCGTCCTGGACGACCTGGAGTCGATCGCGACCGCGGCGAACGCCCACCTGGCGGACTGGGTCGCCGCCGGAGGTGTGATCCGCATCGAGCGCACGGATGCCGCGCTCTCCGCCCGCCGAGCATGGGTCTGCGAGCTGCCGCAGGGCACGGTCAGCATCCCGTGCGGCGGGACCCACGTGCACGACGTGAGCGACTTCGCCGCCATCTCGGTGTCGCTCGCCGTTGCCGAGGTCGAAGGCGGCCGCGAGGTCACCATGACCACGACCGCGCGGATGCCGTAGAAGCGCCCGGCCGGACGAGGGCCGGGCGGCCCGCGCAGTGCCGAGACTCACTTTCAGACAGGAGACCGAACATGCACCAGTCCGCACCGCTGAACGTCCTCGTGTGGGGCGAGAACCGGCACGAGCAGTTCGACGAGAAGGTCCGCGCGATCTATCCCGACGGCATGCACGCCACGATCGCCGAGGGCCTGGCGGAGAACCTCGGCGAGCGGGCGGTCGTGACGACGGTCACGCTCGACGACCCCGATCAGGGCATCACGGAGGAGCTGCTCGAGCGGACGGACGTGCTGCTCTGGTGGGGGCACATGGCGCACGGCGACGTCACGGAAGAGACGGTGGACCGCGTGCAGCGGGCGGTGCTCGCGGGCATGGGCATCATCGTGCTGCACTCGGGGCACTTCTCGAAGATCTTCCAGCGGCTCATGGGCACGTCGTGCGTGCTCCGCTGGCGGAATGGCGATGACCGCGAGCTGGTGTGGACGATCGCGCCCAGCCACCCGATCGCACAGGGCGTCTCGAACCCGATCGTGATCGAGGCGCAGGAGATGTACGGCGAGTTCTTCGACGTCCCGACGCCCGACGAGGTGGTCTTCATCAGCTCGTTCAGCGGCGGCGAGGTCTTCCGCAGCGGCATCACGTACCAGCGCGGATTCGGCCGCGTGTTCTACTTCAGCCCGGGCGACCAGGACTACCCGGTGTACCACCACCCCGATATCCGTCGCGTCCTCTCCAACGGCGTCGTCTGGGCCGCGGGAGAGCGTCGACGGCGCGAGGCGCCGCAGATCGCGCGGTACGACGTCGGAGAGTTCTCCGCGCCCCTCGTCTGGCCCGTCGCGGCGGACGAGCCCGCGTCGTGACCCGCCTGATCCCCTACACCGGGCGCCCGCTCCGGGCGATCGTCGTGGGTGCAGGTCCGATGGGCCGCGGGTGGCTGCGCAACCTCCAGGACTCCAAGGACGTCGAGCCGGTCGCCCTCGTCGACCTCAGCCTCGACGCGGCCACGTCCGCACTGGCGGAGCTGGGCCTCGGCGGCCTCGCCGTCGCTCAGCGCATCTCCGAGCTGCCCGACGGCCTCGACGCGGACGTCGTCGTCAACGTCACCGTCCCGGCGGCGCACCACGCGGTCTCGACGGAGGCGCTGCGCGCGGGCTACCCCGTGCTGACGGAGAAGCCGCTCGCGCCGACTGTCTCGGAGGCGCTCTCACTCGCGGCGGCGGCCGAGGCATCCGGTCACCTGCTCATGGTGAGCCAGTCCCGCCGCTACTACCGGACGCTCGACCAGTTCAAGAGCGTCGTCGACCGTCTCGGGGAGGTGGGCCTCATCAGGGCCGACTTCTTCAAGGCGCCCCGGTTCGGCGGCTTCCGCGACGAGATGGCGCACCCGCTGCTGATCGACATGGCGATCCACGCCTTCGATGCGATGCGCTACCTGGTCGACGACGAGGTCGTCGCCGTCTACTGCGACGAGTTCAACCCGGCGTGGAGCTGGTACCGCGGCGATGCGAGCGTCGTGGCGACCTTCACGCTGCGCTCGGGCGCGCGGTTCGTCTACACCGGCTCGTGGTGCGCCGACGGGCTGGAGACGTCGTGGAACGGCGACTGGCGGATCAGCGCCGCCCGCGGAACGGCTCGGTGGGACGGCGAGTCGGCGCCCACGTGGGAAGGGGATGCCGAGATCTCCGCCGTCGATCCGGGCGAGATCCCCGAGGAGATCGCGGGCTCGCTCGCCGAGTTCGTCGCGGCCGTGCGGACGGGCGCGCCCACGCCGAACTCCGCCCGCGGCAATCTCGCGAGCCTCGCGATGGTCGAAGCTGCGGTGCTGTCGGCCGAGCGCGGCGAGCGCGTCATCCTCCAGGACGTCGTCGACGAGGCCCTCCAGAAGGCCATCGCGGACGAGAGGGATCCCGAGATCGCCGGGGTCCTGCGCAGCTGGGCGGGTGATCGGGGCACCGGGATCGGTCACGGGTCGGTCAGCAGTCCGCCTCGGTAGGCATACGCGGTGGCCTCCGCCCGACCGCGCACCGCGAGCTTTCGGTAGATGGACACCGAGTGGTGCATGACGGTCTTCACCGAAAGGCCCAGTCGAGTGGCGATCTGCTTGTTGGAGTCCCCCTCGGCAAGCAGCCGCAGGACTTCATGCTCTCGAGGCGTCAGTGTCGGCGCCTCTGACCTCGTCCTCGACTCCCGCTGAGCGGCCTGGGAGCGCAGCCAGCCGATCGCCTCCTCGCCGGCCCTTTCCGAGGAGAGGAGCTGCCCGGCGCCGACGAGATCGAACGCAGCGGCTCCCAGCCGATCCACGACGTGCTTCTGGGCGGCGTCGATCGCTTCGCGGTGACGCGGCGCCATCGCCCGCAGCACGCGTTCGCGATCGGCGCGCACAGCCCCCAGCATCCGTGCCGCGAACCGCATATCGCCGAGGCCGGCTGCGATCAGAACCGTCTGTACCAACGAGATCTCCGACTCCAGCGACCATCCGCGCTTCGCCCCCTGCGCGAGCCGCTCGGCGCACCAGCCGGCCGCGGCGCGGAAGCGCCCCGCATCGATCTCCACGCTCGTGAGTGTGGCGAGCACGAAGCCCTCCTGAATGACATCGCTGCGGGCCCGTGCGAGCGCCAGCGCATCCTCGAGGGGCGGAAGAGGGATGTCATCGGACAGCGACCCGGGTGGAAGCGTATGGAGGATGACGGCTGCGCCGACCAGCGTGTACGAGTCGTGGAGTCTCGAGCCGCGCTCCAGCGCGCCGACCGCGATCGAGATCGCCCTCGGCAGATCTCCCACGGCATGTGCGGCGGCTGCCAGCCAGACGGCGAATCGTGCCGCCCACACGGGGCTCGGCAGAGACTCGGCCTCCTGGGCGCCCTCCGCGGCGAGTCGCATCGCGACAGGCAGATCTCCGGTCACGACGTGCGACATCATGCCGAAGAACTTCGTCTGCAACGAGATCAGCGGCCACGTGTCGGCGTCGATCAAGTCGGAGGCCGCACGAAATCTGCCCCGGACAGTCGCAGCGAGGCCACTTCCGTCCGGTGACATCGCCAACAGGTAGGAGCTCCAGAGGAACACCCGGGCGCGGGTCTCCTGGTCCAGGGACGCGAGGTCGCGCGACATGATCAGCCGGTCGAGGAGCTCGCTGACCGCCGCCCCCTCCGCGAATCCGTGGAGCACTTCGGCGCAGTCGACCAGCCACGAGGCCGCTCCCGCTTCCCCTTCATCCACGAGTCGCCTGGCCTCGTACGCAAGATCGCGCCGCATCACCTGAGCGGGGGTCACATCGGCGATCGATCCCGCGGATCGCGCCGCCGATGCCGCCTGAACGAGCAGATCAGCCAGCACGACTCGACGTCGGCGGTCATCCCCCTCGACAGGCGTCGACACCTCCTGCACGTATGCGCGCACGATGGGAAGCAGGCCGAACACCCGCTCGCCAGAGACGCTCGTCCGCGGCTCGATGAGGCGGAGGTCGACCAGTCTCTCCAGATCGTCCAGCGTCTCGAACGCGGCCCGGCCGTTCAGCGAGACGGCAGCCTCGAACGGGAAGGAACCGGTGAAGCCGGACAGCAGTTCGAGCAGCCTGCGCTCGCGAGGCGCGAGATCCGCGCACGTGGAGGCGAGGGCGTCGCGGATCCCCGAATGGACGGTGTCGATCGGGGCTGTGAGCAGGTCGAGGCCTCGCCCCGCGCCGCCATCCCGCAGCTCACGCACGAGTCCTGCGACGGACACGATCCGCACTCGCGCTGCAGCGAGTTCGATGGCGAGGGGCAGCCCGCCCACGAGTCGGCAGATCTCTGCGACGTCGCGCGCGTTCTCGCCGGTCAGCTGGAACCGGGGGTCGGTACGAGCGGCTCGATCGACGAAGAGGCCCACGCTCGGATTCCCCGCCAGTTCGTCGAGGGAGGCGCATTCATCCGGCACCTCGAGGGGACGCAGATGGACGAGCGCGATCGATTCACCGGGCGGTCGATGCCGAGCGACCAGGAGCGTGAGGCCGGGGCATCGCCGCAACAGCGCCTGGGCGGGGTCGGGCTCGAGCGCGAGCTCATCGGAGTTGTCGAGCGCGAGGACGACGCGTCGCCGGCCGACCCGAGCCGCGATCGCGTCGACTCCGTCTGTGCCAGGTGAGTCCGCCCTCCGGGCCAGTCCGAGTCGCCGAGCCGCCTCATCGAGCAGGGCAGTCCCTGCGGGCGCGCCGGCGAGGTCGACATCCCACACCTCCATGCCTGGCGGCGGGGAGCCGGCGAGTTCCGAGAGCACGGCCGACTTGCCCACACCCGAGCGGCCCGCGACCCCGATGTACCTGGTGCCACGGCGCAGCAGGCGCGTGAGCTCCGCCAACTCGGCTTGTCTCCCCAGCAGCGTCATGCGTCCTCGCACTTTCGCCGTCACGACCCCCGATGCCGTGCCGGTCGCCCCGCGGGTGCCCATCAAGACTCCACCGCCGAGCACCCGATGGGTCTCAGGGTAGGGCAAATGCCCTATGGCCGCCCGTCTCGCGGCCACCCTAGGCTCACCCGTCGAAGGCTGACCCCCATGACCTGGCGTAGCCGGCGCGAGGGTCACGTCTCCTGGAAGGGGCGGACGATGGGATGGAAAGTCAGGGCCGAGAACGCCACCGGTGCCAACGGATACCAGGCGGTCAATGTCGACGTCGTCATCGGGGAGCAGAGGATCTCTCTCGCTCCGGGCGCCAGCGGAACGCTGAGCGAGTCCGGCAGCGGACGGTTGACGCTGAACGCGCACTGCACGAACCGGCTCGGGGTCGCCTCGGCGTCCACGGACATCAATGTGCTCGGTGATTTCAGCGATTTCGCGTGCAAGGTGACGCTGCCGTCCGGTTCGGCGCTGCGTCTCACCGTCACGGCTCAATAGCCGCGACGAGCCATCGATCGCCTCCGCATGCGCGCCGACGAGCGCCGCAGCGGGTTCAGCAACAGCAAGAGAGGAAGTTCGCTATGTCCGATACGCAGACGGTCCCGAACGGGGCGGTGAACACGAACAGCACCGAGTCGCTCGTGCCGATGATCCTGTATGTGCCGTGGAAGCAGGGTTTCGAACTGGGCATGGGGTACGACTACATGACGCAGGCATCGATGGGTGCCGTCATCCCGGCGACAGAGGTGGATCGTCCGACGGCCGCCACCTCGAAGATCGACTACAAGTACGTGACGAGCCAGGACGACTTCGACCAGCTCATCCAGGCGTCCTTGGAGGGATCCGGCGACCTCGAGGGAGTGACGGTCAAGGCGAGCTTGGACTTCACGAAGAGCGTGCGGTTCTCCGAAACCAGCGAGACGCTCGTCTTCTCCTGGTACAGCGACTCGACACACTTCGACCGCATCAAGACGCCGACACTGGACACGGATGCGATAGCCCTCGCGGGCTCCGATCCCGAGAAATTCCGGCTGGACTACGGCGACTACTTCATCAGCGGCGGCCTGCAGAGGGCCGAGTTCCACGCCGTCTACCAGATGAGCGCCGTCAAGAGGGATGACCTCCTCAAGTTCAAGGCCTCATTGTCCGCATCGACGCCTGATGTCTTCAGCACGAATGGCAGCACGGCGTTCTCACAGGCGGCGACCAGCAATCACGTGAGCATCTCCGCGACGGTCTACAGCAACTCATCGACCGCCGCACCTTCGATGGGAAGCACGACGGGCCTCACACCGGCTCAGGTCCTCCAGATGTTCACCGACTTCCAGACACACCATCAGGACGGGTGGGCCGTTGCTGAGCTCACCCACTTCAACAAGCTCGTCAAGAGTTTCGAGCACAAAGTGCCCGTTCCGCCCAGCTTCGCCGTCGACCGCGCGCTCCTCGTCGGTGCGATGGTCGCCTATCACGGGCTCCTGGCGGAAGGACTGCTCCCCCGTGATGCCGCGGCGTCGCTCAAGCTGCGGCAGACGGCGCTCGATGCCAAGGTGCAGGCGGAAGGCGCGCTGTACTGGGATCACCCTGACTCGCTGGCGGCTGACAGCGCCGCGGCCCAGGAGCTGGCAGCCGATGCCCGCCGGGCCACGGAGTTCCTGCACCGTGTGCGCATACTCGGCGCGGGTGACGGCGGGAAGTCGAACCTCACCGGCCCCCACGGCGGTGAAGCCGGCATCGGCACGCACGGGGACCAGACGGCCATTCCCGCCGACGTCGAAGTGAGCACCGACGCCTTCGATCTCAAGGGCGACTGGGAGTTCGCCCACGAGATCACGAGGCACGCGGACAAGAGCTACCCGGGTTGCACCATCATCTACATCCAGGCGCGGAACAACTGGGGCGCGGACACCGGCGGCACCCTGAACGGCTTCTCCGGAGGGATCGGGCAGAGCGCCGTGCACGTCGGATGCACGTCGGTCGCGGACCGCGGTCTGAGCTGGTCGTTCGTCGTCAAGTACGTCGAGAGCGAGTAGCCGGAGCCATGTGGGTGCCCGGTATCGGCCGGGCACCCACAATGCGCTCACGCGGCGGCGGCAGGTCACCCCGGCGGGATCGCCTTCGCCACGCTCGTCCTGGACGTGGTGGTGTAGCCGGACCTGACCGCGGTGGTCGTCACGGTGATGGTCGTGCCGGCATCGGCAGCCACGAGCAGGTAGGTCGCCGACGTCGCGCCCGTGATCGGCGTGCCGCCGCGCGCCCACTGGTACGACACCGTCGTCGGCGTCGGCGACCAGGCCCCGGCCGTCGCGGTCAGCGTCGAGCCCACTGTCGCCGCGCCGCTGATCGTGGGCGTCGGCGCCGTTGTGAACGCCAGCGTCGCGATCACCGTGACTGCACTCGTCTTCGAGGTGGTCGAGTACCCGGACTTCGCGGCTTTGGTCGTGACCGTGATGCTCGTCCCGGCATCCGCAGCCACGAGGACATAGGTGGTCGACGTGGCACCCGTGATCGCCGCGCCGTCGCGCTTCCACTGATACGACAGCGTCGTCGGCGTCGGCGTCCACACCCCCGCCGTCGCGGTGAGCGTCGACCCGACCTTCGCCGTCCCGCTGATCGTCGGCGTCGGCGCCGCCGTGAAGATCAGGGGGATCGCCTTCGCAGCGCTCGTCTTGGAGGTGGTGGTGTACCCCGACCGTGCCGCAGTGACTGTGACGGTGATGCCGGCACCGGCGTCGGCCGCCGCGAGCAGGTAGGTGGCGGCAGTGGCACCCGCGATCGCCGTGCCGTTGCGCTTCCACTGATACGACACCGCGGTCGGCGTCGGCGACCACGCGCCGGCCATCGCGGTCAGCGTCGACCCGACCCTGGCCGTCCCGCTGATGGTCGGCACGGGCGCCGTCGTGAACGGCAGCGTCGCGATCGTCTTCGCCGCGCTCGTCTTGGAGGTCGGGGCGTATCCGGGCTTGCCCGCAGTCGTCGTGACCGTGATGCTCGCCCCGGCATCCGCCTTCGCCAGGAGGTAGGTCCGCGAGGTCGCCCCCGTGATCGCGGCACCGTTGCGCTTCCACTGGTAGGTCAGCGTCGTCGGCGTCGGCGACCACGTCCCCGCCGCAGCGGTCAGCGTCGACCCCACCTTCGCCGTCCCGCTGATCGTCGGCGTCGGTGCTGTCGTGAACGCGAGCCGGACCGTCCTCACCGGACTGGTCGCCGCAGCAGACCGCATTCCCGTGGAGGAGCCCGTGAGCTGGACGGCGATCTTCCGGCCCGCGTCAGGCGTCGCCAACCGGTACTTGGATGCCGTCGCACCCGAGATCGGGGTGCCGTCGCGCGTCCACTGGTAGGCGAATGCGATCGGCGCCGGCGCCCAGCTGCCCGGATTCGCCGTGAGCACGTTGCCGACGTTGGCGGTGCCCGTGACCGTCGGCACGCCCGGAATGACCTGCGAGGGGTATTCGCTCGAGTCTCCGATCGCCACGGCGGACGGGGATGCTGTCGCCTCCCGCCAGAAGCCGCCGTCGAACCGGTAGTGCTTTCCGCTGGGCTTCGTGAGGATCGAGCTGCCATCGATGGGGTCCTCGAGCAGGTGGTTCCACGGCGCCGCTCCACCGGCTTTCGCGACGGCGGCCGCGTCGACGAGAGTCGACGGCTGAGCCCCGCCGACAGCATCCCAGGATCCGAGAAGTCGCGGCGACCCGCCGACCGTGCGATAGACCTCGCCCGACAGCACTGTGAGGAACGTCCCGTCCGCGGGGTGCGCCCGCAGATTGCTCCAGGGTGCGATCCCGTCGGCATTGTCGATCGCGGCCTGATCGATCGTCGTCACCGGCTTCGCGCCGCCCACCGCAGCCCACGAGCCGACGTAGATGGGCGCGCCGCCGGCGACACGGAACACACGACCCGTCGAACCGCTGTTGATGAACGTCCCGTCGGCCGGGTACCGGCGCAGATGATTCCAGACCGTACCGCCGTCCGCGTTGTCGATCGCGGCCTGATCGACCGTCGTCACCGCTCGAGCACCGCCCACGGCCGCCCACGAGCCGACGTAGATCGGCGCGCCGCCGGCGATCCGGAAGACCTGCCCCGTCGAACCGCCGTTGATGAACGTCCCGTCCGCCGGATAGGTCCGCAGACGGTTCCACGGTGCGGCGCCGTCCGCGTTGTCGATCACCGCCTGGTCGACCGTCACGGGCGTCTGGGCGCCGCCCACCGCGTCCCACGAGCTGACATACACCGGCGCGCCGCCGGCGATCCGGAACACGTGACCCGTGGCACCACCGAGGATGAACGTCCCATCGGCCGGATGCCGCCGCAGCGCAGCCCAGTCGGAGTCGCTGAGCGTGCGGTACGTCTGCACTCCGCCGACGGCATTCCAGTCGCTTACATATAGGGGCGCACCACCGGCGATGCGATAGACGTTGCCCTGGTAGACGACGAACGTGCCGTCCGGGGGGACGGGCGGCGTCGGTGTGCTCGTCGTGCTCGTGAGGCAGCACATGGCCACGCCGTTGTTCGTGACGACCCGCGCACCCGCCCCGTTGTTCCAGTAGCCGTAGTAGTCCTGGCCCGCGCTGTACACGGTGTAGTCGCCGAAGCGGAAGCCCGAGACCGACACCGCGCGCCCGTCGGCGAGGATCGTGACGTGCACATGGTTGAACGTCGAGCTGCCCCCGCACGGCAGTGTCTGGCCCGCGTCACCGAGGTAGGTCCCCACCGACACCGACTTGCCGATGAGGCCGGTCTGCTGGTTCTTCAGGTGGTAGTACGTGCTCCGCCAGCCGTTGCCGTGGTCGATTCCGAGGTACGAGCCTCCACTGCAGGTGATCGAGTACACGGTCCCCGCCGCCATGGCGACGACTCTCGAGTTCGTGCCGCTGCTGCCGGGGCCGAAGTCGAGCGAGGCGCGCGGCGCGTTCTCGACGGAGCTCGAAGCGTGCGGCGATCCCGCCTGCCACCGCTGCCCCGCCTCGAAGGGGAGCTGCCACACCGGCATCGGTCCCGCCGCAACGGCGGTCGATGCTCCGCCGGTGATCGAGCCGGCCACGAGCAGCACCGACGTCGCGACGGCGACGACCCACGCCCACGACCGGTCCGAAGCAGGACGCGCCGCGCGCGTACCCCGGAAAGGTCGCCCCATGATGCCCCCGGAACCGGTGCGAGAGGGAGCCTCATCCCCGGGCAACCCACCGCACAACTCGACGGTCGCGCCCGGAGATCCACAGCCGGACCCGCGGGCGACACACTAACGGCTCACACCGACCGGCGCCAGGGCGACCCGGATCCGTCCCGGGTGGGTCGGCGCCCCCGGGGAGACGTCAGCCCTGAAGCTGCGCGATCAGCTCCGACTCGCCCGTCCCCGTGAACTCGGCGATGCGCCCGCCCGTCACGCGGTACATCGCGAACTGCGCCACGTTGACATGTCTGCGTGTCGGCGGGATGCTGCGGAACGGCCCGAGATGCGTGCCTCCGGCGCGCAGGTGCACGGCGATGCGGTCGTCCTCGACGAGGAGCTGGATGCGGCGCCACTGCCAGTCCGGAAACCCGTGGAAGAGGTCCGCGGCATCCGCGACCCAGGCGTCGGCTCCCCCGGGCAGGTGCGCCCGGCGAACGGACGGCGCGACGAACGACCGGATCGCGTCGAGATCGTGGCGGTTGCACGCGTCGAGGTAGTCGGCGAACCACTCGCGCATCTCCCACGACTGCATCCGCCCATTCTCGCTGGATCCGCGGGTCGGTCATGACCTCGGCCAGCCCGGACTCCAGCTCACCGTCCTCACCGCCGAGCCCGGCACCGCGGACGAGCAGGCGCTCAAGCTCCTCGGCGTCGCCTCCGCCACCGCGCTCTCACCCGGCGACGCTGACATCACGAGAACGTGACGGATCGCCTCGGGCGCCACGGGAAGACCAGTTGGAACAGCTTGTCCGTCGTGACCGGTCAGCGTGCCGACTCGATGATCTGGCGCTGGGCGCGGTCGAGCGCGTCGACGATCGCGACGACCTCATCGTGCGGGTGGATCGGCGACTCGGCGAGGCCCTGCTCCACGAACCCGGCGAACGCCTCGGCCTGACGGCTCAGTCCCTCCTGGCCGGGACCGGCGAAGGCCTCATCGGTCCAATCGCCGACCGTCGGTTCGCCGCTCCAGTCGGGGAGCGTGACGCGCACGGTGCTCGGCCCGATGAACCCCGGCCCGACCTCGATCCGGCCAGTCCGCCCGGCGACGACCGCTGTGACCGGCAGGTGCGACTTGAGGGACGTGGCGGCCGTCGCGATGGCGTCCGGGTACTCGAACGTGACGACGGCCTGATCGTCCACGCCCGTCTCCGCGAGCGAACCGCGGGCGGTCAGCCGGCCCGGAGCGCCGAGCACCGACGAGATGAACGACACCGGATACACGCCCGCATCCAGCAGCGCGCCGCCGGCCTGCGCGGGGTCGAACAGCCGGTGCTCCGGCATGAAGGGGATCGCGAAGCCGAAGTCGGCGGCCACACTCGTGACCTCGCCGATGACTCCGTCCGCGAGCACCTGCCGCACGACGTCGGACTGATCGAGGTACCGCGTCCACATCGCCTCCATCGCGAAGACGCCCGCCGCACGCGCAGCGTCGAGGATGCGGCGCGCGTCGGCGCCCGTCGTGGCGAGCGGCTTCTCGACCAGCACATGCTTGCCCGCCCCGATCGCGAGCAGAGCGAGCTCGAGATGTGCGCTGTGCGGCGACGCGACGTACACGGCGTCGATGCCGGGATCCTCGACGAGCGCGCGATAGTCGCCGTACGAGCGCGGGATGCTGTGCGCCTCCGCGAACGCCTGCGCGCGGTCCGCCGACCTCGAGCCGACAGCCTCCACGCGCTGGGCGGTACGGCGGTGCAGCGCCTCCGTGAAACGCTCGGCGATGCCCCCTGGTGCGAGGACGCCCCAGCGCAGCGGGCGAGCCTCGGGCCACGGGCGCGGGGCGGGGAGAGTCAGTTCGGGCATGAGGACAGCATCCTTCCGTCGCGAGCGCCGCGCGACGCGGCATCCCTTCGAACCTAGAGGGCCGAGGGGTCCGCATGCTCGATGTCGTCGGCCGGCACGACATCGGCCGGCACGACGGCGTCTCAACGCCGTGTGCCGGCCGATGGCGGGTCACCGGTCCGCGCGAACGGCTCCACCGTCGGGCGACGGTCCGCGCATCACTGTCGCGATCCGGCGCTCACAGCGGGTCGCCGGTGGTCCGGTCCTTGCGCGCCAGGTGATCCTCATCCACGTCGAGGGGAGACTCGGTCGACCGGGCCTGGCTCACGTCGGGCTCGATCGCTCCCGCGGGAAGCGCGGTGTCGGCCGAGTCATCCGTCCATCTGGGCTCCGACGTGCCGTACGCCTCGGACACCGTGTCGTAGACGGGAGTGGCCGCGGCACCGGGCTCCACATCCGTGTCGTCCGAGCTCTTCTTGGCCGCCGCGACACCTGCGGCGGCGGCAGCGGCGGCGGCGAGCCCGACGCCTGCCGCGACCTTGCCGGAGACCCCGGCCTTGCCGCTGTCACCACGGGAGTCGGCGGCCGCCTCGATCCCGGGCTCTTCCGCACCCGTCGCCGCGCCCACGGATCCCCGCCATGCGCCGGTGGCATAGCCCTCGGACTCGATGAACTCCTTGAAGCGGTCCAGGTCGCCTTCCGCCTGCCTCTCGACGACGTTCAGCTTGTCGCCGATCTTCTCGACCATTCCCTCGGGTTCGTACTCGAGGACGAGGTGCACCTGGGTCTGCCCGCCTCCGACATCCTCGAAGCTCACCGCGCCGGCGTTCGTGGCACCCTCCGTCGCCGCCCACGAGACCTTCTCGTCCGGCACCTGTTCGAGGATGCGCGCCTTCCACTGCCGCTTCACGCCCGCGATCTCCGCGACCCATTCCAGGTTCTGGTCATCGAGCTGCTTGACGGACTTGACCCCGCTCATGAAATGAGGGAATTCCTCGAACTGCGTCCACTGGTTGTACGCGACGCTGATCGGAACATTGACGAGGACCCTCTTGTCGACCTTCGTGCTCATTGCGTCTTCCTCCTATCGGGTTCGGTCATGCGCATGCACGCGTGGAGGACGTTATGCACGCTCCACGACGGGACCTACCCCCTTGCATCTGTCGCGAAGGCCGACGATGATCGCGCTGCTCGTGCTCCGCGACCCGCCCCTCTGTGCGCGCCGAGCGGGCAGGTCATCGGGTCGCGTCCCGCGACGGTGGGGGTCATCGATACGCGTGGCGGAGCTGCTGCTACGCGGTCGGGAGCCATTCGAACGGCTCTTCGGTGCGAAGAGGGTCGAGCGCATCGAGGAGCATCGCGTGGGTGTTCTCGGACAGGCCGTGGATGCTCACGACACGGTCGAAGAACGTCAGCAGGCCGTCGTCGTCGTCCTGGAGTGCGAAGTCCCGCGGCCAGCCGCGCGCCTGGTCGGCCCGGAACGTCTGGAGGATCTCCCACAGGGTGAGGTGATCGGGCTCGTCGCCGGGGACGACCCGCCCCGCGAGCCGGTGCTTGACGCCCGGCTCGGCCGGAAAGTCCGGCGAGCCGTCGCCGTCCGCGTCCTCGCGCCCCGCGGGATAGCGCTGAGCGGTGCCGAAGAGATGGCTCCACCAGCCGCGCCGTCCGTCGTACCGCAGCAGACGCAGCGCGTGCTGCACGCCCAGGGGCTCGTTCTCGAGCTCCTCCATCGTGCTGATCGAGAGCCCCGCCGCGACGTAGCGCCGGTTGTAGGGCTTGTGCAGGCGCCCGTTCCACAGCTCGTGAGTGATGGCCATCGTGGCGAAGGCCCCGAAACCGGTCGAGAAGTGCTCACTGCGGCTCGTCGATGTGTGGTCGTCGTGCCATGCCTGCCAGAAGTACTGCAGGGCCGTGTCGGGCTTCCAGTCGTCGGAGCCCTCCTGCAGGTGCATGGTGGACCAGCTGCGGTACGAGACCCCTATCCCGCTCCGCGCGGGATAGAGCACCTTGAGCTGGTCTTCGAGCGCGAACCAGGCATCCTTGCTCGCGAGCGTGTCGATCGTCGTCCGCATGACGTACCAGAGCAATGCCTGGCGGCGGAACTCGGCATCGCCGAGATCCTCTGCCTGACCGCTGGCGACCACCCTCGTCCCCACCGTCACGCCCGGGCCCGCCAGCTGCCGGCCGGACTTCCAGATCGTGCGCCAGTTGCGGTCGGCGAGGTCGACCTGGTTGAGATCGACGAGCGACCCGTCTTCGACTGTGAGGTCGGACGCCACGAGACGCGCCTGAACGCGGAAGAAGCGAGTACTGCCGTTGTTGGCCTCGGTCAGTCGCCACGCGCCCTGAGCGTCGGTGCGAGTCGTGCCCCACGTGCTCCACGGTCCGCTCGCGCCGACGTCGGACGCCTGCACCTTCACTTCGATGCCCTTGAGCGGGCGGTCCTTCGAGGTGCCCTCCAACTCGCTCTCGCGCACCCGCAGCGTGCCCGTGATCGACCATGTCTTGGACGGCCCGCCGCCCCCGCCGCTCGACTGCGGAGTCGTGCCGGAGCTTTCGACCGTCCTGTCCTTGACCTGCTTCATGGCGCCTCCAGGGTCTCGGAAGGACAAGAGCACGAGCCTGTGCGCCGTGATACGAAGAGCAGAGAGGATGCCGCGACCCTGCTTTCCGTCGACTTCGAGCCGGCCCTGCCGCTGCGTCTGAGAGACCCGCTGCAGCCGCGGCTCGGTGCCGGCGATGGGCGCTTCAGGCCGGATTCAGGCGGAGGGGACGACACTGGACGTGATGCGGATTCTGGTGGTCGACGATGAGGTGCGCCTCGCCGAGGGTCTCCGGCGTGGGCTGGAGGCCGAGGGTTTCGCCGTCGATGTCGCTCACAACGGCGTGGACGGGCTGTGGCGGGCGCGCGAGACCCGGTACGACGCGATCGTGCTCGACCTGATGATGCCCGGGATGAGCGGGTGGAAGGTCTGCGCAGCGCTGCGGGCGGAGCAGAACTGGACGCCGGTGCTGATGCTCACCGCGAAGGACGGGGAGTGGGACCAGGTCGAGGCACTGGAGACCGGAGCCGACGACTACGTCACGAAGCCGTTCTCGTTCGCTGTCCTGGTCGCCCGGCTGCGTGCGCTGATCCGCCGCGGTGGGGTGGAGCGGCCGGTCGTGCTCGAGGCCGGAGATCTGCGGGTCGACTCGGGCTCGCGCAGAGTCTGGCGCGGCGAGGTGCCGATCGAACTGACTTCGCGGGAGTTCTCCGTGTTCGAGCATCTGATGCGCCACCGCGGCCAGGTGCTCTCCAAGCGAGACCTGATCGACGGCGTGTGGAACGACGACTTCGAGGGCGACCCGAACATCGTCGAGGTGTACGTCGGTCATCTGCGGCGCAAGATCGACCGCCCGTTCGGCCGCGCAGCGATCGAGACGGTGCGCGGCGCCGGCTATCGACTGGACGCTGATGGCGGCTGAACGGCGCGGCAGGTCGCTGCGGGCGGGGATCACCGCGGCCGCAACCATGGTCGTCGGGGTCGCGCTGCTGATCGGCGCATTGGCCTTCTACGGCGTCCTGGCGGTGAGCATCCGGGACGCGGCGATCCGCGACGCGGAGTCCCGCGCCGAGCAGCTCGCCGCGCGAGTCGACGAGGAGGGTGCCGAGGTCGTCTCCGAGCTCGACGATGTCATCGTGCAGGTCGTCGATGCGTCGGGGCAGGTCGTCGCGGCCTCGGAAGACGCCGGCGGCGGCGCCCTGCCGGATTCCGGAGGGACGCCTGTCGTCGCCTTTGACGACGAGTCCGTGCTGGTGGTGAGGGAGGACCTCGACGGGGACGGGGCGCTGCTGCTCGGCGTCCCCCTGGAGGACGAGCAGGAGACCCTCGGCACCGTGGCGGTGCTCCTGGCGGTCGCTGTGCCGATCGTGGTCGCGTTGGTCGCCGCCATCACATGGTGGGTCGTCGGCCGCGCGCTGCGCCCGGTGACGCAGATCCGCGCCCAGGTCGACGAGATCACCGCCGATCGCCTGGACCGGCGCATTCCCGTGCCGGACTCGGGCGACGAGATCGCCGCGCTGGCCGGGACGATGAATCGCATGCTGGACAGACTGGACGCCGCCGCCGCCGCGCAGCGGCGGTTCATCTCGGATGCCTCGCACGAGCTCCGCTCCCCTCTGGCCACCATCCGCCAGCACGCGGAACTCGCCCAAGCGCACCCGCAGGCGACGTCGGTCGACGATCTCGCCGATGTCGTGCATGACGAGGGCCTGCGGATGCAGGAGCTGGTCGATGCGCTGCTGCTGCTTGCGCGCCTCGACGAGCGCGTCACGCTGCGCCGGGAGGATGTCGATCTCGACGACCTCGCGCTGGCGGAGGTGACGCGGCTCCGCGCGGCGGGCACGGCAGTGGATGCCGGCGGCATCCGCGCCGCGCGCGTGCTCGGCGACCCCCGCCTGCTGGGCCGGCTCGTCCGGAACCTCGCCGACAACGCGGCGCGTCACGCGTCGAGCGCGGTCGCGATCGCAGTCTTCCCGACCGGGGGGTCGGTGACCCTGCAGATCGACGACGACGGGGCCGGCATCCCGCCCGAAGAGCGAGACCGGATCTTCGAGCGCTTCGTCCGGCTGGACGAGGCGCGATCGCGAGACGCGGGCGGCAGCGGCCTGGGGCTCGCGATCGTGCGCGCGATCGCCGAGGCGGAGGGCGGCACGGTGCGGGTGGAGGACTCACCACGCGGCGGAGCGCGGTTCACGGTCACGCTGCCGGCGGCATCCTGAACGCTCTTTCAGGTCGCTTCAGGATCGCTTCAGCCCCCGGTCGGCACGATCGGATCATGGACGACACGAACAGCATCCCCGACCCCTCCTCCACGCCCCGAGCCGACGGCCTCGGTGAGACCCCGGCGCCCGCATCCGAAGGGGCGCGAGGCCGCGTGGGCAATCGAGCTTTCCTTCGCGCTCTGCTCCTCGCCGGTGGAGCCGTGCTCGCAGCCGTCGTGCTCGCCGGCGGGGGCGTCGCGGTGGGCGCTGCGATCGCCGACGATGACGACGATCGCGGCAGTTCCGCGACGGACACCGACGACGACGGCGACAGCACGACCGGCGGAACCCAGGAGCGTGACGACGACGATGCCGACGACGCGACGCCGGCCGACCTGACCGGTGTCGGCACCGACTCCGCGGACGAGCTGACCGCCTTCACCGACGCCGCGTCCGCCGCGGCGGACGGTGAGGCGGTGGCGATCGAGCTGAAGGCGGACGGGAGCGCGGATGTCACGCTCGAGACCGGTGACGGCGCCGAGACCGAGGTCCGGGTGACCGCCGGCGGCGAGACGTCTGTCACCTCGAGCGACCCGGCCGACGCCGATGACACCGCGCCGCGGAGCGTCCTGGATGCCGCATCGATCGAGGCCATCGTGACCGCGGCACTCGCCGAGGCGGATGGCCGCATCCTCGAGATCGAGGCGGACGAAGACGGAGCCTCCCCGTACGAAGTCACAGTGATCACAGGCGCCGGCCAGCTCGTCGAAATCGCCCTCGACTCCAGCATGGCCGTCGTCGGCAGCTCCTCCGCAGGCACCGACGACTGATTCGAGCACCGAGGACGCCGAACGGCCCGGGGACTCGCTGGATCCGCGATTCCCCGGGCCGTTCGCGGCGACTCGACATAATGGACGAATGTCCTCCTCCGTCGAACGCCGTTCCAACCCGACTGCCTGGGCGGCGTTCTGGGTCGCACTGGCCGGTCTCGTGCTCATGCCCATCCCGCTGTTCATCGGGCTGATCCTGGGCGGCGCGCTCTCCATCGTCGCTGCGGTCCTCGCGGTGATCGGCCTCCTCAAGGGACTCGCACGCAACGGCAAGGGCATCGCTCCGGTCGTGTTCGCCGCGATCTTCATCGCGCTCACCTGGGGCGGCATCTCGGTCGGCGGCGGCACGATCTGGTAGCGGCGAGGGAGATGGGTGGGCCACCCCGACCTCTCGCTCGATCAAGCTCCGATCGCCCTGCCATCCACCTGCTCAGGCCGGCGCGGTCGTGGGCAACGCGCCGATCTGGTTCATGAGGGTGAACAGATCGCAGGCTTGGGTGATCTCGACGATCCGCCCGTCCTCCACGCGGAACAGGTCCCATGCCATGAAGCGCACTCGGCGACCCGTGCCCGGCACCCCGGCGTACGATCCTCGGTGGATCCCCTCGTACGTGACCCACGTGGTGACGAGGCCGCCCTCCTGGAGGACATGCCGGGGAGTCGCCGTCAAGCCGGGGAACGCTTCGACCAGGCTCCCGATCGACCGCTTGAGTTCGGGGAGGTCCGCACCGGCGCCCGCGTGACCTCTCACGTCCGGTGCGCAGACGTCGTCGAGTCTCTCCAGCGACCCCTCGTTGATGATGTCGTAGAACCGTTCGGCGACCTGTTTCGGATCCTCGCTCACGGCTTCCTGCCTTCCCGTGCGTGGTCTGCCGCCGTGCCCTGCGACTCGAGGATCTCCTTCGCCTTCCGGAACTGGGCCGCGTCGATCCGCCGTCCCTCCGCGGCGACCAGGGGCGACAGCATCCGCTGGAGTCCCTCGAGCCGCAGTTCGGTGTCGCAGGTGAAGCGCGTCCCGTCGGCGTCGCGGACGAAGGTGAACTCGGCGATCGCGGGATACGGCCGACCGTACTCGAGGATGATGCGATTCGGCCGCTCGTACGCTGTCACCGTCCACGGCCAGGTGAACTCCTTCTTCCCTCGACGCCGGACCTCCACGCCGGTGGCACCGAGCCGCAGATCGCCGTCGTAGGTGATGTCGACGAGCTCGGCCGCCCATTCCGTCGCGTTCCTCAGGTCGGTGATGTAGTCGAAGGTCTCCTCCTGCGTCCTGCGGATCACGATCGTTGTCTTCAGATGCACCATGGCACTGCTCCTTCCTCCTCTCAGCGTGCGCCTGCGGGCGGGACGAAGGATGGGGCATTCTCCCTATTTCCGGACTGATCGCTTCGAAGATGGATAGCGGCGAAGGCTGCTGCCTCGGTTCGGCTGCGCAAGCCGAGCTTGGACAGCACGCTGCTCACGTGGTGGCCTGTCGTCTTCGTGCTGATGAACAGGCGCGAGGCGATCTCGCCGTTGGACAGCCCATTGGCGACCAGCCGGAGAACCTCGATCTCTCGCTTGCTCAAGAGGTCGAGATCCTTCGGGCCGGTCCGGCCCTTCACGCCGAGCTCGCGGAGGAACGCGGCTGCTGCGTCGGCATCGGGGACCGCGCCGAGCCGATCGAATGCTGCGAGGGATGCTCGTGCCTCCGCGATCGCAACCGGGCGGTCGCGTTCGACGAGCGTGCGCGCCAGCTCCAGCCTGGCGCGGCAGGCCTGCAGTGCAAGGGATGCATCGCTGAACGCCTCCGCGGACTGGCGGAGGAGCGACGATGCGTCGTCGCGCGTCGCGATGGCGGCGAGCTTCCCCTCGGCGAAGAGCGCCTCGGCCCGATGACGCCGGCTCCGGGTGAGCCCCGCGACGACCGCTGTCTTCGAGACGGCCTCGGCCGCCGCCTCTGACCTTCCCATAGAGAGGTGCGCATCCACGAGGACCGTCAGGAGCGGGAACGCCGCGACCGTCAGCCCGCCGAGCTCATGGATCCGCCGTTCCAGGCGCGCCGCGGCGGCCTCCGGCGATCCGACTGCGATCTCGAGCACGGCCAACGGGCGCACCGCCTCGGGAAGATCCTCGTAGCTGCCGAGCAGCTCGCGGGCTTCCTCGAATCGCCCCTGGAGCACGCGAAGCTCAGCCAGCTGCGTGATGGGGTGCACACATCGGAACCCCATCTCGTGCGTCTCGAGATCACGGACCGCGGCGAGCAGCTCGCCCTCCGCTTCGTCGAGGCGCCCGGTGACGAGATACAGCCCACCGCAGCACGCACCGCAGAAGGACGAAAGCACGCCGTACCCGGCGGCGGCGCCGAAGCCGTCGAGGGGTCCGAAGCCATGGCCCCCTCCGACCTCCACCAGCGCCGCGGTCCAATCCGCGAATCGTGCGTTGTCCCCGAGAAGCTCCCCGAGCTCCATCAGGGCGCAGAACACGATCCCTACGCTCGCAAGATCCCGGGCTTCGCCTGCGCTCACAGCCGCCATGGCCTCATCCAGCCGAGTGACGCCCTCGTCCACCCTGCCGGCGGCGACCTCGAGCACACCCAGTCGGGCCAGGGACTGGATCTCCAAGTCCGGATCGTCGCGCCGGCGGGACTCCTCCACCGCGGACCGACAGTGCGCGATCGCCTCGATCGCATCCGACGCGGCTTCGGCGCGCGCGAGCGAGATCCATCCGAGCAAGGAGGCATCGCCCGCCGCCGCCGCCAGAGTCTCCGCCCTTGCGAGCCATCCTTCGGCGGCGGCATCGCTCCTCAGGAGGGGACGAAGCTCACGCGAAAGCCACACCGCAACGAGCGCGGCCTCCGTGAACCTGCCGAGGCGCTTGAAGCCGCGGTGCGCGCGGGCCCGCGTCACGATCGCGCCGCGGACATCCTTGAGCCACCACTCCGCGCGACCTAGGCCGTCCAACGCCTCCGGCGAACCAGCCTGTTCGACGGCAAGCGCGAAGCATTCCTTCGCCGACATCCAGTCCCCGACGGCGAGCGCGGCGGTCCCGCGGCTCACCGGATCCTCCCCGGGCATGGCACCATCATCGCGCGACCGCAGGCGTCGATCCAGCGCTCACGGAGGAGACGGTCAGGCAGCAGCGCAGCCGATGCGGAAGTGGGCCCTACGACCCGGGATGCCTCGCGGGAGGCGCGTCACACGATTCCCGGCTCGAACGCGAACCCCGTGTCCTGCAGCGCCCCGGCGACTTTGCCGACGAACAGGTGGGCACCGTCGGCGGGCACCTCGCGCAGATAGCCGATGAACCCGAGCCCGCCGGCGTCCTCCAACACTCCCTCGACGGGGACGGATCCGACCCGGGCGACCGACGGCATCGAGGTGATCGTGAAGCCGGTCCCGGTCACGGTCACTCGCACGATCCACTCGGGGATCGGGGGCTCGGCGAGAACCTCGAAGGTCACAGCATCCACTCTCATGACTTCACCAGCCAGACCGAATCCAGAAGTGTGCGCTGCGCGAACCCGTACGTCGGCCCGATCTCCAGCGTGCGGACATCGGCCAGGTTGAGGGCCGGACCTCCCACTGCGAACTTCGAAAGCTTGACGGTCACCGTCGCGAGCCGGTGCAAGGTCACGTTGGTGTCGACGGGGCCCATGCCGAAGTCGACCATCGCGCGATGCAGGGTGGGCTTTCCCGGCACGCTGACGGTCGTGAACGTGGCCGAGTCGACGACACGGCTCGTGCCTGCTCCGTCGATGAGCCCCACCGTGAAGACGGGAAGACCGCTGCCGGCGGCGATGGATGCGGCGCTGGTGACGTCGAAGCTCACGCCGAGCCCGAACTGGAGCAGGTCGAAACGCGACCAATCGCGATGAGCGGCGTCGACGGTGATCTCCACCACGGGCGGGGCGGGGCCGATGAGGCTCTCCTGCATCGCGAGGGCCCCGGTCTGATGCGAGGTGTGCATCTCCAGAGTCACACCTTTGAACACGACGTCGGCGATCGACTGGACGTCGGCGCCGACGACGGTTCGCGGACCGACCGATGAGGCCGCCGCAACCTCGAACCCGTCCACCTCGAGCAGCGCATTGCCGTGCGTCCACTGGAGGGAGGCAGCGTGTCCCTTCGAATTGGTCATCGAGCCGTCGAAGAGCCCGCGCTTCTTGCTGTTCCCCAGGAGCCGCCACATGAGCAGGCCGACGACGTACTCGGTGAGCAGAGCCTCGTGGTCGCCGCGGCTGTGGATCGCCACGAGGTCCGCCGGACGGATCCCGTCTTCGTCGGCCGACCACGTTCTGTTGAATCGGTTGTGCGTGCAACCCGGGGCGTAGACCATCGCCTTGGGTTGCACCGCCCGGTCGTAGAGCCGGAATCCCGTGCCCGCGAACGACCTCGCACCGCCCACGCCGGAGACGTCGCCATCCATTCCGCCGTAGAGGACGAAGTAGAAACCGGCCGTCGAGGCATCCAGCGACATCCGGTTCGCGGCGACCGCGAGGGCGCCGCTGAAATCCGTCGGCGCGAGCGAGATGACGCACTTGATTCCGGCGTGCTTGTTCGGTTTGTTGAGGATCGCCGCGCGGACGACCGCGTCACCTCCTCGCGAGTGACCGAGCAGCGCGACACGTGTGAGGTCGATGCGGTCATGCAGGCGGTTCGACGAGTCGGCATCCATCGCCTTGAGCGCATCGATAGCCCCGAGGATGATCAGTGCACGCATCTCGAGGAGAGAGCCGAAGTAGTTGGCGCAGTTGGTGTCCACCGAGACGGAGACGATGCCCTCCGCGGCGAGCGCCTCCTGGAGGTAGCTGTAGCCGTCGTGATTCCGGACCTCTACGCCGCCCTGCCAGGACTCGTGCTGCCCGTGCACGAGCACAGCGAGCGGGAGGCGCCCCGTCCCGTTGACCTTCGAGGTGTCCTTGGCATCCGCCGGATATACGATGCGCAGCCGACGCAGGAACTGATACTTCGTGGCATCCACGGGGTTGGCCCGCACGAACGTGCCGTCGATCGCCGCAACGCGTGCGGGATAGGCCGCCTTGAGAGCGGCGAACAGATCGATCTGCGTGGACGTGATCGTGAAGGCGTCGTTCGATCCCGACACCGAGTCGACGATGACCGGCTGGTCGATCCACTGCGTCTCCTCGAGCAGACCCGCGACCGGCGACCCTGCACTCGGCGCGAGATTGAAGAACCGCAGGAGGTCGTCGATGATGCCCACGGATCACCCCCCGTCGTTGGCGACGATTCTCGCCCGTTTCCTCACCGTCCGCTAGAACCGTGGACCCCTTGTGACGCCCGGTCCGCCGTGGCAGGCTTTCGCGTGATCGGCGTCCGTCGCGAGGCCGACCTGACGATCGCGGTCCCTCCTTTGCACCTCCGGGCTCCAGCGATCCTTTGCGAACTGCCGAATCTCCCTCCGACCGGAGGCGGGTGATGAGTCTCGACATCGGGGTTGACCCGCAGACCGCGTCGCTGCTGACCGCGATCGGCGTCACCGACGACGACGGGCAGCTCGTCGCGGAGTGGTTCGACGATCCGCTCGCCGCCATCCGCCGGGTGCTGTCCAATCCGACGCAGCGCGCCGCGCTCCTGAGGCTGCTCGACGATCTGCTCCCCGCCGATCCGTCGTTTCCCGGGTGGCACCCGCTCCTGGACACCGAGGCCGGGAACCTCTATCTGACGGTCGAAGACGACGTCATCGGTCTCGCGGCGGCTCTGCACACGGGCGAACTGGGCTCAGGCGTCGGCCAGGTGCAGGGGTCCGTCCGCATTCCGCTCGTGAGGATGGCCAACGACGTCGTGGCCATCGCAGGGACCGCTGACGGACCCATCCTCGTGGGGGTCGATGTCGGGTTCACGGGCGCTGACTTCCCGCTGTCGAGGATCGGCGCCGCCGTCAGCGTGCACTTCGACGATGACGCCCTCCTCGGCGTGCAGGCCGGCGTGCGGATCACGATCGACGACTTCAACCTCGGCGACGGAGACCCGGTCGACCTGGAGATCGACTCGGCGACCGTCGGCGCCGACCTCATCAGCGCGCTGCGGCTGCTCCTCCAGGAGGTCGTCGACCTCCTCGTCGCCGAAGCGGGCGGCAACGAGCAGCTGACCCGCCTCGCCGACCACTTCTTCGCACTGCTCGGCATCAGCGCCGACGACGCCTCCGCCATCCCGCCTCTCCCGATCGAGGAGCTCTTCGACCGCCCCGAGGCATTGCTCGATTGGCTGATCGACATCGTCGACAGCCCGGGCAGCCTGACGGCGTGGGCCACACACCTGGCGGGACTCATCGGCGACGACCTGCCCGTCGAGGGACTCGGCCGACCGGGAGATCCGTTCCGAGCCCGGCTCCTCGACTCCGACATCGTGGATCTGTTCCTGGTCCTCCAGGCGACAGACACCCGCGAACTCGAGATCGGTCTCGACATCCGGGTGGATGCTGGACCCGTCGCCCTCTCGGCGGTCGTGACCGTCCTGCGGATTCCGTTGCCGGGTCTTCCGGGCGTTCCGGTGGACCCGGGCGCCCCGGCGCGGGTCACAGCCTTCGTCCCCGAAGTGACCGTGGGCCTCGTCGCCCCCACGGCTGGCGATCTCGTCTCGAACGCACCCGATCTGCAGATCGGCCAGGTCGGGGCCGGCTTCCGGTTGACCGGCGGCGATCTGCAGCCGTGGCTTGCGATCACCGACGTCGTCATCAACGGCGACGAGCATGGCCTCGTCGATCTGACCGATGCCGACGCGGTGGTCGGAGTGGTGGCGGAAGCCGCACTCGGCGTGCTCGAGGACGCGTTCGGCGACAGCCCGGTCGCCCGCGCTCTGCTCACTCTCCTGGGCCTGCGCAAGCCCGATTCCGATCCCGACTGGGAGAGGACGCTCGACGCTGCGACCCTCGGCCGCGGCCCGACGATCGCCCTCGCCGACTTCCACCGTGGCGTGCTCGGCGACGAAGAGCACACGTGGTCGCACATGCTCAGGCAGGTCGCCATCCTGATCGGACTCACCCCCGCCGTCACGGGCACAGGGCTGCCCGGCGACCCGTGGGTGACCCCGATCGCGACCGCAGGCGCCGCCAGCCTCTCGCTCGCCGCATGGAATGCGCGCGTCGATTCCGATCCGGAGGGGATGCAGCGACTCCGGCTCGGCCTCATGGCCGGCGCGTCGCAGGGCGTCTTCAACGGGGGACTCCTCGTCGAACTGCTCGCGATCGAGTTGCCCGAGACCGGCTCAGGAACGGTGTCTCTCGTCGGCCGGTCGCAGCTCGGGATCACCGTCACCCCCGACGGACCGCTCGACCTGTCGGGGCTCGAGTTGGCGGCAGGCCCGACCACGGCCACCGCGAGTTGGCGACCCGGGGAACAGCCGACGTGGAATGTGACCGTCCCCGACATCACTGTGACCGCGGACGGGCAGACATTCGGCCCGTACGACTTCTCCCTGCCCGGACTCGAGCCCGACCTCGGGCTCGGCTCCGAGGCGATCGAGGTGCTCGGCCGGCTCCTCAGCTCGGCGCTGCGAGGCTGGGCCGGCGAGTCCGCGTACGTGCTCACCGCCCTCCTCGGGCTCCATCGCGACCTGCCGGAGCTGAGCGCCGACTGGCCCGCGCTGGGCGACCTGTTCACAGGGGCGGGTCGGTTCGAGCAGCTGCTGGACGACCCCGCCTCCGCCCTGCGGGCGCAGCTCCGGCACCTGTTCACCGCCATCTCGGCGGACGGCACCCCCTTCAGCAGCATTGCGCTCCAGCTGATCGGGCGGCTGCTCCCTTCCGGCTTCGCGCTCGACGGGGACGCAATCCTGGGGCTTCGGTCGATCACCGGCAACGGAACGTACGAAGACCCGTGGTCGATCCCGATCGTCAGCGCCACCGGAGAGCCCGCGCAGGGCGTGAGCGCGGTCGACGGCCTGGTGTGGCTCGACCCCGCGGGTCCGCCGGCGGAGTGGATCGCCGCAGTCGGCCGCCTCGCCGACGCGGTGAGCGAGGGCTCGAAGCTCACGGAGATGCTCTCGTTCGCATCGACGTTCCGGCCCCAGCTCGGGACCCTCCTGCGCGGCCGGAACCTCGACGCGCTTTCCCAGGGATTCGACGACCTCGCCGACTGGCTCACCGCCGGCGACGGCCTCGTGCCGCTGTCGTCGCAGCTGCCCGCCGGCTGGACGCACGGAGCCACCGTCAGCGCACCGCATCCCCTGCTGCCCCGGGATCCGGCCGTCATCAGCCAAGTCGTGACCCGCCTGGCAGGCGGCAGCGGGCCCGTGCTCCTCGTGTCGCCGCCGTTCGCGGACCACACGATCTTCGACGACCTCATCGAGGCCATCACCGGGGCGGCGCCGGTGAGCGGTCGTCACTTCGATCTGCGCGCCGTCCCCGACCCCTCCGACGTCGATCTCACCCGGATCGTGTCCGTCGCCGGCGTCTACACCGCCGACCTCAGCACGGGCGCGTCCGTCAGCGAGATCGATCAGCTGCGGACGGTCGTGCAGCGCATCCAGTCCCTCACCGGTCAACGGGTGCGGCTCCTCGGCCACTCGACCGCAGGTGTCGTCGCACGCAGGCTCGCCGCCGCGGATTCGGAACGGATCTCCGAGCTCATCACGCTCGGAACACCGCACGCCGGCTCGGATCTGACCCCGCTGGTCGACGCGGTCGCCTCCGATGCCGTGCGGCTCGCGGGTTCCGTCTCGGCCTCGATCGAAGGCAGCGCGATCGGGGCGACCGTCGCCTGGCTGAGGGCGCTGCTCGACGGCGCGGCCGGCCCGCTGGGCGGACCCGTGCGTCCCAGCTGGTTCGCCGGCGTCGCGGACGGCTTCGTCGACGTCGTCCCCCGATTCGCGATCGGCTCGCAGCTCAGCGGAGACGTTCTGGGCCTCCTCGCCGGATCGACGGTCTCCGCGCTCACCGCGTCGGATCCGCCGACCCACGTCGCGTTCGGGATCCGTCTCGGCCTCACGACGCCGCAACCCGAGGCAGGCAGCGGCGACGAGCCGATCCTCCTCGCGGCAGACGCGCGCGTCGACCTCGCTCGGGTGCGTCTGGTTCCGGATGCCGCGGAGCCGGCGCGGCCCGCAACGGCTCTCAGCCTCGGCACGACGACGTTCCGGCGCGATGGGTGGCTCGTCGGCGACGGCACTCTCCCCGACGGAGCGGTCACGGCCCGCGTGCGCGCCGTCGAGGCGGGGGTCACCATCACTCCGGCGGCGGCCGGCGCGGCGGCATCGTCGGCGACCGGGGGTCTCGGCATCCGTCCCTGGGTGCGACTGCTGGACGCATCGGTCGAACCGACGCCTGCCATGGAGGCGATCGGCCTCGGCGAGGACGGGCTTCGAGACGCCCTCGACGCCGTGCTCGCCGAGCTCGACGGAGCCCTCGCGACGAACTCTGCCGCCCGCGTGGCGTTCGAGCTCCTGGAAGCCGCAGGTGCCGTCATCTCGACGACCGAGGGACCTCGGGCATCGATCCAGGGGCTCGCCGATCTCGCGAGCGTCCCCAGCCGGATCCTCACGGAACGCCGCGCGGCGCTCCTCGCCGTCGTGCGCGACATGCTCGGCGACCCCGACACGACGGGCACCGATCTGGGCGGCCTCGATCCCGGCGCGCTGTCGATCGGCCTGCCCGAGCTGCCCCTGCGGGTGACCCTCGACGACGTGACCATGGTCGTACGGCTGGAGACCACCCAGGACATCGCGCTGGCCGGACCGTTCCGGATCGGCGGTCGCCTCGACTTCGACACCCGCACGTTGGCATCCACGCTCGATGTCTCGCTCATCAGCGGGCCGGTGACGCTGCGCCGCGCGGCCGACACCTCGATCACCGTGTCGGCGCCGCAGTGGCTCACCGCGCCGATCGCGCTGCGGCCGTTCGACGCCGTCGGCCTGCGGGCACGGCTGCTCGAGCTGGTCCCCGACCTCGCCGTGTCCGCTGTCGTGAGCGCCGTTCTCGGCGATCTCACGTCGGGAGCCGGAGCCGTGCTTCCGGTCAGCGCCCTCATCCGCGACCCCGTCGGATGGCTGCGCAGCCCTGCCGCCCTCGGCACGCCGGAGGGTCTCCTCGACGGGGCGAGGATCAACGACCTGCTGCGCACGATCGCCGGTGCGCTCGGCCTCGACGCCGCCGACGGACTGGGCCTTCCGGGCGGCTTCCTCCTGACGGCATCCGGAAGCGCGCCGCTGCATGCGCAGCTCGAGGGCACGTTCGGCGACGACTCCGACACCGTGAGCGCGACCGTGGCGCTCGGCGTCGACCTGACGACGACGGGCCCGCTTCCCAGGGACGTGCGCGCGGCCCCGACCGGCACGATCACGCTCGACCTGACGCTGCCCGGTGAGTGGGGCGACCTCACGATCGCCTTCGGCGTCGACTCGACAGGCGTCCGGCTCGTCGTGACCCCCGACAATGTCGCTCCGATCCAGCTCCTGCCGACCGTCACGGGCCTCGGCGAGCTGCTCGGCACCGCCGTCACCGCGCTCGTCCCGAAAGTGCTGCAGGAGATCGTCGATGCGCTCACGCCACCGCATCCGATCCTCGATGTCGCACTCGAGATCGCCGAAGCGCTCGGCATCTACGACCCGGCCGGGAGCGGGTTCACCGACGCCGCGCAGGCGGCGCAGCTGCGGAACATGCTCGACATCGGGTGGCTCGAATCCCACATCGCCGATCCGGGATTCGTCATCGGCCTTGTCCAGGGTCTCTTCGGCAGCGGGGCGAACCCCGGGGCGATCGAGCTGCCCGCCGGGCATCGGATCGAACGGGTGCAGAACCGCCTGCGGTGGGAGATGGACCTCTTCGACGGGTGCGAACTGGGCGCCGAGCTCGGCTGGTCGGCGTCGGGGCATCCCCAAGTGCTCGTCACCGTCACGGGGCTGGACACCGGACCTGTCACGATCACCGAGGTGCGCATCGGCTATCTCGAAGAGTTCGAGGGCCTTGTCCGCGCGAAGGTCGACGTCGGCGAGCCGCTCGAGTGGTTCGCGCCCGAAGTCGAGTTCACCCTCGCCGGCGACCGGCTCGGGTTCCGCATCCTTCCGCTGGGGCCGGCGGCCGCGAGCGAAGTCGAAGTCGTCCTCGTGCCGGCACCCGCCCTCACCCTCACGCCTGAAGGCGGATTGCGACTCGCGGGATCCTGGCTGCTCCCGCTGACCACTCGCTTCGTGATCCCGCAGGTCGAGTCGCTGTTGCGCACCGACCTGTGGGCGGGCGGGCCGAACGCGCAGGAGATCCTGAACGGGGCCGGGCTCGTCACGAGCGCCGACGGGGCGCTCCAGATCGTCGCCGTCTTCCCTGAGCCGCCGGTGATCGGGCTCGGTGCGCTCAAGACCGCACTCGGCGGGATCGAGATCGACGTCAGCGACGACCTCAAGCTCGGCTTCGCCGAAGACGCCGGCAGGCTCGGCATCAGACTGAAGGGCTCGATGCGCTTCGCGGGCGACGTCTCGGTGACGCTGCTCTTCGGCGACCATGACTGGATCGGAGACGCCGCGGGGGTCACCGCGTGGGTCGTCGGACCGTCGGCCGACCCCGCCCTGCCGGTCGCGCCGGCGCCCGGTCTCGACGTCGTCGGCGTCGGACTGCGCATCGCGGGCGCAGACGAGGACACCCCGCTGTTCGGCGACGAGGACGACGTCGTGCAGCTCGGCGGTGTGAGCGCGCTGTTCTTCGGGGAGTTCTCCTTCTGGGATGCCGCGACCGGGAGTGCCCGGTTCGAGGTCGACAGCCTCGGCGGAGCGATCGAGCTCATCGACACCGCGATCCGGGTCAACGGAGGAGACGGCGACTTCTTCGTCGCGAAGCTCATCCCACAGGAGCTCTCCGGCGGCTTCACCACCGCGATCGCCTATCGCGACGGGCGCCTCGAGGTGCACGGAGGGCCCGGGGATCTCGACAACGGCATCGAGCTGACGTTCCCGCTCAACCTCAACATCCTCGACGTGATCTTCCTGCGCGAGCTGTACCTCGCCGCCGTCTTCGGCGACCGGACCGACATCGTCGCCGCGCTCTCGGGGAACGCCGAGCTCGGGCCCATCGCCGTCGTCGTGGACCGCGTGGGGCTGCGGGTCACGATCACCGACTCGGGCGCCGTGCTCTCGTTCAAGCCGCCGGACGGCTTCGGATTCTCGCTGGATGCCTCGACCATCCGGCTGGGCGGGTTCCTCCTCGTCGACGAGCCTCGCGGCCGGTACGTCGGCGCGCTCGAGATCGCCGTGCTCCAGAAGTTCGCTCTGACCGCGATCGGCATCATCACGACGAAGAACCCCGACGGGTCGCCCGGGTTCTCGCTTCTCATGCTCATCACGGTGACGCTGCCCGTGCCGATCCCGCTCGGGTACGGATTCTTCTTCTCCGGTGCGGGGGGTCTCCTCGGCCTCAACCGCGGCATGGACGTCGACCGGATCAGAGACGGCCTGCGCACCGGCACGGCCGATTCGATCCTCTTCCCCACCGACATCATCAACCGCATCGACGTCATCGTCCGCGATCTCGAAGAGTCGTTCCCCGCCCAGGAGGGGCACTTCCTGATCGCGCCCATGGCGATGATCCAGTGGATGAACCCGGCGCTCGTGACGCTCAAGGTCGGAATCATCCTCGAGATCGCCCCGCAGCCGAACGTCGCTCTCCTGGGCGTTCTGCGGCTCGCACTCCCCACACCCGACGAAGCGGTGGTCGATCTCAAGGTCGCCTTCATCGGCGGCATCGACGTCGCGGCATCCCTCCTCTACTTCGATGCGGCGATCTACGACTCGTTCATCGGCTACGCCGACTTCAAGCTGAGCCTCGAAGGCGATATCGCGATCAGGCTCTGCTGGGGGGCCAAGCCCGACCTCGTCGTCTCGGTAGGAGGATTCCACCCGAGCTACACGCCCGCATCCCACCTCAAGCTGCCCGCGATGCGCCGTCTCAGCTTGTCGCTGCTGAAGGACAACCCGCGTCTGACACTGTCGCTCTATTTCGCCGTGACGAGCAACACGATCCAGTTCGGAGCGCGGCTCGAGTTCTTCGCCGGCGTCGACGGCTTCTCGATCAGCGGGGACTTCGGGTTCGACGTGCTCGTGCAGTTCGTCCCCTTCCTCATCGACGCGCACATGTGGGGCAAGCTCGCGGTGACCGCCGGCGGCGCCGACATCTGCTCGATCAGCCTCGACCTCGTGCTGCGCGGACCGACGCCCTGGTACGCCCACGGCAAGGCGAGCTTCAAGATCCTGTTCTTCACGGTCAGCATCGAAGTCGAGGCGACGTTCGGGGAAGCCCACGAGACCCTCATCCCCGCCGAGCCGGTGCTCGGGAAGGTGCTCGACCAGTTCCGCGATCCCCTGAACTGGACCGCCGCGCTCTCGGCGTCGGCATCCGCGGGGGTGACGCTGCTCCCGCTGCCCAGCGGCAAGCTCGTCGTGGATGCCGGAGGGATGCTGTCGGCCCGGCAGAATCTCATCCCGCTGGAGACCGACATCGGGCTCGTCGGCAAGACGCCCCCCAGCGACGTCAAGCGGGTCGAGATCACGGATCTCTTCTTCGGCCGCCTGGACGACCCGCTGAACCCCCCGTTCGATGCCCCGTTCGACGATGTCACGGCACCGTTCTCACCGTCGACCTTCGCCGGGTCATCGGGAACCAGCCCCGACCTCCTGAAGGCGCCCGCCTTCGAAGACCGCCCCAACGGCATCCAGGCGACGGCCGGGAGGACGCTCGAGGCCGACTTCGCGCTCCACCACGCGCAGAGCTACGAGATGATCGTCATCGACGATCCCGATCCGGACGCGCCGATGCCCGAGCGCGTCGCCGGGACTCCTCCGCTGGACTTCTCGGCGCTCGTCTCCGGCGGCGCGATCGGCGCGTCGGCAGCCGCACGCGCGCAGGCGAAGCTCGCCGAACGCGGCAAGGTGCGCTCCGCGGTCGTCGGCGAGCCGCTGTACGCCGTCACCACCAAGGACGTGCTCGTCCCGCTCGCGACGAACGGCCAGCCGGCCGACGACGCCGTGCTCCTGTCGCGCACCGACGCGGAGCAGCTGATGGCGGCGCTCCCGTCGGACGGGCGCCGCTTCCAGATCGTTCCGGGAGTGCAGATTGGCTGAGCTGCCTGAGTACACGTTCCTGCCGTGGTCCCGACGCGGGATCGCCGTTCGCATCGATCAGCCTGATCACCTCGGTGCGAACCCGGCCGAAGGCCCGAAGGATCGCGCCACGATGACGGCGTCGGTCGCGGTGAGCTCGATGCCCGTCCCCGGAGCGCCGCCGCTCGCGCCTGTCACGGTGACGCAGGAGGTGTCGCTCGTCGGCCCCGGAGACATCAAGGGCTTCACTCCCGACGCCGTGCTGCGGTCGATGCCGGTGCCCGGCAGCGTGAACGCGACCCCGGGTGAGCTGGCGTACGTGGAGTTCTACGACGAGGAGTTCCCGTGGCGGTACACGCCCGCCCACGCGACGACGGCTCACAAGCTCCGCCCGTGGATCGCGCTGTTCGTCCTCGCCGACGGCGAGTACACGCTGACCCGCGTCCCCGGTGAGCTGGCGATCCTGACCGTCGCCGTCACTGCGCCGCTGCCACCCGTCACCGAGACGTGGGCATGGGCCCATGTCCAGACCCAGGGCGACCTGGGTCTGGGAGACCCCGGCGACCTGCTCAATGCTCATGTGGACGCGGCGCCGAACCTCGCGCTGTCGCGGCTCCTGTCGCCGCGGCGTCTGGATCTGCACACGGGATATCACGCCTTCGTCGTACCGGCGATGGAGACCGGCCGGCTCGCCGGCCTGCGCGAGCCCTTCCCGTCGGTCGGGGTCCCGGCGCAACAGCCCTCGTGGGGCCAAGGTCAGCCGCGCCGCTTCCCCGTGCTGCACGACTGGAGCTTCCGCACCGGCGAA
Organism: Microbacterium sp. NPDC019599; assembly: GCF_040632175.1. NCBI lineage: Bacteria > Bacillati > Actinomycetota > Actinomycetes > Micrococcales > Microbacteriaceae > Microbacterium > Microbacterium sp. NPDC019599. The sequence continues at coordinate 110,197 of NZ_JBEYBL010000012.1, forward strand.
CTCGCCGACTTCGAAGTGCTCGCGCGACGGCCGAAGGCGTTCCGGATCGAAGCGGAGGGCTTCGGCACGCGCGAGCTCGACATCTCCGATCCCGGAGCGGGCCTCGAGGTGGACGAAGGCACGACGGTCGCGTTCGAAGGAGCCCTGGCGCCCGTCGACTTCGACAGCCGGGTCGAATACCCGTCGTCGCCGGGGACGGACGTGGCCGACCAGGTGGAGGAGGTCATCGACCTCGCGGTCGACTTCCGCGTCACGGGGATCGAGGACGACGAAGACCCGATCGTCACTCCGCCGGCGTACGCGCGCAAGCACGCCGGACTGCGCAAGGTCGCGGACGCGACGGGTGCGACCCGGTGGGTGGCCGAGCTCAATCTCGACCCGCGCAACCGGGCGGCGGCGGGTCTGGGCGCGGAGATCGTGCGCCAGCGCGACGAGGAGTACATGGAACGTGCCTGGGCGCAGGTCGAGGAGCTCAACGCAGTGAACCAGCGGCTTCGCGAAGCCGAACTCGCGCTGACCGCCGACGAGCGCGTCTTCGCGAAGCACGTCGCGCACTCGAGCGTCGACCGCCTCCTGGGCCTGACGGCCGGCGCTCAGGCCGCGCTGCGCGCCCGCGCGACCGGAGACATCACGATCCGGGGCGAGGTGGACGCGAGCCGCGTGCCCGCCGCGGCGCAGGCGCCTGCCTTCCGCCGCATCACGCGGCCGGCGAGCCCGCTGCTGCGACCCGCGACGCCGTTGAAGAAGTCCCTCGTTCTGGATCAGACGGGCCTCACCGCGCACTTGATCACGCGACTCAACGACGAGCCCGGCAGCGCAGTATCCACCGCGCCCCCCGCCCCGGATCCCGCGCTCGCCGTCGACCAGAGCGACGTGCAGTCGGCCGTCGACGCGGTCGCCGCGCAGCTCCCGCGAGGCAGAGACGTCTTCCCCGTACTGGTAGGTGAGGAGGTCGAAGCCCGACGAGGCGCGGGTACCCTCTCCTCAGCGACGACGGCCACCGCACTCGAGGCCCTCGGCGCGGCGCTCGGTGCTCGCCTGGACGAGGTGTACCCCGAGAGCGAGGCTGCGAATCACGCGCTGCGCGCGGAGGTCGAGGATCTTCTCGCGCACGACGTGGACGGCGTCGCCGTCAGTCGACTGAAGAGCCTCATCGTCGGCACGGGTGACGACCCGACGGTGCTCGAGATCGACGCGCCGACCTTCGCCGAGTACTACGGGACCACGATCGACGGCAAGAGCCATCTCGGAACGGTGATCGCACCGGAGGGCTCGGAACGTGCGACCGTCGCTCCGAGTGCAGGTCTGCACATGGCGGCCGACTTCGCCGTCGCCATGTCGAGCTTCACGACCTTCGCCTCGTCCCGGCTGCTGCCGGAACCCCCGATCGCCCTCACCGCCCCCGCAGGGCTCGCGGATCAGGTCCTCGCGCAGCTTCGACCGCGCGTGGCCCTGCTGGCGAAGGTCGCCACGGTGATCGGCGGAGTCGGCGATCTCCGGGCCGGATTCGACGAAACCCGCAGGCTCAGCCCGGCGATGGCCCATCCGGAGTTCGACGATCCGCTCTTCGAGCCTCTGCGGCAGCTGGGACAGGACTACATCATCCCCAACATCGCGAACCTCCCCGAAGAGTCGATCGCCCTCATGGTGCCGAATGCGCGCTTCATCGAATCGATGCTCGCCGGAGTCAGCACCGAGTTCGCCCGAGAGCTCCTGTGGAACGAGTTCCCGACCGACCAGCGCGGCACCTACTTCGCGCGGTTCTTCGACGCGGCGGATGCCGGCACCGACCGGCCGCCCGACATCCCCAAGATCCATGAGTGGGAGCACGACCTCGGGGCGAACTCCCCGCAGCTCTCGGGCCTGCTCGTGCTGGTGGTCCGAGCCGAGCTGCTCGTCAAGTTCCCCGACACCGTCGTCTTCGCGCAGGAAGGCGAATACTCGGGCACCGGGTCGAGCCGCAAGCGCACGCTTCGGAAGGACGGTGTCGTCAAGTATCCGGTCATCCATGGAAAGCTCGACCCCGACATCTCGCTCTTCGGCTTCGAACTGACGGCCGAAGACGCAGCCGGCGAGGGTCCGGACGACGCGGGCTACTTCTTCTGCTTCATGGAGCGACCCGGGCAGCTGCGCTTCGGACTCGATCTCGACGAGGATCCCACGACCGAGCAGCCCGAGCTCCCCGACTGGAACGCCCTGAACTGGAAGCATCTGCACGCGGATGCAGCGGCCCTCCCGGCGCAAGTGCTCGTCACCGAGAACGCCGGCCTGACGCCGACGACCCCCGACCTCACCCCGTGGGGCCTGACCTCTGCGCACATGGCTTCGATCCTCTGTCAGAACCCGGTGTGGCTCGCTCGGCACGCCACCGACATGCTCCCGATCGACTGATGCGAAACGCGAGACATCCGCGATGACCGCCAACACCGTCGACTGGTCGACACTGACCCGCGATCCTGCCGCCGACGCCGCCGTCACGGCACTCGAGTCCGTCGCGTCGGCCTTCGACACCGCGGTGCCGGCGGTTCTGATCCCGGTGAGGATCGAGACGCGGTTCACGACCGTCGAGGTGTCCGATCCCACCGATCACGTGGTCGGCCTGCTCGACCTGCTCGCACGGATCGATGCGCTCCTGCGGCGACTGAGCGGTCGGGAGTACCACACGGTCCTCCTGGGCAACGTCAAGCAGAAGGCTGAAGTCAAGCTGCAGGAGGAGCAGCCGCTCTACGAGGCGATCGAATCGGATCTCGCCGCTCTCGGCGAAGCTCTGGCGGGGACGCGGTCGTCCCTCGACCAGCCGATCACGTCTGCCACACCGGAGCAGCAGCGCCGACTCGCCGCGCTCGTGCCGGCCGTGCGGGAAGGGCTCGGGACTGCGCGGGCGGCGCTCTCCGGTCTGAGGTCCGACTACCAGCGCGAGAAGTATCTCGGGCAGTTCGACGCGCACGCGGCCGCGATCGACGCGCTCCTCACGCTGATCGATCGCCGAGTGCGACCGGCGCTCCGGCTGATCGCGGAGCTCGGACTGCGAACAGGGGCCCAGGCAGCCCGTGAGCGAGGACTCACCCCGCGCGGCCGCGAGCTGCGTCCGGATCTCCCGCGTCGGCGCGAAGCCCTGCCGGTCGACGCCGGGCGGCCTGGGCCGGATCCCACGACGACGCGGAGCCCGAAGCACCGGATCATCCTCGACGACGGCACAAGCGCGCAGGCCCTGGGCGCCGAACGGATCGTGCAGCTCGACCGCGCCGAGCTGATCGCCGCCGCAGAAGCCGCGGAGACGATCGTCGCGGGGCTGTCGGCGCGGTCCGGCGCGATCGGGGCCGACCTTATCTCGGCCGCGGCCGGCATCGCCGTGCTGCCCGGGTCCCTCAAGGCGGAACTCCTCGCGAGGATCGACGCGGTCGCCGCACGCCCCGGCGCCCCCCGGCTGCGGGCGGAGATCGAGACCACGCCGAGCGACCGCCCGGACCTCGACATCCGCGTGCCCGACCGACTCGCGACCACGGTGTTCGCCCTGACCGAACAGACGAAGACCGTACATCAGCTTCTCGTGCGGATCTATCCCGAAGCTCTCGCCGTCGACAGCCACGAAGACGGCCTCACCGAGGCTGAGAAGACGGCGGGGTCGGCCTTCTGGACGGAGACCGCCGCGGCAGGGGCGGCGGAGGAGCTGCGCAAGGGAGCATGGCGGGCGCTCTGCGTCGGTCGCAGCACGCGCCGCGCGGCATGGATCGCGCGCGTCACGGCTCCCGTCGAGCCCGACGAGGCCGGGCCGACACCGGGCGCAGACGCCGCCGTTCGCATCGGCGACGCAATCACCGTCCTCGAGAAGCGCCTCGCCGAACTCGAGCCCGGGCGCACTCCTCCCGGGGAACGGCCCATCCGTCTTCGTCCGCCCCTCCCCGCCCGCACGCTGACCGACCGACAGATCAACGCGGTGGCCAAGGCCATCGAGCAGGTGCGGTCGGCGGTCGAGGCCGCGGACGCCCTGCCCGCGCGCGCCATCACGACCCTCGCTCCACGGCTGGAGACGCAGTCCGCGACCGTGGAGGCCCTCGCCCGCGTATTCGGCAACGTCCCCCGCGAGTGGCCGCGGTCGCTCCACGAGCTCGCGAGAGGCGTCTCGAAGATCCCGGTCGAAGCCCCGCCCGAGCCGACCGCTCCCGAGATCGGCACACGCGCGGGCACGTGGACCCGCGCGGCGTCGTCGACTGTGCTCCCCGACCGGTTCGCCGTCTTCACGGTCAGGGCAGGAACGGCGGGGAAGGTGACGGCGGGACGGCCGATACCCCAGGACCTCAAGCTCGGCGTCGACCCGAAGGGCGACACGTTCAGCCTCGATGATGACGGTCTCCTGGTCGTGCCCGACTCGATCCGCTGGATGACGGACTTCGACGACGCAGTCGACAAGGGCATGGCGTTGCGGCTGACGATCACGGCGCAGGAAGCCGAGGAGGGGTTCGACGAACTGCTCGTGGTCGGACTCTCCGGCGGCGATGCGGACGACGGCGACACGCGGCTCACCGCACTGCTCGATGCGCACCACTACACCGGCGACGGGCTGTCGATCCTCCCGATCGGGACGCCGACGAACAACACCGAAGACGACCGGGCGGGGTTCTCGAGCACGGATGATCCCGACCGCGCGTACCCCATCGAACGAGGCGCGCCCCTCATCTCGAGCGGGTCGGACGGCAGCCGTCTCGCCACCGCGCTCGGGATCGATGAGGACGTCCTCGCTCACATCGAGGGCGCTGACGGCACCGACGCGAGCGACGCCGAGGTCGCGAATCGTGCTCTCTATCCGGGGACGATCGGTCATGCCCTCGAGGAGCTGACCTCGGGACTCATCACCCGCGACGCGCGCGAGCGGCTGCGCACGTTCGCGCTCGCCGACGTGTCGGCGCGCGGATCGCGACCTGCGATCCGGGTCGACGATCAGCCCTACGGCGTGCTTCCTGCGACGGCCCTCAGTCGCTTCCGGACCGACCTGCGCGACTCCGGATCCGAGGCCGCCGCTGCGAGCGAGCGGGCTCGTCAGCAGCGGTTCGACGACACCGTCCTCGGGCTGTTCCGGCAGCTGCACGCCGACTGGACGGCGATCCGCAGGGGCGAATCGGGCGGTCCCTCGGTGAAGCACGCCTACAGCGACGAGATCGGCGCCGAGGGCTTCAACGCTCAGCAGCACTTCCTCGCGATGCTCGGCCTGGAATCGTCGTCTGTCGGGTCGAGTTATCGATTCTCGGTGAACGTCGCCGACCGGACGGGCGTCCGCGGCGAGCCGCAGCTCGGACTGAGCTTCGGAATACCGCCGGAGAACGGCGCAGCGGCGACCGCCGCGGCCGACTTCGGGCCGTTTGCGCTCCTGGAGCACCTCCAGGACGTGCTGCGCACGGCGTTCGCGATTCCGGCGGGATCGGACACTCGGCTGGACGGCGTCGTCTCGGAGGACTGGGAGGACGTGCTCGAACGGCTCTCGACGTCGCGCGCGTACGGCCTCCGCCTGCTCAACGGCGTGTGGCCGCTCGAAGGCGTCGTGTCGGTCGCACCCGCGGGCCCGACTCAGGGCACGGGATCGTGGATCCTGACCCTGCTCGGCCTCAGTCTCGCCGACCTCCGTGCACGGACCGAGAACGACGAACTCTCCAACGTCGGGCTCGCCGAGATGCTGGTCCGCCATGCGCTCCTGGCGGAGGCCCGGCGCGCGGCCGCCGACCTCCTCGTCGCGCGAAACGTGATGACGGAGGAGTCGCTTGCGAACCTCGGGACATCGAGCCTCTTCCAGACCTGGTCCGACGGGACCCCCTCTCAGACTTCCGCATGGGGGCTGCTGTTCGCCCGGGTCGACGACCTGGCCGCCCTTTCCGGCACGAGCGCGGTGCCGGCCGACCTGAACGGGCGTCTCATGGCCGACGTCCTCGCATCGCCCCGCCCCGCGCAGGTCGTCGAGCACCGGGGCGCCGTGACGGCGTTCGCAGGAATGCCGTCCGAGCGGATGACGACGCTCGTCCGAGAGCACCTCGACCTGTGCAGCTATCGGCTCGACGCGTGGATCGGGGGGCTCGCGGAGCGACGGCTCCGGACGATGCGGGACCGCCGCCGACGCGGTGCGCAAGTCGGTGCGTATGGCTGGGTCGAGAACGTCAGACCCGCCGCGGCCGCTCCGGCGGCCACGGGCGTGCCACCCGCGCTCGCGGGTCTTCCCGGACGCACCCTCATGACCGATGCGTCCGGTGAAGGGTTCATCCAGACGCCGTCACCGACGCACGCGGTCACGGCGGCGATCCTCCGCGCCGCCTTCACGTCGCAGACGACGGAGGGCTCCTTCGGCAATGAGATGTCGGTGAATCTCTCCTCGAGTCGGGTCCGCACCGCCCTCGGCCTCATCGACGGCGTGCGGGCGGGCAACGACCTGGGCGCCCTGCTGGGCTACAGGCTCGAGCGCTTCCTCCACGAGTACTACGCCCGCACCGATACGCCGACCGTCGTCGAACTGGACTCGACGATCTTCCCGTTGCGCGAGGCATTCCCCACCGTCGCCGCCGTCGACCCGTCCGTCGCCGCCGTCGCCGAGCCGACGCGATACGTCGTCGACGGTCTGGCCCTCGTCCGCGCAGTGCTGGACTGGGTGGAGGAGCACGATCCGGATGCCGAGGGAACTCTGTTCGACACCCTCCAGGCCCACAAGTCGGCGCATCCCTGGGGCCTTCCCGAGGGAGCCCTCCCCGATCGCCTCGATATCGCGAAGCTGGACGGCGTGCTCCGTGGAATCGACTCGATCGCCGATGCTCTCGACGCACTCGGCGACCTCACGACGAGCGAGACCGTCCACCAGCTCGTGCGCGGGAACCACGCGCGAGCCGCCGCGGTGCTCGCCGCCCTGGCGGAGGGCAAGGCGATACCCCATCCCGAGATCACGGACACGCCGCGCACCGGTCTGCCGGTCAGTCACCGGCTCATCCTGCAGCTGCCGCCTGTGCCCGCCGAGCCCGTGACGGCACCCGCCGGCTGGGAGGCGATCCCGGTCACTCCGCGGGCGGCGCTCGAGCCCGCGGTCAACCACTGGCTCGGCGCCCTGATCGGGGATCCCGCGGCGATCCGCATCCGTCTGGCTTCCGAGCAGCTGCCCACCGGTGCGGCGCTCCCGGAGGTGTCGATCGCCGGCCTCGGCCTGCAGCCGCTCGATCTCGTGGCCCTCCTCGCGAACGGCTTCGACTCGGCCGTCGGTGCGCTGACGGCGCGCGTGCTCGACGAGCTCCAGCCGACCGATCTGCCCCCGGATCAGCCGGGGGTTCCGACGAGCGACGGACCGCAGACGACGTCGACCGACACCTGGCGGATCGAGTCGCTGCGCGCCGCGGCGTGGGGTCCCGGCATCCGAAGCATCACGGATGTCGCACCGCTGCTGGAGGCGGTCGCCGACCTCCTCGGCACGGCGAAGCCCGCTGTCGCGTCGGACTACGCCGCACCGGAGTCCACCGCGACCGCGGGGGACGGGATCGACGCCGCCGACCTCGAGACGCGTGTGCAGCGGCTGCTCGACACGGCCCGCGAGGACGCCGTGGCGCTCGCCCGCGTGCTCGCTGAGGATGACGCAATCGACGCCTCCGTGCTCGACGAGGTTCCCGCGGTATGGCTGGGCGGCATTCGCGCCCGCGTCCCGGCCGATCCGGCGGCCGAGCACCCGAGCGCGTGGCTCCCGACCCTCGATTTCACGTCAGGCAGCTCCGCTGACGTGACCGCCCGGCTCGCCCGTCTGGACGGGTTCTGGTCGGGTCGCGAGGCATGGCGGACTGCGGCGAAGGCTGCCCAGGCATACGGGATCCGGGTCGGGCTTCCGCGTCGATTCCTCTCCCGGATCCAGGTGAGCACGGAGCTGCTGCAGTCGACCGAGGTCGCCTTCCTCGACCTGGCCGAGCGCTGCCGCGCCGCTGCGGCGACATTGGCCGCGGCATCCGACCCGAAACCGGCCGGCGCATGGACCCAGGCGGCGAAGGACCTCCTGGGCGACGACATCGTGCTCGCGCCGCGCGTCGGACTCGACCCGGTGCGAACCGATCTCCAGACGGCGCTCGACGCAGACCTCGTCGACGCAGCGGAGATCGACGCGTGGCTCGAGGGCGCCGCCGCCGTGCGGCCGGGCGCCGCCGACCTCGCAGACGTGCAGCTGCTGACGGAGGTGATGGGAGGGCGCCCGCTGTCGGCGTCCATCGCGCAGCTCCCCCCGGACGACACGCCGTGGCTGGGCGGGCCGGTGACCGACCCGACCGGGATGACCGGCAAGGTGAGTCTCGCGATCTACGGGGTGAGCATGCTCCCCGCTGCGGGGGCGACCGGAACGGCGCTCCTGGTCGACCAGTGGAGCGAATCGATCCCGTATCGCGAGGAGGTCACCGGCGTGGCCGTGCACTACGACCAGCCCGATGCCACCGCACCCCAGGTCGTCCTCGTCGCGGTGCCTCCCGTGCTCGACCAGCCGTGGACGCTCATCGACTTCGCAGCGACCCTGCACGACACCCTCGAGATCGCTCGCAACCGGATGGTCGAGGTCGAGCACATCGGCGCGAGCCGGTATGGCCAGCTCCTCCCGCTGCTGGTGGGCGAGGTCGTCCCGCACGCCGTCGGATCCGCGGACGCCGGAGACCGCGTCATCCTCGATTTCCACCAGAACAATCCCTGATCGAACGGATCCGTGACCTGCGATGGCCTTCATCTCCACCACGTGCGAACCCCTGCGGATCTGGTCGCGTCTCGAACCTCGAGCCCGCCAGGTGGATTTCGCCGGCACCCTCGCGGCGAAGATCGCGGACCCCGCCTTCATGCTCGGCCGGCAGTGGCAGTTCGGCGAGTTCGCCGGCACCGACGCAGGATCGGCGATCTTCGCGACGATGGCCCGAAAAGTCAGCCCCGTGAACATCCCGGGCGCGGGCGCCGACGACGGCATCGACGCGATCACCGAACGCCTGCCGATCACGTTCCCGCTCATCGTGCGGGCGCGCCTGGGCCGGACGCTGCTGAGCAGGCTGGATGCCGCGGTCCTCGCGTCGGGAGTCGATCCGGCCGACTACGACCCGGACGTGCTGCGGGCGCCCTTCTACCGCTTCTTCGGTCCGCTCGATGCAGAACCGGCCGACCCCATCGCCTACGCGCGGGACCGCACCGCGCCGAGAGCCGCGCGCGCGCGACACGCGCTGCGTGGACGGTGCGTCGACGGTGTGCGCGTCTACCGGTCCATTCCGCCCGACGCGACAGTGGCGGATCTCCCTCCGGGGTTCGCCGCCGCGATCCCCGCCGGTCAGGTGGGACTCGTCCGAGACGTCCTGCTCGCGTACCGATCCTGGTTCGAGGACACGTACCAGCAGCCCGGCGAGCGCGACCGGTGGGAGTCGGACCAGCTCGAGTACGCCACGCAGGGCGTCGTCGCCCGCGGGGCGACGAACACCGTCGTCGATGCCGCCGAGCACGTGGGCGGACACCTCGACTGGTACTCCTTCGACCAGGGTCCTACGAGGCCCGCGGAGCCCGATGAGACGACGGACCCCGCGGTGGACGTGCGGTCCGTCATCCCCGTGCCTGCGGAGTTCCCCGGGATGCCGAAGCCGCGCTGGTGGGAGTTCGAGGATGCCGCGGTCGACCTCGGAACGCTCAGCGCCGATGCCACCGACGCAGCCCGCATCGTCGTCAGCGAGTTCGCTCTGCTGTACAGCAACGACTGGTTCACGATCATCTGCCGGCAACCGGTGGGCAGCGTCGCCGAACTTCAGGGAGTCATCGTCACCGACACGTTCGGATGGCGTACCCTCGTGAGGCCGACGATCGACCCGGCAGGATCGGACTGGACGGGGTGGGATGCCTTCAGCCTCGCTCCGCGCCCCTCCGGACCGTCGGAGGGCCCCCTGCCCCAGCACCTGCACCTGCCCCAGACGCTTCCGCAGATCAGCGACGGCGAGCCGCTCGAGCAGGTGGTGTTCGCGCGCGACGAGACGGCCGACATGGTCTGGGCGATCGAGCAGCGCATCCCGGATGGCCTCGACCGGTCACGGGATGCCGCCGAAGCCTCGAGGAGGATGCGGCAGCAGCTCGACCCGACCGCGGACGCCGCCATCAGCGCCGCCGTCGCTGGGGCGCCCGCTCCCCTGCGCTACATCCTGCAGACGGAGGTCGCGGAGAACTGGATCCCCTTCGTCCCCGTCCACATCGACGGGCAGTCGCGAGCGACCCAGCTCCAGCGCGGAGTCATGCGCCGCACGATCGGCCCGCAGGACACGCTGATCCGTCCACTCACGTCGATCCTCCGGGTGGGCATCGATGAGGCCGACGAACGGCAGGGTCCCTATTACGTGCACGAGGAGGAGGTGCCGCGAGCCGGTGTGCAGGTGCAGGGCCTCCTGCGGCGCGCCCGACGGTACGACGGCACGCCGATCGTCTGGCACGCGCGCCGGGTCACGACCGGCAGAGGCGACGTCCGTTCCGGGCTGGCCTTCGACCGCATCACGCAGTGACTGCCGTCTCCCTTGACGGTGACTCCCGCTCGGCAGAGGATGGGGGCACCAAAGGCAGTGCTAGTCACACTCGAATTTGAAGCGAGGGATACGGAAGAGTTTCCGAGCCGGCGGGAGTCCTCCTGGTCGGTCGCACGTGCGTTCTTCTCCGTGGATTCGGAGTCCGCGCGAGCCATCCGTCCAGGGGGCACTCGGCTCTCCGGCGTCCGGCTGACGCCGACGGCCCAGGAGGACCCATGCGCTATCGGGTGCTGACCGGTCTGGCCGGCTCCGGCAAGACCGCGATGCTCGAGCGCCTCGCCGAAGTCGGCGAGCAGGTCATCGATCTCGAAAGGCTGGCAGCGCATCGGGGATCGTCTTTCGGACGGATCGGCATCCGCACTCCGATGCCTTCCCCAGCAGAGTTCCGGACGCTCGTCGCCGACGCGCTCGGAGCGTGCGACCCCGCTCGACCGGTCTGGCTGGAGGACGAAGGCCCGCACATCGGACCGTTGCGGCTTCCCGCCGAGGCGACCGCGGCACTCGCTGCCGCGGAGACGGTCGAACTCCACCTGCCGTTCGACGCGCGCGTGGGCAGACTCGTCGACACGTACGGATCCGCCGAACCCCGCGAACTGATCGATGCGACCCAGCGGATCCGTCGGCGCCTCGGCAATCCCCGCACGGATCGGGCCGTCAGCCACTTCCACGCGGGCCGACCCGACGCCGCGATCCGCGTGCTGCTGGAGTACTTCGACGACGGCTATGCACGGCGTGCCGCTCACGACAACCGGCGCGCGGTGTCCGTCGATGATCTGCCCGCGATCCTCGCCGGCGAATCGGAGGCATGAACCCGGGACCCCTGCCATGCAGGTCGGGTGCGATGTGAGCCGCGAGCGGGTGGATGCTGCATCCTGGACGCCGCAGCACGATGAGGGTGACGCACGGCAGGTCCTGAGGCGGTCGAGTCGTCACCGCGATGGCGACACCTCCGTACACCCGATGTCCGTCGATGATCGCCGGGAGTACGATCACGGCATGAGCGTCCGCGTGGTCTTGCGACCCCTTTGTCGGTAGCCTCCGGCATCGGTGGTGGCGACTTCGCCGGACGGATGGGCGCGCGGGCGCAACGGGACCTCTGTGCTCGGGCCGGGCCGACGGGCGGGTGAGGACGTGAACGCGATCGCTCGGCGCTCTGCCCGGATCTGCTGGGTCTTCCTCGCGGCCTGCTTGGCGGGAATCGTCGTCTACCAGCTGCTCCCCATCGGCCCCGGGCGCGCTCTGATCTCCGTCGGCGTGGGCCTGGCCAGCGTCGTCGCGATCCTCGTCGGCGTGCGGCTGAATCGTCCGTCGGTCCGGTCCGCGTGGTACCTCATGGCGGTAGGCCTGTTCCTCTTCACGGTGGGTGACGGCATCCTCATCTGGTTCGCCCGAGTGCAGGCTCAGGACGCCTTTCCGACCGCAGCTGACCTCTTCTATGTGGCGGCGTACCCGCTGTTCGCCGTCGGCCTGGCTCAGTTGATTCGCGCTCGCCGACCACTCGACGACCAGACGGGGTTCATCGACAGCGGGATCGTCACGGCCGGACTGGTGCTGGTGTGGGTGCTGCTCGCCGAGCCGCGGGTGGCCGACACCGACGCGTCCTCGCTGGGCCTGGTCTTGTCGGTTGCCTACCCGATCGCAGACATCGTCCTGCTCGGGATGCTGATCGGCCTGATCACGGTTCCCGGCGGCCGGAGCGCCGCGACGGCTCTCCTGGTCCTCGGCGTCGCGGCGCTCATCGTGGCGGACCTCGGCGCCACCGCGCTGGGTCTTCACAATGCGGCCAACACCGACTTCGACCCCTTGTGGCTCGCCTCGTATGCGCTCTGGGGATCAGCGGCCCTGCATCCCTCGATGCGCACACTGTCGGAGAGGGCGATCGAGTCCCGCGGCGCATCCACCAACAGGTGGGCGGCCGCGTTCGCCATCACCACCTTCGTCGCGTTGGTCGGCTTGACGGTCAAGCGCCTGCTCGGTCTGCCGATCGACGGCTGGCTGGTGGGGGTCGTCGCGCTCGTCATGATGTCGATGGCACTCGCGCGCATGAAGATCGCGCTCAACCAGTCAGCCAAGGCGAACGAGGCTCTGCGCGAGACGCAGAAGACGCTGGCCCATCAGGCGGCCCATGACGCGCTCACCGGCCTGCCCAACCGCGCGCGCGCAGTGCAGCTCATCACGGCAGCCATGAGCGGAGCGGCTGCTTCTGGCAGCAGAGTCGCGCTGCTGTTCCTGGATCTGGACGGATTCAAGCGGGTCAACGACACCCTGGGTCATGACGCCGGCGACGACCTGTTGCGCGTGGTGGCCGGACGTCTGCGCGACAACGTCCGTGCCGGCGACATCGCCTGCCGCCTCGGCGGGGACGAGTTCTTGATCCTGCTCGCTCCGCTGACCGAGGAGGCGGATGCCGTCGCGGTCGCCGAGCGGCTGGTGCCGGCCCTGGCCGCGCCCGTCGCGGTCGCGGACGGGCAGACCGCCGCAGTCGGCGTCAGCATCGGGGTGGCCCTCAGCCAGGGTCACGAGACGACTCCCGACATGCTGCTGAAGGAGGCGGACCAGGCCGTCTACAAGGCCAAGCGGTCCGGGCGAGGCCGGGTGAGCATCTTCGACGCTGAGATGCGGCGGGAGGTTCGTGCGCACGCCAACCTCGAGCGTGACCTGGGGATCGCCATCGCGGGAGATCGGCTGGTGCTGCACTATCAGCCGATCGTGCATCTGGGCTCGGGGGCCGTGCAGGGCTTCGAGGCGCTCGTCCGCTGGCCCCACTACGGGATGCTGCTCCCGCCATCGGCCTTCGTTCCGATCGCGGAGCAGTCCGAACTGGTCTGCGAACTGGGCGCGTGGGTGCTTCGACGGGCGACCCAGCAGCTCGCCGCCTGGAACGAGAGCCCGGGCTCCCCTCGGCTGTCCGTGACGGTCAACGTCTCCGGGCAGCACGTCTCGAGGCCGCGGGTGCTGGACGACGTCCGTTCGGCGGTGGCGGCCTCCGGCATCGACCCGGCTCAACTCGTGCTCGAGATCACGGAGACCTCGCTCATCGATGACTCCACCGCCGTGGAGCATCTAGACGAATTGCGCCGAGACGGGATCTCGATCGCCATCGACGATTTCGGCACGGGATACAGCTCCATCGCGCGGCTCGAGGATCTCCCCATCGACGTTCTGAAGATCGACCGGCGCTTCATCGAGACCACACGCGCGCAACGGCTCCTTCGAGTCATCGTCGAGACGGGTCACGCGTTGGGTCTCGGCGTCATCGCCGAAGGTGTCGAAACGGAGGATCACGTGTCGCTGTTGCGGTCGGTCGGCTGTGACTCCGCGCAGGGCTACCTCCTCGGCCGTCCGACGGATCCTGACGCGATCGCGATACCCGGGCAACAGAGCGCCCCTCGCCTGGCGAGGGTGGGCACGCCAGCGGAACCTTCCCGCGTTGCCACCCTGACGTCGGCCGCGAAGTTCAAGGGAGACGGTGAATGAGGAAGTACGAGCGTTTCGTCGGCATCGCCATCATCTGCCTTGCGCTCCTCGGCGCGGTGCTGGTCGGGCTGGTCGCTTTCGCCACCATGCAGGATCCTGCCGGCTGGCAGACGGCGACAGTGTCCCTCTTCGGTGTCTGGGAGGTGATGTACTCCACGGCGGCGCCACCGATCGGCGTGATTCTGGCTGCGGCCGGGTTCGCGCTGCTCGTGGCGGCTGTGGTCGCGCTGATCGAGCGCCGGATCGCCAAGCGGGCCCGCACGAGCGACGATTGGCAGGAGAATCCGTTGGCGCCCAAGCGAGTGATGGCGGAGACTCGCGGCATCTACGCAGGCCCGGTGACCGTGACGGTTCTCATCCCTGCCCACAACGAAGCCGGGTGCATCGCCGAGACGATCGCCTCGCTTCGCGCACAGTCTCTTCAGCCCGCGCGCATCGTCGTCGTCGCCGACAACTGCACCGACGACACCGTCTCGATCGCCCGTGCAGCCGGAGTCGATGTGTTCGAGACGGTCGCCAACACGAAGAAGAAGGCGGGGGCGCTGAACCAGGCGCTGCCGGCTGTGCTGGAGGGTCTGGGAGACAACGACACGGTGATGGTGATGGATGCCGACACCACGCTCGACCAGGGGTTCCTGGAGGCGGCGGTGCCCCGATTCACCGACGACCGGGCGTTGATGGCCATCGGCGGGCTGTTCTACGGCGCGGAGGGGGCGGGCATGCTCGGGCAGTTCCAGCGCAACGAGTACACCCGCTACGCCCGGCAGATCCGCCGCAGGCGCGGACGACTCTTCGTGCTGACGGGCACGGCGTCGATCTTTCGCCCTCGGGCGCTGCGAACCGTGGCCGAAGAACGAGGGCGATCCCTCCCCGGCCCCCCGGGGCACGTATATGACACCCTCGCCCTCACAGAGGACAACGAGCTGACCCTGGCCATCAGGTCGCTGGGAGGCCTGATGATCTCACCGGTCCAGTGCACGGTCGTCACCGAGGTGATGCCGACGTGGCGTCTGCTCTGGCTGCAGCGGTTGCGCTGGCAGCGCGGAGGTGTCGAGAACATCGGCAGCTACGGATTCCGTCCGTCGGTGATCCGTTACTGGGCCCAGCAGCTCGGCATCGGATACGGAGTCGTGGCCATCGCCGCCTACCTGCTGCTCGTGCTGCTCATGGTGCTCGCCGTCGACAACTGGGTATGGATCCCGTTCTGGCTCATGGTCGGGTCGATCTTCGTCGTCGAACGAGTCGTCACCGTATGGAGGGGTGGTTGGCGCGCCCGACTGCTGGCCGTCACACTCTTCCCCGAGCTCGTGTACGCGATCTTCCTCAACCTCGTGTACGTGAGAGGGATCCTCGACATCGCCGTGGGGCGAAAGGCCGCGTGGGGGAACGTCACGCAACCGCCGGTGTCGACGTCGGCGGACAGAGGCTGATCATGGTTTCCGCCACTGTGCCGCTGGGCCTGCTGCTTCCCTCCGAGTTCCTCACCTCACCCGCGTTCCAGTTCCTCGCCGCCTTCGTGGCGATCAACACGATCATGTATGCCGCGCTGGCATTGGCGAAGCTCCTGCCCAAGGTGTACCTCAGCGATCTGGTCACCCGGCGCGGGCGGCGCAAAGAGACGCGGAGCATCCACCCGGATGAGCCCGTGGGACTGCCGCCGAAGTAGGCGGACAAGTTCGTTTGGGCCCCGGAGTCCAGGCCGTCAGGCGACGAGTCGTCCGACGGCGCGGGCGCGGATCTGCACCGCCTGCCCATCCATGTACGACACCGGGAGCTCCTCGATCGCGACGACCTCGACGGTGGATGGGTCCGCCCCGGCGAGTCGGGCGCGTTCAGCCGCCTCCTGTGCGGCATCCCTCCGGGAGGCACGGCGGTCCCCGTCGGTCTGGTAGATCCGCTCGACCTGCCCGGCGACATCGCCGAGCGCGGCGCCTACTGCATTGGCCGCTCCGAAGTGCTGAGGCCGCACGAGTGTATCCACGCCCTCGAGTTCGGCAGGGGCGATGATGCTCCCGCCACCGACGAGGATCACCGGGATGGGGGCGGCGTTGGGCTTCATGCGATCGATCGACTCCTCGAGCAGCTCTCTGATCGCCGCCCAGCCCGTCAGCGCGACGGCGTGGTCGAGCGATGGCGCGACAGCATCCGCGATGTGCGCCCCGCCGACGGCGAGTGCGACGTCGGTTGCCGTCGTCGTGGTTCCGCCGAACGAGAGCGCCTCTCTCGTGAGGCGGTAGCCGACGCTGTCCGGGCCGAGCTCGACGTCGGGGCCGGCAGGCCGTACGACTGTGCCGCCGCCCAGTCCGACGGAGAGGACGTCGGGCATCCGGAAGTTGGTGCGGATGCCGCCGATCTCGACCGCGTGCGCCGATTGCCTCGGGAATCCGCCGACCAGCACGCCGATGTCGGTGGTGGTGCCGCCGATATCCACTACGAGCGCGTCGGTCGCACCCGACAGATGCGCCGCGCCGCGGATGGAGTTCGTAGGGCCGCATCCGATGGTCAGCACGGGGAACTCGAGCGCGTACTCGAGTTGCATGAGGGTGCCGTCGTTCTGCCCGAAATACGGTCTGGCTGTGATCCCTCGCGCTGTGAGCGCTGCGACGAATCCGTGCGCCATCGAACGCAGCGTCTGCATGAGCGCGGCGTTGAGCACCGTGGCGTTCTCGCGTTCGAGAAGTCCGAGCGACCCGATCCGGGCTGAACGTGAGACGGGCAGGTCGAGCTCCTCGGCGACGATCTCGGCCACGCGCTCCTCTTGGCGCTCGTCGATGGGCGAGAACACTCCGACGACTGCAACCGCGTCGACCTCGCCGCGCATGCGCCGGCACGCGTCGCGCACCTCGCGCTCGTCGAGCGGAGAGATCTCGCGACCGTCGACGTCGTGACCGCCGGCGACGAGATAGGCGTGCTCGCCGATCGCCTGCCGCAGGTCGTCGGGCCAGCCTTCGAGTGGCGGCACGGCAGTAGTCGCCGGAGCGCCGAGGCGGAGGATGCCGACCCGGCCGAGTCCTCGTCGTTCCACGATGGCGTTCGTGCAGTGCGTCGTGCCGAGCATCGCCCACGCGATGTCGGCGGGGTCGACGCCGGATGCAGCCAGCACGGCATCGATGGCAGCGGCGACCCCCTCCCCCGTGTCCCGTGTCGTGGGGGACTTCACGGATGCCACGACCGAGAGAGCCTCGTCGAGGATGACGGCGTCCGTATTGGTGCCGCCGACGTCGATCCCGATCCTGTAGCGCATCACGCTGCCGCCTTCCGGCCCGACATCAGGCCTTCGACCGGGATCCATTCGACGTCGTAGCCGAAGTGCGCAGGGCCCGCGGTGGCCAGCCCCACCGGTGTGCGCCACTTCGCATCGCAGGGCATCGCGATGACGGCCACGCGAGCGCCGTACCGCAGCGACTCCGTAGTGATCGGGGGGCCGGTGGCGAGGTCGAGCACGGCGATCAGGTCGGGTGTGACTGCTGCGAGCACGCCGTCGCGCCGAGCGAGCAGCATCTCGTTCTGGAAATCGAGACGCATCCGCGACCCGCGGTCGTCGCCGATGCCGTGGAGCTCGGCCGCTCCCTTCGTGAAGCCGCCTTCCACCGTGCGCTGGATGTCGGCGACCTTGCCCTCGAACAGCCGGACGGCGTCGAGTTCGGCGCAGAGCGCCGTGATCCGCGCGTCGTCCTTGATCGCCGCGTCGGTTCGACCGAGGAGGATCCGGCCGATTCGCCGTGCGAGTGACAGTGTTTCCGGGATCGCGCACTCCTTGACGATCACGCCGTCGTACGCGTAGTCGATCATCGTGGCCGAGCCGCCCATCTCGACGGTCACGGCGCGGGCGAGACGCTCCGACCAGGCGCCCCCGACCGGCCTCATCACGACCTCGTTGCCGTGATGATCGACGAGCACGGTCGTCCCCGGCCCGTACCCGGCGAGATGGAACGTCACCATCTGCGCCTCGGGGAATGCTCGCCCCATCGCGTCGCCGTCGACGATGGGCAGTCCGGCGGCTGCCGCCGTTGCGATGGGGATCATCGAGTTGCCGCCGCCCACCTCGATCGGCATGAGAGCGGTGGCTTTCCGTCCGACCGCGCGCTCGATCGCCCGCAGCGCCTGGAGCAGCTCGGACTCGGCCTGGATCCGCTCGACGCTCACCGACGGGGCGCCGATGCCGCCGATCGGCACGACGAAGTCATCAGCGGTGAGCTCGTCGACCCGCAGCGTTGTCACGGCGCCGTTCAGGCGGATCATCCGCTTCGCGATGAGCGACCCCACGTGCGGGTCGCCGCCTCCGCCCGTGCCGAGCACCGCCGCCCCGAGCGCGATCTCGTCGACGTCGGCCTCTGCGATGCGGAGAAGCGCGCTCATGCGACGACGCGGCCCGTGGTCAGGGAGTCGGGCGCGTCATCCGAGCCCAGCGGGCTTGCTGCGGCATCCGTCTCCAGTTCCTGCACCCGCACCTCGCGCCCCACGCGCCGGCGCACGAAGCTGAGCGCGAGGTAGGCGACGAAGCCGACGATGAGGCCGTCGAGCGCCGAGATGGTCGTGATCGTGAAGACCCCGAAGCCGAGACCGTCCGCGGGGTTCGTGGTGGCGAGGGCGGTGAGGATGCCGAGCACCCAGGCCGCGATGGACCACCCGTCGGCGACGCCCACCGTCGTGCCCACCGCGAACCGGCCGGTGCGCCGTTCGGCGAGGAAGGATGCGAGGTAGACACCGCCGTAGGGGGCGACGATGACGCCGATCGCGAGGATGAACGGGACGAAGTAGTCCGCTGCCCCCAGGACCGAGATGAGGATGCCGATCACGCCGCCGATCACCGTCAGCGTGCGGCGATTGAGCCGGCCGCTGATCGAGGAGAAGCTGAGCGCCGCGGAGTAGATGTTCGTCGTGTTGGTCGTCCACTGCGCGAGGATCAGAACCACCACGGCGGCGAGTCCCAGCCCGAGCATGAAGTAGATCGTCATGGGCTCGGAAGCGCCCATGATCCGGCTGAGCACGATCGCGACGACGATGATGATCGAGTTCCCGAAGAAGAAGCCGACGAAACCGGCGGCCATGGCGTGCTTCGGGTCCTTCGCCCATCGCGCCATGTCGGGCGCCGAGACCACGCCCAGGATGAAGATGCCCATCACGAGCGAGACCGCCCCACCGAAGGTGAAGACCGCATCGACGGGTGTCAGCAGGTCGCCGGCGCCGCGGGTCGCAACGGCGACGATGATGCCGACCAGCAGCAGGGCGAGCAGCAGCGGCACAGCCAGCGACGAGAGCCTCGAGATCGAGCGGTACCCCCACAGCGCTGTGAGCATCATCAGGATGCCGCCCGCCAGGGTGAAGACCCAGATCGGCGCATCGACGCCGGTGAGCTGCACGAACGCGATCTGCGCGTTCTGACCGAAGAAGCCGGCCTGCACCGCGAACCAGCCCACGAGGCTCACGGCCATCGCGATGGCCAGCACCGCGCCGCCGATCCTGCCGAACACCGCGCGCGAGATCATCGCCGTCGACAGTCCCGTTGCGGCCCCGACGTACGCACAGGCCATCGCGAGAAGGCCGAGGAACAGGGAGCCGATCAGCACGGCGGTGATCGCCGGCCAGAAGTCCATGCCATTGGCCAGCTCGATGCCGAGGAACGCTCCGGAGAGGTCGATGCCGATCGCGATCCAGACGGCGGCGATGGAGAGCCACCCCTTTCGCTGATCTGCGGGCACAGCGCCGTGCTCGTAGTCGACAGTGTTCATTGGTTTCCCTTCGGGATCGGGGGGACGGCGGTGAGCGTCTTTGCCAGGTACCGCCAGGTGTGTTCGAAGCGTTCGCGGTAGACATCGGCCGCGTAATGGGTCAGTTGCAGGAAGAGCCCGTCCATGATGACGAACACCAGGGCGACGAAGCCTTCCGGGTCGCCGGGCGCGAAGTCTCCCGCGGCCACGCCGTCGTGATACGTCTGCTGTACGGCGTCGGCGAGATCGGACTCGACGTCGAGGAAGATCTCACGAAGCCCTCGCCCGCTGGGGCCGTACTCCTCGACCGCGGCGCGGAGACTGAACTCGGCCAGCTCCGGCTGGTCGCGATAGAACTCCTCGATGCCGCTGAGCAGGTGACGAAGTCTCTCCAGTGGCGGCAGACCCGCACTTCCCCGGGCGAGGTCGTTGAAGAACGCGGTGTGCTCGACAGCGACCTGGGCGTACACCGCGTGGTACAGCGCCTCTTTGCTGGGGAAATGCGCATACAGCGACGGTGTCTTGATCCCGACCGCACCCGCGATCTCGCGCAGGCTCGCGTCCGCGTAGCCCTTGCGACCGAACACGGTCCGGGCCTCGGTGAGGATGTCTGCTTTGCTCATCATGACACCTAACGATCGTTAGTTAGGTGAGGAATCTACACCGCAGCAGCCCGGATGTGCAAGCGATCTTCCTGCGCGTGCCTCGCCGTGCGGCATCGGCCGCGTTCGCGCTCGTCGCGCTCCACGCGTGGATTGCATCCGCGCCCCGCATCGGGCAGTCGGACGGATATGACCCCTTTTCGAATCCCGGCTGATGGCCCGCGGCCCGGTGGGGGTAGCGGCAGCAGGATGGCGACTCCCTGTCCGGCGGCGACCCAGTTGTCGCGCCACCCGTCGCCGCCGCGGTCCGGCCCGTGCAGGAGGTGTCGTCAGGGCTTCAGGACGACTTTGATGCAGCCGTCCTCCTTCTTCTGGAAGGTCTCATAGAGGCCGGGGGCGTCCTCGAGCGCGGCTTCATGCGTGACGAGGTCCATCACCCCGAAGGGGTCGGCGGGATCCTCGACCAGCGGAAGCAGCTGGTCCGTCCAGCTCTTCACGTTGCACTGCCCCATGCGCAGCGAGATCTGCTTGTCGAACATCGTCTTCATCGGCAGGATGTCGGCCTCCCCCGCGTACACACCGCTGAGTGAGACGGTCCCGCCGCGGCGGACCAGGTCGATCCCGGCGTACAGGGCGGCCAGTCGGTCGATGCCCGCCGTCTCCATGAGCTTCTGCGCGAGCGGATCCGGCAGGAGTCCGACCGCCTGCTGCGCGAAGCGCGCGCCCGGGCTGCCGTGCGCCTCGAGGCCGACAGCATCCACCACCCCGTCGACGCCCCGGCCGTCGGTGAGGTCGCGAAGCTCCGCGACGACGTCGTCGGTGAGGTCGTAGGTGTCGACGCCGTGCCGCTCGGCCATCTCACGCCGTTCCGGCACGGGGTCCACAGCCAGGACGCGGAAGCCGTGGTGCACGCCGACGCGGGCCGCGAACTGGCCGACCGGTCCCAGGCCGATCACCGCGAGCGTGCCGCCGTCCGGGACGGACGCGTACTGGACGCCCTGCCACGCCGTCGGGAGTATGTCGCTCAGGAACAGATACCGCTGATCCGGCAGATCGTCACCGACACGGATGCTGTTGTAGTCGGCGTGCGGAACCCGGAGGAACTCCGCCTGTCCGCCGGGCACCTGCCCGTAGAGCTTCGTGTAGCCGAACAGCGCAGCGCCGCTTCCGTACTCGCGGACCTGCGTGGTCTCGCACTGCGACTGCAGACCTCGTCGGCACATGAAGCAGTGCCCGCAGGCGATGTTGAACGGCACGACGACCCGGTCGCCCACCGCCAGATTCGTGACGTCCGCCCCGACCTCCACGACGACGCCCATCGGCTCGTGGCCGAGGATGTCCCCCGTGTCGAGGAACGGCCCGAACAGCTCATACAGGTGCAGGTCCGATCCGCAGATCGCCGTCGACGTGATCTTCACGATCGCGTCCGTCGGCTCCTCGATCACGGGATCGGGCACGGTCTCGACGCTCACCTTGCGACGCCCCTGCCACGTCAGCGCCCGCATCGTTCGTCCCTCGTCCACTCATCCATGACGGCGACACTAGGCACCCCGGGCCGGAAGCTCCGAGACCGTGGCCTTGCGCACGACAACGTGATACGGCGCCGATCCGGGGATGTTCTGAGACGAGAGCGGGATGGGAGAGCAGGTCGCGCAGGCTACGCGACCGCTGCCAGCCTGTCCATCCCCGCGGCGCCGCGCCGCCGCGCCGGGAGAGTGGGTCGCCACGCCGACAGGAAGGGCACCGCCATGTACTTTCACCTGCAGAACCTGATCAACCCCATCGAGCAGGATGAGCCCGACCCCGCGGCGGCGAACGCCTTGCAGGAAGGGCTGGGCGGACAGTTCGGCGAGATGCGCACGATGATGCAGTACCTGTTCCAGAGCATCAACTTCCGCGGCGCCGCCGCCAAACCCTACAAGGACCTCATCCAGGGCATCGGAACAGAGGAGATCAGCCACGTCGAGCTGATCGGCACCACCATCGCGCGACTGCTCGACGGATCGCCGGCGTATCAGGGCACTCAGGGCGACCCGATCGACAAGCCCGGCGCGGACGGTGCGACCCCGCTGAGCATCGCACTGGACCACGGCAACATCCACCACTACCTGGTCGGCGCGCAGGGCGCGCTGCCCGTGGACGCGGTCGGCAACCCCTGGAGCGGCAGCTACGTCTACAACTCCGGCAACCTCGTCCTGGACCTGCTGTACAACCTCATGCTCGAATCGACCGGACGCCTGCAGAAGTGCCGCCTGTACGAGATGACCGACAACAAGACCGCACGATCCACCATCTCGTACCTCATCGTGCGCGACCAGGCCCACGAGAACGCCTATGCCAAGGCCCTGGAAACGCTCGGCGTCAACTGGAAGAGCACCCTGCCGATCCCCAAGACCGACGCGGAACGGTTCCCCGAAGTCAAGCGACTCCTCGACCTGGGTCTGCAGAGCAAGCAGTTCTCATTCGACCTGGGCGATCAGTCCGAAGCCGGGAAGATCTTCCAAGGCCTGTCCCCCTCCGGCGATGGGACGAGCCTGGACGCGAGCGAGCAGGCGCCCGAAGGGGTGCCGATCGAGATCGCGCCGGAGCGCCCTGAGGAATTCTCTCCGGGCGCCGACGCCGATCTCATCGCGCTCATCGAGGCGACCGCCGCCATGGAGATGGCTGACATCGACGCCACTTTCGGCAGGCTCAGCTGACGAATTGTCAAGTCCTCATCGGCATCACCTGACGGCGGTTACGTTCGCTGTGGAGGTGCCGGATTGGGTATGGCGACCGTGACGTCGGCGGGGGTTTCGCTCGCACCGGGCGGCGAGCTCAGCGCGCAGGCCGAGGCGGTCACTGAGTCGGCGCGGGCGGTGCCGATGCTCGGCGCCGATGTGGCGGCGACGCTCGAGTGGGCGGTGGGCGTGGGGCGTGAAGCGGCGTCTGTGGGCGCCGGTGACACCCGAGGTGTGTGGGAGCTGCTGGCTTCCGTCGCGTGTCTGGACGTGTCGGCCGCGCGGATCCTGGAGCCGCACCTCGACGCGCTGAGCATCCTCCGCCAGGCCGGCACCGACCTGAGCCGGCAAGACGACCCGTGGCAGGTCGCGCAGGTCGGCGCCGACGCCGATTCGTCGTGGGGTGTGTTCGCCGCGGAATCCGCCGATGCGCGTCTTCAGGCGCATCGCACGTCGGCGGGGTGGGTGCTGCGCGGAACCAAGCCGTGGTGCTCGCTGGCCGGGAATGTCTCGCACGCCCTGGTGACGGCGTTCGTGGACGACACCGAACGGAGGCTGTTCGCGGTGAACATGCGTGGTCCCGGCGTTCAGCCGCACCGGGACGAGTGGTTCGCGCGCGGGTTGCCGCACGTGGTGAGCAGCCCGGTCGACTTCGTCGACGCGGTGGCGGTGCCGGTGGGAGACGAAGGGTGGTATCTGTCGCGCCCCGGCTTCTCGTGGGGCGGCATGTCCGTCGCGGCGTGCTGGTGGGGAGCCGCGTGCGGCATCGCGCGCACGCTCTCCGCACCGGCGGCCTCGCCGCGCGCCGACCAGGTCGCGCTGGTGCACCTGGGCACGGTGGATGCCGCGCTCTGGGCCGCGCGAGCGACCCTCGCTGAGGCGGCCGACATGGTCGACGGGCGGCGGGCCCTCGAAGGTGGTGAGCGTCTTCTGGCGGAGCGGGTGCGGACCGTGGTCTCCGGAGCCGCCGCGCTGACGCTGACGGAGGCGGATGCCGCGCTCGGCCCGGCGCCGCTGGTGATGGACCGTGAACACGCCCGCCGCGTGTCGGATCTGCACCTGTACCTTCGGCAGCACCACGGCCTGCGGGATGCCGCCCGGATCGGTCGTCTTCTCGCCTCGGCGGAGCCGTGATGGCGGCCTTCAGCCACCTCGATGCGGGCACCGCCGAGGCCGTGTGGCAAGGGGATCCCCGGATGGGCACCCGTCCGCCGGTTCCCGCCGACGTGGACGAGCTGATCGTCGTGGCCGCCCACCCCGATGACGAGACGCTCGGCGCCGCCGGTCTGATCCGGCGGGTGCGGCGAGCGGGTGGCCGGGTCAGGGTGGTCGTCGCGACCGACGGTGAGGGGTCTCACCCCGACTCGCCCAGCCACAGCCCAGCTCGGCTCGCGAAGAGGCGGCGGAGCGAGGCGCGGCGGGCCGTCGACGCACTCGCCGACGGGATCGAGGTGCAGTTCCTCGGCCTGCCCGACGGAGCGTTGAGCGAGCACAGCGAAGAGCTGGCCGAATCGATCACGGGAATTCTCGATTCCGGCCGGCCGCCGGGCGACCCGGCTCGCGTCGTCGTCGTCGCGCCCTGGTCCGGCGACGGGCACCGCGATCATCGAGTCACTGCCGAGGTCGTGCACGGGGTGTGCGCGGGTCGCGGCATCCCGCATCTGGGCTATCCGATCTGGCTCTGGCACTGGGGAACCCCCGCAGACCTGCCATGGGACAGGACGCGCGCCCTGACACTGCGGCGCGACGAGGTCCGCGCGAAGCGTCGCGCGATCTCCGAGCACACGTCGCAGATCGCGCCGCTGTCATCGGCGCCCGGAGACGAGGTGATGCTGCATCCCGGGATGCGCGAGCACTTCGAGCGCAGCACCGAGCTGTTCGTCGACGAGTCCGCGCCGGAGGGAGCGGATTCGATGAGCGAGGAGTGGTTCGAGGCGTTCTATCGCCGGCACGACGATCCGTGGGGATTCGAGACGCGCTGGTACGAGAAGCGCAAGCGCAGCATCCTGATGTCCGCGCTGCCCACCGAGCGCATCGGCGACGTCCTGGAGATCGGCTGCTCCACGGGCCTGGTGACCCAGGAGCTCGCCGCGCGGGCCGAGAGCGTGATCGCGCTCGACCCCGTCGACGCGGCCCTGCAGCAGGCGACCTCACGCGTCGGCGCGGACAGCCGGGTCTCGTTCGTCCGCGGGCAGATTCCCCGCGACTGGCCGCCCGGCCGGTTCGACACGATCGTCCTCTCGGAGGTGGGCTACTACCTGTCTGCGGCAGACCTGGAGACCGCAGTCCGCCGGATCGAGGGATCCCTCGCCGACAGCGGCACCCTGGTCGCGTGCCACTGGCGCCACCCGGTCGCGGAGTATCCGCTGACCGGCGATGACGTGCACACTGCGCTGCGGGCGAGCAGTCGGTGGCGGGCGATCGTCCGGCATGAGGAGCCCGACTTCATCCTCGAGGTGTTCGCCACGGCGCCGGCGCTCTCCGTCGCCGAACGTGAGGGACTGGTGTGACGGGCCGCCCGGTGGACGTCGCCGCCGTCGTCGTCCCCGTCCACAACGAGGCGGAGCTGCTCGATCGGTGCCTGACCGCGCTGACTGTGGCTGTGGAGACGGCCGCGCGGCGCGGCATCCGCTGCCAGGTGCAGGTCGTTCTGGATGCCTGCACCGACGCCTCCGCCGCCATCGCCGCCAACCACCCCTTCCCCACGCTCGTGGTCTCGGAGGCGACGGTCGGCCAGGCGCGGGCGCGCGGAGTGCAGGCGGCGCTCACGGCGATCGGAGAGCTCCCGGCGGAGCGCGTCTGGCTCGCGAACACCGATGCCGACTCCGCCGTGCCGCCGAACTGGATCGTCGCGCAGTGCGACCTCGCCGCCGAGGGCGCGGATGTCTTCGTCGGCACCGTCCGTCCCGACTTCGCCGACCTCGGCCGAGCGCACCGGCACCACTGGCTGCACACCCACGTCCGGGGGGCGCCGAACGGGCACGTCCACGGCGCGAGCCTCGGGCTGCGTGCCAGCGTCTACCGGGCCGCCGGCGGCTTCGACGCGATCCCCGAGCACGAGGACGTACAGCTGGTCGCGCGTGCCCGCGCCCTCGGTGCGATCGTGCAGGCGAGCGACGAAGCCGAGGTGCTCACCTCCGGGCGGTTCGTCGGGCGCACACCGGGCGGCTACGCCGGATATCTCCGCGAGCAGGCGCGGATGCTGGCAGCCCACGTGGAGCCACCCGAGTCATCGGCCGCGCTCGCCTGACCACCATTTCGAGGCTACGGCCAGCCGATCGACTGGCCTATCCGACAGGCGAATGTGGAGGCCCCAGTTGTTCATTCAGCGTACGAGCGTTGGGCTCGATGTGCAAGCGCGAAGCATCGTCGGCTGCGCGATCGACGAGCACACCGGCGAGATGGTGCACCGCCGGTTCGGGTATGACCCAGGCGAGGTGATCGCATGGGTCAAGGCGCTGCCCGGCCCGCAGGACGTGGTCTACGGGGCCGGGCCGACCGGGTTCGAGCTGGCCCGTCAGTTCGCGGCATCCGAGGTCCGCTGCGCGGTCGCGGCACCCTCGAAGCTGCAGCGACCATCCGGGGACCGGGTCAAGACCGATGCGCGGGACGCGGAGCATCTGGCGCGACTGCTGCGACTCGGGGAGATCACCGCGGTGCGCATCCCGACCAGGGAGCAGGAGGCGGCTCGAGACCTCGTGCGCGCCCGCGAGGATACCCGCACCGATCTGATGGCGGCCCGACATCGACTGTCCAAGCTGCTGCTGCGCCACGGGCTCGTCTACGACGGGAAGACCACCTGGTCCCGGGAGCACGAGTCGTGGGTGCGCCGGCAGCGACCTGACCTGCCCGGCGCGGCTGCGGCGTTCGACGCGGCCTATGAGACGGTCGCGCAGATCGCGTCCCGCAAGCATCGCCTGGACCTGCTGATTCAGCAGGCCGCCGCCCAGGACGACGAGTACGCCCCCGTGGTGGCCCGACTGGGCTGCCTGCGGGGCATCTCCACCCTCACCGGGTACGCACTCGCGGTGGAGATCGGCGACTGGCACCGGTTCATCGGGAACACCATCGGCGCCCACCTCGGCCTCGTGCCCGCCGAGTACTCGTCGGGGTCCTCCCGGGTGCAAGGCGCGATCACGAAGACCGGCAACGGGCACGCCCGCCGGCTCCTGGTCCACCTCCGGGCGACGGCGGTGCGCGGGACGGACGACGCCGGACCCTCGACGTTGCTCCGCGTCAGTTCAGGTCGTGGCCGTGGCTGCCGGCCACCGCACGGAGCACGTCATCGGTCGACTCACCGGACACATGCGGGTACTGGTCGGTGAGCACCCGGGCGAGCTCGTCCATGACATGCTGAAGCAGCGTGCCCGCCGCCCGAACATCGGGGTCATGCGCGCCGAGGGCGGCATCCCGAAGCTCCATCGCGTAGCCGATCGCCCGTGCCGCGGAGAGTCGCTCGTCCCGCTCGGTGAAGTAGAAGATCTCGGTGCTCTGCACGAGATCCGCGGTGAGCGCTGCGAGCGCGCGCGCCACGGATGCGAGGACGGATGTCGCGTATCCGGGCGATACCGTGCCCGGAAGTGCGGCCAGCCCAGACTCGTGCAGGCTCGTCAGTTCGATGGCCAACGACCGTCGTCGGGCGAGAGCCGGATACAGCTGCGAGAACCACGACACCGACGCCGACAGCAGGGCGAAGCCCATCAGCGCCTCCACGGGTGACACCGCGCGGATCACCGGATCGGTCGGCACGACGTCGCCGAGTCCGAGCGTCGTGAGCGCTACCAGCGAGTACGTGAGGGACTCGACGAAGGGCTGATAGTCCGCAGGATCGACGCCGCTGTGGGCGAAGCCGTCGGGAATGTGAGGGAGGTAGATCAGCGCCCAGCCGACGGAGATCAGGATGATCCAGACGGCGATGGTGGCGAGGACCGTGAGCGGTCCTCCGGCCGTCAGCGGACGCCGGCGGCGCGACAGCGACCAGGTGATGCGGAACAGGAGCGTCGTCAGACGACCGGTCGACGCCGGGCGGAGCAAGGTGTGGAAGACGTCGTTCAGTGCGACGGCTATGAGGGCGATGCCGACGATGGTGCTGATCGCGCTCATGACGCCCAGTATGCGCCCCGGAGCGCCGCCGGTTCTTCCCGCGCGCCCCTGTTCGAGGGGCTCCGGTTCGGGAGTGGTCCACGATGTCGCATCGGCGCGCCACGGGCTGGCCGCTCAGCCGATGCGAACGCCAGTCTCCGGCTTCAGGCCGAGCGCGTCGAGCACTTCGCCTTCGTCGTACGCGCCGAGAGGAATCGTCGAGGTGCGCGCGACGAGCACCGTTCCCGCGGAATCCACGACGAACGTTCCCGACTGCTGCAGACCGGCGCGTACGAACAGACCGACGGCCGCGTGCGCATCCTCCGACGATGCGATCCGATCGGCGAGTTCGGGATGCCGCTTCGACACCAGATCGGCATCGACGGGGCCCCCCGGCACGATGACGAGGAGCCGGTGCATGAGAGACTGCTCCGCCGAGCGCTTCATCTGACGCAGGTGCGCGTTGCACACCGGACACGTAGGCGTGCGCATGAAGTACATGACGACCGGACCGTGCTCGAGGACGCCGGGCACATCGAGCCCGGTGCCGTCAGGTCGGAAGAGAGTCAGTGCGGGCAGTGATTCACCGGAAGCGAGGGGGCTGGTTCGCATTGCGTCGACGTCCATTCGAGAGAAAATAGCAAGGGAGTTGCCTAGTTAGGCAAGCAGATTGCCTTTCTGAAGTCAAGGAGCCGTGGATGTCGGACGAGGACCTGCTGCGATTCGCAGCCATCGCGCACGATGATCTTGCGACGCTCCTGATGGCGGCATCTCGGAGCGTCAACGAACAAGCCCTGGGGGCGATCGACCCGCAAGGGACGTCGGGGATCCGGATCGCTCACGTACCGCTCATCGCGGCCCTCGAGCCGGGTGGAGCGAGGTTCGTCACCCTCGCGGCGCGCATGGGCATCTCACGACAGGCCGTCGCCTCCCTCGTGCGCGACCTCACCGACGCGAAGGTCACCGAGGTGGTCGCGGACCCGCTTGACGGCCGTGCGCAACTGGTCCGATTGACCCAGCTCGGCGACGACTTCTGCCGCCGAGCGGCGGACTACCTTGAAGAGCGCGAACGACGATGGCGGCGGCAGTACGGCAACGAGTCGATCGCCGCCGTCCGCAAGGTGCTTCGTGGCCTGACGGAGGCGCGCGGAGGCGACTGACACCACCAGCTCATGGCTTGCAGGCGCGGGGTACGGCGAGGCGTCCGGGTTCGGTCTGTGCTCAACCGCGCCCGGCGACCCGCGCGTCCAAGCCCTCGAGGACGCGCACCGCTTGCCCAGTGCCGTCCTCCTGTGCGAGCTGGGCGGCGATGTCCGCGGCGCGTGCACGGTACGCATCGTCGTGAAGCATGCCGGTGATCGCGGACGCGAGCTCCTCACTCGATAGACGCCGCAGCGGCACGGGCGCCGGTCCGACGCCCAGTTCGTGCACGCGGCGCCCCCAGAACGGCTGGTCTCCGAGAACGGGGCAGATCATCGTCGGCTTGCCCGCGCGCAGGCCCGCGGCGGTGGTCCCGGCGCCTCCGTGATGGACCACGGCGGCCACGCGAGGGAACAGCCACTCATGAGGCACCTCGTCGATGAGCAGCACATCCCGAGTGGGCTGAATCTGCAGCGCACCCCAGCCCTGTGCGACGACCGCTCGCGTTCCCGCCGCGTGAACGGCTTCGGCCACGACCCGGCCACGTCGTTCGGCGTCTTTGCCGAACCCCATGCTGCCGAAGCCGATGTACACGACAGGTCCATCACCTTCAAGGAACTCCGACAGCTCGGGCGGGGGCGCCCACTCCGTCGACGACGGCTCGCGAAACCAGTAGCCGGTCACGTGAGCCGAGGCCGGGTAGTCAGGCGGACGGGGGACGACGTGCCGGCTGAACGAATACAGGACCGGCATCCGCTCACCGTCGGCGGAGTGCAGGTAGTCGCTGAATCTGCTCGCGCGCTCAAGTCCGAGCTGATCTCGACGGAACCTGTTGATCATCCCGCCGTACGCGAGCGCCGTGAAGCGGTTGAACGTGTAGCTGAGTCGATTGAGCCGCGGGCCCAGCGGTCTCGCCGTGAACGGAACAGGAAACGCCGCAGTGGGCGTGAGGAAGGGAAGCGGAAGCGATGGCACGACGGGAACGCCCAGACGCCCACCGATGTGCGGTCCGCCCAGCGCCTTCGGGTGGGCGACCACCACGGTGGGCTCGAAACGCTGGGCGATCTCCCACTGCTCGTCGAGTGAGACGCGCATCGCAGCCATCATCTGACGGCCGGCGGTGAGCGCCTCGGCTGGCCCGTTCATGTCAGCCATGGCTTCGCGCATGACCCGGTCCATCTCGGTGCCCATCGGTTCGTAGAGCACCGCGGCCGAGACAGCGTGCCGGTGGGACTCCGGCGCGGCGAGGGCCACCTCGTGCCCCTCGACCGCGAGTCGATCGGCCAGCGCCGCGAACGGCTCGATGTCCCCGCGCGTGCCGAAGGTCAGGATGAGCGCGCGCATCGTGAGCAGCCCCCTCTCCGCACACGCTCGGAGTCACGGGGCTGTTGCGCAGGCGCGCCGACGCCCTGGGTGAAGCGATCTGATCGCATGGATGGCCTTTCGGTCGTGCGTACTCGAGACGCCGACCAGACTTCCCGGCTCACCATCGCCACGCAGGGCTTTCCCTGACCATACGCCCCCGCACGCTCCGGGCATAGGGCGCTCGGGGCGCCGGCCGACCTCGTCGTCCGCCAGAGTCAGGCGACCAGAGCCCGGGGGAGGACGACATCGAACCGGCATCCGCCCGGAACGTTCGTCGCGGAGATCCGTCCATCGTGGGCCATCACGATGCCGTGCGCGATGGCGAGGCCGAGCCCGGAGCCCGCGCCGGTGCTGACCGGGGCTGGGGTTCGGGACGGATCTGCTCGCCAGCCGGCGATGAAGATCTTCGTGAGGTCTGCCGCCGCGATGCCGCCGCCGGCGTCGACGACGGACAGCGTCGCAGTGCCATCGGCGCCGGCCTGGGTGGTGACCGAGATCTCGGTTCCCGGCGGCGAATGCTGGATCGCGTTGATCAGCAGGTTCGCGATGACGCGTGAGAGCTCCCCCGCATCGCCCACGACGACGTGCTCGGGGTTCGGGGATTCGCGGATCGTGATGTCGTGCGCCGCTGCGAGCACGCTGAGTTCGGCGACCGCGTCGCTCACGAGGTCGTAGAGCGAGACCGGCTCGAGGGTCAGATCCAGGCGCCCCGACTGGATCTTGGAAAGCTCGAAGAGTTCATCGACGAGCGTCGTGAGATGGGCGACCTGCAGCCGCATCTGCCGGTGGAATCGC
Organism: Microbacterium sp. NPDC019599; assembly: GCF_040632175.1. NCBI lineage: Bacteria > Bacillati > Actinomycetota > Actinomycetes > Micrococcales > Microbacteriaceae > Microbacterium > Microbacterium sp. NPDC019599. Next base: position 141,612 of record NZ_JBEYBL010000012.1, read on the forward strand.
TGCGGGTCGTCGGCGAGCCCGTCCTCCAGAGCCTCGGCCATCGCCCGCAGGCCCGCCAGTGGAGTCCGAAGATCGTGCGAGATCCACGCCACGAGCTCGCGGCGCGAGGACTCCAGCGCGTCTACCTCGGCCCGGGCGTCGTCCAGTCGTCGGCTCGCGAGCGCCAGTTCACGCTGCAGCGATGCCAGTTCCGAGCGGTCGGGGGATGCCGGCGCCTCGACCGGTGCGCCGTCTCCGATGTCTCTCGCGAGCCCGCGGACACGTGCCACCTGCCGGGTGAAGGCCCGGCCGAGCACGATGGCCGCGCCGAGCGAAACGACGCCGGCGCTGACTGCCACCCACACGCTCACCACCAGGTCGTGTGCCGACAGGTACATCGCCTGCGCGACGGCGACCATGCCCGCCATGACCGACAGCGTCGCCGTCGCCACCACGATGAGCAGCTGCACCATGAGCGGCGAGCGCCGCGCGAGGCGGAGCGCGACAAGCCCGAGGGCACCGACGAGCAGCGCGCAGAGGACGGCGATGCCGACGATGACCGCGAGATCGGGGAGGGGGATCACGGCGCACCCTCCGGGTCCAGCCGGTAGCCGACACCCCACACGGTGTTGAGCATCCGCGGCTGGGTCACGTCGGTCTCGATCTTCTCGCGAAGTCGCCGCACGGTGACGGTCACCGTCGAGAGATCGCCGAATTCCCAGCCCCACACGGCTCGCAGCAGCTCCTCGCGCGTGAACGCGCGACGGGGATGCTTGAGCAGGAAGGCGAGCAGGTCGAACTCGCGCGTCGACACGGGAAGCTCGACGCCGTCCTTGCGCACGACGCGCGCCGAGGCATCCAGGTGGAAGGGACCGAGGTCGAACGGCGCCTCCGGCGCGAATTCGCCCAGGCTGCGGCGCAGGACCGCCTGCACGCGCAGAACCAGCTCACGGGGCGAGAAGGGCTTGGTGAGATAGTCGTCGGCTCCGGCTTCGAGCCCCGCGACACGGTCCTCGGGCGCGCCCAGCGCCGTGAGCAGGATGACGGGCACGCCTCTCGTCTCGCGGATGCGGCGACAGACCTCTGCGCCGTCGATGCCGGGCAGCATGCGGTCGAGGACGACGAGGTCGGGCGGTCTTATCTCGATCGCGTCGAGCGCCGCAAAGCCGTCGGACGCGACATCCACGATGAACCCGTCGGCCTGGAGATACGTCTCGACGACTTCCCGCACGGTGGGATCGTCTTCGACGACGAGCACCCGGCGGTCGGCGAGGTCACCCGGCGCGGAGGTCCGTGCGGTGGACATGCCGACAGAATAGGCCGGACCACGGGGCGGAGGATCGCCTCACTGCCAATCGACGGCGGTTGTCCGCGGTTCGTAATGCTCTGTCGGCTGCACCCGAGGGCACCCGGTCCTAGCGTCGGAGCATGTCCGTGACGATCGACGTGGTGCTCCCCTGTCTGGATGAGGCGGCGGCACTGCCCGGCGTGCTCGGCGGCCTGCCGTCCGGGATGCGTGCGATCGTCGTCGACAACGGCTCCACCGACGGCTCAGCCTCCGTCGCGGAGCGACTGGGGGCGATGGTCGTCCACGAAGCGCGCCGCGGCTTCGGCGCCGCCGTGCACGCGGGTGTCTCGGCCGCGACCTCGGACATCGTCGCGATCTGCGACGCGGACGGGTCATTCGACCTCGCCGAGCTGCCGCGCGTCACGGGTCCCGTGCTAGCCGGCGAGTGCGACCTCGTCCTGGGCCGGCGCATTCCCGTGTCGAGGGGCGCATGGCTCCCGCACGCCCGGATCGCGAACGCCTACCTCTCGCGGCGGCTGCGCGCGAGGTCCGGCATCATCCTCCACGATCTCGGTCCGATGCGCGCAGCCCGGCGCGAGCGGCTCCTCTCACTGGGCCTGCGGGACCGCCGCAGCGGGTACCCCCTCGAGATGGTGCTCGCCGCGGCGCGTGAAGGGTGGCGCATCGGCGAGGTGGACGTGACCTACCGGCCGCGCGACGGGCGCTCGAAGGTGACCGGGACGGTGCGCGGAACGGCGATCGCCATCGCCGACATGAGCCGCCTGCTGCGAAAGCGGGGCTGAGATGACCACGCTCGTCGTGATGGCGAAGGAGTGCATCCCCGGCAGAGTGAAGACGCGCCTGCATCCGCCGTACTCGCTGGAAGACGCCGCGCACATCGCGGCAGCGAGCCTCGCCGACACTCTCGCGTTCGGCAACGCCCTCGCCGTCGAGCGCCGGGTCTTGAGCTTCGCGGGCTCGCGGGTCCCCCGCGAGGCTTCGGGGTGGGACGTGGTGGTGCAGGCGAACGGCGGGCTCGACGAGCGGATCGCCGCAGCTCTGGACGCCTGTACCGGGCCTACCCTTCTCGTCGGCATGGACACGCCGCAGCTGCGGGAGGACCATGTGGCGCCCGCACTCGCCTGGCCGACCGGAACCGATGCCTGGCTTGGACCTGCCGCCGACGGCGGGTTCTGGGCTCTCGCGCTGCGCAGCCCGGACGGCGCGCTCGTCCGCGGCGTGACGATGTCCCGCGATGACACGGGCGAGCAGCAGCGCCGACACCTCGAATCGGCCGGACTGAGCATCGGCACGCTGCCCATGCTCACCGACATCGACACGGCCGGGACCCTCGCCGGCGTGGCATCCGAGCTCTCGGGCGGCCGTCTCCTCGATCTGCTGCGGGACCTGCGATGAGCGCCCCCGCGACGGCAGGACCTCTCGGCGACGCCTACGAGCGCGCTCTGAGCACCCGGACCGGTCCGCTGATCGTTCAGGATCTAGGCCGTCCCCGCGTCGTCCGCATGGATGTGGATCGGTTCCTCTCCGAAGCGGACGAAGTGGAGACGGCTCTCGCTCGAGCCCTGCCCGCGCCCGTCCTCGACGTCGGATGCGGCCCCGGCCGGATGGTGCGGGCGGCGCTCGACGCGGGTCACACGGCACTCGGAGTCGACGCCTCCCACGCCGCTGTCTCGATCGCTCAGAGACGTGGACTGCCGGTCCTGCATCGCTCGGTGTTCGACGCCCTCCCAGCCGAGGGCGAGTGGGGATCGGCCCTGCTGCTGGACGGCAACATCGGCATCGGCGGCGACCCCGCGGCACTGCTGCGGCGGTGCGCGGGACTGCTGCGCTCGGGAGGACGCATCATCATCGAGACGCACCGGACGGCGCGTCGCGATCACCGATTCGAGGGGATGCTGCGCGACGACGTCGGCCCGTCCGCCACCGCGTTCCCCTGGGCCGAGGTGGGCCGGATCCCGCTGCGGCGACACGCCGCCGCTGCCGGGCTCGAGCCGGTGCGGGAGTGGCGAGCAGCGCGTCGGCGATTCGCCGAGTACGTCCGCCCGGACGTCGAGCCCCATGTCGTCAGCGACGCGACCGGCGGTTGACGACGCGCCCCACGACGAGCACCGTCCCGGCGATGAGTCCCCACACGATCACCAGCCGCAGGGCATATTCGCCGACGAGGATGGTGGGGTTCGGGTTGCCCCGGCCCTGCGCCCAGATCTCCGGGACGACGAACAGAGTGAGGACTGCTCCCACGACGAAGCCGACGTGGGCGACGATCGTCAGAGCTCGGGGCCTCTCGTCAGCTCCGCGATACCACCGCCTGCGCAGCCACGAGATCGCCGGCGCGAGGATGCCGTCATGCACGACGACGACCGCCGCGAGCCAGATCGCCAGTGCGAGGAGCTGGATCGGGCCAAGCGTAGTCACCGCCAGGTAGACACCGTAGGCGGCGAGCGCGCCACCGACGACGAACAGAGCGCCGCGCAGCAGGGTCACGCCGGCTCCTCACTGATGGCGTGCAGCCACTTGGTCTGGAGGACACCGGGGCGGCCGGGGGCGATGATGCGGCACGGGAAGCCGTGATCGGCGTCGAGGGTCTCTCCGTTGAGCTCGAGCGCGACGAGGGTCAGCGTATCCCAGGCGTAGTGCGGCGGCATCGTGGTCGTGCGATATGCGCCGCGCGGCTGCAGGCTGTCGAGCCGCACCGCGCGGTCGCGGCGGATACCGGCGAGCTCGAGCAGAGCCGCCAGCCGAACGCCGCGCCAGTGCGCTGTCGTGCTCCATCCCTCCACACATGCGATCGGCAGCACGGCTTCGGTCTGCGGCATGCGCTCCAGGTCCTTCCGTGAGAGCTCGAGCGCCCCCGCCGGACCGCTCACCCGCAACCGCCAAGCGGGGTCGTGGATGAGTCCCCGCACTCCCGCCTGTGATGCGGTGCGGTTCACCGGCAGATCCTGCGGCCCCTGGCCCTTGACGCGCGGACCGAACAGATTGACCGGTGCCAGCAGGTCGAACGACTGACCGGCCGTCATGCCGACGAGCGCCGTCACCGCCGCCCCGACCCCGATCAGGAAGGTCCTTCGGTCCTGTCGCCCGCCGGTCATCGGTCGTCCCCGTGAGCGCGCCAGTTCGCCGCGATGACGGGTAGCTTGACGCCGAGATGCACGACGATCGCCCCGACGATGATCCACGAGAGCGCCCAGTGCGTGCGCACGAACGAGAACGGCCAGGGGTACCACTGGAAGGTGTTGAGCACGCCCATCACGATCTGCAGCAGCGACCCCGCGACGAGGACCGCGACAGAGCCGCGCTCGAGGACGTCGATCGGCCGACGGACGGGCGGCCACGCGAAGAGCCGCGGGTAAACGACCCAGAGCTTCGCGAGCACCAGCGGGAGCAGCGCGGTGCCGACCGCGACGTGCGTCCCCTGCGTCCACGCATACAGCTCCACCGGACGCGTCGGGAGCGGCAGCCAGGCCAACGGATGCTGCTGGAGGTGGCTGTACACGCCGGTGAGGAAGCAGACGGCGAAACCGATCCCGACGATCCTCCCGAGGACGACCGCCGAGCGCGGCGTGCGCTCGGGGGCATCGAGCGCACGACGGATCGCCTCGGCTCGCACCGCCGCCGCAGCGGTCAGTCGATCCGTGATCGAACCCATGCCGCCAGTGTGAGCGGCACGCCGATCTCGCGACAGCGCCTCGCGATTACGAACCGCGGACAACGCACCGTCACCGGACCGTAATCAATTGTGCGGACACAGCACTCCGCCGGGCAGCCAGAGTGGTCACGTGAGTGCAGCGGACCACCCGGATCAGGCGCGCATCGGCGTCATCGGCGGTTCCGGTCTCTACCGGCTGCTCGAGGACGCGACCCAGGTCGAGGTCGGCACGCCTTACGGGTCCCCCTCGTCGCCTCTCGCCGTGGGCCTCCTGAACGGTGAGCGGGTCGCATTCCTCGCACGCCACGGCACGGGGCACACCATCCCCCCGCAGCGGGTGAACTATCGCGCGAATCTCTGGGCGCTCGCCTCGAGAGGGGTCGTCGCGATCATCGGCTCCAGCGCCGTCGGGAGTCTCTCGCCCGCCATGCCCTCCGAAAGCTTCGTCGTCCCGGACCAGCTGATCGACCGGACGCGCGACCGCATCGACACCTTCTACGACGGCCCGGACGTACAGCACCTCGCGTTCGCCGATCCGTTCGATCCCGGCATCCGGCGCCTTCTCATCGACGCGCTCACGTCACGGAGCGAGCGCTTCGCGCCCACCGGGACGACCGTCGTGATCTCCGGCCCCCGGTTCTCGACGCGCGCGGAGTCGAAGGGGTGGCGCTCGCTCGGCGCCGACATCGTCAACATGACTCAATATCCGGAGGCGGCGCTGGCGGCAGAGCTGAATCTCGGCTACGCCAGTCTGTCGTTCGTGACGGATACCGATACCGGCCACTACGTGGGCGACGAGCCGGTCACCGCCGACGTCGTCTTCCGACGTCTGTCGGCCGCCCGGAAGCGGATCACCGGCGTCATCGGCGATGCCGTCGCAGCGGTGCCGACCGGATACGCCCCGCGCGATCTCATCGATCCGGACGCCGTCGCCCGCGTCATGGCGCGGGATCGCTCGTCGCCATGAACGGCACGCTGCTGATCACGGGGGGCGCAGGCTTCATCGGCTCCCACATCGCGTCGGGGGCGCTCGGGGATGGATGGCGCGTCCGGGTGATCGACAGCCTGCGCACCGACGTGCATCCGGCTGCGGCCGCAATGCCCGACGGCGTCGAAGGCATCAAGGGGGACATGACGGATGCGGACGCCGTCGCAGCGGCGCTCGTCGACGTCGACGTCGTCTGCCATCAGGCCGCGAAGGTCGGGCTGGGCGTCGACCTCGGGGACGCCCCCGATTACGTGCGCACCAACGACCTGGGAACCGCGATGCTGGTCTCGGCGATGTCGCGCGGAGGCATCGGTCGTCTCGTACTGGCCTCATCCATGGTGGTCTACGGCGAAGGTCGCTACCGCGATGCGCTCGGCACGATCGCTGCGCCGCCTCGCATCTGGGAGGATCTGGAAGCGGGTCGCTGGGAGCCGCGCTCCCCTCGCACCGGAGAGGCGCTCGAGCCGGAGCTCATCGACGAGTCGCAACCGCTGGATCCGAGGAACGTCTACGCCGCCTCGAAAGTCGCCCAAGAGCACCTCGTCGCCGCCTGGGCGCGGGAGACCGGCGGCCGGGCGGCACTGCTCCGGTATCACAACGTCTATGGCCCGGGGATGCCGCAAGCCACGCCGTACGCCGGTGTCGCATCCCTGTTCCGCTCCGCTCTTGAGGAGGGCAGACCGCCGGACGTCTACGAGGACGGCGGGCAGCGACGCGACTTCATCCATGTGGCCGATGTCGCATCGGCGAATCTCGCCGCTGTCGAGTGGACGGATGCCGCCGATGCCGGCGTCGCGCGGCCGTTCAACGTCGCGTCCGGCGAGGTCCACACTGTGGGTGAGATGGCCGGAGCGCTCGCGGCTGCCTTCGGGGGACCCGAGCCGCGCGTGACCGGCCGGTATCGGCTGGGCGATGTGCGGCACATCACCGCGTCGGCCGAACGCGCGAGAAAGGAGCTCGGCTGGCGGCCCGCCGTCTCATTCGCCGTCGGAATGCGCGAGTTCGCCGTCGCACCGCTGCGCGGCAGGGCCGAGACGGCCCCATGACGCGGCCTTCGACGCGTGCGACCGTGCCGACGAGGAGGTCGCGCGCCGCCGCGATCGGCCTCGCCTCGACGCTGACGCTCATCGTCGCGGCCATGGCCGTGCCGGCCCTCACCGGCTGGGAAGTCCGCGCGGGACAGTTCCCCCCGCTCCATTCCATCTGGGTGCCGAGGATCGGGCCGGGCACTCCGGCTGCCATCCTGCTTGGCGTTCTCGCCTGCGTGTGGGCACCGCGGATTGCGATCATGCCGTGGCGCCGGCTGCTCGCGATCGTCTATGTCTACGCGGTGGCGTGGATGCTCGCGCTTGCCACGGTTGACGGCGTCGACGGTGTCGGCGCGATCCTCGAGTCCAAGACCGAGTACCTGCAACCGGCGCGAGAGGTGACGGACGTCGGCGAGTTCCTGCGCATCTACATCTCCCGCATTCCGCTCGACAGCGAGGACAACTGGCCGGTCCACCTCGCCGGACATCCGCCGGGAGCCGCCCTCTTCTTCATCGGCCTCGTTCGGATCGGGCTCGGCAGCGCCCTCGCCGCGGGGCTGGTCATCACTCTGCTCGCAGGCACCACCGCCATCGCGGTGATGCTCGTCGCCCGCCGCCTCGGCGCAGCGCGCTTCGCCCGAGCCGCGGCACCGTTCCTCGCCGTCGGACCCGCCGCCATCTGGATGTGCGTGTCGGCCGACGCCGTCTTCGCCGCGACCGCCGCGTGGGCCACCCTCCTGCTGACGGTCTCGGCGACGACCTCCCGCCGGGGAACGGGGCTTCTGGCCGGGGCGGGTGCCGGCCTGCTGTACGGAGTGTGCGTCATGTTCTCCTACGGGCTGCCGCTCCTCGGGGTGCTGGTGACCACAGTGCTGGTGCTCGCGAGATCTTGGCGTCCGCTGCTGTGGACGGCGCCCGCGGCGCTGGCTGTCGTCCTCGTATTCGCGGCGCTGGGCTTCGCGTGGTGGGAGGCCTTCCCGGTGCTACGGGAACGCTACTGGGCCGGGATCGCGCAGCATCGCCCGGGCCTGTACTGGACCTGGGCGGACATCGCCGCGGTGTCGGTGAGCGCCGGGCCCATCGTCGGAGCCGGCATCGCGGTGGCGCTGGTCGATGCACGATCGCCACGGGACGAGGGCAGCCGCGCGGTCGCCTGGCTGGCACTCGCCGGCCTTGCCATGTGCGTCGTCGCCTCGCTGTCGCAGATGAGCCGAGCAGAAGTCGAGCGCATCTGGCTCCCTTTCGTGCCATGGATGCTGTTGGCCACGGGCCTGCTGCCCGCGCGCTGGCGAAGGGCTGGCCTTATCGCGCAGGTGGGGTTCACGCTCATCGTGCAGCATCTTCTCTACACGCGATGGTGACGGCCGAGCAGCTCACGACCGTCTGCAACCCGCACTTCGCAGGCTGCGAATGTCCGGGCCCATCCCTCAGCCGCCCGTCATGTCGTGGACCGGAGTTCGGCTGGCGTGCCGCTCGCAGACGGAGTCGCCCCGCCTGGTCCCTACCATGATGTGATGAGCCAGAGCGGCATCGTGCGGCGGGTGTGGGCGCGGGTGAGCGTGCTTTCGCACCTCTCTCAGAGCGCCTCGCCGCAGATTCTCCTCGTCATCGGCGTCGCCCTCTTCGCGTTCGCGCTTCTCCTCGTCACACGACCACTCACGTCGCTTCTTGTGCTCGGCATCTACGTCGGCGCGAGCGCGATCACCGCCGGGATCATCGAGCTGAGATCGGCTTCCCCCGAGCCGGCGTGGTGGAGGAGGCTGCTCGCGGTCGGGTGGATCGTCTTCGGCGTCGTCGTCATCGTCTGGCTGAGGGAAAGCCTGAATCTGCTCCCGGTGGTGCTGTCTGTGCTGCTTGTCATCGGCGGCCTCTCCTCGATCGGGCATTCGCTCTTCCGCGGACGGATCAGCGAGCGCGTGCTGGCCGCGACGTGGGGCGTGTGTCAGATCGTGTTCGGCATCCTCGCCCTCGCCTGGGTCGACGTCACGATCCTCGTCGCCGCGGTCGTGTTCGGCGTCTGGATGCTGGTATTCGGCGTGACGCTGTTCATCCGCGGTCTGCGGGTCCTGCTCTCACGGACGGCACCTTCAGCCGGAATCGAGCGCCGCGCGCGGACAAGGCGACTGGCGGCGGACGCCGGGCGGTGGATGCTGGCCGTGGTCCTCGTCGGTGTGACGATCGCGGGCTGGTGGGCGGATGATTGGCTCGCGCGGGGGGCGCCCGTGGTCGATGCCTTCTACACTCCACCGGAAGACATTCCGACCGATCATGGTCGCCTCCTGCGCGTCGAGCCCTACGGCGGCCGGGCGCCGTCGGGCGGCGAGGTGCAGCGCATCCTCTACACGACAGGCGATGCGATGGGCGGTCGCGGTGTCGCCAGCGCGCTTGTCATCACACCGTCGGAAGTGCATCCCGGACCGCGGCCGGTCATCGCCTGGAATCATGGGACCACCGGCGTCGCACGCGGGTGCGCCCCGAGTCTTCGCACGGATGCGGCCACCAAGTGGGCGATACCGGCACTCGAGGACGCGCTCGCGCGGGGATGGGTGGTCGTCGCGTCCGACTACGCCGGTCAGGGCGCGCCGGGAGTGTTCCCCTATCTCATCGGGCCGGGTGAGGCGAAATCCACGCTCGACGCCGTGCTGGCCGCCCGGGAGCTGCCCCGTCTGTGGCTGTCGCGGGACGTCGTCCTGTGGGGGCACTCGCAAGGCGGTCACGCCGCGCTGTGGGCCGCGAAGATAGCCGACGACTACGCGCGGGAGCTGTCCATCAAAGGCACAGCTGCGCTCGCTCCCGTCACAGACCCCCTGGACCTTGCGCGCGAGTTGCGGGCGGGTGACGCGAACGCGCTGCTCTCAGTGCTCATCTCCTGGGTGCTCGTCCCCTACGCCGACACCTACCCCGAAGTCCACCTCAGTGACTACATCGCGCCGGGAACGCGGGCGATCGTGCGAGAGATGACCCAGAGATGCCCGTCGGAGCCGGGCGCCGTCATCTCGGTCGTCGCGGCGATCGGAGTCGCGGAGGACCGACCGCTCTATGCAGCCGACCTCACCAAGGGGGCACTGGGTCGTCGTCTCGAACAGAACGCTGTCACCGGCCCGTTCGACCAGCCCGTGCTCCTCACGTGGGGCACCGCCGACGAAGTCATCCCCCCGCGACTTCAGGAGGACTTCGTCACAGCGCTGTGTCGGGAGGGAACGCCAGTGCGCTGGGTCGAGATGCAGGGCTCGGACCATCTCGGCGTCCTGCTTCCGCCATCCCGGTTCCTTCCGGTCCTGGTGAATTGGACACAGTCCCGACTCTCGGGCGCGCACACCCCTGTGGACGACTGCACGCGGTAGCCGCCCACCGGTCAGCCGGCCGGTGTCGGACCCCGGCGGGCGAGCGCCTCAGGCACGGTGATTCAACGCCCCGCCTCGGGGAACTCAGGCAGGACGATGGCATCCCGGAAGCTTCGACCCATCACCGCGTCGGTCACCTTGGGCAGCCCCATCACCTTCATCACCGCGTTCCTCTCCCACAACTGGAACCGATTCTTCGGCCCGAATGCGAGACCCAGCCCCTTCGCGGCATCCTGCTTGGATCGAAGCAGCGACCTCAGTCGATCCTGGAAGCGCGCGAATGCCGCGCTGTGATCGGCATCCATCGCCAGCTCGGTACCGAGAACATACGCCTCGACCATGGCGAGAGCCGATCCCTGACCGGCAAGGAAGGACGGACAGGCGGCCGCATCGCCCACCAGCGCCACACGCCCCGTCGTCCACGACGGCATCCGGATCTGGCTGACGGAATCGAAGTAGAGGTCGCTCGCCGCCGACATGCAGTGAAGCATCTCGGGCACCTCCCACCCACCGTCGCCGAGCCTCGTGCGCAGCAAGCGCTCCTGGTCTGCGCGCTTCGAGGGCAGCGGGCCCTCGTGGCGGACCGAGAGGAGGAAGAGCGTGATGTCGTCGCGCAGGCTCAGGCGCACGGCCTGGAATCCCACCTCCGCATACATCATCGCCACCAGCTCGTCGCGATGAGGATAGCCCTCCGCCTGAAACGCGGCCACGACCATTCCCAGACTGGTCTCGAACTGATCGTCGGGGCCGAAGACGAGCCGCCGCACGCGCGAGTGAAGGCCGTCAGCCCCGAACACCAGGTCGAACTCCCGACGCAGTCCGCTGTCGAACATGACGTGGACGCGTTGCCCGTCGTCCTCCAGCGAGCGGACCGAGTCGCCGAAGATCACCTCGACGTCCGGGCTCATCGCTTCGTAGATGACCGCTGCCAGATCGGAGCGGGCGATACTCACGTAGCGCGCACGGGACTCGATGACGGATTCGGGATCGAAGCCGGCGATCCTGCGACCGCGTCGGTCGACCGCACGAGCCTCCGTCATCACGTAACCCCGCTCGCGGAGCGCGGGGACGATGTCCATGCGCTCGGCGACATCGAACCCAGCACCCCAGAAGTCGATGAGGTAGCCGCCGCGTCGCAGGGCGGGGGCGTGCTCGACGATGGTCACCTGGTGCCCCGCCCGGTGCAGCCAGTGCCCGAGGGTGGGGCCGGCGATCCCCGCGCCCACGATCAAGACCTTCATCTCACCTCGCGATCCGACAACCTCGACGGTGCACTTCCGGTGAACGTCGGACAGCCCCTTGACGCGCGCCTCAAGTGTGATGTGCTGTATAGCAACTGTTGCCGCTCAGCAATAGTCTGCCACTGCGGATCGTCCGGCACGTACCTGCCGGTGAAGGAGAACGAAATGGCGTCCGTGACGTTCGACAACGCAACCCGCCTGTACCCCGGGGGCACGCGCCCCGCTGTGGACAAGCTCAACCTCGAGGTCGGAGATGGCGAGTTCCTCGTCCT
>NZ_JBEYBL010000013.1:0-113799 GCF_040632175.1 Microbacterium sp. NPDC019599
CTCAGCCCCGCCGAGTTCGAAGACCTTCACACCGCCGCCGAAGTCGCGGCATGATCAACACACAAGAACCGTCCGGGAAACCGGGTCAGGCTCCCACTCCCTCAGCTCTGGCCGCGGCGACGGTGAATACTGTGCCAGTCAGTGATGCCGGCAGGGCATGGGCGCGTGTCATCCACCCAGCACACGCCACCGCGACGTAGCCGAACCACGCAGCTGCGTGGATGTGGACTGCGAAGAGCGAGTGTGTTCCTGGTGAGGAGACCTCAACCATGCCGTGTCACACGACACGTGGGTTGCGGCCGACCCGACCCGCGCGTTGTGTGACACGAATCTGCGCGTGTCGCAGAAAGTGCGCATTCCGGATGCCGCAACCCGCGCGTTGTGAGACACGGCATGGGATGCACGGACTGACGAGGACGCGGGTGGGCGCGGCTGCGAAAGGGATATGCAGGTCGGGCCGGCCACCGAGGACCGACGGGATGCCGCAACCCGCGGCATCCCGGACCCCTCAGTCGGCGAGGCCGAGGACGTCGAGCAGCCAGGCGAGCTCGAACGCCCGCTCGCGCCAGGCGTTGTAGCGGCCGGAGACGCCGCCGTGTCCGGCGACCATCTCGCACTTGAGCAGGGCGTCGGCGCCGACCTCGCGCAGGCGCGCGACCCACTTCGCCGGCTCGACGTAGAGCACGCGGGTGTCGTTGAGCGACGTGACGGCGAGGATGCGGGGGTAGACAGCATCCGTCCGCACGTTCTCGTACGGCGAGTACGACTTCATGTACGCGTAGACCTCGGCGTTGTGCAGCGGGTCGCCCCACTCGTCCCACTCGATGACCGTGAGCGGCAGCGAGGGGTCGAGGATCGTCGTCAAGGCGTCGACGAACGGGACGTCGGCGAGGATCCCGGCGAAGAGCTCGGGCGCGAGGTTCGCGACGGCACCCATCAGCAGCCCGCCGGCGGAGCCGCCCTCGGCTACGAGCAACCCGGGAGTCGTGTATCCGTTGTCGACGAGGTGCAGCGCGCAGTCGACGAAGTCGGTGAAGGTGTTGCGCTTGTTGAGGAGCTTGCCGTCCTCGTACCACTGCCGGCCCATCTCGCCGCCGCCCCGCACATGCGCGACGGCGAAGACGACGCCCCGGTCGAGCTCCGACAGCCGCGCGACCGAGAAGCCCGGCTCGATCGAGTGCTCGTACGACCCGTAGCCGTACAGGTGCACGGGGCGGGGCGCCGCCCCGGCGTCGCCGAACGACCGCTTCCACACGAGCGAGATCGGGATCTGGGTGCCGTCCTGCGCCGTCGCCCACACGCGCGCCTGCGAGTAGTCGGAGGGGTCGTAGCCTCCGAGCACCGGCTGGCGCTTGCGCAGCAGGAGCTCACCCGTCGCGAGCTCGTAGTCGTAGACAGTCCCCGGGGTGACGAACGACCCGTAGCCGAGCCGCAGCAGGGGAGGGGCCCACTCCGGGTTGCCGCCGCCGCCGACGGCGTAGAGCGGCTCGTCGAACTGGAGCTCGTCGACCGCGCCGGTGCCGTAGTCGAGCAGCCCGAGACGCGCGAGACCGCCTCGGCGGTAGGCGACGACACCCCAGTCCCGGAACGTCGACAGACCCAGCAGCCGCCTCCCGGGCTCGTGCGCGATGACGACCTCACGAGCACCGGAGGGGTCGGATGCTGCCACCCGCACCATCTCGAAGTCCAGGGCTCCGTCGTTGTGGACGATGTAGAGGACGTCCTCGCCGTCGACGACGGCGTGGTTCACCTCGTACTCGACGCCCTCGTTCCGCGGCCACACGACGCGCGCCTCGCCGCGCAGGTCGTCGGCATCCAGCAGCCATTCCTCGGACGTGATCGACGACCCGAGCCCGATGACCAGATAGCGGTCGCTGCGCGTGAAGCCGGCGCCGACCCAGTAGCGCTCGTCGGGCTCGTGGAAGAGCTTGGCGTCGTCCTCGACGGGCGTCCCCAGCTCGTGCAGCCACAGGGTGTCGGGACGCCAGGCGTCGTCGACGGTGCTGTAGACGATCGAGCGGCCGTCGGGGGAGAAGGTGGCTCCCGCGAAGGTGCCCTCGATGACGTCGGGCAGCTGCTCTCCCGAGGTGAGATCGCGCACGCGGATCGTGTAGCGCTCGTCACCCGCGACATCCACTCCGTAGAGCATGAGCCGGCCGTCCTTGGAGACCTCGAAGCTTCCCAGCGAGAAGAACTCGTGCCCTTCGGCCTCGACGTTGCCGTCCAGCAGGATCTGCTCGCCCGGGACCTCGATGTCGGGCGCGAGCTCGGGCGGCGTCCAGTCCTCGGGCGACGCGAGGGGGGCGCGGCACTGGATGCCGTACTGCTTGCCCTCGATCGTGCGGCCGTAGTACCACCAGTCGCCCTCGCGGCTCGGCACCGAGAGGTCGGTCTCGAGCGTGCGGCCCTTGATCTCGTCGAAGATGCGCTCGCGCAGCCCCGCGAGGTGGGCCGTGCGCGACTCGGTGTAGGCGTTCTCGGACTCCAGATGCGCGATGACCGCGGCGTCCTCCTTGGCCCGGAACCACTCGTACGGGTCGTCGAACGAGTCGCCGTGATGGCTCCGCGGGACAGGGTTCCGAGAGGCGGTGGGGGGAACGAAGGATGCCGTGCCCGGCGCGTCGTTGACAGTCACCTCTTCACGCTAGCCGAGGCGTCCACGCGCGGGCCCGCGACGGTTATCCGATTGGCGAAGGATGTGCGAGGATACCTCGTGGCTCGGTAAACGGAGCAAGAACCCTCGCTGAACTGTTCGTTCGCACGCCGATAGCGTCGGCACCCATTCTGATTCTCTCTACGGAAAGCGAACGGTGGAAACCGCAGCCCTGCTCGTGGTGCTGGTGATCGCACTGGCACTCTTCTTCGACTTCACCAACGGGTTCCACGACACCGCCAACGCGATGGCCACGCCGATCGCGACGGGGGCGCTGAAGCCCAAGGTGGCGGTCCTGCTCGCTGCGGTGCTCAATCTCGCGGGAGCGTTCCTGTCCACCGAGGTGGCCAAGACGATCTCGGGCGGAATCATCAACGAGGACCAGATATCCTCGACGATCTTCCCGGCGGTGATCTTCGCGGGCCTCATCGGCGCGATCACCTGGAACATGCTGACCTGGCTGCTCGGCCTCCCGTCGAGCTCGTCCCACGCGCTGTTCGGCGGCTTGATCGGCGCGACCATCGTGGGTGTCGGAGCATCCGCCGTCAACTTCAGCGTCGTGGTCTCGAAGGTCGTCCTGCCGGCCGTCATCGCGCCGCTCACGGCGGGCATCATCGCCTTCACGGCGACGAAGCTCGCCTACGTCATCACGCGCCGGTACGACAACAAGCCCGACGGGCGCGACGGGTTCCGCTGGGGTCAGATCTTCACCTCGTCCCTCGTCGCCCTCGCGCACGGCACGAACGACGCGCAGAAGACGATGGGCATCATCACGCTCCTGCTCATCACGGTGGGCTGGCAGACCAGCACCGAGCCGCAGACGTGGGTCATCTTCGCGTGCGCCATCACGATCGCGCTCGGCACCTACATGGGCGGCTGGCGCATCATCCGCACCCTCGGCAAGGGCCTCACCGAGGTCAAGCCGGCGCAGGGCTTCTCCGCCGAGGCGTCGACCGCCTCGACGATCCTCTCCTCGAGCGCCCTCGGCTTCGCCCTCTCGACGACGCAGGTCGCCTCCGGCTCCGTCATCGGCTCGGGTCTCGGCCGCCGCGGATCGAAGGTGCGCTGGCGCACGGTCGGCCGCATCATGATCGGCTGGCTGCTGACCCTCCCCGCCTCGGGCGCTGTCGGCGCTCTCGCCGCGCTCGTCGTCGTGTGGCTGGGCGGCTGGGGCATCCTCATCGATGCGATCCTCGCCGTCCTCATCATCGTCGGGCTCTTCCTCCGCTCGCGCCGAGACGAGGTCAATGCCGCGAACGCCATGAGCGAGGTCGCGGACTCCGGCATGGCCGTCAAGGTCAAGCGCAATCCTCCGCCGACCCGCCGCGCCCGCCGGCGTGAGCAGCAGCAGCGAGACAAGGAGGCCTCGAAGTGAGCATCACGATCGACTGGATCGCCTTCGTCCAGGTCTTCATCGCGGCGATGATCTCGGCCGTCCTCGTCGTCGGGTTCTACGCGCTCGGCCTCCGCCTCCTCGTCCGCGCGGGCCGATCACCCGTCGTCGCGCCCGCGGACTTCACCGACGCCATCGCAGTCGTGACCCCGAAGGAGCGCGCGCGCGCGGAGAAGGCCGCCGCGAAGGCGGCGAAGAAGAGCCCGCTCACGGACGGCCAGAAGCGCTCCGCGCTCGTCGCCGCCTACGCCTCATTCGGCGTGGCTGCCCTCGCCGTCCTCGGCGGCCTGCTGCTGATCATCTTCAACCACTGAGGACGGATGCCGGCGGCACAGCCGGCGCCGAGCCTCGCGAGAACGCGCCTGTGTCTCCACGGCGCGCCGTGTTGAGGACACGGGCGCGTTCTCGCGGAGACAGCACAGCCGGCACCTGGGCCGACGCGCCGGGATCCGGCCTTGTCGACAGCATCCCCCATCGGGCTGTTACCCGCGACGTCGAGCGCGTATCAGGCCGGTATCGGACCACTTGACGCGTAACGGCTCGCGTCTCACAGTGGCGTCATGGACCTCCGCGTTCTGGGGGCTTCGACACTCGACGAAGGAAGGGTCGCGCTCGCCCCACGTGACCGCCTCGTACTCGCCGCCCTCGCCGTCCGCATCGGGATGCCGGTCACGGCCGAGGCACTGGCCGCCGCGCTGTGGGGGGACGAGCCGCCGGCATCCTGGTCCACCGTGGTCCGTGGGTGCATCATGCGGCTGCGCGGGGTGATCGCACCCGCGCGCATCGAGACCACGTCCCTGGGGTACCGGCTCGCGACGGACAGCGTCGACCTCGACTCCGAGCGGTTCGAGCGACTCGTCGCGCGGGGCTCGCAGCTGCTCGAACTGGGCGAGCCGGACCGCGCCGTCCACGCGCTGTCCGAAGCCCTGTCCCTATGGCAGGGGGAGCCGTTCGCCGATCTGTCCGATTGGGAGCCCGCACGAATCGAATCGTCCCGGCTGGACGAGATACGTCTCGCCGCCGAGGAGTCGATCCTGGAGGCACGGCTCCAGTCCGGCGAGCTGCGGGAAGCAGCCGCGCAGGCGCGGGCGCGGGTGGCCGAGTCGCCCATGCGCGAGCGCCGCTGGGTCATCCTCGCCCTCGCGCAGTACCGCCAGGGGCGTCAGGCGGATGCGCTGGCCACCGTCCGCCACGGACGAGAGCTGCTGGCTACAGAGCTCGGCCTGGATCCGTGCACGGAGCTGGCGGCACTCGAGAAGGCGATCCTGCGGCAGGATCCCGAGCTGGAATGCGCCGCCGGATTCCGGGCCGCGAGCGCGGAGTGTCCGTACTTCGGCCTCCCGCCCGCCGGCGTCGACGACGGCGAGCGCTATTTCGGACGCGAGGAGGAACTCGACCATGCGCTGCAGGCGCTCGAACGACACGGCGTGCTCATCGTGTCGGGATCGTCAGGAGTCGGCAAGTCGTCGTTCGCGCGCGCCGGGATCGCGGCGCACTTCGCCGCTCGTGGCAGGCACGTGACGGTGCTCACGCCGGGCGAGCGCCCTCTGCAGGCGCTGCGCGAGATCGCAGAGCACGACAGCGAGTCGCTGCTGATCGTGGATCAGTGCGAACAGGCCTTCGCCAATGAGGATCCGGAGGAGATCAGGGGGTTCTTCGAGGAAATCGGGCGAATGGTGTTCCGAGGCAGCCTCATGATGGTCGTTCGCGCAGACCGCCTCGGCGATCTCACCGATCACGGCTTCGGCGGACTCATCCAGTCGCACCTGCTGATGCTGGGTCCGCTCGGCGACGAAGGGCTGCGCGCCGTCATCGAGAAGCCCGCTCGACAGGCGGGCCTCATCCTCGAGCCGGGCCTCGTGGAGGTCCTGATCCGCGACGCCGACGGGCGGAATCTGCCGCTGCTCTCGCACGCGCTGCACCAGGTCTGGGAGCGTCGCGAGGGCCGGGTGCTGAGCGTGGACGGCTACCGTGCGTCGGGCGAGATCGAGGGGGCGGTGGCTCAGACCGCCGAGGAGGTGTTCGCCGAGCTGTCCCAGGACGGTCGCAGGCAGTCACGCGACATCCTCCTCCGGCTCGTCGAGCCGTCGGACGGAGGGGGCGTGGTCTGCCAGCGCGTGGACCGCGCGTCCGTAGCCGTCGACGACGCGCACACGCGAGTCGTGGACCGGCTGGTGGACGCGCGCCTGATAACGAGCGACGAGGAGTCTTACCAGCTCGCGCACGAAGCAGTCGCGCGCGAATGGCCGCGCCTGCGGGACTGGCTCGCCGACGACGTCGAGGGTCAGCGCATCATGCGCCACCTCAACACCGCTGCACACGCCTGGGACGGCATGGGTCGACCGGACAGCGAACTCTACCGGGGCGCGCGGCTGAGCGCCGCGGTGCAGTGGCGGGAGTCGGCAGGATCAGTGCTCTCACCGCTGGAAGCTGCCTTCCTCGACGCCTCGATCGATCGAGAAGCGGCCGACCTCGCCGCGACGCAGCGTCAGCTGCAGCGCGAGATGCGCTCCGTGCGTCGTCTGCGGTGGCTCGCCGGAGCGACGGCTTCGCTCGCCGTGGTCGCAGTCGCCGCCGGTGCGGTCGCCACGGTTCAGGCCCAAGAGGCCGACGCGCGCGCGGTCGTCGACGATGCGCGCCGGGTCGCTGCGATCGCCGCCGCGGAGCCGCACTACGAGCGCGCGCTGCTGATCGCCGTCGAGGCCATCCGGCTCTGGGATGCTCCCGCGACCCGGACAGCGCTTCTGGATGTCATGGCGCGCAGTCCCCGAATCGTGAGCGTCACGCGCATGCCGGGCGATCAGGGCGTGCAGCAGATGTCCCTCGGCGCCGACGGCTCGACGGCCGTGGTCGTGGGCGAGGACATGAGCGCCCGTGTCCTCGACCTGGACAGGGGTGCTCAGATCCACCGGTACGCCCTCGGCGGGGACAGGGTGCTCGACGCCGTCGAGCTGCCGGGCGACCGGGTCGCCATCAGCGCCCTGACGGGAGTATGCGGGAACGACGGGTGGTGCGACACCACCTATCTGAACGCCTTCGAAGTCGACGAGCCTGTCTCCGCCGGCCTTCCCTTGGTGGACGGGTTCAGCTGGGAAGCCATCGACATCGAGCTCTCACCCGATCAGACGCTGGCCGCGGTCATCGCACCGCTCCCGTGGGTCGACGAGCCGGAGAACGTCGCGATCTGGCGGCTGGATGCCCCGGACTCGCCGATGCTGCTGGATCTGCCGCACGCCGGGTCGAACCCGGGACCAGGAAATTGGGCGCACGCGTATGGGCGCGTGCGGTTCTCACCGGACGGCTCGCTTCTGTACGCGAGCGGGTTCGGCGGGACAGCCGCCTTCGACACGCGGACCGGAGAACTCGTGGATGAGTTCGACGGGCAAGGACTTCTCGCCGTGAGCCCGGAGGGGGATTCGATCCTGTTGCGCGAGGGTCGCACGGCGGCGCGGATCGTCGATCTCGCCGACCCGGCGGCGCCCCGGATCCTGGAGATGCCCGCCGCCGTCATCGACGGTGCGTTCACCCCGGACGGCACGCAGGTGGTCACGACCGCGGGACACCACGCCTGGCTGTGGTCCGCCGAAACGGGAGACCTCCGGGAATCGCTGGACGGGCATGTGGGCGACGTCCGGTCGGTGGCCTTCACACCGACCGGTGAGCTCGTGACGGCGGGCACGGATGGAGCCCTCATCACCTGGGTGCTCGACGACTGGACCGCAGCGTTCCGCGATTGGATCACGGAGGGCAACGAGTTCCTGATGGAGCGCGATGAGCGGACGCTCGTGCTCGACAAACCCGACGGCAGCGCCGTGGGAATCTCGGCCGACCCCGACATGTGGCTCGAGCGGGCCTGCGACGTCGCCGGGCGCGGCCTCACCGAGGAGGAGTGGGCAACGCTGTTCGAGGACCGTCCGTACGACCCGGCCTGCACGACTGGCTCCGCAGCGACGGAGTAGAAGCGCCCGGCGCGATCGGCGCAGCGGCAGATTCAACCACGGAGGACGGATGCCGCCACCAAGCCGGCATCCGCCCTCGGCCCTGATCGGCCCACTCAGTCGCTGACGAACGTGATCGAGTCGAAGACGGCCTGCGCCTCCTCAGCGAGCGCCTCGGACGTCGGCGCGAATTCTCCGACCGTGAGGACGACCCGGTCCCCGTCGAGGTCCATCACCCGATAGGTCTCGCGCTCCGTCGGACGCGCGTACCACCGCGAGCAATCCGTCCGCGATTCCGAGTGGACACAGACGCGGTTGTCGGAGCAGGCGTCGATGACCACGTCGTCTTCGACGTTGATGGCGACCTCGACGCCGGCGTATCCATCCACGGCGATCGGCTGAGGAGGGGTGGTCGCCGTCGAGGCCTGCGCGGCGAGGGCCGCGACGAATCCGTCCACCGAGGGATCGACGTCGACCAGGGCGCCGCGCCACGTGCACCCGTCGGTCGGGACGGACGATGGCGCGAGGAAGGTGAGGAACGCCCCCTCTTCCCCCGCGACGCCGTTGATGAGCGCCCAGCCGTCGAGAGAATGCCATCCCTCGCCGACGGTGATCTCGAACGGGATGCCGAACCGCGAGACGACGTACGTGCCTGCGTCGAGCTCGCCGGCCTCCGGGAGCGACGCGCTGACGACGTCCTCAGGTGAAGCAGTCGTCGGCTCCTCCTCGGGAGCCGAGCAGGCGACGAGTCCGGCGGATAGCAGGAGCGCGAGACCGAGACGTCCGCCGCGTGATCCGCCGACACGAGTGGCGCCGAAGCGCCGGGATTGAATGGACATCGACATGCCCTTTCTCGTATGGAGCGGCGGAGATGCCGCTGGACCCATTCGAGAACCCGTCGGTATCGATCCGTCGTCGGGTCGTCGAGCGCCGGTAACGGTGCGGTATCGGCGCTCTTGACGAGGTCGACGGGCCGTTCCACAGTGTGCTCATGAACGTCTGCGTTCTGGGGGCGCTGACGATCGACGATGGTCGAGTCCCCCTCGCCCCGCGTGATCGAACCGTGCTCGCGGCGCTTGTCGCACGCGTCGGCGCGGCGGTATCGGTCGAGTCGCTCACGCGGGCGCTATGGGGCGACGAGGCACCCGCGTCGTGGTCGAAGATCGTCGCCGGCTGCATCGTGCGGCTGCGCAAGGTGATCAAGCCCGCCCGCATCGAGACGACGCCGCTCGGGTATCGGCTCGTGCCCGGGGATCTCGACATCGATGCCGAGAGCTTCGAGCAACAGGTCGCCCGTGGGACGGAGCTCCTCGATCTCGGCGAGCCCGACCGTGCCGCGCATGCGATCTCTCATGCGCTCGGCCTCTGGCGCGGCCAGGCCTTCGTGGAGCTGTCGGACTGGGAGCCTGCCCGGATCCTCTCGGATCGGCTCGAAGAGCGGCGGCTCGGCGCCGAGGAGCTGCTGCTCAAGGCGATGCTCGCGACGGGGGACCTCCAGGAGGCGGCCGCGCTCGCACGTGCGCGCGTCGCCGAGGCTCCGTTCCGAGAGCACCGATGGGCGATCCTCGCCCTCGCCCAGTACCGGCAGGGGCGGCAGTCGGAGGCTCTCGCCACTGTGCGCCGCGGGCGCGCGCTGCTCGCAGCAGAGCTGGGCCTCGATCCATGCGCCGAGCTTGCGGCGCTGGAGCAGGCCGTCCTCACTCAGGACCCGGCGCTGCTGTCCGGGAGTGTGCTCCACGCGCCGAGCACCGACTGTCCCTACTTCGGGCTCGCACCCGCCGGAATCGAGGATGCCGAGGACTACTTCGGGCGCGAGGTCGAGGTCGCCGAGGGGCTCCGCGCGCTCGACGAGCACGGCGTGATCGTCGTCGCAGGGCCGTCGGGCGTCGGCAAGTCCTCCTACGTGCGTGCGGGGCTCGGCGCCCAGCTGACGGCTCGCGGCCGCGAGGTCATCGTCGTCACGCCGGGCGCGCACCCCGTCCGGACCCTCGACGCGCTGCCCCCGATGCGATCGACGGACGTCCTCGTGGTCGATCAGTGCGAGCAGGCTCTCGTGTCGTGCGCCGACGAGGAGGAGCGGAGCGCGTTCTTCCGTCGCCTGGTCGAGCAGCTCTTCCGCGGACCGCTCATCGTCGCGATCCGGGCCGATCGTCTGGGAGACCTCGCGCTGCACGCCGAGTTCTCCGGGGTGCTGCGCAGTCACGTGACGATGCTGGGTCCGCTCTCGGAGGAGGGCATGCGGGCGGCGATCGAGGAGCCGGCGCGGCGCGCGGGGCTGCTCCTCGAGCCCGGGCTCGTCGATCTGCTCCTCCGGGAGGCGCATGGCGGGGCCCTGCCGCTTGTCTCGCATTCGCTTCGGCAGACCTGGCTGCGACGGGAAGGCCGCACGCTGACGGTCGACGGCTATCGGGAGTCGGGCGGCATCGAGGGTTCGGTGGCCCGGACGGCCGAGCAGCTCTACGTAGGATTGTCGGCCCACGATCAGAAGCTCGTCCGCGAGATCCTCCTGCGTCTCATCGAGTCGTCGCCCGGTGTCCCGCTCGTCGCCCGCAGCGTCCCGAGGGACCGTGTCGTGCTCGATGAGGCCCACGCCCGAGTCCTCGGCCAACTGGTCGAGGAGCGACTCCTGACGACCGACGACGGCTCCGTGGAGCTGTCGCACGAAGCTCTCACCCGCGCGTGGCCGCGACTGGCCGCATGGCTCGAAGAGGACGTGGACGGACAGCGGATCCTCTCGCATCTGGCCACCGCGGCGACGGCTTGGGACGGGATGAGTCGTCCAGACAGCGAGCTCTACCGTGGCGCACGTCTGTCGGCCGCCCTCGAATGGCGGGACTCGGCGGACATCGCCCTCACGCCCGTCGAGTCGGACTTCCTCGCAGCGTCGTCGGCACAGGAGGTCGAGAGCCTCGCGGACGCGCAGCGTCGACTCACGAGCGAGCGGCGCACCGTCCGGCGGCTTCGATGGCTTTCGAGCGCGGTTGCGGTCCTCGCGGTCGCGTCCCTCGCCGCGGGCGGCGTCGCGGCCGTGCAGGCGGGCGTCGCGGACGAGCGGGCGACAGTCGCCGAAGCGCGACGTGTCGCGGCGCTGGCGCGCGGCGAGCCCGCATTCGACCGCGCGCTCCTCCTCGCGCTCGAGGCCATCCGCATCTCCGACGCGACCGAGACGCGGCGTGAGCTGCTGCGGGTGCTGGAGCGCGGACCCCTCGCCGTCGGGATCGTTCGGGCACCGGATGACGTGAGGCTGACGCAGCTGAGCGCGACCCCGCAGGGAGAGCTCGCGACGACGATCGACAGCGAAGAGGATGTCGCGGTCTTCGACGTCGCCGAGGGCCTACGGGTGCTCGGGCTGAGCGAGGAGGGAACCTCCTTCCTCGCGTCGGAGCTCGCACCATCCGGCGACCGCGTCGCGGTGAGCTGGGCCAACAGCGAGTGCTGGGACGACGACTGCACCGAGGTAGGGCTGCGGATCCTGGACGTCACCGAGGACGCGACCCGGATGCCGAGAATGGCGGACGCCGCGGCTCCCGGCACGCGCTACACGGGGTTCCCGTATCCGATCGCGGACATCGCCTTCTCACCGGACGGCTCGCTCGTCGCGGCGATCGCCCCCGTCCCCTGGTATCGGGCGCCCGGCAACATCGCCGTGTGGAAGGTCGCCGACCCGTCGCACCCGATCCTTCTCGGCCTGGAGGAGGTAGGGAGCAACCCGACGATCACACCGGAGCTGCAGGTGTTCGGCACGGTGGAGTTCTCGCCGGACGGGACGCAGCTGCTCGCAAGCGGCTTCGGACCGATCTCGGTGTTCGATGTGGCGACGGCGAGGCCGATCGCCCGGATCGACGGCTCGGGGCTGCTCGCCGCGAGTGCGGACGGGCGCACGATCGCCGTCTCGCAGGGAGTGAACGGGGTCCGAGTCATCGACCTGGACGACCCGGACGCTTCGGGGAGCACGCTCTCGCACACGGCATCCGTCATGGCGGCCGCCTTCTCGCCGGATGGTTCGGAGTTGGCCACGGCGTCCTCGAACGGCGTCGCGACGATCTGGGACGCGAGGGCGGGCCGGCAGGTCCACGCACTTCGTGCTCACACCGGCGCGGTCAACGGTGTCGCCTTCCGCTCCGACGGTCGCCTGCTGACCGCCGGAGCAGATGGCACGATCATCGAATGGCAGCCGGACGGCGACTTCGCAGCCATCAGGGGCTCGTCGGCCGGCGCGGAATCGCTCGAGGAGCGGACTCTCGCGATCGAGCAGCCGGACGGATCGGCGGCCCTGGTGGTGGGCTCCCCGTCCGCGTGGGCCGAGCATGCATGCGATCTCGCGGGTCGCGCGCTCACACGCGAGGAATGGGCCGACGTATTCGGCGAGACCCGCTACGAACCGGCGTGTCGTGGACCATCGGATGCTGTGCGCCCGGGCTGACCGAGGACGCAGCATCCGATCACGCTCCTCCGTTCGCGCTCAGTCGCTGACGAACGTGATGGAGTCGAAGACGGCCTGGGCCTCGTCCGTGAGCGACGGATCGACGGGCTGGAACTCCCCCACCGCGAACATCGTCAGCTGTCCCTCCAGGTCGATGATCCGCTCAGTCTCCTGCTCGGTGACCTCCGAGTACACTCGCCCGCAGTCGGAGTCGCCGACATTCGCGAAGAGGCAGATGTGGTCGACCGTGCATTCCGTGATGTCCACGTCCTCTTCGACGGAGTACTGGAATTCGAGGCCGACATACTCGCCCATCGTGATCTCGACGGGTGACGTGGTCTCGGTGGAGGTCTGAGCCGCCATCGCGGCCGCGTAGGCCTCGGGTGTCGGCTCGATCTCGACGAGCGTGCCCCGCCATGCGCAGCCATCCGTCGCGACGCGGTCGGGCTCCAGGAAGTTGACGAAGACCTCCCATTCCTCGGCGTTCGCCTTCAGGACACCCCATCCGAAGGACTCCCATCCATCCGGAACGGTGATCTCGAACGGGACGGCGTAGCCCGTGACGAGATAGGTGCCCGGTTCGAGTTCGCCGCTCGAGGGCAGCGGGATCGCCTCCGAGGGTTCGTCAGGCGGCGCCCCGGCCGACCCCTGAACCGCGGTGCAGCCGACGACGCCGCCCGCGGCCAGGAGCGCAGCGGCGAGTGCGAGCCGACTCATCCAGCCGGAGTGTTGACGATTCGTGGACATGACTTGTCCTCTCTTGTTCTGCGGGCAGCGTCGCGCTGCTCGTCTCATTCGAGGACCGCCGGTTATCAGGCCGATACCGGACCCCGCGGCACCGTTATCAGCCCGATATCAGTGGCCTTGACGCATATCTGGTTGGGTCTCACCATGGCGTCATGGACCTCGCCGTACTGGGGGTGCTGACTCTCGACGGTGGCCGGATCGCCCCCGCTCCTCGCGACCGCCTCGTCCTCGGGGCGCTTGCCGCAAGGGTCGGCAAGCCCGTGGCGATGGAGTCGCTCGCCGGTGTGCTGTGGGGAGAGGACCTGCCCCCCTCGTGGTCGAAGGTCGTGCCGGGCTGCATCATGCGGCTGCGCCGCCTCCTGCCTGCCGGCGCGATCGAGACCACGGCGCTCGGCTACCGGCTCGAGCCGGATGCCGTCGCCCTGGATGCCGCCGCATTCGAGCGGCTCGTCGCGCGGGGCGGGCAGCTGCTCGAGCTCGGCGAGCCCGATCGCGCGTCCCACGCGCTCTCGGAAGCCCTCGCACTATGGCGAGGCCAGCCGTTCGCCGAGCTGGCCGACTGGGAGCCCGCCCTCATCGAGTCGTTCCGGCTGGACGAGATCCGTCTGGCCGCGGAGGAATCCCTGCTTGAGGCGCGGCTGCAGTCCGGTGACCTGCTCGACGCGGCAGCCGAAGCGCGCGCCCGCGTCGCAGAGTCGCCGATGCGCGAGAGGCGCTGGGTCATCCTCGGCCTCGCCCAGTACCGGCAAGGGCGTCAAGCCGACGCTCTGGCGACGATCCGTCACGGGCGTGAGCTGCTCGCCACCGAGCTGGGCCTGGATCCCTGCGCGGAGCTCGCGGCGCTCGAGCAGGCGATCCTCCGCCAGGATCCGGCGCTGCAGTCGGCTGCGGTCTTCCACGCGGCGAGCGCAGAGTGTCCGTACTTCGGCCTTCCGCCCGCGGGCGTCGATGACGGGGAGCGCTACTTCGGTCGCGAGGAGGAGCTCGCCCGGGCGCTGCACGGTCTCGAGCGTCACGGCGTGCTCGTCGTCTCGGGCTCGTCGGGTGTCGGCAAGTCGTCGTTCGTTCGTGCCGGGATCGCCGCCCACTTCGCCGCACACGGCAGGCGGTTCACGGTCGTCACGCCCGGAGAGCATCCCGTCCAGACAGTTCGAGAGATCCCGGCCCACGATCGGGAGTCGCTGCTGATCGTCGACCAGTGCGAGCAGGCCTTTGCCAACGACGACCCGGATGAGACACGAGGGTTCTTCGATGAGATCGGCCGGATGCTGTTCCGCGGTCCACTTGTGATGGCGATCCGTGCCGATCGGCTCGGCGACCTCGCGGACCACCACGGCTTCGCGGGGCTGATCCAGGACCATCTGCTCATGCTGGGTCCGCTGTCCGACGAGGGGCTGCGTGCCGTCATCGAGAAGCCGGCCGAACAGGCCGGCCTCATCCTCGAACCCGGACTCGTCGAGATCCTCGTCCGCGACGCGGACGGGCGGAGTCTGCCGCTCCTGTCACACGCGCTCCTCCAGATCTGGGAGCGGCGTGAGGGGCGGGTGCTGAGCGTCGACGGCTATCGCGCCTCGGGTGAGATCGACGGCGCGGTCGCTCAGACAGCCGAGGAGGTCTTCGCAGGACTCTCCGAAGACGGCGCGCGACAGGCGCGCGACATCCTGCTCCGTCTCGTCGAGGCGTCTCCGGGCGGGGGAGTGATCTGCCAGAGGGTCGACCGCGCGTCGATCGCCGTCGATGATGGGCACGCGCGCGTGGCGGAGAGGCTCGTCGACGCTCGTCTGATGACGAGCGATGAGGGGTCGCTCGAGCTGGCGCACGAAGCGGTCGCCCGAGAGTGGCCGCGGCTGCGGGAATGGCTCGCGGACGATGTCGAGGGTCAGCGGATCCTGCATCACCTCACGTCTTCGGCGAACTCGTGGGACGCCATGGGGCGGCCCGACAGCGAGCTTTACCGGGGTCCTCGACTGAGCGCCGCGGCGCAATGGCGGGAATCGACGCGACCCGTGCTGGCAGCCACGGAGGCCGCTTTTCTGGATGCCGCGGTCGAACGGGAAGCGGCCGACGCGGCGGCGACGCAGCGCCAGCTGCAGCAGGAGCGTCGCACGGTCAGGCGCCTGCGCCGGCTGGCCGGCGCCACGGCCTCGCTCGCCGTCATCGCCCTCGCCGCCGGCGCGGTCGCGGCGGTCCAGGCCGGCGCAGCCAACGAGCGAGCCGTCATCGATGACGCACGACGGGTCGCCGCCGTCGCCGTGTCGGAGCCTGTGTACGAGCGCGCGCTGCTCCTCGCAGTCGAGTCCATCCGGATGTGGGACGCACCGGCGACGCGCACCGCTCTCCTGGATGTCATGGGCCGCAGCCCCCGGATCGTGAGCGTGACGCGGACGCCTGGCGACGTCGGCATCCAGCAGATGTCCCTCGCGCCGGACGGAACGACGGCTGCCGTCGTCGACATGGAGTCGGCAGGCGCCCGGATCATGGATCTCGATCGACGCACACAGGTCGCGGCGTACGCTCCGGGGGGCTACAGGGTGATCGACGCTGCCGCAGCGCCCGACGGCCGGCTCGCGGTCAGTGTGTGGGAGGACTGCGACGAGGGCGACCCGGGGTGCGAGCCTCCCTTGGTGCGCGCGCTGGACCCCGGCGAAGCCGGACGCCAGGAGATCCTCTACGGCGGCCTCGAGATGGTGATCGACTTCGAGTACTCGCCCGATCGCTCACTGGCGGCGGCCGTCAGGCCGCTTCCCTACATCGGCGGACCCGACAACATCGCGATCTGGAGGGTGGAGACGCCGGACGCGCCGATGCTGCTCGACCTCCCGCACGCGGGGACCAACCCCGGAGCCGCCAACTGGGCGAACGCCTTCGGGCGAGTGCGATTCTCGCCCGACGGCACGCGACTCTATGCGAGCGGGTACGGGCCCACCGCCGTCTTCGACACGCGGACCGGCGCGCTCCTCGGCGAGCTCCAAGGCGAGGGCATCCTCGCTGTGAGCCCCGACGGTGAGTCGGTCCTCGTCCGCGAGGGCCGCACGGCTGTGCGAATCCTCGACCTGGACGACCCCAGCCGTTCGCACGTGCTGGAGATGCCCACCTTCGTGTTCGACGGCGCATTCCGTCCTGACGGCACAGAGGTGGTCACGACCGCGGCGGACCGCGTCTGGGTTTGGCAGGAAGCCACGGGGGCGCTGCGGCAGACGTTGGCGGGGCATTCCGACAATGTCACGAGCGTGGCCTTCCGCTCCGAGGACGAGCTCGTGACGGCGGGCGCCGACGGGGCGATCATCACGTGGAGGCTCGACGACTGGAGTGCGTCGTTCCGCGATTGGCAACGCGAAGGCGACGCGGTTCAAGTGCCGCGTGATGAGCGCACTCTCGTGTCCGTCCTCCCCGACGGCGAGTTCAGCGGCATCTCCGCCGACCCCGAGATCTGGCTCGAGCGCGCCTGCGACATCGCCGGCCGCGATCTCACGCAAGAGGAGTGGGCGACGGTGTTCGAGGACCGCCCCTACGACCCCGCGTGCACCGAGGGTGTTCCAGCGGTCGCGCAATAGCCGCCCCAGGCATCCTCCTCCGCTGCGGTCAGCCGCTAACAGGCCGATGTCAGGATGGGGCGCGGTGATAACAGCCTGATATCGGGCCACTTGACGCATATCGGGACCGAGATCACAGTGACGTCATGAACGTCGGCGTGCTGGGGGCACTGACATTGGATGATGGCCGGGTCGTCCCGGCTCCGCGCGATCGCCTGGTGCTCGGCGCCCTGGCGACGCAGATCGGCAGGACAGTCCCGCTCGAGACCATCGCCGCTGCGCTGTGGGGTGATGGCCTGCCGCCCACCTGGGCGAAGGTGATCCCCGGCTGCATCATGCGCCTGCGACGCGAACTGCCGCCGACGGCGATCGAGACGACCTCACGCGGCTACCGGCTCGTGCCCGAAAGAGTCGAGCTGGATGCTGGGCGCTTCGAGCGGCTGACCGAGCGCGGCGCGGAGCTCCTCGAGCTCGGCGAACCAGACCGGGCGGTCCACGCCTTCTCGGAGGCGCTGGTGCTCTGGCGAGGACAGCCTTTCGCCGAGCTGCAGGACTGGGAGCCGGCCCGGATCGAGTCGACTCGGCTCGACGAGATCCGCCTCGCCGCGGAGGAGTCGCTGCTCGAGGCCCTTCTGGACTCGGGGAACCTCGTCGACGCGGCCGCCGGGGCGCGCGCGAGAGTCGCCGAGGCGCCCATGCGCGAACGCCGCTGGGTCATCCTGGGACTCGTCCAGTACCGCCAGGGCCGACAGGCGGAGGCGCTGGAGGCAATCCGCCGTGGGCGCGCGTTCCTGGCGCACGAGCTGGGCCTCGATCCCTGCCCCGAGCTCGCGTCACTCGAGCAGGCGATCCTGGTGCAGGACCCGTCCCTGGACTCGGGAGCGCCGTTCCGAGCATCCAGCGCCGAGTGCCCGTACTTCGGGCTCCCGCCCGCCGGCATCGAGGACGGGGAGCGCTTCTTCGGCCGCGAAGCGGATCTGGACAGGGCGGTGCAAGAGCTGGAGGAACGCGGCGTCCTCATCGTGTCCGGATCCTCCGGTGTCGGAAAGTCGTCCTTCGTCCGAGCCGGAATCGCCTCCCGCTTCACCGCCCGCGGCCGACGAGTCGTCATCGTCACGCCGGGCGAGCGCCCGGTCGAGACCCTCCGCGACGTCGGAGCGCAGGA
Organism: Microbacterium sp. NPDC019599; assembly: GCF_040632175.1. NCBI lineage: Bacteria > Bacillati > Actinomycetota > Actinomycetes > Micrococcales > Microbacteriaceae > Microbacterium > Microbacterium sp. NPDC019599. Next base: position 17,853 of record NZ_JBEYBL010000013.1, read on the forward strand.
GCACGAGTCCCTTCTGATCATCGACCAGTGCGAACAGGCCTTCGCTCACGACGACCCGGATGAGATCCGGCTGTTCTTCGAGGAAGTCGGGCGCGCGGTATTCCAGGGGACGGTCGTCATCACCATCAGGGCGGACCGGCTCGGAGACCTCGCCGACAATCAGGGTTTCGCCGGACTCATCCAGTCGCACTTGCTGATGCTCGGCCCGCTGCCGGCCGAGGGGCTGCGCGCCGTCATCGAGAAGCCCGCGCAGCATGCCGGGCTCATCCTCGAGCCGGGCCTCGTCGAGGTGCTCGCGCGGGACGCCGACGGGAGGAATCTCCCGTTGCTCTCCCATGCGCTGCGCCAGGCGTGGCAGCGCCGCGAAGGTCGCGTGCTGACTGTCGACGGCTACCACGCGTCGGGAGGGATCGAAGGCGCCGTGGCCCAGACCGCGGAGGAAGTCTTCTCGGCGCTGTCGGATCAAGGCGCTCGGATCGCGCGCGATATCCTGCTGCGGCTCGTCGAGCCTTCGGACGGCGCGGGAGTGATCTGCCAGCGCGTGGATCGCTCCTCGATCGCGATCGACGATGCGCACGCGCGCGTGGTCGAGCGGCTCGTAGATGCGCGCCTTGTCACAAGTGACGCGGATTCCTACCAGCTGGCGCATGAAGCCGTCGCGCGCGAGTGGCCGCGGCTGCGGGAGTGGCTGGCCGATGATGTCGAAGGTCAGCGGATCATGCGGCATCTTCACGCCGCAGCGCAGGCCTGGGATTCGATGGAGCGCCCCGACAGCGAGCTGTACCGCGGGGGACGACTCAGCGCCGCGGTCCAATGGCGGAATACCGGGAGGCCGGTTCTGCCGGCGGTGGAGGCCGCGTTCCTGGACGCGTCCGTCGAGCTGGAAGCGGCTGACATCGCGACGACCCGGCTGCAGCTGAAGCGCGAACGGCGATCGGTGACGCGGCTGCGCTGGCTTGCCGGGGCCACGGCGACGCTCGCGGTGGTGGCGCTGGCGGCGGGCACGGTTGCAGCCGTCCAGACCGAAGCAGGCAACCGCCAGGCGGTGATCGACGATGCCCGCCGGGTCGCCGCTCTCGCCGGGGAGGAACACGTGTACGAGCGTGCGCTTCTGCTGGCTGCGGACGCGATCCAGCTCTGGGATTCGCCGACAACCAGGAGGGCCCTGCTGGATGTCATGGGCCGGGGGCCGCGCATCGTGAGCGTGGTGAGGTTGAGCGACGGCAGCGGCATCGAGGCGATGCGGCTCGCGGACGACGCCACCGCGCTGGTCATCGACGACGAGATCAGCGCGAGGGTGATCGACCTCGATCAGCGGGCTCAGGTCGCCTGGGCCCGGGCCGGCGAGGGAATCGTCCTGGACGCCGCCCAGGGCCCGGGCGGACGGATCGCGCTCAGCGTCCTGAGGGAGGGCTGCTGGCCCGTGAGCGCGTGCCATGCGCCCGACCTGCGCACGCTCGACAGGGGCGGCGCCCTAGCCGGTGAGCTGACCTTTCCCATGTTCGGCGCCCAAGCTCTTGACATCGAGTACTCGCCGGATCGGTCGTTGGGAGCTGTCATCGCGCCGCTGCCGCAGACCGCAGACGGGGACAACATCATGGTCTGGCACGTGGAATCCCCTGACAAGCCGCTCAGGCTGCACCTTCCGCATGCGGGGACCAATCCCGGGTCTCCCAGCTGGGCGAACTCGTTCGGGCGAGTGCGGTTCTCGGCCGATGGCACGAGGCTCTACGCGAGTGGATTCGGGCCCACCGCCGTGTACGACACGACAACGGGCGCGCTCCTCGATGAGGTCGACGGGGACGGGCTCCTCGCCGTCAGTCCGGACGGGCGATCCCTCCTGCTGCGCGAGGGGCGTCGGGCTGCCCGCATCGTCGATATCGCGGATCCCGGTCGCTCCTGGCTTCTCGAGATGCCGGCCGCGGTGTGGGACGGCGCTTTCAGCCCCGACGGCACACGTGTGGCCACCGCGGCGGGCGATCAAGCCTGGGTGTGGAGTGCAGAAGGCGGCGACCTCGAAGAGGTTCTCGCAGGGCATCGCGACGTCGTGCGCGCCGTGGGGTTCCGCTCGGATAGCGAGGTCGTGACGGCGAGTATGGACGGTGCGCTGTTCACCTGGGTTCTCGGTGACTGGACCGAGTCATTTCGTGATTGGCTGCGCCCTGGCGGCGATCCGCTCCAGCCTCGGGATGATCGAACCCTCTTCGCGGACCTGCCCGACGGGAGCGCAATCGCGATCTCGGCCGACCCCGAGATCTGGCTGCAGCGCGCGTGCGTCATCGCCGGTCGCGTCACGACGGAGCAGGAATGGCAGGCGGTCTTCGGCGACCGTCCGTACGACCCCGCGTGCACCCAGAGCGTCCAGACCGTCGCGCAATAGACTCGCCGCATGGAGCCCGTGCAGTTCGGACAGTATCCACCCGCACGACGCACGATCCTCCACGTGAGCGACACCCACCTGCTCGCCGGCAATCCGCCGCTCGCCGGCCGCTACGACACGGCCGCGAATCTCGCCAGGACGCTCGAGGCGATCGAGCGCACCGGCGTGCGACCGGACGCCATCGTGTTCACCGGCGACCTCACCGACCTCGGCGAGCCGGAGGCGTACGCCGCCCTCAGGGCTGCCGTCGAGCCGGTCGCAGAGCGGCTCGGTGCTCCCCTCGTGTGGGTCTCGGGCAACCACGACGAGCGGCCCGCGCTGCACAGCGCATTGCTGGGAGAAGAGCCCACCGAGGAGCCCGTGACCGGGGTCTGGGACCTCGGCGGGCTCCGCCTCGTCGCTCTGGACACGTCGGTGCCCGGCTGGCACCACGGCGACCTCGACGAGGGGCAGCTCGCATGGCTTCGCGGGGTCCTCGCGACTCCCGCGCCGCTCGGGACGCTGCTGGCGATGCACCATCCGCCGCTGCCGAGCCACCTGCCGCTCTTCGACATCCTCGAGCTCCGCGATCAGCCGAGGCTCGCCGAGATCGTCCGCGGCAGCGATGTGCGCGGCATCCTGGCCGGTCATCTGCACTACTCGACGAGCGGCACCTTCGCCGGCATCCCGGTCAGCGTCGCGGCGGCCACGTGCTACACGATGAACCTCACGCGTCCCGCGGTGGAGGTCAACGGCATGGACGCGGGCCAGTCGTTCCACCTCGTGCACGTCTACGACCAGACGATCACGCACGCCGTCGTCCCCGTCGTGGATGCCCCGACCGGCGACTACTTCTCGGCCGAGTGGGTGGAGCGGATGTCGCTCCTCACGCCCGAGGAGCGGCTCGAGGAGTTCTCGCGCAAGCGCCGCTCCTGACAGCCGACCTGTACACGGCGGCGATCGAACAGCGGGATCTGTCCACGATGGCGAGCAACCGGACAACGTCCCGAAGGTAGGCTCGAAGCATCCCCTTCACACCGCCGTGACTACCCACGAGGACTGCACCACATGGCTCAGGACGCAACGCCGCGCACCCGCATCGAGACCGACTCACTGGGATCCATGGAGATCCCCGCCGACGCCTACTGGGGCATTCACACGGCGCGCGCTCTCGACAACTTCCCGATCTCGCGCCGGCCCATCTCGGTTTACGCCGACCTCGTGAAGGCCCTCGCGATGGTCAAGCAGGCCTCGGCGCGCGCGAACAAGGAGATCGGCGTCCTGGACGCCGAGCGCGCCGACCTCATCGACCGCGCCGCTCAGCTGGTCATCGACGGCCAGTTCCACGACCAGTTCGTCGTGGGGGTCATCCAGGGCGGCGCCGGCACGTCGACGAACATGAACGCGAACGAGGTCATCACCAACATCGCGCTCGAGCTCGCCGGCCGAGAGAAGGGCGACTACGCGTACCTCTCGCCGATCGATCACACCAACCGCAGCCAGTCGACCAACGACGTCTACCCGACGGCGATCAAGGTCGGCCTGAGCCTCGACCTCAAGTCGCTGCTCGAGGAGCTCGACCTCCTCCGCCGGTCCTTCCTCGCGAAGGCCGTCGAATTCCACGACGTCCTCAAGATCGGGCGGACGCAGCTCCAGGATGCCGTCCCCATGACGCTCGGCCAGGAGTTCCACGGCTTCGCCACGACGCTCGGCTACGACCACCAGCGTCTCAAGGAGAACGCGTACCTCCTGTATGAGGTCAACATGGGCGCGACCGCGATCGGGACGGGCATCACGACGCACCGCGACTACGCGGCTGCCGTCGTGCGCCATCTGCGCGGCATCACGGGCCTCGACCTGGCCACCGCCGACGACCTCGTCGAGTCCACGAGCGACACGGGCTCGTTCATGTCGTTCTCGGCATCGCTCAAGCGCAACGCGATCAAGCTGTCGAAGATCTGCAGCGACCTGAGACTGCTGTCGTCCGGGCCGCAGGCCGGATTCGGCGAGATCAACCTCCCCGCGCAGCAGGCCGGGTCGAGCATCATGCCCGGCAAGGTGAATCCCGTCATCCCCGAGGTCGTCAACCAGGTCGCGTTCGCCGTCGCGGGCGCCGACCTCACCGTCACGATGGCCGTCGAGGGCGGACAGCTGCAGCTCAACGCCTTCGAGCCGGTCATCGCGCACTCGATCTTCCAGTCGATCACCTGGATGCGCCGCGCCATGCGGACGCTGCGCGTCAACTGCGTCGACGGCATCACTGCCAATCGCGAGCGGCTGGGCGCGATGGTCGGGTCGTCCGTCGGCGTCATCACGGCCCTCACGCCCTTCATCGGCTACTCCGCAGCCGCGGCGCTGGCCAAGACCGCGCTTCTCACGGGGCACAGCGTCGCCGACCTCGTCGTCGAGGCGGGGCTGATGTCGCGCGAAGAAGTGACGAAGCAGCTGTCGCCTGCGCGCCTTTCGGGTCTCGAGTCGATCACGGAGGCGATCCCGATCGTGCGCGACGAGACTCCCGTCGACATCGACGCGGCCGAGACGGATGCCGAGCCCGCCGCCGAGCGAGTCGACCACGTCTGATCACCCGCGGCGGCGGAGTCGGTGTGCGCGCCGGTCGCGGTGTCGCTAGGTTCGAGAGCATCCCTTTCCGACCTGGAGGCTTGCACATGACCACTCCGCCGCCCGACGGCACCCAGCCGCCGCCCTACAGCCCGCCCCCGGCCTACGGCCAGCAGCCCGCGGGCTCGCCCTATGGGTCGTACAACGCCGCTCCGCCGCCGACTCCGCAGTACTCCGCTCCGCCGCCGTCGCAGCCGGGCCGGGTCCTCGGCATCGTCGCCTTCGTCCTGTCGTTCTTCACGGGCCTCATCGCGCTGGTCCTCGGCATCGTGGCCCTCGTGCAGAGCAAGAAGGCCGGTCAGAAGAACGGGTGGGCCGTCGCCGCCATCATCATCAGCAGCGTGTTCACGATCATCGGCATCATCGTCGCGATCTTCGTCGTCATCGCTCTGGGCGCGGCCGCAGGGCAGTTGACGCAGGAGATCCTGCGGCAGTGCCAGGAGCTCGGCCCCGGCGTCTGGGAGATCGGCGGCGTCTCCGTCGACTGCTCCGAGGTCCTCAACGGATAGCAGCAGCGCGCTTCACGAAGCGGCGGGCGCCCCCACGGCGCTCGCCGCTTCGTCGTGTCAGTCGAGGATGCGGCAGTGCGTCGTGAGCTGGCCGATCCCGTCGATCCCCACCGTCACGGTCGACCGATCGCGCAGGAACACCTGCGGGTCGCGAGAGTAGCCGGCGCCGCCGGGGCTGCCCGTCGAGATGAGCGTGCCGGGCAGGAGCGTCGCCGAGCGCGACACCTGCGAGATGAGCGTCGCGACCGACCTCACCATCTGATTGGTCGAGGCATCCTGAAGCGTGTGGCCGTCGAGCACCGTCCAGATGTGCAGGTCCTGCGGATCGGGCACCTCGTCGGCCGTCACGACGTACGGACCCGTCGGCGTGAAGCCGTCGAACGATTTGCAGCGCGACCACTGCGCCTCGGAGTACTGGATATCGCGGGCCGTGATGTCGTTGACCACCGTGTAGCCCCATACGTGCGACAGGCCCTCTTCGGGCGAGACGTCTTTCGCGGGGCGGCCGATGATGACGCCGAGCTCGGCCTCGTAGTCGACGGACTCGCTCAGCGACCGTGGCCAGCTGATCGTGTCGTCGTGCGCTCCGAGCGAGTTGGGCCAGAGGACGAAGACGGTCGGCGTCGAGTCGGTCTTGAGCCCCAGCTCGCTCGAGTGCGCGGCGTAGTTCAGGCCGATCGCCAGGATGACGGGCGGGCTCAGGACGGCCGAGGCGAAGGAGAGGGCGGCGACCGGAAGTCCCGGCCCCGCGTGGGCGGCAGCATCCCTTACCCGCTCGAGCAGCTCGTCGCCTCCTGCGATGAGCTCCTCGAGGAATCGGGGAGCTCCGGCGAACAGATCTGCGACGATGAGGGCCTCTTCGCCGCGGATGACGGCGAGGCGCGGTTCGTCGGACCCCGGTGGGGTCACGTGGGCGAAGCGCATCCTTCCACGCTACATGCGCGCCGTCCGTAGGCTGGGCGCATGACGCACTCTGGGTTCGACTCACCCGACGGGGATCGCACACCCGCGGCCTTCCCGTCGCCGCTCGCGCGCCCGGGCCTCACGCCGCCTGCGCCCATCTCGGCGCCCGCTGTCACGCCTCAGCCCGTTCCGGCCGCCCCGCCGGCGCGCTCGGGTCGCAGCGCTCCCATCTGGATCGGCGGCATCCTCGTTCTGCTCCTCATCGCGCTGGTGGGGTACTTCCTCACGTTCATCGGAACGGGTGCGTCGCTGCTCGGCGCGATCCTCGCGCTCATCCCGCTCGCGGGCGTCCTCTTCGCCATCCGCCTCATCGACCGATGGGAGCCCGAGCCGCGCGGCCTCGTGATCTTCGCGATCGCATGGGGTGCCATCGCCTCGGTCGCGATCGCGCTCCTGGTCGACCTCCTGCTGTCGGTCGTCTTCGGCGATCCGAACACCTACGCCGCCGAGGTCTTCGGGACCGTCGTGCAGGCGCCCATCGTGGAGGAGGTCGCCAAGGGCCTCGGCGTCCTCATCATCTTCGCGACGGCGAAGCGCGCCTTCGACGGGCCGGTCGACGGCATCGTCTACGGCGCGCTCATCGGTGCGGGCTTCGCCTTCACCGAGAACATCCAGTACTTCGCCATCAGCTGGATCGAGGGCGGGGCCGGTCAGGCGACCACGACATTCTTCGTGCGCGGCATCATGTCGCCGTTCGCGCACGTCATGTTCACGAGCGTCACGGGCTTCGCACTGGGGCTCGCCGCCCGCCGCGGGGCCTCGACGGGTCAGGCGATCGGTCCGTGGCTGCTGGGACTGTCCGGTGCCATCCTGCTGCACGCCTTCTGGAACGGCTCGGCCGTCTTCACGGACTTCTTCTCGACCTACCTGCTCCTGCAGGTGCCGCTGTTCATCCTCTTCATCATCGGGATCCTGGCGCTGCGCCGCGAGGAGTCGCGTCTGACGCGTGTCCGGCTCGGCGAGTACGCGGCCGCCGGATGGTTCACGTCGCAGGAGGTCGACATGCTCGCGACGCCGGCCGGACGCCGCACCGGCCTCAATTGGGCCAAGACGCTGCAGGGTGACAAGACGCCCATCATGAAGGGGTTCATCGTGGACGCCACGCAGCTCGCGATGGCCCGCCAGCGCGCCGTCACGGGCCGTGACCCGAATGCGGCGGCCGACGAGCGCGAGCTCCTCGCGAAGACCGCCGCCGCGCGCGCCGCACTGCTGTCCGGGTAGCGCGCGGAGGGGTTGGAGCCCGCCGGACCCGCCCTTCGGGTCTTGACCCCCACGACGCTGTTTGGCACGCTGGTTGCAGAGACCAGCTCAGCGCTCGGTAGACACGCAGGCATCGCCGCGGCACCGAGCGCTGAGTTTTGCATAAGGCCCGATCGGCGCGCTCGGCGGGCGGTCGTTTGCCTCTGTCCACCCCGTCGGGTTGGATGGATGCATGACTGATGACCGCACCAAGCCTGAAATCGACGCCCCCACGGGTCCCGCGCCCTCGGAGCTCGTCATCCGCGACCTCATCGTCGGCGACGGCGCCGAGGCCAAGGCGGGCGACACCGTGACCGTGCACTACGCCGGCGTCGAGTACGAGTCCGGCGAGGAGTTCGATTCGTCGTGGAACCGCGGCGAGAGCATCCAGTTCCCGCTGCGCGGCCTCATCCAGGGCTGGCAGGACGGCATCCCGGGCATGAAGGTCGGCGGCCGCCGCGAGCTCGTCATCCCGCCGCACCTGGCCTACGGTCCCGCGGGCGGTCACTTCCTCGGCGGCAAGACCCTGATCTTCGTCATCGACCTGATCTCGGTGGGCTGAGCCCGCAGTCGCTCTACACGAAGGGGGACGGATGCCGGCATCCGTCCCCCTTTCGCGTGTCCGGGCTCACCCGGCCGACGCGGCGCGCGAGCGCCTGCCGAACCGCACGCGGTTCTGTGCGAGCAGGATGCCCAGGAACACCACGAGCGCGCCGACGGGCTCGTTCCAGCTGAGGTGCTCCCCGAGGACGAGCAGGCCGAGCACGACGCCGACGAGCGGCGTGATGTAGGTCACGGTCGACGCCCGCGTCGGGCCCCAAGCGCGCACGGTGCTCTGGTTCCAGATGTACGCGACGCCCGTGCCGAGGCATCCCAGCAGCAAGACGCTCAGGACGATCCAGGGGTCGAGGGTGACGGGGGTCAGCGCGATGGCGGGCGTCAGGAGCACCATGATGGCCGCCGCGATGCCGATGTTGAGGAACGAGAACATGAGCGGGCTCATGCCCGTGTCGGACGCGAACCGCCGCATATAGGCGAGGCTGAAGCCGTAGCACGCCGTAGCGCCGAGGATCGCGAACTGCGCCACGAGGCTCTGCGAGAGGTCGAGCCCCTGCCACGGCGCGATGATCACGACGACGCCGGAGATGCCGAGGGCGATGCCGCCGACCTGCACGGGCGTCAGTCGCTCGACGCGGAAGACGAGCGCCGCCATGATCGCGGTCATGATCGGCGTCGTCGCGTTGTAGATGCTCGCGAGGCCGGAGGTCACGTGCTGCTGCGCCCACGAGAAGAGCAGGAACGGCACGACGCAGAACGAGACGGCGAGCACCGTCATGTGACCCCACACGGCCAGGCGGCGGGGCAGCGCCTCACGGCGGATCGCGACGAACAGCCCGAGCGCGAGCGCGCCGAGGACGAGGCGCGACCACGCGACCTGCGCGGGGGAGAGGCCGCCGAGGGCGACCTTCATGAAGAGGAAGCTCGACCCCCAGATGACGCCGGTGAGCACGAAGCCGACCGCGACCGACACCCGCGCGGCCCTCGAGACGCCCGATCCGGTCGCGGTCTCGACAGTGCTGGGGGAGGTCGTGCTGCTCACGCCGCGACTCTAGACCCGGCTCACCGGGGTGTCGCCCGATGCCGGATGCGACGTCCGAAATCCGCCGATTCCTGGCACTCCGAAGTCGGCTCGCAGAGAATTTTCTATTCAACGGAATAGATCGGCGGTGTCTGGGCGTTGACCCCGGTAAGCCGCCGGCATCCGTCCGGCTCACACACGGAGGAACCGCATGACTGACACCGCCACGATCGACATCCCCGGCTACCAGGCGGGCACCTGGGTGCTCGACCCCTCGCACAGCGAGGTGACCTTCAGCGTCCGCCACATGATGATCTCGAAGGTGCGCGGCACGTTCGGCATGAAGAGCGCGACGCTCATCGCGCCGGAGAACCCGCTCGAGGCGAAGGTCGAGGCGAGCGTGGACGTCACGTCGCTCGACACGAACGACGAGGGCCGCGACAACCACCTCCGTTCGGCGGACTTCTTCGACGTCGAGAACTTCCCGACGATGGAGTTCGTGTCCACCGGTGCCCACGTCAAGGGCGACGACTTCTTCGTCGACGGCGACCTCACGATCCGCGGCGTCACCAAGCCCGTCTCGTTCGAGTTCGAGTTCGGCGGCTTCGGCACCGACCCGTGGGGCAACTACAAGGCGGGCGCGACGGCCAAGACCGTCGTGAACCGCGAGGAGTTCGGCCTCACGTGGAACGCGGCCCTGGAGACCGGCGGCGTGCTCGTCGGCAAGGACGTCACGATCACGCTCGACCTGCAGGGCGCTCTCCAGCAGGACTGACCCAGCGCCACGAGGAGCGGATGCCGGAGCCCCGGCATCCGCTTCTCCGCGTCCGGGTCAGGGCTCGGGGAACTCGGCGTCGTACGAGCGGAACCGCGGGCTCAGGCGCACGAGGAGCGCGACGAGCCCGATGATGACGAAGCCGCCGAGGAGCGGCGGGAACCACAGGGTCGTGAACGTCGCGAGCGTGCCGGCGTAGAGCGCGCCCAGGCGCGGGCCGCCGGTCACGACGACGATGAAGATGCCCTGCAGGCGGCCCCGGATGCTGTCGGGCACCGCCGCCTGCACCATCGTGTTGCGGAAGATCGAGCTGACGTTGTCGGCCGCGCCCGAGACGGCGAGGAAGACGGCCGCCGCCGCGATGAGCACGACGTTCGGCGTGTGCTCGTCGACGGCTTCGGGCGCGAACCAGCCCAGGGCGGCGACCAGCAGCACGGCCCCGAAGCCAGCGATGGCCGCGCCGTAGACCTGGATCGCGCGCTCGATGCCGAGGCCCTGGCGGCGCACGCGGCCGACCGGTCCCGAGAAGAGGCTCGAGAGGAACGCGCCCGCCGCGATGGATGCTGTCAGCAGGCCCGTCGTGATGGGTCCGCCGCCGAGGAGGATCGCGCCGATCGCGGGGAACAACGCGAGCGGCTGGCCGAACGTCATCGCGACGATGTCGAGGACGAACTGCAGCGAGATGTTCGAGGCGCGACGGAGGAAGCGCCATCCGTCGCGGAGCGACTCGAGGCCGGGACGGACGATCTCGCCCTCGGGCCGCACCGAGGGCAGGGTCCAGAGCCCCAGGAACAGCGAGGACATCAGGATCACGTCGAGCGTGTACGTCCAGGCGTAGCCCGTCGTCGCGACGAGCACTCCGGCCAGGGCCGGGCCGATCATGACCATGACCCCGACCGTGATGCCGCCGAGCGCCGACGCGGCAGGCAGCAGCTCGCGGGGGAGCAGGCGCGGCACGATCGCCTGCTTCGCGGCGAACACGATCGAGTTCGCGGCCGAGTTGACGATGCTCAGGGCGTAGAGCCACCACACGGACTCCCAGTCACCCCACGCGAGGACGGCGAGCAGGAGGGTCGAGGCGAACGTCACGCTCGCGGCGATGAGCGCGACGCGGCGCCGGTCGAAAGCATCCGCCAGCATCCCGCCGTACAGTCCCGCGATGACCATCGGCACGAGCCCCGCCACCGCGATCATCGACACCGCGAACGTCGACTGGGTCAGGTCGTACATGTGCAGCATGACCGCGACGATCGTGAGCTGGCCGCCCAGACCCGAGAGCGTCGAGCCGATCCACATGCGGGCGAACGCCGGGCTCGCGCTGAACGGGCGGAGGTCGATGAAGTGGTCGCGGCGCAGGCGGGGCATCACGTCAGGACCTCGAGGAGCACTCTGTCGAGGCTACCCTCGCGGCGGAGGGGCGCGGTTCGCCCGGGGTGGGTTCCCCTGGTAGACTCTTGAGGTTGCCGTTGGATCGGCCGCGGATAAAGAGAGCCCACGCATCAGGCGTCGGGCGCCGCGCAACAAGGAGAGAGGGGATCACCTATGGCACTGGATGCAGACGTCAAGAAGGCGATCATCGAAGAGTACGCGACGCACCCCGGTGACACCGGATCCCCCGAGGTGCAGGTCGCGATGCTGACGCAGCGCATCAAGGACCTCACCGAGCACCTCAAGGAGCACAAGCACGACCACCACTCGCGTCGTGGGCTGTTCCTGCTCGTCGGTCAGCGCCGCCGTCTCCTGGGCTACCTCCAGGACATCGACATCAACCGTTACCGCTCGCTCATCGAGCGCCTCGGTCTCCGTCGATAAGCAGCGCGCACCTAGCGTTCAATCGCGCAAAACTTTCTTGAGAAGGCCGCCCCGGGTGTGGGGCGGCCTTCGTCATTCCCGCCGGCGTTTCGTCTCGCTTCGCTCGCTCAACGACCGATGACCGTCCGATCGTTGAGCGAGGAGCAGAGCGACGAGAAGAAACGCGCGAAGCGGCGTCAGACGGATGCTGTCGCCCGCGCGGCGAGCAGATCGGCGTGCCACAGCTCGGCGACGTCGGGATGCGCGCGCAGCCGCGACTTCAGGGCGTTCTCGCCGTAGAGGGAGTGGATCGGGTTGGACGGGTCCTGGGTCACACCCCGGGCCTGCGCCGCGAGCTCCTCGGGCAGCTCGATGATCGGCAGCCGCGTGTCGAGCGCGGGGTTGAAGAAGAACGGCACCGAGATGCGGTCGTCGGGCCAGCGCGGCGACACGACGCGGTGGTTCGTCGCGATGAGGTAGCCCTGCGTCGCATACTCGAGCAGCTCGCCGATGTTGACGACGAAGGCCCCCGGCACGGGCGGGGCATCGACCCACGCGCCGTCACGCTGCACCTGCAGGCCGCCCTTGCCGGGCTCGACCCACAGCAGCGTCAGGACGCCCGAATCCTTGTGGGCGCCGACGCCCTGCTGCGGCGTCGGGTCGTCCTTGCCCGGGTAGCGCACGATCTTGATGAGGGTCGAGGGCTCGCCGAAGTGGTCGTCGAAGTAGGACTCGTCCGCACCCAGGGCGAGCGCCCACGCGCGCAGGAGCCTGCGGGCCACGATCGACAGCTGCGCATGCCACTCCGCGACGATGCCGCGCAGCTCGGGCTGCGCCTCGGGCCAGAGGTTGGGTCCGAGCAGTCGCGCGAAGTCGGGCGCGTCGGGGTCGGTGACCGCTTCGCGCTCGGGGCCGATGTCGATCTGCTCGCGCCAGTCGACCTTCCCCCGCGTGCGCTCCCCTCCGATGCGCGTGTAGCCGCGGAAGTGCGGGCTCTTGACGTTCTCGATCGCGAGCTTGTCCTCCTCGGGGAGGGCGAAGAACTCCCGCGCCGCCCGGTGGAGCCTCGCCTCGAGCTCGGGCGTCACGCCCGTCCCGACGAGGTAGAAGAACCCCACGTCGTGCGTCGCAGCGCGCAGCTCGTCGCGGAACCGCGCCGCCGCTTCGGGGCCCTGGTCCAGCAGCGACAGGTCGAGGATCGGGAGGTTCAGCTCGCTCATGACCCGAGGCTAGGCGGGGTCGCGGCATCCCCTCCCGTATGTTGCCGAGCATTACCGGCACGCCGGCGTTGCGCGCGGGACGCCCGGCTTGCGAGCCTGGGAGCATGACCACGATCTCGCGGGCCGTGCTCGTCACCGGATGCTCCTCGGGCATCGGACGGGAGACGGCGACGCTCTTCGCACGCCAGGGGTGGACCGTCTACGCGACGGCGCGCGATCCCGACTCCATCGCCGACCTCGAGCGCGAGGGATGCCGACTGCTCGCGCTCGATGTGACGGACGGGACCTCGTGCGCAGCGGCCGTGGATGCCGTCGTCGCGGCCGAGGGAGCCGTCGGCGTCCTCGTCAACAACGCCGGCGTCAACGAGCTGGGCGCCTTCGAGACGGTGTCGATGGACCGCGTCCGCACGATGTTCGACACGAACCTCTTCGGCCTCATGCGGCTGTCGCAGCTCGTCCTGCCCGGTATGCGGGCCCAGCGATGGGGACGGATCGTCAACGTCGGATCGATGAACGGCAGCTTCGCGTTCCCGGGCATGGCGGCGTACTCCGCGACGAAGCACGGCATCGCGGCCGTGAGCGACGCGCTCCGCTTCGAGCTGCGGCCCTTCGGCGTGGACGTTGCCCTCATCGAGCCCGGGATGGTCAAGACGCCACTGGCGAGCTCGGCCGTGTCACGACGGGATGCCGCTGCCGACGGCGTGTGGGCCGACTACAACGAGCGCGTCGCGAAGTCCGCGCTCGCAGCATCCGACGGCCCTATGGCCGCCTTCGCGTGCGAGCCCGCGGACGTCGCCCGCGCGATCATCACGGCCGCCGCAGTGGGCCGACCGCGGTCGCGCTACCGCGTCGCGCCGTCCGCGCGGGTCCTCCTGACGGCGCGCAAGCTCCTCCCCGACCGCGCGTTCGACGCGCTGCTGCGCCGCCTCGTCCCGGTGCCGACGGCGCGGCGGGGCTGAGCTCGACCGAATCGACCCGACGCCGACGGCGGGGCGAGGCCCAGCGGGCGCCTCGGCCGGCTCGTCCCGGTGCCCCTCGCGGGATGGAGTCAGCCGTTCTGACGCGGATCCGGATGCCTCGGCGCGCCGTTCCGACGCGGATCCGGATGCCTCGGCGGCCCGTTCTGCGGACGCCGCGACCCCGTCGGGTCGCTCCGGTGCCCTTCGCGCCGCGCGAGTCCGGGATCGGCGAAGAGCCAGCCGGGCCGCGGCTCGATGATGGGGCGGAATGCCGTGCGCACCGGCTTCGTCGCGAGACCGAGCGCGATGAGCACCGACCCGACGACGACGATCGGCAGCCACAGCCAGGTCGGCTCGGCATCCCGCAGGACACCCGACTCGCGGAACGGGTACAGCACGAAGGAGTGCAGCAGGTAGACGTACATCGTGTACTGGCCGAAGTGCGTCCACCAGTGGCGGTCGCGAGGGACGAGCGCGAAGAACGCCGCCGAGAGCACGATCGCGACGATCATGAGGATCAGGCGCACACCACCGGCCCACCAGTCGGTCGCCCCCATCGCCGAGTAGTTCTCGTCGTAGAAGAGCCATTCGCGGAGGTTCATCGCACGGAACTCGTCGACGAAGAACCACGCCGCCCACCCGGCGATCGCGAAGGCGCCGACCGACGCGACGAAGAGCCACCAGTGTCGCCGCGCGAGGAGGCCGAAGCGCTCGACGATGTCGTGCTCGCGCAGCCACCAGCCGAGCGTGAAGAAGGGCAGGAGTCCCAGGGTCCGCGACAGCGACAGCGTCGCGCCGAGGTTCGGAAGGTAGCCGGCGCCGATCGAGATGACGACGGTCCACAGCAGCGGCCAGCGCAGGAGCGCGAGGTAGGGGAGCACGAGGCGGAAGATCCCGAGTGCGAGCAGGAACCACAGGGTCCACGACGGTTTCGTCGGGTTGGGGGTCGCCTGACCCTCGACGAGCCACTTCGTGAGCGTCCACAGCGTCTCGAAGATGAAGTACGGCACGAGGATGTCGGTGATGACGCGAGCCATCTGGGTGCGCGTCGGCGAGCCCGAGCGCGAGAAGTAGCCCGAGATGATCGCGAACGCCGGCATGTGGAAGGCGTAGATCACGAGATACAGCCCGAGCGCGATGTCGGAGTCGTACGTCAGGCGCTGCGTCGCGTGCCCGAGCACGACGAGCACGATGCACGCGAACCGTGCGTTGTCCCAGAACGGCACGCGGCGCTTGGCCCGCGGCACGCCGACCGACCCTGTCGCGGGGCTGACGGGGGGACGGGATGCCGCTCCTGCGGCCGAGTCGTTCGTTTCGCTCATGACGGCGCTCGCCACCCTACCCCGCTCGTCCCGCCGGCCTCTCTCCACCACCCCGTCACCCTCCGCGAGAGGGCGGGAATGTGCGCGACACGCCGTGGGGAGCGCACACATCTACCCTCTCGTGATCAGCACCGCGGCGAGGGTCGGCTCGGCGCGGTTCCGGCGCGGTAGGGTCGTCGGCGCGATGACGACGATCGACGACGCACTCCAGCGCGACCAGGCGATTCCCGACCTCGACTGGCACGTCTTCCCGGACGGGACGGTGCGCGACGTCTTCGCCGCGCCGAGCGGCGGGCTCGCCCGTGTCCGGCTCGGCGATCCGGGCGCGCCGAGGGTCGTGCTCGTGTCGGGGGTCGCGGGATCGAAGGAGGACTTCGTCCTGCTCTTCCCGCTGTTCGCGGCCGCGGGCTTCCAGGTCGAGTCCTACGATCTCGCGGGCCACTGGGAGTCCGTCGACGCGGGACCGGAGCACCTCGATCCGCCCCGCGAGCACTACGACCACCGGCTCTTCGTCGACGACCTCGTCGCGATCCTCGAGGACGGTCCGGCGCCCGCGCACGTCCTGGGGTACAGCTTCGGAGGGCTCGTGGCCGAGCTCGCGCTCGTCGAGCGGGCCGATCTGTTCGCGAGCCTCACTCTCATGTCGGCTCCGCCCGCCACGGGACAGGTGTTCCGCGGCGTCAAGCACATCGGGCCCATCTCCGACATGCCGCCGAGCCGCGCGGCGGGCCTCATCCTGTGGGGCATCCGCTACAACCTCAACCGGACTCCGCCGCAGCGCATCGCGTTCGTGCGCGAGCGCCTCGCCGTCACGCGGCGCCCCGCGATCGACGACATCGTGGGACTCATGATGTCGATGCCGGCCGTCGAGGCGGAGGTCGCGGGGAGCAGCATCCCGAAGCTCATCGCGGTCGGCGAGCAGGACCTGTGGCCGACGGCGCAGCATGAGGCGTACGGCGCGCGCATCGGCGCGCGGATCGCGGTGTACCCGACGGGCCACGCTCCGTGCGAAACGGCGCCGCACCAGCTCGTCCGCGACATGCTCGCGCTGTTCGCGTCGGCTTGACGCGCAGGGCGGGTCTAGGACCGGCGCGCAGGCCCGCGGCGCCGGCACAGGGCGGGCGCGCACAGGCTCGGTGCAGGCGCCGGGAATAACCTGGCGGGGTATGCGTTTCACGAGATACATTCATTTGCATAGAAGCGGATGCCACAAGCATCCGGGAAGCGGGAAGAGATCGTGAGCGAGACCACAACGTGGCCCGGAATGCAGTTCGGCATCTTCTCGGTGAGCGACGTCACCGAGGACCCGACGACGGGACGCACCCCGAGCGAGGCGGAGAAGATCCGCGCCGCCGTCACCATCGCCAAGCACGCGGAGGAGGTCGGCCTCGACGTCTACGCCGTCGGTGAGCACCACAACCCGCCGTTCTGGTCGTCGTCGCCCACGACGACGCTCGCGTACATCGCGGCCCAGACGGAGCGCCTCGTCCTCTCGACGGCGACGACGCTCATCACGACGAACGACCCGGTGAAGATCGCCGAGGACTTCGCGATGCTGCAGCACCTCGCCGGCGGTCGCGCCGACCTCATGATCGGCCGCGGCAACACCGGCCCCGTGTACCCGTGGTTCGGCCAGGACATCCGCCAGGGCCTGCCCCTCGCGATCGAGAACTACAACCTGCTGCACCGCCTGTGGCGCGAGGACGTCGTGGACTGGGAGGGCAAGTTCCGCACGCCGCTCCAGGGCTTCACGTCGACGCCCCGCCCGCTGGACGGCGTCGCACCGTTCGTGTGGCACGGCTCGATCCGGACGCCCGAGATCGCCGAGCAGGCCGCGTACTACGGCGACGGCTTCTTCGCGAACAACATCTTCTGGCCCAAGGAGCACTACCAGCGCCTCATCGCGCTGTACCGCCAGCGCTACGCGCACTACGGCCACGGCACGCCCGAGCAGGCGATCGTCGGGCTCGGCGGGCAGGTCTTCATGGCCGCGAAGTCCCAGGATGCCGTCAACCGGTTCCGCCCGTACTTCGACAACGCGCCCGTCTACGGCCACGGCCCGAGCCTCGAGGACTTCAGCGAGATGACGCCGCTCACGGTCGGCTCACCGCAGCAGGTCATCGACCGCTACGCGGGCATGCGCGACTTCTTCGGCGACTACCAGCGCCAGCTGTTCCTCATCGACCACGCGGGCCTTCCGCTGAAGACGGTGCTCGAGCAGCTCGACATCCTGGGCGGCGAGGTCGTCCCGGTGCTGCGCAAGGAGCTCGCGAAGAACCGTCCGGCGGACGTCCCCGACGCTCCGACCCACGCCGGCCTGGTCAAGGCGAAGTACGGCGACGAGGCTCCGCGCCAGGCCGTCCCGGGTGCGAACCGCGGCGACAACCTCGTGGGCGACAGCCCCTACCAGGACACCCCCGCGCCGGCCGGCGCGGCGTTCGGCCTCGGCCGGAAGGAGGCGTGAGATGACCACGCGTCGCATCGCCGTCGTCTCGGCGGGACTCTCGAACCCCTCGTCCACGCGCATGCTCGCCGACCGCCTCTCGGCGGCCACGCTCGCGTCGCTGCGCGAGCAGGGCATCGAGGCGGAGGTCGACACCTTCGAGCTGCGCGACTACGCGCACGACATCACGAACAACCTGCTCACGGGCTTCGCTCCGCCGGCCCTCGAGTCGATGGTGGATGCTGTCGTGTCGGCGGATGCCGTCATCGCCGTGACGCCCATCTTCTCGACGAGCTACTCGGGGCTCTTCAAGTCGTTCATAGACGTCATCGACCCCGATGCGCTGACCGGCAAGCCCGTGCTCATCGGGGCGAACGCGGGCACGCCGCGTCACTCGCTCGCGATCGACTACGCCATCCGGCCACTGTTCACCTATCTGCACGCCGAGCCGGTCTCGACCGGCGTCTTCGCGGCCTCAGCCGACTGGGGCGGGTCCGGCGACCAGGTCGCCCCGCTCGGCGAGCGCATCTCGCGCGGCGCCCGTGAGCTGGCCGAGGCCATCGCACGACGCGAGCCTGCAGCATCCGTCGACCCGTTCGACCCGTCGAGCTACCTCGGCGAGGGACGCTCGTTCGGTCACCTCCTCGGCGGGCTCGCGGGGGAGTAAGGCTCAGCCCAGAACAACCTCCGACGGCGCGCTCAGTGGCTTCCAGGCCGCAGGGCGCGCCGTCGCCGTGTCCAGGACGTCCGCCTCCACGAGCGGACCGAGGTCGACGCCCGCGAGCTGCTCGATGTCGGCGACCGGCACCTGGAACGTGCGGAACCCGCCGAGCGGCGAGATCGCGCGCGTCGACGCCGTGTCGATGAGCTCGGACTGGTCGAGCACGAACCCCGCGGCTGCGAGCTCGCCGTCGGCGGGAGCCCACGCGGCGACCTTCCAGAACCGGCGGGGGATGAGGATGCCGCGGTACGGCGGGTCGTCCGGCGCGAGGATCGGCGCCGTGAAGACCGAGACCCGCTGATCCGTCGTGTCCGCATAGGCGAGCACGTGGTCCTCGAGCCCCAGCCACAGCTCCTTCGACTGATTGAAGCCCGCAGCCTGCGGCGCGGCGTTCGTGTAGAAGAACGTCGCGGCCGTCGCCTCGCGGGCCTCGGCGACGGTCCCCCACCCGGGATCCCGGCGGCGGACGAGGTGGCCGCGGTCGAGATCGTTGTCGACGTAGACCGCGGGACCGGCCTGATCGGATGCCGCGACCCGCGGATCGAGATCCCAGTCGCCGCGCCGCTCGAGGTCGTGCAGCGTCGCCCCGTCGACGTTGACTCCGGTCACGACGGCGAACCGCCGGGCGGTCTCGAGCGTCACCGTGAAGCGCGGATATGCGAGCTCGACGACCTCCTCATCGCCCAGGGTCGTGGGCAGGGGCACCGGGATGCCGAGGAAGTCGTCGTCGTACCCGGTCCAGTCTTCGCTCGGCTCGGCCATGGCTCCATCCTGTCGTGCCCTGCCGACGCGGCCCGGATCGGAGGTGTTGTCCCCGACGGGAGGTGTTTCGCACAGCATCCCTCCTCCGCTCGGGGACGACTCCTCCGCAACGGCCCGGGTCACCGCTCCATCGACCGGCGGCGGGTCCGCGCGATGAGCGCGTCGAGCCCGAGGCCCATGCCGACCGCCACGACGATCGACACGATGACCGCGACGCCCGAGCCGCCCGGCAGGATGGCTGCGACGGCCGCTCCGAGGAGCGCCTGGTACGCGGCCCACGCGAGCGCCGCGCAGCTCGCGACGGCGAGGTACCGCGGCGCGGGCAGACGGGATGCCCCGGCCACGAGGTTGACCGCGAGCCGCGCGAACGGGATGAACCTCGCCGTGAAGACCACGAGGGCGGTCCGCTCGTCGAGGCGCGCATGCGCCCACGCGAACGCCGTCTGTGCGCGACGGGTGCGCATCCAGCCCCACCGATGCAGCCCGACGACGCGGCCGACGAGGTAGCACGAGGCATCGCCCAGGGCGGCCGCGACCGCCGCCACCGCGACCACCGCGGGAAGCGGCGGCGCCCCCGTCGAGACGGCGAGCGCGCCGAAGGCCGTCACGGCGGCCTCGCCCGGCACGACGACGAGGAACGCGTCGCCCAGCACGAGGGCGAACAGCAGCGGCAGCGCGAGCGGATCCGCGGCGAGCGCCGTGAGCCAGTCGTCCGTCACGCGCCCAGGGTGCCATCCGCCGGTGAACGGCCACGGAACGACGGACGACAGGTGACGCTGCGCGGTGCATCCGGTGAACTCTGCGCGCGGCAGGCCGGTTCGCGGCATCCGTCCTCGCTCAGGCCGTCACCCTGGAGGCGTGAGAGTCGCGATCCTCGCAGAATCCTTCCTCCCGCACATGAACGGTGTCACGGGGTCGATCCTCCAGCTCCTGCGGCACTTCGCACGCGAGGGGCATGAGACCCTCGTCATCGCCCCGCGCGCCGGCGACACCGAGGCCGAGCTGCACGGGGCACGCGCCGAGCTGCTGCGCTCGGTCCCGCTCCCGTCGTACCCCGAGGTCCGGGTCGTCTTCGCCCGTGCTGCGAGACTCACCGCGATCCTGCGCGACTTCCGCCCCGACGTCGTGCACCTCGCGTCGCCCTTCGTGCTCGGCTGGCAGGGCATCGCGGCGGCCGACACCCTGCGCCTCCCGTCCGTCGCGGTCTATCAGACCGATGTCATCGCGTACGCGGAGAAGTACGGGATGCCGCGCGCGACGTCCGCCGTGGCGGCGCACGTCATGCGGCTGCACAGGCGCGCGACGCTCACGCTCGTCCCGTCGTCGGCCTCCCAGCGCCAGCTCGAAGCCCTCGGCGTGGATCGCCTCCGCCGCTGGGCGAGAGGCGTCGACGCCGAGCGGTTCGCGCCCGAGCGTCGGACGGAGTCCTGGCGCCGCGCCGTCGCCGGCGGCGAGGTCATCGTCGGCTACGTCGGCCGGCTCGCCCCGGAGAAGCAGGTCGCGGACCTGGGCGCCCTCGCAGGGATCCCCGGCATCCGCCTCGTCGTCGTGGGTGACGGGCCTTCGCGCGAGGTCCTCGGGAGGATGCTGCCGGACGCCGTCTTCACGGGACACCTCTCCGGCGACGCGCTCGCCGAAGCGGTCGCGGGCTTCGACGTGTTCGTGCACCCGGGCGAGAGCGAGACCTTCGGCCAGACCATCCAGGAGGCGCTCGCGAGCGGCGTCCCCGTCGTCGCGACGGGCGTCGGCGGGCCCGTCGACCTCGTGCGCAGCAGCATCGACGGGTGGCTGTACCGCCCGGGTGACCTCGCCGACCTGCGGGCGCGCGTCGCCGACCTCGCGGGCGACGCGACGAAGCGCGCCGCGTTCGGCCGCGCCGCGCGCGAGTCCGTGCGCGACCGCACGTGGGAGGCCCTCTCGCGCCAGCTGATCGACCACTACGGCGAGGCGCGGATGCTGCGACCCATCGACGACGCCCTCTTGGCGCGTGGCGCGACACGGCCGTCGGCGCCGCCGCCC
Organism: Microbacterium sp. NPDC019599; assembly: GCF_040632175.1. Taxonomy (NCBI): domain Bacteria; kingdom Bacillati; phylum Actinomycetota; class Actinomycetes; order Micrococcales; family Microbacteriaceae; genus Microbacterium; species Microbacterium sp. NPDC019599. The sequence continues at coordinate 39,133 of NZ_JBEYBL010000013.1, forward strand.
GTCGAGGAGGCGCCGCGCCGGCGCTGGACCCGCTTCGTCGCACTCGGCGATTCGCTCACGGAGGGGCTCGGCGACACGTCTCGCATGCCGGCGGGCGAGTACCGCGGCTGGGCGGACCGCCTCGCGCAGCTCCTCGCCTCCGAGCGCGCGGGCACGACGATGTTCCGCTACGCCAACCTCGCGGTGCGCAGCCGCCGCGTCCGACACCTCACGACGGAGCAGCTGCCCCAGGCGCTCGCACTCCGGCCGGACCTGGTCTCGATCCTCATGGGTGCGAACGACCTCGCGTCGCGGCGCGCGGCGCCCGTCGCGCTGGCGGCAGAGCTCGCCGGCACGGTCCGCGCGCTGCGCGCGACGGGTGCCGACGTGCTCCTCGTGACGCCCTTCCTGCCGCGCCGGCGCGCGGCGATGATCTTCGCCCGGCGGTTCGCGGTGTTCAACAGCGAACTGCGGCGGATCGCGCGCGAGACCGGCGCGATCCTCGTCGACCTCGAGGCGCAGCCCGCGATCGGCGACCTGTCGATGTGGGCCGCCGACAAGGTGCATCTCCGCTCGGGCGGGCACCGGTTCCTCGCGTATCGCGCGGCCGAGGCGCTGGGGGTGCGGGATGCCGAGACGCTCGCCGACCTCGACGCGGCACTGCACGCCGACGACGGCGTCGAGCCCGCGTCATCCTGGCTCGCGCGCGACGCGCTCCCGTGGGTGTGGCGGCGGCTGCGCGGGCGCACGGCCGGCGACGGGCGCCACGCGAAGCACGACGGCTACATCGAGCTCCCCGGCCGCGGGATCACCCGAGTCGGGGCCGAAGCGCGCTGAGAGACTCAGCCCCGCCAGCGGTACTCCGACTCGGGCCGGCCCGGCGAGCCGTAGCGCGGCGAGCGCTCGACTCGTCCCGCCTCGGCGAGGTGCTCGAGGTAGCGGCGCGCCGCGACCCTCGACATCCCGAGCCGTTCGGCGGCCTCGCTGGCCGAGACCGGTCCGTTCGTGCGGACATCCGCGCTCACCCGCTCGAGGCTCTCGGCCGACAGGCCCTTGGGGAGCGGGACGGGCGCCGCCGTCCGCATCGCACCCAGCAGCGCGTCGATCTCGGCCTGCGTCGCCTCACCCGAGGCGTCCTGCGCCCGTTGCCGGAAGGCCCGGTACTGCTCGAGGCGCTCGCGGAAGACCGCGAACGTGAACGGCTTCACGAGGTACTGCGCGACCCCGAGCGACGCCATCTGGCGCACCGCCTCGGCATCGCGCACTCCGCTGACGGCGATGACGTCGACGTCGTCGCCGCGCGCCCGGACGTGCCGCAGGACGTCCAGGCCCGTGCCGTCGGGCATCGTGACGTCCAGCAGCACGAGGTCGATCCCCTCGCGCGGCGGCTGATCCAGGATCGCGGTCACGGCCGCCCGCGCGCCGGTGCACTCACCGACGACGCAGAACCCGTCGATCCGGGCGAGGTACGACCGGTGCAGCTCGAGGGTGAGGGCGTCGTCGTCGACGAGCAGGACGTTGATCACGCGCGCCTCCCGGGCAGCACGACTCGGAAGGCGGTGGGGGATGCTGACGCCTCGATCGAGCCGCCGGCGTCCTCGACGATCGACTTCACGAGGGCGAGCCCGACACCGCGGCCCTCGGCATCCGCGGGCTTCGTCGAGAAGCCGTGCTGCCACACGCGCTCCGCGATCTCGTCCGGGATACCCGCACCGCTGTCCGCGACGACGATGAGGAGCGCGCCGCCTGGCGCCGGCGACAGCTCGACCCGGACCCAGCGCGGCTCGTCGCCCGAGGCCGCGGCATCCAGTGCGTTGTCGATGAGGTTCCCCACGACCGATACGGCGTCGACGGGCACGAGCGTGCTCCGAGGAGCTGCGGGGTCGACGGCGACGAGCCATTCGATCCCGCGCTCGCGCGCCTGTGCGGCCTTGCCGAGCAGCAGCGCGCCGACGGTGGGATCGCCGTCGCGCCGCGCCGTCACCTGGTCGACGAGGGCCTGGCTCTGCCGGGAGGTCTCGGTCAGGATCTCGATCGCCTCATCCGTCCGGCCGAGTTCGAGGAGGGCGACGGCGGTGTGCATGCGGTTGCCGTGCTCGTGGGTCTGTGCGCGCAGCGCCTCGCCGAGCGTCCGCACCGACTCGTACGACGAGACGGCGTCTCGCACGCTCCCGGCGGGCAGATCGCCCGTCACGCGCTTGGTGATGCGCCCCGCCATGAGGGCTCCGACGAAGCCCGCCGCGACGACGGCGAGCGCGATGGCGATCGCGACGGGCAGCCGGCGGACGAGCGTCGATGCGATGGAGTCGACCGTCACACCGACCGACACCCAGCCCACGAGGCGGCCGTCCGCCGCGACAGGGACGATCGTGCGCACCGACGGTCCGAGCGTCCCCGCGAACTCCTCCGTGAGCGCCTCCGGCTCGGTGGGGATCGTGCCGAGGTAGTGCTTGCCGATCTCGTCGCGGTCACGATGCGTCACACGGATGCCGTCCGGCGTCATGATCGTGATGAAGTCGACGCCCGTCTCGTCCATGACCCTCTCGGCGTACGGCTGCAGGCGGGCGGACGCGTCGCCGTCGGGGAGCGCCTGGCTCACAGCATCCGTCCCCGCGATCGCCTCGGCGAGCGCTTGCGTCACGCGCTCCGCCTCGGCCCGCACGGCCCGCTGCGCCTCGAAGACGAGGACCAGCGCGACGACCGCGCCCACCGCGACGACGGCCGTGAGCAGCACGAGGAAGACACGCGACGCAGCGCTCGCCGCACCTCGCCGACCCGCCATCGCGTCGCTCCCTCCGAGCCCGTCGGGATCAATACGACCACACCCGGGCCCCGCCGGCGCCGAGCCGGCCGCGACCAATACGACCACAACTCGGCGGCGGGGCGGAAGGCGCGCACTCTGGCCTCACCGCCACAACGGCGGCATCCGACGGCGGATCTCTCCAAGGAGGCGACGATGGCTCTTTCGACCCGGACCACTTCATTCCGGCTCCCCGGCTACAACTGGCGCAGGGGCAAGCACGCGTGGGACAAGCACACGTGGCTCTACCTCTCGGTGATCGTGGCGGTCGTCCTCGGCGCGACCGTCGGCCTCCTCTGGCCCGAGGCGGGCGTCGCGCTCAAGCCCCTCGGGACCGCCTTCGTGGCCCTCATCAAGATGATGATCGCGCCCATCATCTTCTGCACGATCGTCGTCGGCGTCGGCTCCATCGCGAAGGCCGCGACCGTCGGCAGGATCGGTGGTCTCGCGCTGCTGTACTTCATGGTCATGTCGACCTTCGCGCTGGCGATCGGGCTCGTCGTGGGGAACATCATCCACCCCGGCGAGGGCCTGAACATGGCCAACGCGACGTACGAGGCGACCGCCGAGGCCAAGACGACGGAGGAGTTCATCCTCGGCATCATCCCGCCGACGTTCTTCGCCGCGTTCACGGGCGAGAACGTACTCCAGGTGCTCTTCATCGCACTGCTGGTCGGCTTCGCCCTGCAGGGCATGGGTGAGAAGGGCGCGCCCATCATGTCGGCCGTCAAGCACCTGCAGTCCCTCGTGTTCCGCATCCTCGGCATGATCCTCTGGCTCGCCCCGATCGGCGCCTTCGGCGCGATCGCGGCGGTCGTCGGCGCGACGGGCGTCGCGGCCATCTGGAGTCTCGGCCTGCTCATGTTCGCGTTCTACGTGACGTGCTTCATGTTCATCGTCGGGATCCTCGGCACGCTGCTGTTCGCCGTGACGCGGATCAACATCTTCTCGCTGATCAAGTACCTCGCCCGCGAGTACCTCCTGATCGTCGGCACCTCGTCGTCGGAGTCGGCACTGCCGCGCCTCATCGCCAAGATGGAGCACCTCGGGGTCTCCAAGCCCGTCGTGGGCATCACGGTGCCCACCGGCTACTCGTTCAACCTCGACGGGACGGCGATCTACCTCACGATGGCGTCGCTGTTCATCGCCTCGGGCATGGGCGCCCCCATGTCGATCCCCGAGCAGATCGGACTGCTCGTCTTCATGATCATCGCGTCGAAGGGCGCCGCCGGCGTGACCGGTGCGGGCCTGGCGACCCTCGCGGGCGGGCTGCAGGCCTACCGTCCGGACCTGGTCAACGGCGTGGGCGTCATCGTCGGCATCGACCGGTTCATGTCGGAGGGGCGCGCTGTGACGAACTTCACGGGCAACGCCGTCGCGACCGTGCTGATCGGCACGTGGACGAAGGAGTTCGACGCGGACCGCGCCCGACGTGTCCTCAAGGGCGCGCTGCCGTTCGACGAGACCACGATGATGGGCGACCACGACGGGATGTCGCCGGCCCGCGACGCCGTCGGCACGCGGGGGCTCGAAGAGGCAGCCATCGCCGAGGCTGCGGCGAAGGAGGAGCGTGCTCGGGCACGAGAGGCGTCCCTGACTCGCTGACGGCCGGCTCGACGCTGGGGCCGCCCGATCCCGGGCGGCCCCAGTCTCGTCTGCCGTGCGCGTGCCGGCTCCCCGGCCGCTCAGGCCGTCAGGGCTCGATCTCGCCCGCCTCGATCGCGGCGGCCCGCTCTTCGTCGGTGAGGTCGTCGGTGTCGTCCTCTATCGACTCGAGCGGGTCGAGCGTCGCGGGCGGCAGCTCCAGATCGTCCTCGTCGTCGAGCGGAACCTCCCGATCGTCGTCGGGGATGCGCTCGCGGAAGTCGCTCATGCCTGCTCCCTCGCCTGGGCGAGGGCTCAGCCCTCGATGCCGCCTTCGAAGGACTGGACCTCGAGCTGGAGCCTTCGCTGGATCTCGATCTCCTCCCACGCGGCGAGGTCCGCGTTCTCCTCGACGGCGTCCTTGGCCGGGACCGCGGGCTCCTCCTCCTTGGGGTGGTGCTTGCGACCGAACATGGGCTCTCCTTCCGTCAGCCGCTCTTTCGGCGGAACTCTCGCTTGGTCATGGCGCCGTGCGTCCCGTGGATCGCCGAATCCGTGTCGAGGTGCGCTTCGCCGGCGCGCTGCTGCGCGTTCTTCTTGTCGAGGGCCTCCTTGAACTTCCGCTTCATGTCTTCTGACGTCGTACTCGTCGGCTTGTCGTCGGCGCTCATGGCTCTCACCCTAGGCACGCCGCCATGGGACCCGCCACCCCCTGGCGCATCCGCCGACGAGTGCGAACCGGACCCGGGCGACCGCTTCCGCCGCACCGTCGCTCGGGTGTACGATCCGCGCAACCGGCGGTGCGCCGGTCCCGATGACGCACCTGGGGGCACTGCGTGCGTCTGCCCGAGGGAGATCTCATGGCCGCGCGCGCGTGGGTGGGAGTGATCGCGACTGGAGCGATCGCACTGGTGGTCGGAGCGATGGTCGGCGGGAACCTCGGTGCCGCTGCCGCAACAGCCACCTTTGAGCCGCGGGTCGTCGCGGCGCAGAAGGAGGCGGATGCCGCGCTCGCGGACGCCGAGGAGGCTCAGCAGGAGACGTCCGACGTCATCGCCGAGAGCAACCGGGTGTCTGAGCAGAACGAAGCGACCCTCGCGGAGCAGCAGAAGCAGCTCGACGAGACGATCGCCGTGCGTGACGACTATCGGAAGAACCTGCTGCTGGCGATCGACGAGCGGGATGCCGCCATCGCCGAGGCCGACCGCGGGTGGGACGCGTACGACGAGCTGTTCGACGCGGCTCAGGTCGTGCTCGTCGAGGCGCAGGCGCTCGTGGTGGAGACGGACCGAGTGCTCGCTGCGGCGCAGGCCGAACTGGACGACGCGGCGGAGAAGAACGGCAACCTCATCGACGCCGTGCTGCTTCTGGATGCGGAGAACACTCAGCTGCGGGGCTACAACGTCGCGCTGTACGACGCCGTCGTGCAGCTGGACGCGGAGAACACTTCGCTGTGGAATCAGAACGCCACGCTTCGCGAGGCCGTCACCCTGCTCGTCGACCTCGCCAATCGGATCGGCGCCCTCGCCGAGAGTCAGTTGAAGGATGCATGGGCCCAGCGCGATGCCGCGATCGCAGAGCGCGATGCCGCGATCGCAGAGCGCGATGCCGCGATCGCGGAGCGGGACGCGGCGCTCGAGAATGCGGATGTCGCGCTGCAGGCCGAGAACGAGGCTCTCCGCGCTGAGATCGAAGCTCTGAAGATCGAGCGCGACGCCGCGCTCACCGAGCGCGACACGGCCGCCACGGCGCGTGATGCCGTTACCGTCGAGCGCGACGCGCTGGCGACCGACAACGCGGCCCTCCTCGCGGGACTCGACACCTGCCGCAGCGACCTGGGCTTCGCCCAGACCGCGGCTGCCGATCTCTCCGACGCGCTCGAGATGCTCGCGAACGGCGACGCGGCCGGGTCGAGCGCGGCGCTGGAGCGCGCGCTCGCCGCGGCCGGGTCCGTCAGTGGGCTCTGCTGAAGCTGTAGCGGACGGCCCGGAGGAGGCCGTCGGGCCGGCCGCGGCACCGACGGCGGATGTCCTCGGGGCGACACCGTCGACCGCGCAAGCGCAGGCCCCGGCTGCGGCATCCGAGCCGTCGCGGCTCGAGGAGTTCGGGGCGCAGCTCCTCCTGCGATCGCGGCGCGCCCGGCCCGGCCGGATCCCGCCCGCCCCCAGGATCGCCGTCATCGCCGCGTGGTGTGCGTGCGCCGCGATGGCGTGGGCGGCGACGCTTCCGTTCGATCCCGTCGCGGCCGACGGAACTCCTGCCGCGTGGGTGCGGATCCTCCTGTACAGCGGGATCGCGATCCTCACTGCGGTGGGCGTCCTGTCGACGGTTGCGGCGTCCGCTCGAAGCGACGGGCGCTTCCCTTGGGGGGCGGTCTGGCTCCCCGTCGCGGTCGCAGCATCCTCCGCTCTCCCGATCGTCGTCGGGCTCGCGGCGGAGGTGCCGTGGTTCGTCGCGACCTCGCTCGCGTGCGCCCTCGCGGGTGCCGCCGTGGCCACCGTCATGACGGCGCGTCGCCGCTTCGGGCGGGGAGTGCTCGTCGCCGCGGCATCCGTCCTCTGTGCCGTGCCCTGGCTGATCGCCGCGATCGGCACGGCGGGCGAGACCGAGGCGGGCGCCGAACCGCTCTGGAAGGTGGTGGCAGCGCTCGGCGTCGAGGTCGCGACGCTCGCGGCCTTCTACGGGTTCGCGACCGCGGCCCGCGGCCGCGTCGACGGCAGCCGGCGGGTCCTCGCCGCCGGCGTGAGTCTGCGCTGGGTCACCGTCGCGGTCGCGGTGGCCGGCGCCGTGATCGTCCTGAGGCTGACGGCCGCCAAGTCGCTGTTCGCGGACCCGTACGACCTCTGGGCGCTGCGCACGCCCGCGTCCTGGCCCATGACGCTGATCCTCGCGGCGGCGATCGTCTCCCTCACGCTGCGCTCCGAGCGCCGGCCGCTCGTCGATCGCGGCTTCGGGGCGCTCATCGGCATCCTCGTGGTCGGGTTCGCGTACCCGTCCCTCATCCAGGCGGCGGACAGCGCGACCAGCATGATCGAGACGCTCTTCGGCGTGCCGGCGCCGATCCTCGACGGGTGGGTCGAGTGCGGCCCCTTCAACTGCTTCAGCTTCGTCTGGTTCGGCACGGCCGCGGCGCTCGTGATCTTCCTCGTCGTCCCGCGCTGGCGCGGCACGACCGCGCGCGCGGCGGCGATCGTGTCGGTGCCGTACCTCCTCGCCGGGACGGCGGCCCCGACGATCGATGTCCTGTGGCCGGGAGGTCCCGCGTGGTGGGCGAGCCCGGCTCCCATCGCGTTGGCGATCCTCCTGATCGTCGCCGGGATCGTGGCCGCGCAGTGGTGCGGCCTTCTCCTCGACATCCCCCGTCGGGCCCTCGTGCGCCTCGCGGTGTACCCCGTGGTCGTGCTGCACGCCGTGGATCTCCTCCCGGCCTTCCTCACCGGCCCCGTGCAGGTGTTCGTGGCGATCGCACTGCTCGCCGCCGTCCTGCTGCTGTTCCTGCCCCCGGTCGCGGCCGACCGGGTCCGGCACACGGCCGTCGTCTCCGGCGCGACCTTCTCCGTGCTGTTCGCCCTCGCCGGGACGATGCTCTCGACGGTCGCACCCGGACGGGAGTCGCTGACGGTGAGCCTCGCGACGCTCATGCTCGCGGTGCCCGTCATGACGGCACTCGTGCTGCGGGCCGGCCGCGAAAGTCCCGACCAGGGCGCTTCCGGGCCCGACTGGTAGGCTCTTGGAGGTTGCCTTGCGGCATCCGCTCAACTCAACACTGAGCTCATGGAGCAGGCCCGGCAGGAAGCTGGTCCCCTGTGGTGGGTTCCCCGACGCGCGACGCGCCGGGTGATCTTCGACTGGTGGCCAGCGCAGGCGGACCTCGCGGCATTCCCGCGCGCCCATAACTGCCTGTTCCTGCTCCTTCGCATCAAGCTCGTGCGCGATACGCGCGCGCGAGCCTAAACAAAGAAGGAGTGACCTCTTGGAAGGTCCTGAAATCACCGCCGCCGAAGCCGTCCTCGACAACGGACGCTTCGGCACCCGCACGATCCGGTTCGAGACCGGACGCCTCGCCCAGCAGGCGCAGGGCGCCGTCGCCGCGTACCTCGACGAGGAGACGATGCTCCTCTCGGCGACGAGCGCGAGCAAGCAGCCCCGCGAAGGCTTCGACTTCTTCCCGCTGACCGTCGACGTCGAGGAGCGCTCGTACGCCGCCGGCAAGATCCCCGGCTCGTTCTTCCGTCGCGAGGGCCGCCCCTCGACCGAGGCGATCCTCGTCTGCCGTCTCATCGACCGCCCGCTGCGCCCTTCGTTCGTCGAGGGCCTGCGCAACGAGGTCCAGATCGTCGTGACGGTCCTCTCGATCGCGCCCGGCGAGTTCTACGACGCGCTCGCGATCAACGCGGCCTCGCTCTCGACGCAGATCTCGGGTCTGCCGTTCTCCGGCCCCATCGCGGGTGTCCGTCTCGCGCTCATCCCGGGCCACGGCGAGCACGCCGACCAGTGGATCGCGTTCCCGAACGTCAAGCAGCTCGAAGAGGCCGTCTTCGACCTCACCGTCGCGGGCCGGGTGCTCGAGGACGGCGACGTCGCGATCATGATGGTCGAGGCCGAGGCGACCGAGGGCAGCTGGAACCTGATCAAGGCCGGCGCGACCAAGCCGAGCGAAGAGGTCGTGGCGCAGGGCCTCGAGGCCTCGAAGCCCTTCATCAAGGAGCTCGTCCGCGCGCAGAACGCCGTCGCGACGACCGCCGCGAAGGAGGTCCAGTCGTACCCCGTCTTCCTGCCCTACAGCCAGGAGACCTACGACTTCGTCGCCGGCCGCGCCTACGACGAGCTCGTCGGCGTCTACCAGATCGCCGACAAGCAGGACCGCCAGAACGCCGACGACGCCGTCAAGGACCGCGTCAAGGGCGAGCTCACGGCCGCCGTCGAGGCGGGTGAGCTTCCCGCCGTCGCGACCCTCGAGTTCGGCGCCGCCTACAAGTCGGTCACGAAGAAGATCGTCCGCGGCCGCATCCTCACCGAGGGCGTCCGCATCGACGGCCGCGGCCTGGCCGACATCCGTCCTCTCGACGCGGAGGTGCAGGTCATCCCGCGCGTCCACGGCTCGGCGATCTTCCAGCGCGGCGAGACGCAGATCCTCGGTGTCACGACGCTCAACATGCTCAAGATGGAGCAGCAGATCGACTCGCTGTCGCCCGTCACCCACAAGCGCTACCTGCACCACTACAACTTCCCGCCTTACTCGACCGGTGAGACCGGTCGCGTCGGCAGCCCCAAGCGTCGCGAGATCGGGCACGGCTTCCTCGCCGAGCGCGCCCTCGTCCCGGTGTTGCCTGGCCGCGAGGAGTTCCCGTACGCGATCCGCCAGGTGTCCGAGGCCCTCGGCTCCAACGGCTCGACGTCGATGGGCTCGGTGTGCGCCTCGACCCTCTCGCTCCTCAACGCCGGTGTGCCGCTGCGCGCCCCCGTCGCGGGCATCGCGATGGGCCTCGTGTCCGACGAGGTCGACGGCCAGACGCGCTACGCCGCGCTGACCGACATCCTCGGCGCCGAGGACGCCCTCGGGGACATGGACTTCAAGGTCGCCGGCACGAGCGAGTTCGTCACGGCGATCCAGCTCGACACGAAGCTCGACGGCATCCCGTCGTCGGTGCTCACGGCCGCGCTGCAGCAGGCCCACGACGCCCGCATCACGATCCTCGGCGTCCTGAACGCCGCGATCGACGGTCCGGACGAGATGGCGCCGACGGCTCCGCGCGTCATCAGCGTGCAGATCCCGGTCGACAAGATCGGCGAGCTCATCGGACCCAAGGGCAAGACGATCAACGCGATCCAGGACGAGACCGGCGCCGACATCTCCATCGAGGAGGACGGCACCGTCTACATCGGCGCCGTCGACGGCCCGTCGGCCGAGGCCGCCCGCGCCCAGGTCAATGCGATCGCCAACCCCACCAACCCGGAGGTCGGCGAGCAGTTCCTCGGAACGGTCGTCAAGATCGCGACGTTCGGCGCGTTCATCTCGCTCCTGCCCGGCAAGGACGGCCTGCTGCACGTCAGCGAGGTCCGCAAGCTCGCCGGCGGCAAGCGCGTCGAGAACGTCGAGGACGTCCTCTCGGTCGGCCAGAAGCTGCTGGTCCGCATCACCAAGATCGACGACCGCGGCAAGCTCTCGCTCGAGCCCGTGCTCGAGGAGGCCGCCGACCAGGAAGGTCGCGCCGCCGCGAGCGAGGGCCCGGAGGCTCCCGCCGAAGGCTGACCCCTCGAGGGCGACGGATGCTGTCGCCCACGGCTGTCCGGATGCCCGTTCCCTCCTCGCGAGGGGGCGGGCATCCGCCGTCTGCGCCGCCATGTCCGCCGTTTGGGGGACCCGGGAGCGCTCCCGCGCCGAGTCGTGATGAAAGCGTTATCGAAATTTCACCGGCAGGCCGTCATAGCGTCCGGAAGTGTCGGCGGTCTGACCTACCCTTTGAGTACCGCGCCGGGGGGTGCGGAGAAGGTGATCACGAAGACGTCCACCCGTGGAGTCGTCGTGAGGGGGTGGCACATGGCTCTCTTTGGCGTTGGCTCAACCGTCTCTTCGGCACGCGCCGGGACGGGCCCCGCTCCCGTCTCGCACGCCCACCCGTCGGCGCCGATCCCCGTCCAGGGCGCACCCGTCGGAAGCCTCGTGCGCCTCCCGCTCGGGGAGGGCGGTCCCGCCGTCTTCCCGCTCATCCTCGGCGGCGCCGAGTTCGGCTGGAACGTCGATCTCGAGTCGAGCCACGACATCCTCGACGCCTATGTCGAGCGCGGCGGCAACGCCGTCCACACGGCCGACAGCTTCGCGGGCGGCCGCAGCGAGCACATCATCGGGCAGTGGCTCTCGTCTCGAGGGCTGCGCGACGAGGTCGTGCTCGCGGTGCGCGTCGGCGGACACCCCGACAACCCGGGACTCGGCCCCGTCAACCTCGTCCGCGCCGCCGAGGCGTCGCTCACTCGACTGGGCACCGATCGCATCGACGTGCTCTACCTCGATGCCACGACCGACACCCGGACGGCGCTCGAGGACACCCTCGCGACGGCCGAGTGGCTCGTCGACACCGGCAAGGCGCGCGCGATCGGCGCGATCGGATACACGGCGGCGCAGCTCGTCGAGGCGCGCATCTTCGCGTCGGCGGGCTTCCCGCGCATCACGGTGCTCGACGTGCCCTTCAACGTGCTGAGGCGGCACGAGTTCGATGCCGACCTGAGGCTCGTCGCGGGTGCGCAGGGCATGGCCGTGACCCCGTCGCACGCGCTCGAGCACGGCTTCCTCGCGGGCCGGCACCGCGCGCGCATGCGCGGCAGCCTCTCGGTCCGCGGGGCTCAGCTCGCAGCGAACCTCAACCGGCGCGGAACGCGCACGCTCCGTGCGCTCGACTCCGTCGGGGCCGAGCTCGGGGTGCCCGATGCCGCGGTCGCCGTCGCCTGGCTGCTCGCGCAGAAGCTCGTCACGGCGCCGATCATCAACGCCTTCGCGCCGCAGCATGTCGAAGAGCTCGTCCAGGGCGTCGGGGTGCGGCTGAGCCGTTCCCACCTGGCCGAGATCGCCCGCGCCGCGGAGTGACCCGCCGAGCCTGGCCGGCGCGGGGTCGCGTGCCCCGGTTGTCGTAGGGTGGATGGGTGCCCGCAGGCACCTCAACCCCTCGACGAAGCGAGCTGCCGTGACGCACTACCTGTACCTGGTGCGGCATGGCGAGCATCAGGATGCCGAGCACGGCCTGGTCGACGGCCCGCTGTCTCCGCGGGGACGGCGCCAGGCTGCGCTCATCGCGGATCGGCTGTCGGGACTGCCCCTGAACGCGGTGTGGCACTCGCCCCTCGAGCGCGCCGCGCAGACGGCCCGCGCCGTCGCACAGCGACTCCCATCGGTGTCACCGGAGCCCACGGCGCTGCTGTTCGACTGCATCCCGACCGGCATGACGCCCGAGACCCCCGCCGCGTTCGAGCCCTTCTTCGGAGGCGTGACGGACGCCGAGATCGAGGCCGGGCGTGCGCAGATGGCCGATGCGGTGGGGGAGTTCCTCGTCCGCAAGCCGGGCGACGTCCACGAGCTGCTCATCACGCACAACTTCGTCATCGGGTGGTTCGTGCGCGAGGTGCTGCAGGCTCCCGAGTGGCGCTGGATGACGCTCAACCAGGCCCACTGCGGGCTCACGGTGCTCGCGCAGAAGCAGGGTCGTCCATGGACGCTCGTGTCCCACAACGATCTCGCGCACCTGCCTGTCGAGCTTCGGACGGGCCTGCCCGAGCCCTACCACTTCTGACGGGGCGTGATCCGGCGTCTGCGCGCGGCCCTCACGGCGCGCGAGCGGGCCAGGATGGACGCATGGCCACGCACTGGATCGCAACGGACTTCGGCGACCTCGACGTCCTCCGCCTCGTCGAGTACGACCCGCCCGTACCGGGTCCGGGCGAGGTGACGATCGCCGTGCGCGCGGCCGGCGTCAATCCCGCCGACTACAAGCACATCCGCAGCCCCCGCGCGCCGGGCGCCGAGCAGCTGCCCATCCCGATCGGCTACGAGATCGCCGGCGTCGTGACGGCGCTCGGCCCCTCGCTCGACGGCGACGGCCAGACTCCGATCGCCTCGGGCGCGACGGCCGTCGGCGACGAGGTCCTCGCCTTCCGGGTGGCGGGCGGATACGCGAGTGAGCTGACCGTTCCCGCGCGCGACGTCTACGCGAAGCCGGCGGAGCTCTCGTTCCCCGAGGCGGCGAACCTCCTGCTCGCCGGGTCGACCGCCGCCGAGATGCTTCACGTCACGCGGGTCGCCGCGGGGGAGACGATTCTGGTGCACGCGGCATCCGGAGCAGTCGGCGTAAGCGTCCTGCAGCAGGCGCGCCGGCTCGGGGCGCGGGCGATCGGCACGGCGAGCCCGGAGAGCTTCGAGGTCGTCGAGCGATTCGGCGCGACCCCCGTCGCGTACGGCGCCGGCCTCGCCGACGGCGTGCGCGCCCTCGCGCCGGACGGCGTCGATGCGGCGCTCGACTGCGTCGGCACCGACGAAGCCGTCGACGTCTCCCTCGAGCTGGTCTCCGACCGCTCGCGCATCGTCACGATCGTGGCGGGGCCGCGCGCGAAGGCGGACGGGTTCGCGATCATCGGGGGAGCGATGCCCGACAGCAAGAGGTTCCGAGACGAGGTGCGCGGGGAGCTCGTGAGGCTCGCGGGTGAGGGCGCCCTCGTCGTCCCGATGGCCCGGACCTATCCTCTGGAGGAGGCGATCGCCGCCCTCGAGTTCGTGCGGGGCGGGCACCCCGGCGGAAAGGTCGCGCTCATTCCCTAGCGACGCACGGCGGGATCAGGGGGAGTCGTCGGTGTCCGTGAGGCGCAGCGCGTACCAGCGGGTCGCGTTGGGGTTGTCGTTGTACGGCTCGATCTCGCGGAAGCCCGCGCTCGCGTACAGGCCGCCCGCGGCCTCGAGCGTGTGGTGCGTGTCGAGCACGAGCTCCGCGGCATCCCATTCCCGTGCCCTGCGCTCGAGGTCGTCCAGGATCAGCCGGCCCCAGCCGCGCCCCCGCGTCTCGGGTCGCAGGTAGAGGTGCTTGACCTCGTACCGGATGCCGGACTCGCCGTCCGGCACCCGCCGGATGCCGCCGCAGCCGACCGCGCGCCCCACGTCGTCGTACAGCACGACGAAGACCCCGACCGGCGCCGTGAAGGTCTCCACAGCGGGGAAGACCGTCGTGTAGGCGTTGCCCGGGAACGTATCGGCGCGCAGCGCGAAGTACTCGGCGAGGAGCTCGTGCGCCACCGGCTCGTCGACCGAGATCGGGCGGAGTTCGACCATGCATCGAGCCTACGAGGCTGCGGTCGATCGTCGGCGTTCTTGACACGACTCCGCGACGGGTCGAGGCTTTCGCTCAGTGCAATCCCTCCGTCCCGAGAGGAGGGGCTCGTGAGCTCGCCATCACTGCCCCCGGCCGGTTGGTACGACGATCCCCATGAGACCGGCTGGCGCCGGTACTGGGACGGTGCGGCGTGGACGAGCGATCGGCATCCGCCGTCGAATGTCTCCGGTCCGCCCCCGGCAGCGGCCGTCTCGGCTGCTGCGGCAACGGATCTCGCTGCGGCGCCCTCTGTCGTCGTGTGTCCCCTGTGCGGTCGCAACGACATGCTGCGCACGGTCGGCTCGCTGCTCGACGAGGGCACGTGGACGTCCCGGACGACGGGTCGCTCCACAGGCTATGCCGAAGTACCCTCGGGGACCGGCTCGCTCGTGACGCAATCCGTGCCGGTGACGATGTCGAGGACGATCATCACCGAGGGGCGCTCGCAGCTTGCGGAACGGTTTCAGCCGCCCAGGCGGCCCCGCTTCTGGAAGCGCGCATGGCTCATCCCGATCTGGCTCGGACTGGCGCTGCTGATGGGCATCCTGTTCGGACCCGTCTTCGTGGCTCAGGCCGGGGTGGCCGACGGAACGACGGCCTTCCTGACGATCATGACGGTCTTCGTGGTCGGGGGCCTCTCGCTCCTGTGGACCTGGCTCGTCGGCCTGGTCGTCGCCTTCATCGTGAAAGCCGTCACGGCCCCCGCGTACGCCGCCCGCCAGCGCGAGTGGGACAGACGGTACTGGCGTCTGCGGAGCGCCTACTACTGCGCGCGGGACGGCGTCGCGGTCGAGAACGGGTCGACGTGGACGCCGGAGTCGTTCCGGCAGCTGGTGTTCACGAGCTGACCCGCGTGGGGCCGTGACAGCGCCCGTCTAGGCTGGAGCGCATGACGACGCGCGTGGCCCTCGTGGGCGGCACCGGCAAGCTCGGCGGGATCATCCGCGACGTGGTGGAGGCCGAGCCCGGCTTCGAGCTCGTCGCTACCCTCTCGTCGCGCTCGTCGCTGTCCGAGCTCGACGGCGCCGACCTCGTCGTGGACGCCTCGACCCCCGCCGTCTCCATCGATGTCGTCCGCGCCGCCATCGAGCGGGGCATCAACGTGCTGGTGGGCACGTCGGGCTGGTCGGCCGAGCGGATCGCCCTCGTCCGTCCCCTCGTGCAGGCCGCCGGCACGGGCGCGGTCTTCATCCCGAACTTCTCGCTCGGCTCCGTCGTCGGTACGGCGCTCGCCGCGGCGGCAGCATCCTTCTTCCCGTCCATCGAGATCGTCGAGACGCACCGTGAGACGAAGATCGATTCGCCGAGCGGCACCGCCGTGCGCACGGCCGAGCTCATCGCGGCGGCCCGGTCGGCGGTCGGTCCCGTCGATGCCCCGCACGTGGACCAGCGGGCGCGCGGCCAGCAGGTCGCGAGCGTGCCGATCCATTCGCTGCGGCGTCCCGGCGTCGTCGCGCGGCAGGAGACGATCCTGTCCGGGCCGGGGGAGTCGCTCACGATCGTGCACGACACGATCGAGCCGGCACTCGCCTACGCGCCGGGCATCCGCGTCGCTCTCGCGGCCGCGCGGGACGCGAAGGGCGTCGTCGTGGGCCTGGACAGCTTCCTCGACATCGGTCTGCGACTCCCCGGCGCCGGCGACGACAGCCCCGTCGACGAGGGCGGCGTGCCCGGTCAGGTCGCGCGGGCCACGAGCGCGTGAGCGCACGCATCGGCGTCGCCGTCATGGCGGTGCTCCTCGCGCTGTACATCGTGCTCGTCGGGCAGCGCGGATGGCTCCTGCTCACCAGTGGTGAGCCGATCGGCATCGCGATGGGCGTCGCCCTCTTCGTCATCCCCGTCATCGCGGCGTGGGCGCTGGGGCGCGAGCTGTGGTTCGGGATAAGGGCGGAGCGGGTCGGCCGCAGGCTCGAAGCAGAAGGCGGCCTCCCCGCCGACGAGGTCTCGGTCAGGCCGAGCGGTCGCGTGCTCCGCGAGGACGGGGATGCTGTCTTCCCCGCGTACCGCGAGGACGTGCAGGCGCATCCCGAGGATTGGCGGGCTTGGTATCGCCTGGGTCTGGCCTACGACGCGGCAGGCGACCGGCGTCGTGCACGCGAGGCCGTGCGCAAGGCCGTGGCGCTCGAGTCCGCCGAACGCCGACGGGCTTAGCCTCCGCCGCTCCGCGCGGCGCGCAGGCGTCAGCCGATGACGAGCGTCGCCGGCTTGCCGGCCGGAACCGCCGCCGCGACCGCCTCTTCCACCGTCTCGTGCGCGAACACGAATCCGGACTCCTGCAGGACGGCCGGTCGAACCCGGGCGTCCGAGGTCAGGAGCGCGTCCGTCGCATCGGGGCCGAGCGCCAGCCGGATGCCCCACTCCGGCGCGCGGAGCAGATACGGCCTGTTCATGCGCACCGCGAGGGCGAAGCCGAGGTCGTTCGCCGTCGCGGGAGTCGGACCCGTCAGATTGACGGGTCCGTCGATGTCGCGCGCGAGGACGTGGCGGATCGCCGCGATCTCGTCGTCCAGCGAGATCCACGGCCAGGACTGCGTGCCGCGCCCGATCGGTCCGCTCAGGCCGAGCCTCGTGAGCATGAGCAACGGCCCCAGGACCCCGTCCGCGTGCACGATCGGCGCCGTGCGCAGGAGGGCGACCCGTGCGTGCGGGCCCGCGGCCTGCGCGGCGCCCTCCCACTCCCCGCACAGATCGGCGAGGAAGGAGTCGCCCCGCGGCGATGCCTCGGTGAGCACGCGGTGCGGCGCTGAGCCGTAGTAACCGACCGCCGACGCCGAGAGGAAGGCCGGGGCATCCGTCCCCAGCTCGCGGATCGCGCGGGCCAGCACCTGCGTCGGGGTGATCCGCGACCACACCAGCGTGTGCTTGTACGCCGGCGTCCACGGGAAGCGGCCGATGCTCGCGCCGTTGAGCCCCACGACCGCATCGGCGCCGTCGAGCACAGCAGGATCGAGCGGGCCGGGGAGCCACTGGACTTCGTCCGGCCGCTCCGCGGGTCGCCGGACGAGGGTCGTCACCGCGACGCCGTCGGCGCGCAGGCTCTCCGCGAGCGCCGAGCCGATGAGCCCCGAAGCTCCTGCGATGACGACGCGGCGCAGCATCCGCTCGTTCCCCGAAGGGTCAGGCAAGCGACGCCTCGAGGGTGATCTCGACCCCCGCGAGCGCCTTCGAGACGGGGCAGTTCGCCTTCGCGTCCGCGGCGAGCGTCGCGAAGTCCTCGGGGCTGAGCCCAGGGACGACGGCTTCGACGTTGAGGTGGCTGCCGGTGATGCCCGTACCGGGGATGAAGGTGACGGATGCCGTCGTCTCGATGCTCTCGGGCGGAGTGCCGTTCTGGGCCAGGACGTTGGAGAGCGCCATGCTGAAGCACGACGAGTGGGCCGCCGCGACGAGCTCTTCGGGCGTCGTGACCGAGGTCGACCCCTCGCTGCGGGCCTTCCAGTTCACCGCGAAGGGTCCCTGGTTGGAGCTCTCGAGGGCCACCTCGCCCGATCCCTCGGTGAGGCTTCCCTTCCAGGAGGTGCTGGCTTCGCTCGTAACGCTCATGGATGTTCCTCCGTGTCGGCGGCGGGGCTCGTCGCGGCCCTCGCGGTCAGCCTAACGGCCACTCCGACACGACGGAACGTCGCGAGCGGGACGATCAGGCCGCGGCGGGGCGGCGGCGGCCGACGAGGCCGAAGCGCTGAAGGACGAGGTACATCTGGCAGCCGAGGCAGAGCCCGAACACCGCGTTGAGGAACGCCGCGACGAAGCCGAGGCCGGCCGCGATCGGCAGCGCCCACGGCACACCCAGGAGGCCCAGCACGAGTCCGAGCCCGACGATGAAGAGGCCGACGCCCTGAGCGAAGCGCGGCGGGCGGGGGTCCTCGAGCTCGGTCGGCGGCTTCAGGCGCGGCGCGACCGCCTTGCGGTAGAGCACACCCCAGGGAGCCGTGCGCGGCGAGAGGACGCCCCACAGGAACAGGAGCGCCGTGACGAGCAGGAGGAGGAAGGCGGGGTCGGCGAAGCGCTCGGCGATCGAGGCCTGCGTCACGGCCCAGCCGCCGTCTGCGGTGTGCGCCGTCGAGAGGCCCGTGAGGCCGAGCAGGACGTCGATGAGCAGCAGGACGGCCGTGATGCCGGCGGCGAAGCGCAGCCCACGGGGATCGACCCCGCCCGAGGGTGAGGCGACGCCCTGTGCGGACATGGTCTCAGCGGACATCGGCTGCCTCCGTGAGTCGGGTGAGTTCGAGTTCCAGGACGTCGCGGCTCGGCGCGCCGCCGAACCGGGTCTGCACGACTCCCGCGCTGTCGAGGACGAGCGTCGTGGGTGTCTGCAGGACGTGGAAGTGCTTCGCGATGTCGGGGCGATGCGTCACGTCGATGTCGAGATGCCGCACGCCGGGGTGTGCGTCCGCGACGGCCGCGAGCGTGCGATGCACACCCGGGCAGCGGGCGCACAGCTCCGTGCTGAACTGCAGGAGAGTGGCCGTCGCGCCCAGCCCGTCGGCCCCGAGACGCTCCGGCTGGACGACCTCGTGGGGGATGTCGCGCTGCGGGCGATTCTGCCGCCACTGCAGGAAGACACCGAGCACGATCGTCGCCGTCAGCAGGACGGCGAGAACGATCAGAGCCCCCACGAGATTCACAACTGAACAGCGTAACCCTTTTCACCTGAATGGATCCCGGGGGTTGTGAGTATGACGAGCGGGTCGTAACAAGTCGAGTCGGTAGGGTGGCAGGCGTGAGCGACGCCGCAGAGATTCCCGAGATCGAGTTCCGCAGCGACGTGACGGTCGAGCTGGTGCGCGCGAGCGCCGCCGACTCGGACGTCCTCTTCGCGGCCCGAGTGTCCACGCAGGGCGAGCAGACGCTGGATGCCGCCGCTGCCGGCACGGAGGCGACCGCGCGCGACCGCGGCCTCATCAACTACCTCATGCGCGACCGCCACGGCTCGCCCTTCGAGCACAACTCGATGACCTTCTACGTGCAGGCGCCGATCTTCGTCTTCCGCGAGTTCATGCGACACCGGATCGCCTCCTACAACGAGGAGTCCGGCCGCTACCGCGAGCTCCGCCCCGTCTTCTATGTCCCGGTCCGCGAGCGCAACCTCGTGCAGATCGGCAAGCCCGGCGCATACGAGTTCCTCCCCGGCAGCGACGAGCAGGCTGAACTCGTCGACGCGGCGACGCGCGAGGCATCCGTCCACGCCTTCGAGGCGTATCAGCGGATGCTGGCAGCCGGCGTCGCGCGCGAGGTCGCGCGGATCGTCCTGCCTCTGAACATCTACTCGTCGATGTACGTGACGATGAACGCGCGCTCGCTCATGAACTTCCTGTCGCTGCGCACGAAGGTCGAGGGCACCCACTTCCCGTCCTTCCCGCAGCGCGAGATCGAGATGTGCGCCGAGAAGATGGAGACGCTGTGGAAGGAGCGGATGCCGCTCACCCACGCCGCCTTCAACGCCAACGGGCGCGTCGCCCCCTGACGATGGGCAGGACCGCTCTCATCACGGGCGCGAGCTCGGGTCTCGGCGCGGAGTATGCGCGTCAGCTCGCGATCCGCGGCTTCGACCTCGTGCTGGTCGCCCGCGACCGCGACGCGCTCGAGGAGCGCGCGATCGACCTGCGCGGGCGCTTCGGCGTCGAGGTCGAGGTCCTCGCCGCCGACCTGCTCAAGCCCCGCAAGCGCCAGAAGGTCGAGGCGCGCCTGACCGACCGGCAGCGGCCCGTCGACGTGCTCGTCAACAACGCGGGATTCGGCCTCCCGCTCGCCTTCGCGCGCAACGACATCGAGGACGAGGCCCGCCACCTCGCGATGCACGTCGAGGTTCCCATGCGGCTGACGCACGCGGCACTCGGGCCGATGCTCGAGCGCGGCCGCGGCCGGATCCTCAACGTCGCGTCCGTCGCGGCCTTCATGCCGCGCTCGACCTACGGCGCGTGCAAGCGCTGGCTCGTCGAGTTCAGCCGCTGGGCCGACAGCGAGTACGGGCCGCGCGGCGTCTCGGTCACGGCCGTCTGCCCCGGGTTCACGCACACGAACTTCCACGAGCGGATGGGCCTGGAGCCCGGTCGCGAGGGCATCGCCGACTTCCTGTGGCTGCAGGCGCCCGACGTCGTGGCCGAATCGCTCCGCGACGCCGCGCGCGGCAAGGCCGTGTCGATCCCGTCGCTGAAGTACAAGGTGCTCACCCGCGCCGTGCGGCTCCTGCCCGCCTCGACCGCGTCGCGCCTCGGGGCGCGCGGCCGCCGCTGAGGCCGATCGGGCGTGCGGCGCGGACGGGCCGAGCCGATAGCCTGAGAGCATGACGCACACGGGCAATCCCTTCGGACAGGTGCTCGTCGCGCTCGTCACTCCCATGACGGCCGACGGCGAGGTCGACTGGCCCGCCGTCGAGAAGCACATCGACGACGTCATCACCGCCGGTGCCGACGGCATCGTCGTGACCGGGACGACCGGTGAGACCTCGACGCTCACGGATGCCGAGAAGATCCGGCTCGTGGAGGTCGGGAAGGATGTCGCGGCCGGCCGCGCCGCGATCATCACGGGCGGCGGCTCCAATGAGACCGCCCATGCGATCGAGCTCTACAAGGCCAGCGAGAAGGTCGGCGCCGACGGCATCATGATCGTCACGCCCTACTACAACAAGCCGACGCAGGCGGGCATCCTCACGCACTTCCGGCTGGTCGCCGACGCGACGGACCTGCCCGTCATCCTGTACGACATCCCCGGCCGCACGGGCGTGCCGATCCGCTACGAGACGATCCTGCGCCTCGCGAAGCATCCCAACATCCTTGCGATCAAGGACGCCAAGGGCGACTTCAGCGAAGTGAGCCGCGTCCTCAACCAGACCGACCTCATGTACTTCTCGGGCGATGACTCGAACGTGCTGCCGCACCTCGCGATCGGTGCGACGGGCCTCATCGGCGTGACGGCGAACATCGCCGCTCAGCCGTATCGGGCGATCGTGGATGCCGTCAACGCGGGCGACCTGAAGACCGCGACCGCGGCGCACCAGCAGCTCGAGCCGCTCGTCCGCGCCGTCATGACACACGTGCCCGGCACCGTCGCGGCGAAGTACATCCTGCACGGCCTGGGCCGGATCGGCAGCCCGCGTGTGCGCCTGCCCCTGGTCGGTCCGGAGGAGTGGGAGGCCGCGAAGATCGAGGACGAGCTCGCGCTCGTCAGCGACGTGCCTGGCGCGGACTTCTCCAACTTCCGACCCGACCGCAACGCCGCCGCCGGCGGTGCGCTGCCCAAGGTCTCGGGCACGACGAGATGAGCGCGTCCGCGGACGGATAGCCGCCGCGGCGAGAACGATCCGCCGCGCTCGCGCGCGGCATCCGGAGGAAGGCTGACATGCCCAGCACCGTGTACGACCCGCCCGAGCTCGAGCCGGGCACCCTTCGGGTGACGCCTCTCGGCGGTCTCGGCGAGGTCGGCCGCAACATGACCGTGTTCGAGTACGAGGGCAAGCTCCTCATCGTCGACTGCGGCGTCCTGTTCCCCGAGGAGCACCAGCCCGGCGTCGACCTGATCCTCCCGGACTTCGAGCCGATCAAGAACCGCCTCGACGACATCGTCGGCGTCGTGCTGACCCACGGGCACGAGGACCACATCGGCGCCGTGCCGTATCTGCTGCGCCTCAAGCCCGACATCCCGCTCATCGGCTCGGGCCTGACGCTCGCCCTGGTCGAGGCGAAGCTCCGCGAGCACCGCATCAAGCCCTTCAGCCTCACGGTGCAGGAAGGTCAGCACGAGCGCCTCGCACCGTTCGACCTCGAGTTCGTCGCCGTCAACCACTCCATCCCGGATGCGCTCGCCGTCGCGATCCGCACGCCCGCCGGGCTCGTGCTGGCGACCGGCGACTTCAAGATGGACCAGCTGCCGCTGGACGGCCGGCTGACGGACCTGCGCGCCTTCGCCCGGCTCGGCGAAGAGGGCGTGGACCTCTTCCTCGTCGACTCCACCAATGCCGACGTCCCGGGCTTCACGCCGCTCGAGCGGGCGATCGGGCCGGTGCTCGACCAGGTCATCGGCAAGGCTCCGCGCCGCGTCATCGTCGCGAGCTTCTCCAGCCACGTGCACCGCGTGCAGCAGGTGCTGGACGCCGCCGTCGCGCATGGCCGGCGGGTCGCGCTCATGGGCCGCAGCATGGTGCGCAACATGACGATCGCCGAGGAGCTCGGCTATCTGCACGTGCCCGAGGGCGTCCTCATCGACTACAAGAAGGCGCGGGACCTCCCCGAGGACCAGCTCGTCTACATGTCGACGGGATCGCAGGGCGAGCCCATGGCCGTTCTCAGCCGCATGGCGAACCTCGACCACGAGATCGAGCCGGGGCCGGGCGACACGGTGATCCTCGCATCGAGCCTCATCCCGGGCAACGAGAACGCCGTCTACCGCGTCATCGACGGACTCACGAAGCTCGGCGCCAGCGTCGTGCACAAGGGCAACGCGAAGGTGCACGTCTCGGGCCACGCCGCGGCGGGCGAGCTGCTGTACTGCTACAACATCCTCAAGCCCCGCAACGTCCTGCCCGTCCACGGCGAGTACCGGCACCTCATCGCGAACGCGCGCCTCGCGCAGGACACCGGCATCCCCGAGGACCACACGATCATCGGCGAGAACGGCACGGTCGTCGACCTCCGCGACGGGACCGCTCGGGTCGTCGGCCAGCTCGACCTCGGGTTCGTCTACGTCGACGGGTCCACCGTCGGGGAGATCACGGATGCCGACCTCAAGGACCGCCGGATCCTCGGCGAGGAGGGCTTCATCTCGGTCATCGTCGTCGTCGACGCCGCGACGGGCAAGATCATCTCGGGCCCCGAGATCCATGCCCGCGGCTTCGCCGAGGACGACGCCGTGTTCGAGAGCGTCAAGCCCAAGATCGCGGCCGCCCTCACCGAGGCGGCGCACTCCGGCGTCCGCGACCAGCACGCGCTGCAGCAGGTCGTCCGACGCACGATCGGGCGCTGGGTCAACCAGTCGCTGCGACGCCGGCCCATGATCGTGCCCCTCGTCATCGAGGCGTAACACCGCCGACACGGCCGACTCCGGGGCCCTCGGTAGAATCCGGACATGCCCCCCGTGTTCCAGGTTCGTCCGGCGATCCAGTCGGACGGAGCCTTCCTCGGCGACATGGTCGTCGAAGCGGCGAACTGGCGCCGTGGCGGAGCACGGCCCCGCCACGAGGTCATCACGAGCCCGGACCACAGCCGGTACGTCTCCGGCTGGATGCGCCCCGGCGACGCGGGGTTCATCGCCGTCGACGAGAACGGGCAGGCGGTTGGAGCCGCGTGGTACCGGATGCTGCCACGCAGCGACCCCGGATTCGGCTACGTCGGCACGGGGGTTCCCGAGCTCATCATCGGCGTGCGGCCGATCTGGCGCGCGCACGGAGTGGGACGGATGCTGCTCCAGCGCCTGTGCGAGCACGCCCGCGCGCAGGGCTACGCACGGCTGAGTCTCAGCGTGGAGCGCGACAACTTCGCCACGACGCTGTACCGCAGCGAGGGATTCGCCGTGACGCAGAGCGGGATCGGCCGCGACACGATGGTCAAGCGCCTGCGCTGAGCGCAGCATCCTGCTCCCGTCGGAGTCGCGTCGCTCCCGGCTGAAGTCGGCGGGTCGCCGTACCGTGGAAGGCATGGCCAGGAGCTCCAGCCCGACCGCCAATGGTCGTGCGCCCGCGAAGGGGTCTTCGTCGCGTGCCCGCAAGCCGGAGCCCGCGCCGAAGCGTTATGTCGGCGAACAGGACAAGCCGCCCGTCATCGTGCGGATGTGGCTCGGTCTCGCGCACGCCACCGGCGGGCTCTTCCGGGCCTTCGGGCCCGAGACCCTCGAGAAGGACCAGCGCCGCGACGGCTTCCCGTTCCTGCTCGTCCTGCTGGCGATCGCCGGCGCCGTCGTCGAGTGGTTCTTCATCGGCTCCGACGTGGCCAAGACCATCAGCGCCTACTCCGCCGGGGGGCTCGTCGGACGCGTCTCGTTCGTCCTCCCGGTGCTGCTCATGCTGCTTGCGGGATGGCTCTTCCGGCATCCGTCGTCCGTCCACGACAACGGCCGCATCGGCATCGGCTTCGGCCTCTTCGTCCTGACGCTCGCGGGATTCTGCCACGTCCTGGGCGGCCGCCCGCAGCCGAACGAGGGGCTGCCCGCCCTGAGCGAGGCCGGCGGCGTCCTCGGCTGGATGATCGGCGAACCGCTCGCGCTGCTGCTGACCGAGGTCGGCGCGTGCATCGTGCTCGGCATCCTGTCTCTGCTCAGCATCCTGATCCTCACCAAGACGCCGCCCAACCGCATCGGCCGCCGCCTCGGCGACCTGTACGCGTGGATGTTCGGCGAGGAGCGGCCGGCGCCCGGTGAGCAGGCCGCCGCCGCGCAGCCCGCGGTCGAGTCGGCGGATGCCTCGGTGCCGTGGTGGCGGCGCAACAAGACCGGCCGCGAGGAGGACCCGGACGCCGGCATCGGCTCGCAGGACCTCACGGAGCTCCTGCCGCCCGGCTCGTCCCAGGGCGGGTTCGAGCAGGCCCTCACGACGCCTGCTCGCGCCGTCGCCGAGCCCGATGCCGTCACGGAGATCCTCGTGCCGGCCGCGGCCAAGCCCACGGGCGCGCGGGCGGACACGTCGCTGCGCGACGACGACGGGGGAGCCGACGGCGAGCTGCCGGGGCTGTCGGGGATCGGATTCGACGGCCCGCACGACGCCCCAGCGCTGCCGTACCGGCTGCCGTCGGTCAACGCGCTCGCCGCAGGAAGTCCGCACAAGGCCCGGTCCGCCGCCAACGACGAGGTCGTGCGCGCGATCACGAGCGTCCTGACGCAGTTCCAGGTCGACGCCCGCGTGACGGGCTTCTCGCGCGGGCCGACAGTCACGCAGTACGAGATCGAGGTCGGGCCGGGCGTCAAGGTCGAGCGCATCACGGCGCTCACCAACAACATCGCCTACGCCGTCGCGTCGAACGAGGTGCGCATCCTCGCGCCGATCCCCGGCAAGAGCGCGATCGGCGTGGAGATCCCCAACACCGACCGTGAGATCGTGACGCTCGGCGACGTGCTGCGCTCGCCCGCCGCACAGCATTCGACGCATCCCATGACGATCGGCGTCGGCAAGGACGTCGGCGGCGGCTACGTCGTGGCGAACCTCGCGAAGATGCCCCACCTGCTGGTCGCGGGATCGACGGGCTCGGGCAAGTCGAGCTTCGTGAACTCGATGATCACGAGCCTGCTCATGCGCGCGAAGCCGGCCGATGTCCGGATGGTGCTCATCGACCCCAAGCGCGTCGAGCTGACGTCGTACGCGGGCGTGCCGCACCTCATCACCCCCATCATCACGAACCCCAAGAAGGCCGCCGAGGCGCTGCAGTGGGTCGTGAAGGAGATGGACATGAGGTACGACGACCTCGCATCCTTCGGGTTCCGGCACATCGACGACTTCAACCGCGCCGTCGTCGCGGGCGAGGTGCAGGTGCCGCCGGGCAGCCAGCGCGTCCTCAAGCCGTACCCCTACCTCCTCGTCGTGGTAGACGAGCTCGCCGACCTCATGATGGTCGCGCCGCGCGACGTCGAGGACTCGATCGTGCGAATCACGCAGCTCGCCCGCGCTTCGGGCATCCACCTCGTGCTCGCGACGCAGCGTCCCTCGGTCGACGTCGTGACGGGTCTCATCAAGGCCAACGTGCCCTCGCGTCTCGCGTTCGCCGTCACGAGCGTGACCGACTCCCGCGTCATCCTGGACCAGCCGGGCGCCGACCGGCTCATCGGCCAGGGCGACGGCCTGTTCCTGCCGATGGGCGCTTCGAAGGCGCTGCGCGTGCAGGGCGCGTGGGTCAGCGAGGCCGAGATCGAGAAGGTCGTCAAGCACGTCACGCAGCAGGCCCGCCCCGAGTACCGCGAGGACGTCGCCGCCGAGGCCGAGAAGAAGCAGATCGACGCCGACATCGGCGACGACCTCGAGCTCCTCCTCGCAGCGGCCGAGCTCGTCGTGTCGACCCAGTTCGGCTCGACCTCGATGCTGCAGCGCAAGCTCCGCGTCGGCTTCGCGAAGGCCGGCAGGCTAATGGACCTCCTGGAGTCCCGCGAGATCGTCGGACCTTCCGAAGGCTCGAAGGCGCGCGACGTGCTCGTCACCGCCGAACAGCTTCCGGGCGTGCTCGCGCGGCTGCGCGGCGAGGATGTCCCGGATGCCGCGGCTCCGGCATCCGACCCGGCACCTGCCGCCGTCCCCGGCGCGCGCGACTACGGGCCCGACGCTGTGGAGTCGCAGTACGACGGCTATCCCGTCGTCGAGAGCGACGGCGACGAGGACGCCTGGGGGCTCACAGGGCGGGACTGAGCCGCGCCCGCAAGGGGAGAAGCCGGCCCCGCAGTCGATCCCTGAGGGGGCGCGTCTGGAGGGAAGCGGCGACGGCCGGACGGATATCCACAGGGCTCTGCACCGCGCAGGTAGGCTCGGGCCATGGCGATCCCGAGGCAGCTCCCGAACGCGATCACGATCATCCGGATCCTCTGTGCGCCGGTCTTCCTGTGGATGCTGCTCGCCGACGGCGGGGCCGACGGTCCGCTGCGGTGGTGGGCGGCGGCCCTGTTCATCGTCGCGATCGGCACCGACGGCATAGACGGCTGGATCGCGCGCCGGAACAACATCGTCACCGACCTCGGCAAGCTCCTGGATCCCATCGCCGACAAGGTCCTGACCGGTTTCGCGTTCATCGGCCTGTCGATCCTCGGCGAGCTTCCCTGGTGGGTCACGATCATCGTCCTCGTCCGTGAGATCGGCATCACGGTCTACCGCTTCCTGGTCGTGAGCGACCATGTCCTCGCCGCGGCGTGGATGGGCAAGCTCAAGACCCTGGCGCAGGGCGTCGCGCTCTCGCTCGCCCTCCTGCCGCTGTGGACGCTCGTCGGCGAATGGATCTGGTGGGTCAACGGGGTCACCATGACGATCGCCGTCATACTGACGATCACGAGCGGCATCGACGTGGTGGTGAGCGAGGTGCGAGCGGCCAGGGCGCAGCGCGGACGGAGCGCATCGTGACCGCATCCGCGGCCGAGTGGCCCGCCCTCCCCGACGACGTCGAGGCGACGCTGCGCAGCGAGCGCAGGACGGATGCCGAGCGCCTGCTCGACCGGCTGTCCGAGCTGGGCTGGACCGTCGCGATCGCCGAATCCCTCACGGGTGGCCTCGTCGTGGCCGACCTCGTGAGCGTCCCCGGGGCCTCCGCGGTCGTGCGCGGCGGCATCGTCGCCTACGCGACGGAGCTCAAGCACACGCTCCTGGGCGTCGATCCGACGCTCCTCGACGCGCACGGGCCCGTCCACCCGCGGGTCGCGCGGCAGATGGCCGAGGGCGTCCGCATGCGGCTCGGACACGAGGGCGGCCCGTGCGACGTCGGCATCTCGACGACCGGGATCGCGGGTCCCGACTCTCCCGACGGGCAACCCGTCGGGACAGTGCACATCGGCGTCGCGACGCCGCTCGGCACACGGGTGGAGTCCCTCGAGCTCGCGGGCACGCGCGCCGAGATCCGCGCGGAGACGGTGCGGCGCGCGGTGCGCACGGCACTGGACGCGCTCTGACATCTGTTGGAGCGCGGAATGCGTCGGCCGGGAATGCCCTCCGTTTCGACCTGGTTACATTCCGCGATTCCCACCCGTTATCCAGCGCGCGGGATTAGATTGACCGTAGTCGGTGTTGTACTGTTGTCCACCCGGATGACGGCAGGATTGGAAGAGGGGGCCCGCATGATCCTGGTTCGGCACGAGATCGGCGAAGTCCTCCGCGACTTCCGTCTCCAGAAGGGGCGCACCCTGCGCCAGGTCGCAAGCCGTGCGAGTGTCGCACTCGGCTACCTCAGCGAGGTCGAGCGCGGACAGAAGGAAGCATCGAGCGAGATCCTCGCCTCCGTCGCGGATGCGCTCGACGTGCCCATCTCGACGATCATGCGCGAGGTGGGGGATCGCATCTCCGTCCTCGAGGGACTCCAGACGTTCCCGGACGTGCCCGACGACCTTGCAGGTCTCGGCTCCGAGTTCATCGAGCCCGAGCTGTCGCTCCGCTGACCCGCCTAGTCGCTCAAGGACCGCGCTTCGACGTCGCTCAGGAACCGCCCTTCGACGTCGCTCAGGAACCGGAGAGAGCTACGCCAACGACCGTGGAGAGCTTTGCGTCGCAGTGAATTCGAGCGTGCCGTCGTGCACGAGTTCGGCCCGCGCGCGAGCGCGCTGACAGCAGATCTCGTGCTGTCCACGCTCGGCGACCGCACCGCGACGCAGGCGATCGAGGCCGGCATCCCGCCCCGCGACGTGTGGCTCGCGCTGTGCGAGGAGACAGACGTCCCGGTCGAGCGCCGGTACGGGGCCGGGCGCCTCGAGCCGCGTCGGCGCTGATCTCCGACGGCGCTGACTTCCCGGCGTGTCATCGCCCTTCGATACGCGCGCTGCGCGCGCTACTCAGGAACCGGACGGCTCACGGCGCTTCGCGGCGTGTCATCGTACAAGTGTTCGATAGACGCGTAGGCTCCTGCACAGCAGGTATCGAAGTGCGCCTGTCCACGAACGCGGGAGGAGCGACGACGGATGTCGGAGCCCCTCCCTAGCGTGGACGACGTCGAACGACACCTCACGCCTTGCCGCAGCATCCGTCCCACCCGGGGTGGAGCGCGGCAGCCTACAGGCGACGGAACGCGAGCATAAGGAGCACGCCATGCCCTCACCCGCTGATCGCGAGAAGGCCCTCGAATCGGCCCTCGCCCAGATCGACCGGCAGTTCGGAAAGGGCTCGGTCATGCGACTGGGCAGCGACGAGCGTGCTCCGGTCGAGGTCATCCCCACCGGTTCGATCGCGCTCGACGTCGCCCTCGGCGTCGGCGGGCTCCCGCGCGGCCGCATCATCGAGATCTACGGTCCGGAGTCGTCGGGCAAGACGACGCTGACCCTCCACGCGATCGCCAACGTGCAGCGCGCCGGCGGCATCGCCGCGTTCATCGACGCCGAGCACGCGCTCGACCCCGACTATGCGCAGAAGCTCGGCGTCGACATCGACCAGCTCCTCGTGTCGCAGCCCGACACGGGCGAGCAGGCGCTCGAGATCGCCGACATGCTCATCCGCTCCGGCGCGATCGACCTCGTCGTGATCGACTCGGTCGCAGCACTCGTGCCGAAGGCCGAGATCGAGGGCGAGATGGGCGACTCGCACGTCGGCCTCCAGGCGCGCCTCATGTCGCAGGCGCTGCGCAAGCTCACGGGTGGTCTCAACCAGACCAAGACGACGGCGATCTTCATCAACCAGCTCCGCGAGAAGATCGGCGTGTTCTTCGGCTCGCCCGAGACGACGGCCGGTGGCAAGGCTCTGAAGTTCTACGCGTCGGTGCGCCTCGACATCCGCCGCATCGAGACCCTCAAGGACGGCGCGGACGCCGTCGGCAACCGCACGCGCGTCAAGGTCGTCAAGAACAAGATGGCGCCGCCCTTCAAGCAGGCCGAGTTCGACATCCTCTACGGCGTCGGCATCTCGCGCGAGGGCAGCCTCATCGACTTCGGCGTCGAGCACGGCATCGTCAAGAAGTCGGGTGCGTGGTACACCTACGACGGCGAGCAGCTCGGTCAGGGCAAGGAGAACGCCCGCAACTTCCTCATCAAGAACGAGGACATCGCGGCCGACATCGAGTCGCAGATCAAGACGAAGCTCGGCATCGGCGTGCCCCGCGGTGCGGCCGTCGAGGCAGCCGAGGACGAGCTGGCCAAGCGCCGCCCGGCCTGATGTTTCGACGTCGCTCAACAACCGTGTTTCGACGTCGCTCAACAACCGTGTTTCTACGTCGCTCAACAACCGTGTTTCGACGTCGCTCAACAACCGTGTTTCGACGTCGCTCAACAACCGCGGTGACCTATGCGTGAGGACGGGGGCGCGCCCGAGGACGGCGCCCCCGGCCTCGCCGAGGAGCTCGCTCCCGTCATCCCGCTGTTCGGGCGCTCTAATCCCGGCTCCGTCGAGCCGCCTCGTGCGGACGGCGCGAGCTGGAACTCGACGTGGGGCGACGATCCCGAGCCGTCGGACGAGCGCCCGGGGGCGGGCGTCCGGTTCGGTGTCGCAGCCGACGAGGACGGAGGATCGGACGAATCTCCTGTCGTCGAGCTCGCCGAGAAGATCCTCCTGAAGAGGCTGCGTGGCAGGTCGCTCTCGATCTCCGAGGCGAGAGATGTCCTCGCCGGAGCCGGGGCGGACGCGGAGGCGGCGGACGAGATCATCGTGTCGTTCGAGGCGCGCGGATACCTCGACGATGTGGCCCTCGCAGAGCAGATCGTCCACATCGGCGTCGACCGCAAAGGCCAGGGCCGGCGGGTCATCGCGCAGTCCCTCGCGAAGCGCGGGGTCCCCCGGGACGTGGCGGATGCGGCGCTCCTCGCACTCCCCGACGACGACCGTGAGCGCGCCATGGAGTTCGCGCGGTCGAAGGCGAGGTCGCTGTCGTCCGCGGATCCGGATGCTGCGCTCCGGCGACTCGCGGGCCAGCTCGCGCGTCGCGGCTACGGGGGCTCGCTCGCCCTCGACGTCGCGCGTGAGGCGCTCCGTGAGGCGGGGCGCCCTCGGGGACTCGGTGCGCCCGGGTCCAGCGGCGTGCGGTTCGCGGAGGACTAGCGGCTGAGCGGTTCCAGTAGGGTGTCGGGGTGCTGACGAAGATCGCCGTCGATGATGCTCTCCTGTCCACCGTTCTCGCGCCGCTCGGTGACGTCGTCGAGGCGGAGGTGCTGACCGGAGGGTTCTTCGCGACGGCTGTCCGCGTGACCTTCGCGGACGGCCGGCGGGCCGTGGCGAAGATCGTCGGCGCCGACACCACACGGCTGTGCACGTACGAGCTCGGGCTGCTCGGAACGGAGGCGCTGACCTACCGCATGCTCGACGGGAGCGGGGTGCCGGTGCCCGCCGTGCTGCACACCGACTTCACGCGCGCAGCGATCGACGCGGACGTCGTCGTCGCGGAGCACCTGCCCGGGGTCCCGTGGCACGGGCTCGAGCTGGATGACGAAGCAGCGGCAAGGGTCCGCCGCAATCTCGGCGCTCTCATGGCCCGGATGCACCGAGTCGAGGGGCCGATGTTCGGCTATCCCGCGGAGGAGGCCGGGCTGACCGCCGGTACCTGGCGCGAGGCGTACCGCCTCATGGTCGAGGCGATCCTGGCCGACGGAGCGCGGTGGGACGTCGAACTTCCCGCGGAGCGCGTCCGGCAGGTCATCGCAACCCACGGCCGCGCCCTCGACGGTGTCGCGCGACCGGCCGTCGTCCACACGGACCTCTGGGCGGGCAACATCTTCATCGACCCGGAGACGCTCGAGATCATGGGGATCATCGACACGGAGCGCACGCTGTGGGGCGACCCGCTTCACGAGCTCGTCGGAGCCGATCAGTTCGGCACGCAACCGCCGGATGCCGACCTGCTCGCCGGCGACGCCGCTGCCGGCGGGGTCCTCGCGCGCGAGCTCGCATCGCCCACGGGCGAGATCCGGCTCCAGCTGTACCGCGTGTACTTCTCGCTCATCCTCGCCACCGAGCGGACGATCCGCGGGTACGACGCGGAGTGGGGCGAGGGCTACGAACAGGGCGCTCGCGCCAACCTCGAGCGGGCGCTCGGGCTGCTCGAGGCGACGGCTCCGGTCTGACTCGCGCGGCCTGGTCGAGCGGACAGCGCTGGTCGTACGGACGCCCGGCCCAGTTTCCGTGCACCGTGACTCGGGACGTGCCTCGCGCGCGGGGGAGCAGCATCCGTCTGCAGGTCCCGCTCATGCGGCGGCTCGTAGAATGTCCCCATCATGTCTTCCCCCTCCTCCTCTCCGACGCTCATCGCGCCCTCTCCGGCCGCGACGGGAGCGGACGGACGCGCGCGCACCTACGAGGTGCGCACGTTCGGCTGTCAGATGAACGTGCACGACTCCGAGCGGCTCTCCGGATCCCTCGAGAGCGCGGGGTACCTGCGGGCGGAGGCCGGCGAAGAGGCCGATGTCGTCGTCATCAACACGTGCGCGGTCCGCGACAACGCGGCCGGCAAGCTCTACGGCACGCTCGGCCATTTGAAATCCCGCAAGGACCACCACGAGGGCATGCAGATCGCCGTCGGCGGCTGCCTCGCGCAGATGGACAAGCAGACCGTCCTCGACAAGGCGCCGTGGGTCGACGTCGTCTTCGGCACGCACAACATGGGGTCGCTGCCGAGCCTCCTCGAGCGCGCCCGCCACAACGAAGAGGCCGAGCTCGAGATCCTCGAGTCCCTCGAGATCTTCCCGTCGACGCTGCCGACGAAGCGCGACTCGGTCTACAGCGGCTGGGTCTCGATCTCGGTGGGCTGCAACAACACGTGCACGTTCTGCATCGTGCCGAGCCTGCGCGGTAAGGAGAAGGACCGCCGCCCCGGCGACATCCTCAACGAGATCCGCCTGCTCGTCGACGACGGCGCGATCGAGGTCACGCTCCTCGGCCAGAATGTCAACTCGTACGGCGTCGAGTTCGGCGACCGCCAGGCGTTCGGCAAGCTCCTCCGCGCCGCAGGCGAGATCGACGGCCTCGAGCGCATCCGCTTCACGAGC
Source organism: Microbacterium sp. NPDC019599 (assembly GCF_040632175.1). Taxonomy (NCBI): domain Bacteria; kingdom Bacillati; phylum Actinomycetota; class Actinomycetes; order Micrococcales; family Microbacteriaceae; genus Microbacterium; species Microbacterium sp. NPDC019599. The sequence goes on from NZ_JBEYBL010000013.1 coordinate 71,905, forward strand.
CCCCACCCCGCCGCCTTCACCGACGACGTCATCGACGCGATGGCCGATACCCCGGCCGTCATGCCGCAACTGCACATGCCACTGCAGTCCGGCAGCGACCGCATCCTCAAGGCGATGCGCCGCTCGTACCGCAGCGAGCGGTTCCTCGGCATCCTCGACCGCGTCCGCGATCGCATCCCGAACGCCGCCATCACGACCGACATCATCGTCGGCTTCCCCAGCGAGACCGACGAGGATTTCGAAGAGACGATGCGGGTCGTCGAGGCCTCCCGCTTCTCGAGCGCCTTCACGTTCCAGTACTCCATCCGCGAGGGCACGCCCGCCGCGACGATGGCGGACCAGGTGCCGAAGGCCGTCGTCCAGGAGCGCTACGAGCGCCTCGTCGCGCTGCAGGAGCGCATCTCGCTGGAGGAGAACCAGAAGCAGCTCGGTCGCGAGCTGCAGGTCCTCGTCTCGACCGGCGAGGGCAAGAAGGATGCCGAGACCCACCGCCTGACGGGACGCGCCGAGGACAACCGGCTCGTCCACTTCGAGGTTCCGGCGGACTCGGCCGTCCCGCGGCCCGGCGACGTCGTGAGCGTCGCGGTGACGCACGCGGCGCCCTTCCACCTGCTCGCCGACGCCGTCGACGGCGCGCCGCTGCGCATCCGCCGCACCCGGGCCGGCGACGCGTGGGATCGCTCGCTCGCCGAGTCGTGCGCAGTGCCGGCGCCCGCTTCGGATCCGGGGGCGAAGCGCTCCGTCTCGCTCGGCCTTCCCACGCTCCGCGTCGGCGTCTGACGGTGCCCGGTCCCGCCCTGTGGGCCGTCGTCGGTGCGACGGGCACGGGCAAGACGGCGCTGTCGCTCGACCTCGCCGAGGCGCTCGCTTCGCGCGGCCGGCCGGCCGAGATCGTGAACGCCGACGCGATGCAGCTGTACCGCGGCATGGACATCGGCACCGCCAAGCTTCCCGAGCACGAGCGGCGCGGCATCCCTCATCACCTCTTCGACGTCCTGGACGTCACCGACGAGGCGGCCGTCGCCTGGTATCAGGATGCTGCGCGCACCGCGATCCGCGACATCCACGGCCGCGGAGCCGACGCCGTCCTCGTCGGGGGCTCCGGGCTGTACGTCTCGAGCGTCCTGTACGACTTCCGCTTCCCGCCGCGCGACGCCGAGGTGCGGGCCCGGCTCGAGGCGGAGCTCGAGGAGCAGGGGCCGGGCGTCCTGTTCGCGCGGCTCGAGGCGGCCGATCCCGCGACCGCCGCGCGCATGGATCCGCGCAACGGGCGCCGCATCGTCCGGGCCCTCGAGGTCCTCGAGCAGGGGTCCGCGACGCATGGTGCGGCGCTGCCGGAGGAGCCGGTCCTGTGGGATCCCCAGACCTGCATCCTCGGGGTGCAGGTGCCCCGCGAGGAGCTCGTGCTGCGGCTCGATGCGCGGGTCGAGGGCATGTGGCGCGACGGGATCGTCGACGAGGTGAAGGCTCTGCGCGACCAGGGGCTGGACCGCGGCGTCACGGCGCGCCGCGCGATCGGCTACGCCCAGGCGCTCGCGCAGCTGGACGGCGCTCTGCCGGAAGTGGACGCGATCGCCCAGACGCAGCAGCTCACGCGGCGGTATGCGCGACGCCAGGTGTCGTGGTTCCGCCGATACGACAGCATCCGCTGGGTCGACCCGGGGCATCCGGCATCCCGGCTCCTCCAGGAGGTTTCGTGACGTTCGCCATCCGTCCCTTCGCCGTCGCCGACACCGAGCAAGTCGTCGCACTGTGGCACGCGGCGGGGCTCACGCGTCCGTGGAACGACCCGCACCGCGACATCGAGCGCAAGCTCGCAGTGCAGCCCGAGCTCTTCCTCGTGGCGGTCGACGGCGAGGAGGTCGTGGGCTCGGTCATGGCCGGGTACGACGGCCATCGCGGATGGCTCTACTACCTCGCCTCCGCCGCGCAGCGCCGCGGCGAGGGCATCGCGCGGGCGCTCGTGGGCGAGGCCGAGGCCCGCCTCGCCGCCATGGGATGCCCCAAAGTGCAGCTCATGGTCCGGCCCGAGAACGAGGTGGCGCGGGGCTTCTACGACGCGCTCGACTACGAGCCCTTCGACACGTGGGCGACCGGCAAGCGCCTCATCGCCGACGGGCCGCGCTGACACCTGTCCCTCGGCCACTACGCTCTGAGCATGCCGACCACGGAGGACATCGTCCGTCGCTACTTCGCGATCGTCGCGGACCTCGGCTCGACCGCTGATGAGCTGCGGGCGATCGTGCTGAACGATGCCGTGTTCATCGAGCGTCCCAACCCGATCTCGCCGAACGGGCATGTGCGCACCCTCGACGAGACGGTCGCGGGCTTCGAGGCGGGCAAGTCGCGGCTGACGGCGCAGTCGATCGAGATCCATGAGGTGCTCGTCGCCGGCGAACGCGCCGCCGTCCGCTCGACGTGGCGCGGCACGATCGGAGCGACCGAGATCGTCGCGCACATGGCCGGATTCGTGACGGTCCGGGATGGCCGGATCGCCGCCCACGAGACCTTCGACTGCTACGAGCCTTTCGCCCTCTGAGCGCGCCACCGCGCTGCGCGGTCCGTAGAATCGAGGGATGCCGCAGACCCTCCCCTTCACCAAGGGCCATGGCACGGGCAACGACTTCGTGATCCTCTCCGACGCCGACGGCGCTCTGGACCTCTCCGACGATCAGGTCGCGGCACTGTGCGACCGCCGCTTCGGCATCGGCGGCGACGGCATCCTGCGCGTCGTGCGGTCCGCCGCGATCGACGAGGGGGAGGATGCCGCGGCATCCGGTGCCGAGTGGTTCATGGACTACCGCAACGCCGACGGCTCGAAGGCCGAGATGTGCGGCAACGGCATCCGCGTCTTCGCGCGGTACCTGGACGAGACGGGCCTCGCGACGCTCGACGACGGGCCGCTCGCGATCGGCACGCGCGCAGGCGTCAAGACGCTGACCCGCAGCGAGCTGGGGCTCGAGGTCGACCTCGGGGTCTACCGCGTCGACGAGGGCGATGTCCTCGTCCGTGCGCGCGGCCTCGGCGTCGCCCGCCCCGGCGTCGGGATCGACGTGGGCAACCCGCACGTCGTCGTCGCGCTCTTCACGCCCGCCGAGCTCGAGGGCCTCGATCTCACGGCGCAGCCCATCCTCGAGCCGCAGCCGCGGGACGGCGCGAACGTCGAGTTCGTCGTGCCGAGCGACCCGCTCGTGCGCGACGGCGTCGGGTCCATCCGCATGCGGGTCTTCGAACGCGGCGTCGGCGAGACGCTCAGCTGCGGCACCGGCGTCGCGGCGGCCGCGCTCGCCGTGCGGCACTGGGCGGGCCGCGGCGCACCGGACGACTGGACCGTCGACGTGCCGGGGGGTCGCCTCGGCGTGCGGATGCGCAACGGCCGCGTTCTGCTGTCGGGTCCCGCGACGCTCGTCTTCTCGGGCGAGGTCGCGCTCGCCTGACGCGCCGGCGGGCAGCATCCCGCGCCCTCAGTCGGCCCAGATGCACCGAATGCGCGCCGATCGGGTGGATCCGCGACATCCGACCGCGTCCCACGCTTCCTCGCGAGAACGCCCCTGTGTCTCCACGGCGCGCCGTGTCGAGGACACGAGCGCGTTCTCGCGAGAACGCGCGTATGTCTCCACGGCGCGGCGTGTCGAGGACGTAGGGGCGTTCTCGCGAGAGAGCGGCCGGGAGCCCGCTGGGCGACGGGCGACGCTACGGGAGGGCGATCGAGCCCGTCGCCGGCGTCCCGTGGCGCCGGACCTTGAGGACTCGGAATCCGCGGCCCGTCGCGGCGCGGTGCACGCTGTAGCCGTTCTCGAACGTCGCGGCGAGCCAGCGCTGCAGCGAGTCCGAGCCGAGGTTGCGCTGCACGACGAGCCACGCGTCGGAGCGCTCGTCGAGGCGCGGGATCCACCGCTCGAGCAGGCCGTGCAGTTCGTGCTTGCCGACGCGGATGGGCGGGTTGGAGCGGATCGTGCGGAACGACACGTCGTCGGGAACATCGTCGGGCAGCACGGCGTTGATGTTCTCGAGGCCCAGGGATCGGGCGTTGCGGCGCACGAGGTCCAGCGCGCGTTCGTTGACGTCCACCGCCCACACGGTCGCGTGCGGCGACTCGAGCGCGAGGGTCAAGGCGATGGGGCCCCAGCCGCTTCCGAGGTCGAGCAGATGACCTCCGGGCGGCGGCGGGGGAGTGTTGGCGAGCAGCACGCCCGTGCCGGAGTCCACGTGGTCGGGGCTGAACACGCCGCCGGCCGTCGTGACCTCGACATCGCGGCCCGCAAGCCTCACCCGGATGCGCCGGAGATTCTCGGCACTGACTGGTGACGCGCTGAAGTAGTGGTCCCCACTCATGGCTGACGAGCCTAGCGGAGGAGCGCTCCCGCGCGGGAGTGCAGGGACCCTCCTGCCACCAAAACGCGTAGAGTTTACGGATGCCTCGGGGCTCTGGCAACCCGTTCGACACGGGGACCGGACACGAGGCATCCCGGAAGGAAGACATGACAGACACCACGACTCCCCAGAGCACGGACGAGACGCCGGTCGACGCGGTTCTCGACCCGGTGGACCGGGTGCTGGCGCGCGCCGACGCGCGCTCGGGCGTGCGGGTCTTCGGCGCCGCGCAGGCGCTCCAGGACGAGACGACGATCTCGCGCTCCGACACCGACGGCGAGCAGTGGGACCGCGAGGAGCGCGCCGCGCTGCGCCGCGTCCCCGGGCTTTCCACCGAGCTCGAGGACGTCACCGAGGTCGAGTACCGGCAGCTGCGCCTCGAGAATGTCGTCCTCGTGGGCGTGCACCCGCAGGGCGCGCAGGAGGATGCCGAGAACTCCCTTCGAGAGCTGTCCGCGCTCGCCGAGACGGCGGGTGCCGTCGTGCTCGACGGTGTGCTGCAGCGGCGTCCGCACCCGGACCCCGCGACCTACGTGGGCCGCGGCAAGGCCGAGGAGCTGCGCGACATCGTCGCCTCGGTCGGCGCCGACACCGTCATCGCCGACACCGAGCTCGCCCCCAGCCAGCGGCGCGCGCTCGAGGACGTCGTGAAGGTGAAGGTCATCGACCGGACGACGGTGATCCTCGACATCTTCAGCCAGCACGCCAAGAGCCGCGAGGGCAAGGCCCAGGTCGAGCTCGCGCAGCTCGAGTACCTGCTGCCCCGCCTGCGCGGCTGGGGTGAGTCGATGAGCCGCCAGGCCGGTGGCCAGGTCGGCGCGGGCGGTGCGGGCATGGGCTCGCGCGGACCCGGTGAGACGAAGATCGAGCTCGATCGACGCCGCATCCGCACGAAGATGGCGCAGCTGCGCCGCCAGATCCGCGACTTCGCGCCCGCGCGCGACGCCAAGCGCGCCGAGCGCAAGCGCAACACGATCCCGGCCGTCGCGATCGCGGGCTACACGAATGCCGGCAAGTCGAGCCTGCTCAACCGCCTCACGCGGGCGGGCGTGCTCGTCGAGAACGCCCTGTTCGCAACCCTCGACACGTCGGTGCGGCGCTCCGAGACGAGCGACGGCCGCGTCTACACGCTCACCGACACCGTCGGGTTCGTCCGCAACCTTCCACACCAGCTCGTCGAGGCGTTCCGCTCGACCCTCGAGGAGGTCGGCGAGGCCGACATCATCCTCCACGTCGTGGACGCGTCGCACCCCGATCCCGCCGCACAGCTCAAGACCGTGCGCGACGTGATCGGCGACGTGGGCGCGCGCGACACGCGCGAGATCGTCGTCTTCAACAAGGCCGATCTCATCGACGAGGACGAGCGGATGCTGCTGCGCGGCCTGGAGCCGAATGCACTGTTCGTCTCGTCCCGTACCGGTGAGGGCGTCGACGAGCTCCGCGCCGCGATCGAGGCGGCGCTGCCGCTGCCTGCCGTCGAGGTGCACGCCCTCGTCCCGTACGGCCGCGGCGACCTCATCTCGGCGGCCCACGAGACGGGCCACATCGTGTCGCAGCGGCACGAGGTCGAGGGCACGGCGCTCCACGCCTACGTGTCGGAGCGCCTCGCGGCGGAGTTCGCGCCCTTCCGCGTGCACAGCGCGCACTGACCGGAACCCGAAGGAACGAGGCCTGGGTCAGCTGAGCGCCAGGGGCGGCACGTCGGGGGTCTCGAAGCCGAAGACGGCGCCGAGGAACGCGAGCTCCTTCTCCAGCGCGTCGACGATCGTCTCGCCGCGGCGGAAGCCGTGCCCCTCGCCCGGGTAGAGCACGTAGGCGTGCGGCACGCCGCGGGCCGCGAGAGCGTCGCGGATCGCCTCGGACTGCGCGGGCGGCACGACCTCGTCCTCGGCGCCCTGCAGGAGGAGGAGCGGCACACGGAAGCGGTCGGGCGTGCTGAGCGGCGAGCGCTCGACGTACACCTGCTCATCGCGGGGAAGCGGCCCGATCAGGCCGTCGAGGTAGTGCGCCTCGAAGTCGTGGGTCTCCGCCGCGAGGGCGCGCGCGTCGCCGACGCCGTAGCGCGAGATCCCGGCGGAGAAGACGTCCGTGCGGACGAGCGCAGCCAGCGCCGTCCAGCCGCCCGCCGAGCCTCCCTCGATCGCGAGGCGCGCGGCATCCGCTCGCCCCTCGGCGGCCAGGCCTGCCGCGGCGGCCGCGACGTCGTCGACGTCGACGATCCCCCATGTGCCGCGCAGTCGCTCGCGGTACGCCCGGCCGTACCCGCTGGACCCGCCGTAGTTGACGTCGAGCACGCCGATCCCGCGGCTCGTGAAGTACGTGATCTTCCCGGATGCCGCACCCGACACGTGTCCCGTCGGCCCGCCGTGGACGAACACGACGTAAGGCGGCAGCTCGCCCTCGGGTGCCCTCGCCTGCGGGTTCGTCGGCGGGTAGTCGAACGCGTGCACGGGGCCGTGCGGCCCCTCGAACGTGACGGCGCGGGGCCGCGGCATCCATTCGTCCTCCCACTCGGCATCGGCGCCGGCGATCCGCTCGGACGCGCCGGAGGCGGCGTCGACGAGCCAGACACCGGGAGGGGATGCCGCGCTCGACCCCGAGACGAGGACCCTCGTTCCCGACACGTCCTCGATCCCGACGTTCGAGGTCGCCTCGAGCCCGAGAGAGCGGGCGTCGCCCGTGTCCGGGTCGATCACGACGACGTCATCGGCGCCGTCGGTCCGGGTCGCGACGATGCGTCCGTCGCCGAGCCGCGCGAACCAGCGCGCGCCGAGCACCCACAGCGGGCCGCCCGTGTCGGCGTCGGCGGGTGCGACGTCCTCGTGGCCGAGGTCCGCGTCCAGCCGGAGGCGCCAGATGTTCCAGCGGCCGGTCGGGTCGTCGGCGTAGAGGAGGTCGTCCGCGTCGAGCCAGACGGGCTGCAGGGCTGCCGTCTCACCGCTGGAGACGGTCGTCCACTCCGCGACGATGCCGTCCGCGAGCCGGCCGACCCGCAGTTCGGTGCGGTCCCACGGCATGTCGGGATGATTCCACGCGACCCACGCGAGGTGGCGCCCACCCGGTGAGAGCGCGGGCTGGGCGACGAAGTCGGTGTCGGCGGTCATGTCGACGACCCGCCACGGCCCCGTCGTGGCGATCGTGACGATGTCGCGGCGGGGGACCTTCGTCGTGCCGTGCAGCTCGCGGACGGCGATGAGCCGGCCCTCCTGCCAGGACAGGCCTCCGAAGCGCGCGCCTTCATCCGGCGCCGTGCGCGGCACGGGCACGTCGCCGGGGAAGACCGCCCAGATGCGCTGATCGGCCTTCTCGACGAAGTAGAGCGTGCCGTCATCACCGGTCGTCCACGAGCCGCCGCCGTACTCGTGCACGCGCGAGCGCGCGTTCCACGGCGGGGGCAGGAGATCCTCGACGACGCCGTCCACACGTCTGCGGCGCACCGTCGTGCGGCCGCCCTCCTCCGGGACGCCCTCGCCCCACCACACCTCGTCGCCCACGAACCGGGCGCCGTCGATCCGGCCGGAGGCGGCGGACACGGCCGCGGCGGTCACTGGTGAAGGCCACGATCCGTACGGGATTTCACGCTGCACGGCCTCCACGCTACGCCGCGACAGCATCCCGATCGACATATGCCGAGGGCGGCATCGACGGTGAAACAGACCGTCATATGGGCCACTCGACCAGGCGAGTGCTCTACCGTGGAGGCAGACGCCCGGCCAACCCGGGCGTGGAGCGACAGCCGAGCCCGGCACCCGCCCGCGATGACTCCGTGCCCCTCTCTCCAGAGGTGGTGCGCGCCGCGGCAACACCGGCCTCCCGTCCCTCTAGCGAAATGCGCGCCATGCCCTCGAGCATCCCCGACGCCGTACCGTTCTCGTTCGAGCTGTATCCGCCTCGCACGGACGCGGCCACGGCGGGACTCCACGAGACCATCCGGCACCTCGCCGCCTCCGGCCCGCGCTTCATCTCCGTGACGTACGGCGCCGGCGGGTCGACAGGCGGCCGCTCACTCGAGCTCGTGCGACACATCCGCGAGACGACCGACATCGAGCCGCTCGCGCACCTGACCTGCGTCGGCACCACATACGAGGAGGCGACGCGGCTCATCCGCGAGTTCCTCGACGCGGGCATCACGAGCTTCCTGGCGCTCCGGGGCGATCCGCCCGAGGGCGCCTCGGAAGAGGATGACTTCCTCGGCGACCTCGAGAGCGCGGCGCAGCTCGTGCAGCTCATCCATCGTGCGCAGATCGAGCGCGCCCCTTACACGGAGTCGTCGATCCCCGGCGTCCCGGGAGCAGCGCGCGTCGACCGCCGCAAGAAGGTCGAGATCGCCGTCGCCGCGTTCCCCAGCGGCCACCCCCGCTCGCGCCACCCCGGCCAGGACATCGATGCCCTGCTCGCGAAGCAGGCGGCGGGCGCGACCTTCGCGATCACGCAGCTCTTCTTCTACGCCGACGACTACCTCTGCTTCGTCGAGCGCGCGCGCCGGGCGGGTGTCAGCATCCCGATCATCCCGGGGATCATGCCGATCGTGTCGCCCGCGCGCCTGCGCCGCGTGCTGGAGCTGACCGGCGAGAAGCTGCCCAACGACCTCGCGGTCGCACTCGAGGTCGAGCCCACGGCCGAGGGCCAGCGGGCCGTGGGCGTCGCGCATGCCGCGTCACTCGTCCGCGCCGTCGTCGCGGGCGGCGCGCCCGGCGTCCACCTGTACGCGTTCAACCACCACGACACCGTCCTCACGGTCCTCCGCGAGGCGGGCGTCCTGGCACACCCCACCCCACTGGAGGCAGCACGATGACCGACACGACACCGGCGTTCCCCACGGGCACGATCCTCGGCTATCCGCGGATCGGGCGGCGCCGCGAGCTCAAGCGCGCCGTCGAGGCGCACTGGGCCGGCACGCTCGACGAGAGCGCGCTCGAGGCCGCGGCCGCCGACCTGCGGCGCGCAACCCGCGAACGCCTCGCATCGCTCGGACTCGGCCGCGAGGACTCGTCGATTCCCGAGTCGTTCTCGTTCTACGACCAGGTGCTGGATGCCGCGCTCGCCGTGGGCGCGCTGCCCGAGCGCTTCGCGCACCTCCGCGAGCAGGACGGGTCGATCGGCCTGAAAGCCGCGTTCACCGCGGCCCGCGGCGAGGGCGACCTCGCACCCCTCGAGCTGACCAAGTGGTTCGACACGAACTACCACTACCTCGTGCCCGAGATCGGTCCCGAGACGCCCTTCTCGCTGTCCACCGACCGGTTCGCGCGACAGGTCGCCGAGGCGCGCGCCGACGGCTTCGTGACACGGCCCGTCGTCGTCGGGCCCGTGACGCTCCTCGCACTTGCGAAGGCGACGAAGGTCGCCCCCGCCGACTTCCGCCCGCTCGACCGGCTCGACGACGTCCTGGCCGTCTACGTGGAGCTGCTCGCGAGCCTGCGTGCGGCCGGCGCCGAATGGGTCCAGCTCGACGAGCCCGCCCTCGTGAGCGAGAGCCTCCCTGTCCCCGCGGCGGATCTCGCGGATGCCGCGGCCCGCGCGTACGCCGTGCTCGGCGGCGCGGCCGACCGGCCCGCGATCCTCGTCGCCGCCCCGTACGCGCAGCTGTCGGACGAGGCCTGGCAGGCGCTCGCCGCAGCCCCCGTCGAGGCGCTCGCGATCGATCTGACCCGCGGTGCGGTCCCGCGCGCCGTCGAAGGGCTCGCGACGAAGACGCTCGTCGGCGGAGTCGTCGACGGGCGCAACGTGTGGCGCGGCGATCTGGAGGGTGCGTGGCAGCGCCTCGGGAAGCTCGCTCCGCTCGGCGCCCGCGCTGTCGCCGTGGGCACGTCCACGTCGCTCCAGCACGTGCCGCACGACGTCGAGGATGAGCCCGACCTCGGGTCGCGCCTGTCGTCGTGGCTCGCGTTCGCCGATCAGAAGGTCGGGCAGGTCGCGACGCTCGGGCGCGGCCTGTCGGAGGGCAGCGCTGCGATCGCGCCGCAGCTCGCCGAGGCATCCGCCGCTCTCGCCGATCGGCTGAGCGCGCCCGGCGTGCGCGACGGCGAGGTCCGGGCCCGCGCGGCCGCCCTGACCCCCGTCGACCTCGAGCGCGCCGACGACCAGACGCGCGCGGCGGCGCAGGATGCTGCGCTCGACCTGCCGGTCCTGCCGACCACGACGATCGGATCGTTCCCGCAGACCGCCGAGATCCGGCGCATACGCGCGCAGCACGACCGCGGTGAGCTCTCGACGGCGGAGTACGAGGAGCTCGTGCGGCTCGAGATCACGTCGGTCGTGGGGCTCCAGGAGGAGCTCGGCCTCGACGTCCTCGTGCACGGCGAGCCCGAGCGCAATGACATGGTGCAGTACTTCGCCGAGCACCTCGCCGGTTTCGCCGTCACGCGCAACGGCTGGGTGCAGTCGTACGGCTCGCGCGCGACGCGCCCGTCGATCCTGTGGGGCGACGTCTCGCGTCCCGCGCCCATCACGGTGCCGTGGTCGCAGTTCGCGCAGTCGCTAACCGACCGGCCGGTCAAGGGCATGCTGACAGGTCCCGTCACGATCCTGGCGTGGTCGTTCGTCCGCGACGACCAGCCCCTGGCCGAGACGGCCGACCAGGTCGCCCTCGCGCTGCGCGACGAGATCGCCGACCTCGAGGACGCCGGCATCCGGATCGTCCAGGTCGACGAGCCCGCGCTTCGTGAGCTGCTGCCTCTCAAGGCCGCCGATCAGCCCGCCTACCTCACGTGGTCGGTCGACTCCTTCCGCCTTGCGACGGCGGGGGCGGCGCCCGCGACGCAGGTGCACACGCACCTGTGCTACTCCGAGTTCGACGTCGTGATCGACGCCATCGCGGCGCTGGATGCCGACGTCACGTCGATCGAGGCGGCGCGCAGCCGGGGTGAGGTCGTCACCGACATCGCGGCGTCGGGCTTCGCGCACGGGGTCGGACCGGGCGTCTACGACATCCACTCGCCGCGTGTGCCCTCGGTCGCCGAGCTCGCGGATCTCCTCCGCCGCGCCGTCGACGAGCTGCCCGTGCGGCAGGTCTGGGTCAACCCGGACTGCGGCCTCAAGACGCGCGCGTACCCCGAGACGGTCGCTTCGCTGCAGAACCTCGTCGAGGCGACGCGGCTCGTCCGCGCCGAGATCGGCGTGGCGGTCTAGCGTCGCGGAGTGCGGGGCTTCTTCGCGGGCGCCTCGGCCGGAGCCTCTTCGGAGGTCTCCGCCGGGGCGTCTGCGTCGGCGGCCGGGGCGAGCCCGTTCCCGCCGGGGGCATCCGCGTTCCCGCCGGCCGCTGAGGCGTCGACGGATGCTCCGACGAGCGCCGCTTGCGAGTCCCCGGCCGCAGTCCCGGCGTCCGCGCCGACGATCTCTGCATCGCCCGCGCCCGGGTCGGCCCACACCGCGGCCGCCTCCGCGCGGGCGGCGGCCACCTCGGCATCCGCCGCGGCCACCTCGGCATCCGCCGCGGCCTGCTCGGCGGCGCTCTCTTCGGCGTCGAGCGCCTCGAGCTCCTCGGGGCGCCGCTGCAGCAGCTCGAGGAGCCAGGCGACGGCGAAGGAGACGATGATGACGAGGAACACGTCGCCGACCGACAGCGGCCGGAGAGCGTAGAGCCAGAGGACCGCCACGACCGCGATCACGACGCGGATCGCGATCTTGTAGCGGGCCAGGGCCAGGCCGAAGCCGCCCGTGTTCAGTCCCCGCGAGGCGAGCCGGCGCCGCACGGCCGAGTTCATGCTGCGCACGAAGCCGCGCGAGCGCTCGGCGGGAGCCGACCGGCCCATGAACCAGCCGAGCACGGCGATGAAGACACCCAGCAGCGCGATGATCGCGGCGGTCTGGTGCATCGACGCGATGAGCCCGCCGTAGATGACGTCGAGGCCCGCGACGGACAGGTCCAGTTGGGCGCCGACCTGCCCGATGAGCGGGTAGCCGACCGCGAACCCCAGGGCCAGGGCTCCGCCGCCGACCGCGAAGCCGATGCCCGTGCCGATGACGGCGACGGAGCGCCGGCGGGCGATGAGGATGCCGAGCCCGAAGAGGGCGAGGGTGATGATCGGAAGCCAGAAGCCGAGCGTCGAGGCGATCGCATACGTCGTGCGGATCGTCACGAGTGCCGACCCGGTCCCGATGATGACGACCTTGTCGACGGCCGGGATCACCTGGGCGACGCCGATGCCGCGGTCGATGAGGTTCTGCTTGACCTGCGCGACGATCGCTCCGAGCTGGATGCCCACGCCGTCGTCCGTCATGACGACGAGGCCCCCGCCGTCGGAGGTGGCGGCCGTCGTCAGGGCGCGGTGCGCGGCCCGGGTCGTCGTCGCCCACACGTTCGCGAACGCGTCGGACTCGACGACGCGCGTGACGGCGGTCGTGACGAGGTTCTCCAGACCCGCAGCGGCGGGCGCCTGGAGCAGCTGCAGGGCGTCCTGCGCTCGCGGCGGGAGCCCGAGCTGCGCGATGCCGTCGAAGACGCTCGAGGTGAGCTCGTCGAAGTCGACGTTGGCGTTGACGGCATCCATCGCCTCGTCGATGATGAGCTGCTGCACGGCGGGGTCCTGCGCGAGCGGCGCGAGCGTCGCGACGAAGGCCTCCTCGTCGACGAGCTGTACGCGGGCCCACGCCGCCACGATCGATACCGGGACCAGGATCGACGCGATGACGATGACGAGCGCCGAGACGAACGCTCGCCAGGTGCCGCGCGACCGCCTGGGAGGGGCGGCGGCCGGTTCGACGGGAGCGGTGCGCAGGGTCGCGTTCTCGGCTTGCAGCCGCTCGACCTGGGCGCGGAGGTCGTCGATCTCGGACGAGGACATGTCCCACCTCTCAGTGGCGCCCCCCGGCGCCTTGCGGCCTATTCTGCACCGGTGCCCTCGGGCGTGCCATCGACCAGGCGGGCGCCTCGTCCCGCGTGGGCGACCCGGCTCAGACGGCGCGCAGGACCGCGACGACCTTCCCGAGGACGGTCGCATCGTCGCCGAGGATCGGCTCGAACGCGGAGTTGCGCGGCAGCAGCCACGTGTGGCCGTCGCGCTGGCGGAACGTCTTGACCGTCGCCTCGCCGTCGAGCATCGCCGCGACGATGTCGCCGTTGTCGGCGGTCGCCTGCGAGCGGACGACGACCCAGTCGCCGTCGCAGATGGCGGCGTCGATCATCGACTCGCCCGAGACCTTGAGCATGAACAGGTCGCCCTTGCCGACGAGCTGCCGGGGGAGGGGGAAGATCTCCTCGACCTGCTGATCGGCGGTGATCGGGACGCCGGCCGCGATGCGGCCGACGAGCGGCACGAGGGCGGCGTCCCCGACGGCGGGAGCCGTGTCGGCGGGGTTCTCGGCTGCGGCGCCCGGCAGGTCGATGAGCACCTCCATGGCGCGCGTCTTGCCCGCGTCACGGCGCAGGTAGCCGCTCAGCTCGAGCTGGTTGAGCTGGTGCGTGACGCTCGAGAGGGACTTCAGTCCGACCGCGTCGCCTATCTCGCGCATGCTGGGCGGATAGCCGTGGCGCGCGATGGAGCGCTGGATGACCTCGAGGATCGCGAGCTGCTTGTCGCTGAGGCTCTTGCGGCGCCGGGTCTGGGGCTTGTCGCGGCCCATCGCGTCGCTCATGTGCGGCTCCTGTCTCGCGTCTCGAAGGGCAGTCGTCTTCGAATGTCGGAGGCCCGTGGTGGGGTGGCTCCATCGAAACGGTATCCGGTCCTCGGCGTGGTGCGCAGCATTCGCAGCGCGTGTCGCGTTCGACGGTCCGGCTCCCTTATCGGTCCTTGACATCGGATTCTATCGAAGATAGCTTCGGAATACAGGTTCGGAACCGCCTCTCCCGGCCGAGAGGCGGATCCGAATCTCTTCTCACCAGGAGGACGCCATGAGCGCGATCGGCATCACGACCCCCGGCTTCGCGAGCCCCGTCGTTCCGCGGACGCGCCTCCGACTCACCACGCGCGGGCGCCGGCTCCTCGCCGCCGTCGCGGCGCTGCCGGCGATCATCGCCCTCAGCGCGGCGCTCATCGGCGGTACTTCGGCGGCGCTCGCGTCGCGTGCGGGCGGGGCTCCCGCGGCGACGTTCCAGACGATCACGGTCCAGGCGGGCGACTCGCTCTGGTCGATCGCCGAGGAGGTCGCGCCCGGCGCCGACCCGCGCGACGTCGTCGACGCGATCGTGAGTCTCAACGCCCTCGAGGGCGTGACCGTCTCGGCAGGCGAGCGGATCGCGATCCCGGCTGAGTACGCGCCCGGACGGTGATCCTCGCGAGCCGTACCATGGGAGGGGTGACCGCTCGCCTCGACCAGCTTCCGCTTCGCGACGACCTTCGGGGCAAGACGCCGTACGGCGCCCCCCAAGCACCTCTGCCCGTCGCTCTCAACGTCAACGAGAACACGCATCCCGTGCCGCAAGAGGTCGCGGACGACATCCTCGACTCCGTCGCGCGGGCGCTCCGCGACGTCAACCGCTACCCCGACCGCGAGTTCACGACGCTGCGCGAGGGCTTCGCCGACTACCTCGGGCATGGCCTCACGGCCGACCAGATCTGGGCGGCGAACGGCTCGAACGAAGTGCTCCAGCACATCCTGCAGGCCTTCGCCGGGCCGGGTCGCACGGCGTTCGGCTTCGCGCCGACGTACTCCATGTACCCCCTCCTCACGAGCGGGACGGGCGCCCGATGGGTCGCGGGCACCAGGGCGCACGACTACACGCTCGACCCCGACAGCGCCGCCGCGCAGGTCGCCGAGGCCCGGCCCGACGTCGTGTTCCTGTGCTCGCCGAACAACCCGACCGGGACGCCCCTGACGCTCGAGACCATCGAGGCCGTCTACGACGCGACCGACGGCATCGTCATCGTGGACGAGGCGTATCAGGAGTTCGCGCCGCGCGACGAGCGCTCCGCCCTGACGCTACTGCCCGACCGCGAGCGGCTCGTCGTCTCGCGCACCATGAGCAAGGCGTTCGCGTTCGCCGGCGCCCGCGTGGGCTACCTCGCCGCCGACCCCGCCCTGATCGACGCCCTCCGCCTCGTGCGGCTGCCGTACCACCTGAGCTCGCTCACCCAGGCGGCTGCCACGGCCGCGCTGCGGCACGCCCCGACGATGCTGCGCATGGTCGACGACATCGTCGAGCAGCGCGATCGCATCTCGGCGACGCTCGACGCGCTCGGCTACGAGCCGCTCGACTCCTGGGCGAACTTCGTCCTCTTCGGCGGCGTCGCCGATCCGGCCGCGACGTGGCAGGCGCTCTACGAGCGGGGCGTCCTCATCCGGGACGTCGGCATCCCGCACCACCTGCGCGTCTCGGCGGGCACGGAGGACGAGACGACCGCGTTCCTGGACGCCCTCGCCTCGATAGAATCAGCGGCATGACCGCACGCACCGCGACGCTCCGCCGCGCGACGAGCGAGTCCACCGTCGAGCTCGAGCTCGACCTCGACGGGACGGGCCGCAGCCACATCGACACGACGGTCCCGTTCTTCGACCACATGCTGACGGCGTTCGCGAAGCACTCGCTGACCGATCTGACCGTCCGCGCATCGGGCGACACCGACATCGACGCGCACCACACCGCCGAGGACGTGTCGATCGTCCTCGGCCAGGCGATCCGCCAGGCGCTCGGCGACAAGGCCGGCATCTCGCGCTACGGCGACGCCCTCGTCCCCCTGGACGAGGCTCTCGCGCAGGCGGTCGTCGACATCTCGGGACGCCCGTACCTCGTGCACTCCGGTGAGCCGGCCGGCTTCGAGCACCACCTCATCGGCGGGCACTTCACGGGCTCGCTCGTGCGCCACTGCTTCGAGGCGATCACGTTCAACGCGGGCCTGACGGTCCACGTGCGCGTCCTCGCGGGGCGCGACCCGCACCACATCGCCGAAGCCGAGTTCAAGGCCTTCGCGCGCGCCTTCCGCCAGGCGAAGACGCTCGATCCGCTCATCGAGGGCATCCCGAGCACGAAGGGCGCGCTGTGACGCGACCGCTCGTCGCGGTGCTCGATTACGGCTCGGGCAACGTGCACTCCGCCGTCAAGGCGCTCGACGCCGCGGGCGCCGACGCGCGCCTGACCTCCGACCGCGCGCTCATCCTCGACGCGGACGGCCTCGTCGTCCCGGGGGTGGGCGCGTTCCGGGCCGTCATGGAGGCGCTGCGCGCGAGCCGCGGCGAAGAGCTCATCGGCCGCCGCCTGGCCGGCGGCCGACCCGTGCTCGGCATCTGCGTCGGCATGCAGGTGCTCTTCGAGAGGGGCGTCGAGCGCGGCGTCGACACCGAGGGTCTGGGCGAGTGGCCCGGCACCGTCACCGAGCTCGATGCGCCGGTCCTCCCGCACATGGGCTGGAACACCGTCGAGGCGGGCGAGGGCTCCCGGCTCTTCGACGGCATCGAGCAGGAGCGCTTCTACTTCGTCCACTCGTTCGGGGCGCAGAAGTGGCAGCTGGACGTCCAGCCGCCCTTCCCCGAGCCGACCCTCACGTGGTGCTCGTACGGCGCGTCGCCCTTCCTCGCGGCGGTCGAGAACGGGCCCCTGTCCGCGACCCAGTTCCACCCCGAGAAGTCAGGGCAGGCCGGCATCCGGCTCCTGGCCAATTGGATCGAGGGCCTCGACAGGGGCTAACCTCTGAACTCGTGCCCTGCGCGGGAACCGTCCCGCGGCACGAACACGCACCGAGGATTCATGAACGACTTCGCCTCCCGGCCCGAACTGATCCTGCTCCCCGCGGTCGACGTCGCAGACGGCAAGGCCGTGCGACTCACCCAGGGTGAGGCCGGCACCGAGACGAGCTACGGCGACCCCGTCGACGCGGCGCTCGAGTGGGCCAAGCAGGGCGCGCAGTGGATCCACCTCGTGGACCTCGACGCCGCCTTCGGGCGCGGCAGCAATGCCGGCATCCTGCGCAAGGTCATCAAGCAGGTCAAGGGCGTGCAGGTAGAGCTGTCCGGCGGCATCCGCGACGACGCGACGCTCGAGGCCGCGCTCGAGTCGGGTGCCTCGCGGATCAACCTCGGCACCGCGGCGCTGGAGAACCCGGAGTGGGCCGCCGACGTCATCGGCCGCTACGGCGATGTCATCGCGGTCGGCCTCGACGTGCGCGGCACGACGCTCGCGGCACGTGGCTGGACGCGCGAGGGCGGCGACCTGTGGACGGTCCTGGACCGCCTCGAGGCGGCCGGCTGCAGCCGCTACGTCGTGACCGACGTCACGAAGGACGGCACGCTGCGCGGCCCGAACCTCGAGCTGCTGCGCGAGATCGCGGCGCGCACGCCGAAGCCCGTCGTCGCGTCAGGCGGCATCTCGAGCCTCGATGACATCGCGGCGCTGCGCGACCTCGTGCCGCTCGGCGTCGAAGGTGCCATCGTCGGTAAGGCGCTGTATGCGGGCGCGTTCACGCTCGCCGAGGCGCTGGATGTCGCCGGAGACTGATCCGCACGCCCACGGCGACCACCGCGCCGACTCGGCCGGAGTCCCCTGGGAGGGCCGGCGCTTCGAGGCGAACCCGCACTCGAGCGACGACGGCTCCGCCGATCCTCGGCTGCTGGCGGCACTGCTCGCGTTCCGCGAGGGCACGGGCGACCTCGTCGCGATCGTCGACGCCTACCGCTCGGCTCGCCTGCTCATCCCCCTCGT
Source organism: Microbacterium sp. NPDC019599 (assembly GCF_040632175.1). Lineage (NCBI taxonomy): Bacteria > Bacillati > Actinomycetota > Actinomycetes > Micrococcales > Microbacteriaceae > Microbacterium > Microbacterium sp. NPDC019599. The sequence goes on from NZ_JBEYBL010000013.1 coordinate 89,849, forward strand.
CGCCGAGAAGGGCGAGCACGGGGTCGGTCCGCACGGTCTCGTCGTCGACAAGACGCAGGAGCTCTCGATCGTCACGGTCGCCGCGCCCGACGGCCGCCGCGTGCTGCCCGTGTTCACGTCGGTCCAGGCCATGGGCAGGTGGGATGCCGCGGCCCGGCCGGTCCCCGCGGACGGCGTCCGCACGGCTCTGGCCGCGGCCGAAGACGACACCGACCTCATCGTGATCGATCCGGGCTCGGAGACCGAGCACGTGCTCCGCCGTCCCGCCGTGTGGGCCATCGCGCAGGGCCTGGACTGGGAGCCGAGCTTCGTCTCTCCCGAGGTCTTCGCGGGCCTCCAGGAGAGCATCGGCGGCGAGCTCGCCGTCCTCGACCTCGCGGTCGCGCCCGGCGATCCGACCGGCCGCCTGCGCGGCCCCGAGCTCGTCGTCCGCCTCGAGCTCATGCCGGGGCTCGACCAGGTCGAGCTCGACGCCGTCCTCGCGCGGCTCGCCAAGCGCTGGGCGGCCGACGACCGCATCGCCGTGCTGGTGGACTCGCTCACGGTCAAGCTCGCGCGCGGCTGACAGCATCCGTCGTCCCCGTGGCTCACGGCGGACCTCGAGCGGGCCGGGGCCCTTGCGGCGGCGCTCACCCGGGCGGAGGATCGCCTCGGCGATCGGCTCGGGGAGGTTCGCGATGGACGACGGCGCCACGCGCGATGATGCGCGACAGCACAACATGAGCCACGACTGGGCGCGGCACGACGCCGAGCCCCACCACGGCGAGGGAGCCGCCTCGGCGGACGGCGAGTACCGCCGGCCGCTGCACGCGGCGCATCGTCACGCCATGGCGTGGCTCGAATCGCTCGGCGAGCGGCCCGTCCGTCCTGAGATCGCTGCAGACGCGATGCTCGAGCGCCTGGACCAGGCCCTCCCCGACGAGGGCCGCGACGCGGCCGCCGTCGTCGACGAGCTCGTCGCGGCCGCCGAGCCTGGTCTGATGGCGATGGGCTCGCCGCGCTTCTACGGCCTCGTGATCGGCGGCGCCTACCCGGCGGCGCTCGCGGCCGACTGGCTCGTCTCCGCCTGGGACCAGAACACCGGGCCCCGTCAGCCGACGCCTGCGACCTCCGCCCTCGAAGAGACCGCAGGGCACTGGCTGCTCGACCTTTTGAATCTGCCGCGCGAGAGCGGCGTCGGCTTCGCGACCGGCGCGACGAGCGCAAATCTCGCATGTCTCCTCGCTGCGCGGGACGCCGTCCTCCGCGAGCGCGGAGTCGACCCCGCACTCGGCCTGCAGCGGGCCCCGCACGTCCGATTGTTCGCGGGGGATGCCGTGCACGCCTCGGTCGTGCTGGCGGGACGGATGTCGGGGCTCGGCGCACCTGTCACCGTCGGCGCCGACGAGCAGGGGCGCATCGACGTCGCAGGGCTCGCCCGGGCGCTGCATAGACACGGCGACGAGCCGGCGATCGTCGCTCTCCAGGCCGGCGATGTGCACTCGGGCGCATTCGACGACTTCGCTGCGGCGATCGAGGTCGCGCACCTCGCAGGCGCCTGGGTCCACGTCGACGGCGCCTTCGGGCTCTGGGCGGCCGCGAGCCCGCGCTTCCAGGATCTGATCGCCGGTCTCGCAGACGCGGATTCGTGGGCGACCGACGCACACAAGACCCTCAACGTCCCGTACGACTGCGGCGTCGCGATCGTGCGGGACGAGGCGGCGATGCGGGCGGCGCTCGGCGCGCGGGCAGCGTACCTGCCGTCCGTCGCGGGCGTGCCCGATCCGTTCGACCATGTGGTCGAGATGTCGCGCCGGGCGCGCGGCGTCCCCGTGTGGGCGGCGCTGTGGTCACTGGGCAGGAGCGGTGTCGCAGAACTCGTCGAGGGACTGGCGGATGCTGCCACCGCCCTCGCCGACGGCTTCCGGGCGATCCCGGGGATGAGCGTCCTCAACGACGTCGTGTTCACGCAGGTGTGCCTCGCGGCGCCCGACGATGATGCGACGGCGGCGCTGGGGGAGTGGCTCCGCGAGGAAGGCACGGTGTGGGCCTCGTCGTCGACGTGGCGCGGCCGGACCGTCGTGCGCTTCGCCGTGAGCAATCGCGGCACGGGATCCGAGGCCGTGCGCCGCACGGTCGACGCCGTCGCCCGCGGCGCCGCTGAGCTCGGCGTCCGGGGCTGACGGCAGCGCGGGGCCGCGGCATCCCGTCTCAGTCGGCGGGCCGGCCCCCGCTTCTCGTCCTCAGTCGACGGGCTGGAGCCGGCCGACGCTGTCCGTCGCTAGTTGACCGGGCCGGTCCACTTCTCGCCCGGGCCCCTGCCGATCGGGTCGGGGATGACGGACGCCTCGCGGAAGGCGAGCTGGAGCGACCGCAGGCCGTCGCGCAGCGAGCGGGCGTGCATGTCGCTGATCTCGGGGGCCCCCGCCGTGATGAGCCCGGCGAGCGCGTTGATGAGCTTGCGCGCCTCGTCGAGATCGGTCTGGTCCGCGGGGTCGTCCGCGAGGCCGACCTTCACGGCGGCGGCGCTCATGAGGTGCACGGCGGTCGTCGTGATGACCTCGACGGCGGGCACGTCCGCGATGTCGCGCGTGGCGGATGCCGCGGCCCGCTCCTGCTCCTCCCAGCGGGCCAGGCGCTCGGCGTCGGACGCCTCGTCTGTCGTGCCCGGATCGCCCTGGTCGCCTCGAATCGTGTCCACGCCGCTCTCTCTGCTAGACTATGGCGGGCTCCGGAGCGTTCTGCTCCGGAACGAAAGAGGATCACATCCCACCCGCGCTTGCCGCTCCAGGCTACCGGGTCACGCACTCCGCCCCGTCCGCTTGCGGCCGGGGTAGCCCGCGATGCGAAGCGTCGGACGGGTCAGGGTGCAGAAAGCCGGCGCTCCGCGTCGTGCGGGGTGGATTGCGATGCTCTTCCGCCCGCGACGCTCATCGTGTCGCGGTGGCCACCCACACGCACGAAAGAGGAGTTCCGCATCAGCGATCCCCGCACCAATGACCGCATCCGCGTCCCCGAGGTCCGCCTCGTCGGACCCGCGGGTGAGCAGGTCGGCGTCGTCCGCATCGAGGTGGCGCTGCGCCTCGCTCAGGAGGCAGATCTCGACCTGGTCGAGGTGGCCCCCAACTCGAAGCCTCCCGTCGTCAAGATCATGGACTACGGCAAGTTCAAGTACGAGGCTGCGCAGAAGGCCAAGGAGGCCCGACGCAACCAGGCGAACACGGTCCTCAAGGAGGTCCGCTTCCGTCTGAAGATCGAGGCCCACGACTACTTGACCAAGCTCAAGCGTGCAGAGGGCTTCCTCCAGTCGGGTGACAAGGTCAAGGCCATGATCCTGTTCCGCGGTCGCGAGCAGTCGCGTCCCGAGCAGGGCGTCCGCCTGCTCCGCAAGTTCGCGGAGGACGTGGCCGAGTTCGGGACGGTCGAATCGAACCCCACGATCGACGGCCGCAACATGGTCATGGTGATCGCACCGCACAAGAACAAGTCCGAGGTGAAGACCGAGCAGAACGCTCAGCGCGCCGCCAACAAGGAGGCGGCTCGCTCCGCCCGCAGCGGCGGCACCCCGGCACCGGCCGACTCGGCACCCGCCGAGTAGCGCCCCACAGACTCCCGCTGAGGCGGGACACCGGCTCCCGCCTGGGCGGGAAACACAACGAAGGAAGAAAGATGCCGAAGCAGAAGACCCACTCGGGTGCCAAGAAGCGCTTCAAGGTGACCGGCACCGGCAAGCTCAAGAAGCAGCAGGCCAACCTGCGCCACAACTTCGAGGGCAAGCCCACCAAGCGCACGCGCCGCCTGTCCGCGGACAAGATCCTCGCCCCGGGTGACGCCAAGGTCGCCAAGAAGCTCCTCGGCATCTGAGCGCCGACGCAGGAATAGGAACCAAACGAAATGGCTAGAGTCAAGCGGGCCGTCAACGCCCACAAGAAGCGTCGCGTCATCCTCGAGCGCGCCTCCGGTTACCGGGGTCAGCGTTCGCGCCTGTACCGCAAGGCGAAGGAGCAGGTCACCCACTCGCTCGTCTACGCGTACCGCGACCGTCGCAAGCGCAAGGGCGACTTCCGCCGCCTGTGGATCCAGCGCATCAACGCCGCTGCCCGCCAGAACGGCATCACGTACAACCGCTTCATCCAGGGCCTCGGCCTCGCGGGTGTGCAGGTCGACCGCCGCATGCTCGCCGAGCTCGCGGTGAACGAGCCCACCGTGTTCGCCTCGCTCGTCGAGACGGCCAAGAAGGCACTGCCCGAGAACGTCAACGCGCCCAAGTCGGCGTAAGCGACCGCTTCGGTTTCGAAAGGGCGTCCTCCCGCGGGAGGGCGCCCTTTCGCATGCCCGGTTTCCGGGGAATGGGATGCCGCGGCCCCTATGCTGATGACGTGCTCGAGAATCCGCGATCGCCGCGTGTCCGCGCCGTCGCGAAGCTCGTCAAGCGCAGCGCGCGCGAGGAGACGGGGCTCTTCCTCGCGGAGGGTCCGCAGGCCGCGCGCGAGATCCTCGCCTACCGCCCAGAGACCGTGGTCGAGATGTTCGCGACCCCCACGGCGATGGAGCGGCACATCGACATCCGCGACGCGGCCCGCGACGCCGGAGTCGAGGTCGTCTTCACGACCGAGGCGGTCCTCGACGCGATGGCCGACACCGTCACGCCCCAGGGGATCGTCGCGGTCGCGCGGCAGTCCCCCACCTCGATGCGCGATGTCTTCGCAGCCTCGCCCCGGCTCGTCGCGATCTGCGAGGAGGTGCGCGATCCGGGGAACCTGGGCACGATCATCCGCGCCGCCGACGCCGCGGGCGCCGATGCCGTGGTTCTGACCGGACGCACCGTCGACCCGTACAACCCCAAGGTCGTCCGCGCGACCACGGGGTCGCTCTTCCACCTGCCCGTCGCCGTCGGCGTGGACCTCGCTTCGACCGTCGAGCGCGCGCACACCGCGGGGCTGCGGGTCATCGCCGCAGACGTCGGCGGAGGCGACTTCCTCGACCATCGTGCGCTCCTCGCCGAGCCCACGGCATGGCTCTTCGGGAACGAGGCGCGCGGCCTCGACGAGGAGGCTCTCACCCACGCCGATCTCTCGCTTCGCCTGCCGATCTACGGGGCGGCCGAGTCGCTGAATCTCGCGACCGCGGCGAGCGTATGCCTCTACGAGACGGCCTTCGCACAGCGCGCGCGCTGATGAGGGGACTCTGTTACAGGTAGGTAAAGGTCCGCGCAAGGCCTGGCCGCGCGAGCGGCACCCTCCTATCGTGCGGTTATGGCGACACTCGACGGCCCCGCTCCCAAGACGTCGAACATCAGCGTGCGGCGCGGCGATCCACTCGTGGTCATCAGCGACCTGCAGAAGCACTACGGCGACTTCCAGGCGCTGAAGGACATCGACCTCACGGTCAACCGCGGCGAGGTGGTCGTCGTCATCGGGCCCTCGGGCTCGGGCAAGTCCACCCTGTGCCGCACGATCAACCGGCTCGAGACGATCACGAGCGGCACGATCACGATCGACGGCAAGGATCTCCCGCAGGAAGGGAAGGACCTCGCCCAGCTGCGCGCGGACGTCGGGATGGTGTTCCAGTCCTTCAACCTGTTCGCGCACCTCACGATCCTGGACAACGTCACGCTCGGTCCCATGAAGGTCCGCAAGATGAAGAAGGCGGATGCCGAGGCTCAGGCCCGCAAGCTGCTCGAGCGCGTCGGCGTCGCGCAGCAGGCGAACAAGCTCCCCGCCCAGCTCTCCGGTGGCCAGCAGCAGCGCGTCGCGATCGCGCGGGCCCTCGCGATGAACCCCAAGGTCATGCTGTTCGACGAGCCGACGAGCGCCCTGGATCCCGAGATGATCAACGAGGTCCTCGACGTCATGGTCAGCCTCGCGCAGGAGGGGATGACGATGGTCGTCGTCACCCATGAGATGGGCTTCGCGCGCAAGGCCGCCGACCGCGTCGTCTTCATGGCCGACGGGCAGATCGTCGAGGAGGCCACGCCCGAGCAGTTCTTCACCAACCCGCAGTCCGAGCGCGCCAAGGACTTCCTCTCGAAGCTCCTGACGCATTGACCACCCCCGCCGCGAGAAAGGACACACCCCGCACCACAGCGATGCATCCGGACGGGCCCGAACGTCGGATACGGAACCAGCACCCACATGCGCTACCAAGGAGGACACATGCGAAAGTCACGGATCATCATGGGTCTCGGCATTGCGGCCGCGGCTCTTCTCACACTCACGGCGTGCAACAGCGGCACGCCGGGGGGCTCACCCACGGAGGACAGCGGAAGCGGCGAGGACGACGGCACGTGGTTCACCGTCGCCGAGGGCGTCTCGCTCGAGGGGAGCCCCACCTTCGATGCCATCTCCGAGCGTGGGACCGTCAACATCGGCGTCAAGGAGGATCAGCCGGGTCTCGGCTACCTCGACCCGACGACGGGTGACCGCACGGGCTTCGACGTCGATGTCGCCCGCTGGATCGCGGCATCCCTCGGCTACGACGAGGACCAGCTCAGCTTCACGGCGATCCCGTCGGCCAACCGCGAGCAGGCGATCATCAACGGGGACGTCGACTACTACGTGGGCACGTACTCGATCACCGACGACCGCAAGGAGCAGATCTCCTTCGCAGGGCCGTACTTCGTCACGGGCCAGGGCCTGCTCGTCGCCGCCGACAACGACGACATCGACGGGCCGGACGACCTCGCCGGCAAGAACGTCTGCTCCGTGACCGGGTCGACCTCGATCCAGCGGATCAAGGACGAGTACCCGGATGCCGACACCACCGAGTTCGACGGCTACTCGCAGTGCGTCGAGCAGCTCAAGAACGACCAGGTCGACGCCGTGACGACCGACGAGGCGATCCTCATCGGCTTTGCGGCGCAGGACCCCGACAACCTCAAGGTCGTCGGCGACGTCTTCAGCGAGGAGCGCTACGGCGTCGGCCTCGCCAAGGGCGACACCGTCCTCCAGGAGCACATCAACACGCTGTTCACCGACGGCGGAGACATCTGGCAGGCGATCTTCGACAAGAACCTCGGTCCCGCCGGGGTCGAGGGCGACCAGCCCGACGTCGACCCGGTCAGCTGATCGGCAGGGGCGGCGCCGTACCCGGCGCCGCCCCTTCCCGAGCGCGAGCAGAAGGAGGATGCCCCGGTGAACCAGATCACCGACTATCCCGACCTGTGGGTCGCGGCGCTGTGGGGCACGCTCGTGCTCTTCTTCGCGGGCGGCGCGATCGCGCTCGTCCTCGGCGTCCTCGTGGGTGCCATGCGGGTCTCGCCCATCCCCGTCGCACGCGCAGTCGGCACCGTCTACGTCAACTGGATCCGCAACACGCCGCTCACGCTCGTGATGTTCTTCTTCGCGTTCTGCGTGCCGCTGCTGCTGCCGGGACGCGCGAACTTCCTCATCCTGGCGATCTGGGCGCTGGGCATCTACACCGCGACCTACGTCGCCGAGACGATCCGCTCCGGCATCAACACGGTGCCCGTAGGCCAGGCGGAGGCGGCGCGTGCGCTGGGCCTCACCTTCGGCCAGGTCATGTCGCTCGTCGTGCTTCCGCAGGCCGCGCGCTCCGTCATCCCGCCGATGATGAGCGTCTTCATCGCGCTGCTGAAGAACACGACCGTCGCTGCGGGCTTCTCGGTCGTCAACCTCGGCAACATCCGCGCCGAGATGAGCGAGAACGGCGAGAACCAGCTCGTGACGATCCTCTGGGTCATGGTCGCGTTCGTCCTCATGGTGTTCCTGCTCGCCTGGGTCCAGCGACTGCTCGAGAACCGGTGGAGGATCGCGCGATGAGTTCCGTTCTCTACGATGTGCCGGGGCCCCGGGCGGTCGTCCGCAACCGGATCCTCGGCATCCTGACGGTCCTCGTCGTCCTGATCCTGGTGGGCTTCATCCTGTGGCGCTTCTGGGTGACCGGCCAGTTCAGCGCCGAGAAGTGGTACGCCTTCACATTCACGCGCGTCTGGGAGCAGTTCGGCCTCGCGACGCTGCGCACGCTCGCGGCGTTCGCCGTCGCGGCCGTGGGGGCCCTCGCGCTCGGCTTCGTCCTGGCGATCGGCCGGCTCTCGGACCACGCGTGGGTCCGGATGCCGATCACGGGCGTGACAGAGGTCTTCCGGGCGATCCCGGTCCTCATCTTCATGATCTTCCTGTACTACGGACTGCCCGTCATCGGGATCAAGATGCCGACCTACTGGGCCGTCGTCATCGCGCTCGTCGCGTACAACGGCTCGGTCCTGGCGGAGGTCATCCGCGCCGGCGTCGAGTCGCTGCCGCGCGGTCAGCGCGAGGCGGGCTTCGCGATCGGGCTGCGCAAGGCGGGGGTCATGCGCCTCATCCTGCTGCCGCAGGCGATCCGGGCCATGATGCCGGTCATCATCTCGCAGCTCGTCGTATGCCTGAAGGACACGGCGCTGGGCTTCATCATCACGTACCCCGAGCTGCTCTACTTCGCGCGACTGCTCGGATCCAACGCGGTGCTCGGCTCGCCCCTCATCCCGGCAGCGCTCGTCGCAGGCGCGATCTACGTCGCGCTCTGCCTCGCGCTGTCCTACGTCGCGTACGTCGTCGAGCGGCGGCTGCGGCGCTCGCCGAAGGCGGTCGCGGTCGCCGGTGCGGAGCAGCCTGCAGGCGAGATCACCGACACCGAGCTCATCGCGCTGCAGAAGGGTGCGGGCAAGCACGACCCCGGCTCCGGCACGGGGTAGGCATCGGGGTAGCACCGGCGGGCCGGGCCCGCCGTCGCCCGCCGGTAGACTCGATGCTCGTGTCTGACGTTCCCGAGATCACGCCCGAGGCGGTGCAGGATGCTGTCGCGGCGGCGCTCGCGGCGACCGCCGGTGCCGTCACGACGGCCGACCTGAAGGCTGTGCGCAGCGCGCACAGCGCTGAGGGCTCGCCGCTCGCGAAGCTCAACGCGCGACTGCGCGATGTCGCACCCGACCGGAAGGCCGAGTTCGGCAAGCTCATCGGTCAGGCCCGCGGGCAGGTCGCGCAGGCGCTCGCCGCACGCGAAGCCGAGGTCGCCGAGGCCGAGACGGCCGCGCGCCTGGAGTCGGAGCGCGTCGACATCACGGCGCTCGCGCAGCGCGCGCGTGTGGGGGCGCGGCATCCCATCTCGCTCCTGCAGGAACAGGTCGCCGACATCTTCGTCGGCATGGGGTGGGAGATCGCCGAGGGGCCCGAGCTCGAGCACGAGTGGTTCAACTTCGACGCCCTCAACTTCGACGAGGACCACCCGGCGCGCCAGATGCAGGACACGTTCTTCGTCGACCCGGTCGACCGCCACCTCGTCATGCGCACGCACACGAGCCCCGTCCAGGTGCGCTCGATGCTCGAGCGCGACCTGCCGCTGTACGCCCTGTGCCCGGGCCGCGTGTACCGGACGGACGAGTTCGACGCGACCCACCTGCCCGTCTTCACGCAGTTCGAGGGCATCGTCGTCGACAAGGGCATCACGATGGCGCACCTCAAGGGCACGCTCGACCACGCCGCGAAGGTGCTGTTCGGGCCCGAGGCCAAGACGCGCTTCCGCGCCAACTTCTTCCCCTTCACGGAGCCGTCCGCCGAGCTCGACCTGTGGCACCCCACCTTCAAGGGGGGCGCTCGCTGGATCGAGTGGGGCGGCTGCGGAATGATCAATCCCAACGTCCTGCGCGCCGCCGGCATCGACCCTGAGGAGTACTCGGGCTTCGCCTTCGGCATGGGCATCGAGCGGACCCTCATGTTCCGCTCCGACGTGCAGGACATGCGCGACATGGCCGAGGGCGATGTCCGCTTCAGCGAGCAGTTCGGAATGGTGGTCTGATGCGCGTCCCGCTCTCCTGGCTGCGCGAGTTCGTCGACGTCCCCGCGGATGCTGCGCCCGAGGACGTCCTCGCCGCACTCGTCTCCGTCGGGTTCGAGGAGGAGGACGTCCACCGCTTCGACCTGCAGGGTCCCATCGTCGTGGGCGAGGTCCTCGAGTTCGTCGAGGAGCCGCAGTCCAACGGCAAGACGATCCGCTGGTGCCAGGTCCGCGTCGCGCCCGACGGCGCGACGGCGGCCGACGGCGGCCCCGCAGTCCATGGCGTGGTGTGCGGTGCGCGCAACTTCTTCGTCGGCGACAAGGTCGTGGTGACGCTTCCCGGCGCAGTCCTCCCGGGTCCGTTCCCCATCGCGGCGCGCAAGACGTACGGCCACGTCTCCGACGGCATGATCGCGTCGGCGCGCGAGCTGGGCCTGGGCGACGAGCACTCCGGCATCCTCCGCCTCGTCGAGCTCGGCATCGACGCGCCGGTCGGCACCGACGCCATCGCGCTCCTCGGCCTCGACGACATCGCGGTCGACATCAACGTGACGCCCGACCGCGGGTACGCGCTGTCGATCCGCGGTGTCGCACGCGAGTACTCGCACGCGACGGGCGCCGCCTTCCGCGACCCCGGACTGCGCGTGTGGGGCGAACTGCAGCAGCCGACCGAGGGCTTCCCGGTGGCCGTGCAGGACGAGGCCCCCATCCGCGGCCGGGTCGGAGCGTCCGAGTTCGCCGTGCGCGTCGTGCGCGACGTCGATCCGACCAAGCCGACGCCCGCCTGGATGATCTCGCGCCTCGCGCTCGCCGGTATCCGCTCGCTCGGCGTGCTCATCGACATCACGAACTACGTCATGGTCGAGCTCGGCCAGCCCATCCACGGCTACGACCTCGACAAGCTGCAGGGCGGCATCACGGTGCGCCGCGCCGCGGCCGGCGAGAAGCTCGAGACGCTCGACGGCAAGGTGCGCACGCTGCACGCCGAGGACCTCCTGATCACCGACGAATCCGGGCCCATCGGCCTGGCCGGCGTCATGGGCGGCGGCACGACCGAGATGGGTCCTGAGACGCGCAACGTGCTGATCGAGGCCGCGACCTTCGACACCGTGTCGATCGCACGCACGGCTCGCCGGCACAAGCTGCCGAGCGAGGCGTCGCGTCGATTCGAGCGCGGCGTCGACCCGCTCATCCCGTTCGTCGCGGCGCGACGCGTCGCGGACCTCATGGTCGAGTACGCCGGCGGCACCCTCGACACCGCCGTGGGCGGCGCGCTCTTCACGACGGTCGTGCAGGACGCCATCACGCTCCCCAAGCCCTTCACGTCGGGCCTGATCGGCGTCGACTACGCCCCCGACGAGATCGTCTCGGCTCTCGAGAAGATCGGATGCCGCGTCGACGACGCCTCGGACGCCTGGCAGGTGACTCCGCCGTCGTGGCGCCCCGACCTCACCGACAAGTGGACACTCGCGGAGGAGGTTGCCCGCATCGAGGGGTATGACCGCATCCCTTCGGTGCTGCCGCTGCCGCCGTCGGGCCGCGGCCTGACGCTCGCGCAGCAGGGCCGGCGACGCGTCGCGAACGCGCTGGCCGCCGCGGGCTTCGTCGAGACGCCGTCGTTCGGCTTCACGACGGAGGACCAGAACGACCTCCACGGTTCGCCGTCGGGCGAGCACCTGCCGAGCGTCAAGCTCGCCAACCCGCTGGACGGGCAGGCGCCTTTCCTGCGTCGCACGCTCATCCCCGGCCTCCTGCAGGTGGCTCACCGCAACCTGTCGCGCGGGCTCACCGACCTCGCCCTCTACGAGTCGGGCAGCGTCTTCCTCCCCGAGCCCGGCGTGCAGTACGGGACGGCGTCCGTGCCGCCGCTCGCGGTGCGACCGGATGCCGCGACCCTCGCCGCGCTCGACGCCTCCATTCCGCCGCAGCACCGGCACCTCGCCATCCTCGTGACCGGCAACGCCGTCGCCAAGCAGCCGGGCCAGGCGCCCGTGGCCGCGGATCTCGTCGACGCGCTCGACGCAGTCCGGACGGTCGCGGCCGCGGCCGGGGTCGCGATCGACGTCGCGCAGGGCCGCCGTGCCGCGCTGCACCCGGGCCGCACGGGAGTGCTCTCCGTCGCCGGCACCGAGGTGGGCTATGTCGGCGAGGTGCTGCCGGCGGTGGCCGAGGCATCCGATCTTCCCGGTCGTGTCTTCGTCGCCGAGCTCGACCTCGACCTGGTCCTCTCGCTCGCGGGCGAGAAGGTGGTCGCCGCGTCGCTCTCGACGTTCCCCGCCGCGACGCAGGACGTGTCGCTCGTCCTGAGCGCCGACGTGCCGGCGGCCGCCGTGCGCGCCGCGCTCGTGGAGGGCTCGGGCGAGCTGCTCGAGTCGGCGCGGCTCGTGGACGACTACCGCGGCCAGGGGGTGCCCGAGGGGTCGAAGAGCCTCACGTTCGCGCTCCGGTTCCGCGCCCCCGACCGCACCCTGACGGCGGCCGAGGCGACCGAGGCGAAGCTCGCGGGCGTCGCCGCGGCGTCCGAGCGCTTCGCCGCGACGCTTCGCGAGTAGCCCCCGGATCTCAGTTGTCGCGGATCCACGCCATTCGGCTGGACGTCGTGGATCCGCGCCAACCGGATCGCACGCGGCGTAGGTTGGGAACCCCGACCTGAGGAGTCCCGTGGCCGAGACGATCCAGCTGACCGCGCCCGATGGCGCCGCCTTCGACGTGTTCGTCGCGCGGCCGCAGGGGGAGCCCGTCGGCGGGCTCATCCTCATCCACGAGATCTGGGGGCTCGTCGACCACATCCGCGACGTCGCCGAGCGCTTCGCGGAGGAGGGGTGGCTCGTCGCGGCGCCCGACATCCTGAGTCATGCGGGAGTCGCGCCCGCCCTGGGTGCCGAGCTGTTCGGGCTCCTCAATGATCCCGACGAGTCCGTGCGCACGGCGGCGCAGCCACGTCTGCGCGACGCGCTGTCGCAGATGCGCGCCCCCGAGTACGGCGCGTGGGCGGTCGGGGCTCTCCGCGCCGTCGTCGACCGGCTGGATGCTGAGCCCGGCGTCGACGGGAGGATCGCGGTCACGGGCTTCTGCTTCGGCGGCACCTACGCCTTCGCCCTCGCGGCGGCGGATGACCGCATCCGCGCCGCCGTGCCCTTCTACGGCACGGCGCCCGCGCCCGAGCGGATCGCGGACATCGCGGCGCCCGTCCTCGCGCTGTACGGCGAGCGCGACCCGTCGCTGATCGACGCGCTCCCGGGCGTGCGCCACGCGATGGCGGATGCCGGCGTCGACTTCGAGGCGGTCGTCTACCCGGGCGCCGAGCACGCCTTCTTCAACGACACGGGCCGCCGCTACAGTGCGGCCCACTCCGCCGAGGCGTGGTCGCGCGTGCTCGAGTTCCTCGACGACAAGGTCGCGAACGAGTGACCTCCGTCCTCGTCCTCGGCGGCACGGGCTGGCTCAGCGGCCACGTCGCGCGCCGCTGGATCGCCGACGGCGCCGACGTCACCTGCCTCGCACGCGGCGGACGCCCGGCACCCGAGGGTGCGCGGCTCGTCGTGGCGGACCGCGGTGAGCCCGATGCGTACTCGGCCGTCGCAGGGCAGCCGTGGGACGAGGTCGTGGACATCTCGTCCGACGTCGGGTTCGTCGCATCCGCGGTCGCCGAGCTCGCCGACAGCGCCGAGCACTGGACGTACGTCTCGAGCCTCTCCGTCTACGCCGACAGCGACGTCGAGGGCGTCGATGAGTCGGGCGCGCTCCTCGAGCCCGCGCGGGCGGGGGACGAGTACGACTACGGCCGCGCGAAGGTCGCGGCCGAGGCATCCGCCCGCTCCGCTCTCACCGACCGCGCCGCGATCGTCCGGCCGGGACTCATCGTCGGGCCCGGCGATCCGTCGGATCGCTTCGGCTACTGGGTCTCGCGGTTCGCGCTCGCGGGGGATGAGCCCGTGCTCGCTCCCGAGACACTCGGGCGCAGCGCGCAGATCATCGACGTGCGCGATCTCGCGGCCTTCCTCGTCGGCCTCGCCGCCGACCGCTGGACCGGCATCGCCAACGCGATCGGCGACCCGCTGCCGCTGGCCGATGTGCTCGACGACGCGCGCGCCGCGGCGGCCCACACAGGCGACCTCGTCGCCGCCGACGACGCGTGGCTCCTGGCCCACGACGTGCGGCATTGGATGGGCCCGCGGTCCCTGCCGCTGTGGCTGCCGCCCGACATGCACGGCTTCTCGACGCGCTCCAACGCCGTGTACCGCAACGCCGGCGGCGCCTTCCGTCCCCTCGCCGAGACGCTGCGGGACACGCTGGCCGACGAGCGCGAGCGCGGACTCGACCGCGAGCGTCGATCGGGCCTGTCTCGGGACGAGGAGCTCGCGGTCCTCGCCGACCTTCTGTGACGACCGATTTGCGGATGCCGCGTCCCCGCGGCTATCGTCGGCGCATGCCTTCGGCGACCCAGGGATACGAGACGCTCGCTTCGAGCGTCGCTCCCGCGCGCCGACGCCGTCTGGGCGAGCGCCGAGTCTAGGCGACCCCGCATGCGGTCCCTCCGTGGACCGTTGCGCAGCGGGCGTCGCCGTCCTCGGCCCCTGTTCAGACTCTCTAAGGTGGAATCCATGACATATTCGGTCGCCGTGTCCGGCGCATCCGGCTATGCGGGCGGCGAGATCCTGCGGATCCTGGCAGCCCATCCCGACGTCGAGATCCGCACCGTCACGGCGCACTCGAACGCGGGACAGCCCCTCATCCAGCACCAGCCGCACCTGCGGTCGCTCTCGCATCTGACGCTCGGCGACACGACCCCCGACGCGCTCGCGGGCCACGACATCGTCTTCCTCGCTCTGCCGCACGGGCAGTCCGGGCAGTACACCGACGCGCTCTCCGACGCCGCGCTCGTGATCGACGCCGGCGCCGACCACCGGCTCACCTCGAGCGCCGACTGGGATCGCTTCTACGGCGGCGCCTTCCACGAGCCGTGGGCGTACGGCGTGCCGGAGCTGCCGGTCGCGGGCGGCAAGCAGCGGGCGAACCTCGTCGGCGCGACGCGCATCGCCGCTCCGGGCTGCAACGCGTCGACCGTGAGCCTGAGCCTCGCTCCCGGCGTCGAGGCCGGCGTCATCGACCCCTCCGACATCGTGACGGTCCTCGCCGTGGGCCCCTCGGGCGCCGGCAAGAGCCTCAAGACGAACCTCCTCGCGAGCGAGATCCTCGGCACCGCGAACCCGTACGCCGTGGGCGGCACGCACCGGCACATACCCGAGATCCGGCAGGCCCTCGCGGCGGCGAGCCCGGAGCCTGCAGAGCCGTCCGGCATCCGGATCTCCTTCACTCCCGTCATCGTGCCGATGGCCCGCGGCATCCTCGCGACCTCCTCCGCGCCGATCGCACCCGGCGCGACGGATGACGAGATCCGGGCTGCGTGGGAGTCCGCGTACGGCGACGAGACCTTCGTGCAGCTGCTGCCGGTGGGCGAGTTCCCGCGCACGGCCGATGTCATCGGCGCCAACACGGCGCTCCTCGGCCTCGCGATCGACCGCGCCGCGAATCGCGTGACCGTCGTCGCGGCCGTCGACAACCTCGTCAAGGGCACGGCCGGCGCCGCCGTCCAGTCCATGAACCTCGCTCTCGGCCTCCCTGAGGATCGGGGCCTCACCGTCAACGGAGTCGCACCATGACCGTCACCGCACCTCAGGGCTTCGAGGCCGCCGGGGTCGCCGTCGGGCTCAAGTCGACGGGCAAGCCCGACGTCGCGGTCGTCGTGAACCGGGGGCCCCTCAAGGTGGGCGCCGCGGTCTTCACGAGCAACCGGGCGAAGGCCAATCCGATCCTGTGGTCGCAGCAGGCGATCCAGGACGGCGTCGTCGAGGCGATCGTCCTCAACTCCGGCGGCGCCAACTGCTTCACGGGCTCGTTCGGCTTCCAGACGACGCATCAGACGGCCGAGAAGGCCGCGGAGCTCCTCGGCGTGAGCGCGGGGGACGTCCTCGTGTGCTCGACGGGCCTCATCGGCACGGGTGACGAGACCTTCCGTGCGAAGGTGCTCGACGGGACCGCGCAGGGCATCGCGGCGCTGAGCGCCGACGGCGGCGTCGACGCGGCGCGCGCCATCATGACGACCGACTCCGTGTCGAAGACGAGCACGTTCCAGGGGGACGGCTGGTCCATCGGCGGCATGGCGAAGGGGGCGGGGATGCTGGCGCCCGGCCTCGCGACGATGCTCGTCGTCGTCACGACCGATGCGGTGCTCACGGCCGAACAGGCCGACGCGCACCTGCGCGCCGCGACCCGCGTGAGCTTCGACCGGCTCGACTCCGACGGCTGCATGTCGACCAACGACCAGGTGTCGCTCCTCGTGAGCGGCGCCTCCGGCGTCACCCCCGACGAGGACGCGTTCCGCGCGGCGCTCGCCGAGGTGTGCGGCGACCTCGCCCGCCGGCTGCAGGCCGACGCCGAGGGCGCGAGCCACGACATCGCGATCCACGTCGTGCACGCCGCCTCCGAGGAGGACGCCGTCGAGGTGGGCCGCTCCGTGGCGCGCAACAACCTCTTCAAGGCCGCGATCTTCGGCAACGACCCCAACTGGGGCCGCGTGCTCGCCGCGATCGGCACGACCGAGGCCGAGTTCGACCCGTACCGCGTCGACGTCGAGATGAACGGCGTGCGCGTGTGCAGCGACGGCGGTCCGGACCGGCCGCGCGACGAGGTCGACCTCACGCCCCGCGCCGTCTCGCTCGTCATCGACCTCAAGGTCGGCGACGCCGAGGCGACGATCCTCACGAACGACCTCACGCACGACTACGTCCACGAGAACAGCGCCTACGCGTCATGACCGAGATCGACCTGCAAGAGACCGACCCCGACGAGGCGAGCGAGAAGGCGGCGACCCTCATCGAGTCGCTGCCGTGGCTGCGCCGCTTCAGCGACCAGATCATCGTCGTCAAGTACGGCGGCAACGCGATGGTGAGCGAGGAGCTCCAGGACGCGTTCGCGGCCGACATCGCGTACCTCCGCTACGTCGGCGTCAAGCCCGTCGTCGTGCACGGCGGCGGACCGCAGATCTCGTCGATGCTCGACCGCCTCGCGATCCCGAGCGAGTTCAAGGGCGGCTACCGCGTCACGAGCACCGAGGCGATCTCGGTCGTCCGCATGGTGCTGACGGGGCAGATCAACCCGCAGCTCGTCGCGAAGATCAACGCGCACGGCCCCCACGCGGCGGGCCTGTCCGGCGAGGACGCGGGACTGTTCGGCGGCCGGCGCCGCGGCGTCACGATCGAGGGCGTCGAGCACGACCTGGGGCGCGTCGGCGACGTCGTCGAGGTCGACCCCCAGCCCGTGCTGGACCAGCTCGCGGCCGGACGCATTCCCGTCGTCTCGAGCATCGCTCCGGACCTTGACCATCCCGGGCATTCGCTCAACGTCAACGCGGATGCCGCGGCCGCGGCTCTGGCGACGGCGCTCGGCGCGGCGAAGCTCGTCGTGCTGACCGACGTGCCGGGGCTCTACGCCGACTGGCCTAACCGCGACTCGCTCGTCTCGCACCTGACGTCGACCGAGCTGCGCGCGATGCTGCCGACGCTCGAGTCGGGGATGATCCCCAAGATGCAAGCATGCCTGGATGCTGTCGAGGGCGGCGTCGAGACGGCGGCGATCATCGACGGCCGCGTGCCGCATTCGGTGCTGGTCGAGATCTTCACGAGCAAGGGAATCGGAACGGAGGTGGTGGTCGGATGACGACGACCTGGAAAGACGACGCGGGGCGCGACCTCGTGCGGAGCTTCGGCGAGCGCATGGCGCTCTTCACGCGCGGCGAGGGCGCCTACCTGTGGGACGACCACGGCCGCCGCTACCTCGACTTCCTCGCCGGCATCGCGGTGAACTCGCTCGGCCACGCGCATCCCGTCTTCGTCGAGGCGATCTCGGCGCAGGCCGCGACGCTCGCCCACGTCTCGAACTACTTCGCGACCGAGCCGCAGCTTGCCCTCGCCGCGCGTCTCAAGCGCCTCGCCGGGACGGGGCCGTCGGGACGCGTGTACTTCGGCAACTCGGGCGCCGAGGCCAACGAGGCTGCGTTCAAGCTCGCGCGCCTCCACGGCGGCGGCGAACGGCGCCGCATCCTGTCGCTCAAGGACGCCTTCCACGGCCGCACGATGGGCACGCTGGCCCTGACCGGCAAGCCGTGGATGCAGGAGCCGTTCCTCCCGATGGTCGAGGGCGTCGAGTTCATCGACACGACGGTCGAGGCGCTCGAGGCCGCGATCGACGATCGCGTCGCGGCGCTCTTCGTCGAGCCCGTCAAGGGCGAGGCCGGAGTCATCGATCTTCCCGACGGCTTCCTGCGGGCGGCGCGCGAGATCACCGAGCGCCACGGCGCGCTGCTCATCGTCGATGAGATCCAGACGGGTGCAGGTCGCACAGGGGAGTGGTTCGCCTTCCAGCACGACGGCATCGCACCCGACGCCATCACGGTCGCGAAGGGCATCGGCGGCGGCTTCCCGATCGGCGCCCTCATCACGTTCGGGGCGGCCAGCGAGCTCTTCTACCCCGGCACGCACGGTTCGACCTTCGGCGGCAACGCGCTGGGGACGGCCGTCGCGAACGCGGTCCTCGCCGAGATCGAGCGCGCCGACCTGGTCGCCAACGCCGCCGAGCGGGGCGCACAGCTGCGGGCGGCGATCGAGCGGATCGACTCACCGCTCATCAGCGGATGCCGCGGCCGCGGCCTCCTCCTCGGCATCGGGCTGCGGCATCCCGTCGCGAAGGCCGTCCAGGCGGCCGCGCAGGAGCACGGCCTCATCATCAACGCGCCGAACGACGAGACCATCCGGCTCGTCCCCGCCCTCACGATCGGGGATGTCGAGATCGACGAGTTCATCGAGCTCTTCACGGCGTCGCTGGCCACGGTCTCGCACGCGCTGGTCCTCGAGACCGACGGGGTGAGCGCATGACCCGCCACCTGCTGCGAGACGACGACCTGACGCAGGCCGAGCAGTCCGAGATCCTCGATCTCGCGATCGAGCTCAAGAAGGACCGCTGGCAGGTCAAGGCGCTCGAGGGCCCGCAGACCGTCGCCGTCATCTTCGACAAGTCGTCGACCCGCACGCGAGTCTCCTTCGCGGTCGGCATCGCCGACCTCGGCGGCGTCCCGCTCATCATCTCGACGGCGAACAGCCAGCTCGGCGGCAAGGAGACGCCCGCCGACACGGCCCGCGTGCTCGAGCGCCAGGTCGCTGCGATCGTGTGGCGCACGTACGCACAGGCAGGCCTGGAGCAGATGGCGGCCGGCACGCGCGTGCCCGTCGTCAACGCACTCAGCGACGACTTCCACCCGTGCCAGCTGCTCGCGGACCTCCTCACGATCCGCGAGCACAAGGGCGATCTCGCGGGTCTCACGCTCGCCTTCTTCGGCGACGGGCGCTCCAACATGGCGCACTCGTACATCCTCGCCGGGGTCACGGCGGGCATGCACGTGCGCGTCGCGTCTCCCGAGGACTACGCACCGCGCGACGATGTCGTGGCCGACGCCGACCGCCGCGCAGCCGAGACCGGCGGCTCCGTGACCCTCTACACCGATCCCAACGAGGCCGCGGCGGGAGCCGACGTCATCGTGACCGACACCTGGGTGTCGATGGGCAAGGAGGGGGAGAAGCTCGCGCGGCTGCGCGACCTCGGCGGCTACAAGGTGACGCCCGAGCTCATGAGCCTCGCGCGCCCCGAGGCGATCTTCATCCACTGCCTGCCCGCCGATCGCGGGTACGAGGTCGACGCCTCGGTCATCGACGGCCCGCAGAGCGTCGTGTGGGATGAAGCCGAGAACCGCCTCCACGCCCAGAAGGCGCTCCTGGTCTGGCTGCTCAGGCAGCCCTGACGCGGCTCGACCGGTGAACGAGCTGTCCTCGGACGGAGCGGCAGAGGCACCGGTCGCCGGCGCGAGAGGCGGGCCCGCCTCCCGCTGGGATCGCCTCAACGGCCCCGCGCGCGTCCCGGGCGTCGATCTGGCGCGCGGGCTCGCCGTCCTCGGCATGCTCGCGGCGCACCTCATCACGATCGAGCGGCTCGTCTGGACGGACCCTTCGACGTGGGCCGGGATCGTCCAGGGACGATCCTCGATCCTCTTCGCGACCCTTGCGGGCGTCTCGATCGGCCTCGTGACGGGTGGCCGGACCCCGTATCAGGGCGAGCGGATGACGACCGCGCGGCTGCGGCTCGTCATCCGGGCAGGTCTCCTGTGGGTGCTGGGGGTCCTGCTCATCGCGACGGGGGCCCCCGTCGTGGTCATCCTGCCGGCGTACGCGATCCTGTTCCTCCTCGCGATCCCCTTCACGCGACTGAGCGCTCGCACGCTCTTCCTCATCGCGGCCGGCTGTGTCTTCGCGACCCCCGTCGTCGTGGCAGCCGTCGACAGCCTCCCGATCTGGGAGGGCGACGACGGCACCTTCCTCGAGCTCTTCCTGGGGTGGCACTACCCCTTCGCGTCGTGGATCACGTTCGTGCTCGCCGGGCTCGGAGCCGCTCGCGCGGGCCTGCGGCGCACGCGTGTGCAGGTGTGGCTCGTCGTCGCCGGCACGGCGCTCGCCGTCGTCGCAGGCGCGCTCGACACGCTGACGGGCGTCGACGAGCCGGACACGACGGACGTGTGGGACGTGCTGTGGACCGCACGTCCGCACTCCGGCGGGGTCCTCGAGATCCTCGGCTCCGGCGGCTTCGCGCTCGCGATCCTCGGCGCCTGCCTCCTGCTTTGCCGCACCGTCGTCGTGTGGATCGTGCTGCCGCTGCGCGCCGTCGGCTCGATGCCGCTGAGCGCCTACGCCGCCCAGATCCTCGTGTGGGCCGCGGTCTCGGCGGTCGTCCTGGGCGATCCCGGCCGGCTCTTCGCGTTCCGCGCCCTGGATCCCTTCCCGCCGTTCGCGATCGGGACGATCGTCGCGTGCACGGCGTGGGCGCTGCTGATCGGGCGCGGTCCCTTCGAGTGGATGACGGACCGCATCGCCCGCGGGATGGTGCCGGGGCCCGGGCCGGGGCCGTACGACGAGCGCAGATAGGCTGGAACGATGAGCGATGTGAAGGGCGAAGGCACCAACGAGGGCGCACTGTGGGGCGCGCGATTCGCGTCCGGACCGTCCCCGGAGCTGGCCGCGCTGAGCCGCTCGACGCACTTCGACTGGAGCCTCGCGCTCTACGACATCGCCGGCTCGCACGCCCACGCCAAGGCGCTCGGCGCCGCGGGTTACCTCACCGCCGACGAGGAGCGCGCGATGCACGAGGGCCTCGACACGCTCGCGCGCAGCATCCAGGACGGCACGCTGCGGCCGGGACCGGGCGACGAGGACGTGCACGGCGCGCTCGAGTCGGCGCTCCTGCGCGCGGTCGGACCCGAGCTCGGCGGCAAACTCCGCGCCGGTCGCAGCCGCAACGACCAGATCGCGACCCTCGTGCGGATGTACCTGCTCGACCACTCGCGGACGGTCGCGCGCGACATCCTGCGCCTCGTCGACGCGATCGTCTCGCAGGCCGAGGCCCACCCGGACGCGATCATGCCCGGTCGCACCCACCTGCAGCACGCGCAGCCGATCCTCCTCGCCCACCATCTGCAGGCCCATGCCTGGCCCCTCGTGCGCGACCTCGAGCGGCTGCGCGACTGGTCGGCGCGCGCATCCGTCTCGCCGTACGGCGGCGGAGCGCTCGCAGGATCGAGCCTGGGCCTGGATCCCGCGCTCGTCGCGCGCGAGCTCGGACTCGCGCGTCCGTCGGAGAACTCCCTCGACGGGACGGCCGCGCGCGACGTCGTCGCCGAATTCGCGTACATCGCGGCCCAGATCGGCATCGACCTGTCGCGCTTCGCGGAGGACGTCATCCTCTGGAACACCCGCGAGTTCGGCTTCGTCACGCTCCACGACGGGTACTCGACGGGCTCGAGCATCATGCCGCAGAAGAAGAACCCCGACATCGCGGAGCTCGCGCGCGGCAAGGCGGGCCGGCTCGTGGGCAACCTCGCGGGTCTGCTGACGACGCTGAAGGGCCTCCCGATCGCGTACAACCGCGACCTGCAGGAGGACAAGGAGCCCGTCTTCGACTCCGTCGCGACGCTCGAGCTGGTCCTGCCGGCCTTCGCCGGGATGGTCGCGACGCTGCGCTTCGACACCGCGCGCATGGCAGAGCTCGCGCCGCTCGGATTCTCGCTGGCGACGGATGTCGCGGACTGGCTCGTGCGCAAGGGTGTGCCGTTCCGCGACGCCCACGAGATCTCCGGGGCACTCGTGAGGCTGTGCGAGGAGCGCGACATCGAGCTGCACGAGGCGACAGACGAGATGCTGGCCTCCGTGTCGCCCGAGCTGTCGCCGGAGGTGCGCGAAGTCCTCACGATCGAAGGGTCGGTCGCATCCCGCACGGGGGCGGGCGGGACGGCTCCCGTGCGCGTCGCGGAGCAGCGCGTCGAGCTCGTCGCTCGGACGCAGGCCGCAGCTCACGCTCTGGGACTGTGATCCACGGGCTTATCATCTCATTTGATAAGCTGAAAACTTATTCTTCCATCATATAAGTGCTAGGCTTATCTCATGGTCGCCGCCGTCATCGTCGACATCGTCGGGTCCCGCAGGCTCTCCGATCGGGCCGACGCGCAGCGTGTCCTCGATGCCGCGATCGCTGAGGTCGAACGGTCACTGCCTCTCGCGCTCGAACAGCTGCGGCCGACGGTGGGTGACGAGCAGCAGGGGGTCTACGCGACGCTCGACGACGCGCTCGCCGGGATCCTGCTGCTGCAGCTGGCACTCCCGGACGGCCTGGAGTGCCGATTCGGCCTCGGCCTCGGAGCCGTCGGCACGGTGCCGTCTGCGAGCGGCGACCTCCCCGACGGACCGGGCTGGTGGGCCGCGCGGGAAGCGATCGAGACCGTCCACGCCAAGCAGCAGCGCGCCGCGCCGAGCGCGCGCACGTGGGTTGTCGCATCCCCGGACGAGGATGCTGGAGTGCACTCTGCCGCGCACCACGCCAATGCCTACCTGCTCGCTCGCGACCACATCGTGGGCGCCATGAACGAGCGCACCCGCCGACTGACGCTGGGGCGCTGCCTCGGCGCGACGCAGCGCGATCTCGCTCAGGCCGAGGGGATCTCGCAGCCTGCGGTCTCACAGGCGCTCGCGACGGCCGGCGCGTCGGCCGTCGTCGAGGGCTTCGCGATCCTGCGCGTCGGAGCCGCGTCATGATCGCGGCCGGCCTCCTCCTCGTCGCGATCGGCGCGGCCGACCTCGTCCGCGAGTTCATGCCCGCTTCTCGCCGCTGGATCGGCTTCGCCGTCGGGGGAGTCCTCCTCGCGGTGATCGGCGCCCTCTCCGCTGCCCTGCCCGTGGCGCTGATCGCGATCGCCGTCGCGGCGCTGTGGGTGTGGCTCGCGCCGAGCGGCGCGCGACCGCGGGCCGGCTTCTGGCCCGTGGTCCTCGTGGGCGCCGCAGCCGCCCTGTCGGTCGCTGTCCTCCCGCCGCGGGCCGATGCCGGGATCATCGGCGCACTCTGGAGCCTGCCCAGTCCCGTCGGTCCCCTCACCTTCGATCACGTGGCCCTGCTCGCCGGCACGACGGTGTTCCTCCTCGAGTCCGCCAACGTCGTCGTCCGCACAGCGCTGTACCAGGAGCGGGTCGAGGTCGTGGGCGTGACGGCCGACCCTCCCCTCGACACCGACGACGGAGAGGATGCCGCGTCCCCGCGAATCCTCGAGACCGAGGTCGCGCGCGATGCAGTGGCCGACCCCGATTCGATCGCCCCCGTCGACCCCGCGACCGTGACGCCGGCCGAGTCTGCAGCGGTTGCAGGATCCACGCTCAAGGGCGGCCGGCTCATCGGCCCACTCGAGCGGCTCATGGTGTTCGCACTGACGCTCGCCGCGATGTACCCCCTTCTGGCCGCTGTGCTCGCGGCGAAGGGCATCGTGCGCTTTCCGGAGATCTCGCGCGACAGCGCCGTGGGCAACCGTGCCGAGTACTTCCTCATCGGCAGCCTCGTCAGCTGGGTGCTCGCGCTCGCCGGCGCGCTGCTGGTGTGGTGGGCGTTCGCGACACCCGTTCCCTAGCGGGACCAGGGGAGAAGCCGTGCGTGACCGAGCGCGACACGCCCGAGCGTCGGCCTCGATTTGCCGGTGCTGCGGGAGCCGCGTAAGTTAGTACTTGTTCGCCCCACAGGGAAGCGGAGAGGCTGAGAGCCTTACCCCCCTCAAGCGGAGA
>NZ_JBEYBL010000014.1:0-82023 GCF_040632175.1 Microbacterium sp. NPDC019599
GGTACTGCAGGGGGGACCCTGTGGGAGAGTAGGACACCGCCGGACTTCTTTCGAGAAATGGCCACCCAACGCTGGGTGGCCATTTCACGTTAACGACGTGGTCGCCCGCCAGGCCAGCAGCCGGGAGGACCCAGACATGACAGATTCACATTCGGCAGGCGACGAGCGCGAGCCTCGCCCCCGGACGAATGATCGCGCCGATCGCGCGTCGCGTCCGTCGGGCTCGACGGGCGGACAGAAGCGCCCGTACGGGAAGAGCAGCGGCGACAAGAAGCCGTATCCCAAGCCCGACGGCGATCGGAAGCCGTACGGCGCACGAGACGCCGACCGCAAGAGCTACCCCAGGCGCGATGGCGATTCGAAGCCGTACGCCAAGCGGGATGGCGAGCGTCCTTACGGCAAGCGCGACGACGATCGGAAGCCGTACCCGAAGCGCGACGGCGAATCGAAGCCGTACGCGAAGCGCGACGGCGAATCGAAGCCGTACGCCAAGCGGGACGGCGACCGCAGGCCCTATGCCAAGCGGGATGGTGACTCCAAGCCGTATGCCAAGCATGACGGCGACCGTCCCTACGGCCGGCGCGACGACGACCGGAAGCCTTACGCGAAGCGCGAGGGGGACCGCCCGTACGCGAAGCGGGACGGCGACCGTCCGTACCGCCGGCGCGACGACGACCGGAAGCCTTACGCGAAGCGCGAGGGAGACCGCCCCTACGCGAAGCGCGACGGCGCTGCGCGCGACGGCGCTGCGCGCGACGGCAAGCCGCCGCGCCCGACGCGCGGCGGCGCGGACCGTCCCGACCGCGCGACCAGACCGGAAGAGCTGCGGCCGATCCGCGAGCGGCACGACGATCCCGTCATCCCCGAAGAGATCACACCGAAGGACCTGCACCCGAGCGCCCGCAACGAGCTCAAGACGCTGAGCAAGGAGAACGCGGAGTGGGTCGCCCGTCATCTCGCGATGGCGGCACAGCTGATCGACGAGGACCCCGAGCTCGCCCACCGCCACGCCATCTCGGCGTCGCGCCGCGCCGGCCGCATCGCTGTCGTCCGCGAGACCGTCGCGATCACGGCGTACGCGACGGGCGACTACGCCCTGGCCCTCCGCGAGCTGCGGACCTACCGTCGCATCTCCGGACGCGACGACCAGATCGCGCTCATGGTCGACAGCGAGCGCGGCGTCGGCCGCGCCGATCGGGCGCTCGAGGTCGGTCGCGCGGTTGACCGCAGCGCGCTCTCGCTCGAAGTGCGCGTGCACCTCGCCATCGCGATGTCGGGTGCGCGGCTGGATCTCGGCGAGCCCGAGCGCGCCCTCGCCGAGCTCGACCTTCCCGAGGTCGACCCGGACCGCGCCTTCGAGTGGAGCCCCGCGCTCTTCGCGGCGCGCGCGTCCGTGCTCGAGGAGCTCGGTCGCCAGGACGAGGCGCATGAGTGGCAGCGGCGCGCGGTCGTCGCGGCCGACGCGCTCGACGAGGCGTCCGGCGCCGGCGATCTCGAGGTCGTGTTCGTCGACGAAGTCTTCGAGGAGTCGGACGACGACGCCTCGGCCGAAACCGACGGTGAAGACGACGAGGCCTCGGGCGAAACCGACGGTGAGGACGACGAGGACGAGGACGAGGGCGGGGCCGAGGACGAGGACGAGGACGAGGGCGAGGCCGAGGACGAGGGCGCACTCCAGGAGCCCGAACACGAGGACGCGGCCGGGGGACAGCATCCGTCCGCCCCTGAGCCTGAGCCGTCGATCGAGGACGAGGTGCACGAGCTGCTCGTCGAGGCGGGCGTCGAGGACGCCGACGAGGAGGACTGATGGCGCTCTTCTCGCGCCGGGCCGCCGAGCGCGCCCCGCTCGACGATGTCGACGTCGTGCTGGCCGATCTGGACGGCGTCGTCTACGCGGGAGCGGGTGCGCTTCCCCACGCCGTCGAGAGCCTCAATCGCGCGCGCGACGGCCGGCGCCTCGGGTACATCACGAACAACGCATCCCGCACCGATGCCTCGGTCGCGGCGCACTTGAGCGAGCTCGGTCTCCCGACCGCCGCAACCGAAGTCGTGACGAGCCCGCAGGCGGCGATGCGCCTGCTCGTGCCGCTCGTTCCCGCCGGCTCGACGATCCTCGTCGTAGGCGGCGAGGGCCTGGTGAGCGAGGTCGAGAAGGCGGGATTCGTCGTGACGCGCAGCGCCGACGACGCTCCGGCGGCCGTCGTGCAGGGGTTCGCACCCGAGGTCGGCTGGCTGCAGCTGGCCGAGGCTGCCTACGCGCTGAAGGTCCCCGAGGACGAGGGCGGCATCCCGTGGATCGCGACGAACACGGACTGGACGATCCCGCAGGCGCGGGGCGTCGCACCGGGGAACGGCACGCTCGTGTCCGCCGTGCACACGGCCGTCGGCCGGCTCGCGACCGTCGCGGGAAAGCCGGAGACCCCCATCTTCGATGAGGCCGTCGCCCGCTTCGGCGCGGCCAACCCCCTGTTCCTCGGCGATCGGCTGGACACCGACATCCTCGGCGCGAATCGTGCGGGGCTGCCCTCCGCCCTCGTGCTGACGGGGATCGACCGGCCGAAGCACATCCTCGCCGCGGGGGCCGACTCGCAGCCGACGTATCTGCTGAGCGACCTGCGCGAGCTGCACGAGCCGTACCCCGAGGCGCGGGTGCGCGACGGGGTCGTGACGGTGCGCGGTGCGAGCGTGCGGATCGACGGGCCCGATGTCCGGATCCTCTCCGAAGGCGACCGGCCGATCGATCTGCTGCGCGCGGGTGCCAAGGCGATCTGGGACACGGGTCGCGCGATCTACGGGTTCCGCGTTCCCGAGCGGCTCTACGCGGATCCGTTCCACCGCCCGTGACTCCCCGGCGATCGGGGGCGGGCCACGTATCCTGAACGCATGGACCATCCCGAGCCTCCGTCCGATGCGCGCGCCGATCTGGTCTCGGCGCTCGAGGTGATCGAGGCGCAGCCGCTGGCGACCCGGGCGACGGCGTACGAAGCGCTGGCCGAGGGGCTCGCACGGCAGCTCGACTCGGGGCCGACAGCATCCCGTCCATGACACGACGTCTGGATGCTGCGCTCGCGGAGCGCGGTCTCGCACGGTCGCGCACGCACGCAGCGACGCTGATCAGCGGTGGACTCGTATCGGTCGACGGCCGAGTCGTCGTCAAGGCCTCCACTCCCGTCGCCGACGACGCGGAGCTCGTCGTCGCGGGTGCCGACCACTACGTCAGTCGCGCCGCGCACAAGCTCATCGCGGGGCTCGACGCATTCGAGGTCGACCCGCGCGGGCGGCTCGCGCTGGACATGGGCGCCTCGACGGGCGGCTTCACGCAGGTGCTGCGCGAACGCGGCGCTGACCCCGTCATCGCGGTCGACGTCGGGCACGGCCAGCTCGCGCCCGAGATCGCGGAGGATGCCGGGGTCATCTCGGTTGAGGGGTTCAACGTCCGGTACATGACGCGCGAGGCACTCGCGGAGTCGAGCGGCATCGAGGGACCGCCGTCGGTCGTGACCGGCGATCTGTCCTTCATCTCGCTCGAGCTCGTCCTTCCCGCCGTCGCGGCGGTCTGCGCCGAGAACGCGGATGTCGTGCTCCTCGTCAAGCCGCAGTTCGAGGTCGGGCGCACAGCCGTCAAGGGCGGCCTGGTGACCGACCCGACGCTGCGCGTCGACGCGGTCGAGCGCGTCCTGTGGGCGGCGTGGGATGCCGGCCTGGGCACGCTCGGCCTCGTCTCCTCCCCGATCGCCGGGACGCACGGCAACTCCGAGTACGTCGCCCACCTCGCGCCGGGGCGGGGGAGCAATCCGACAGAATGGTTGAGCACGGTGAACCGACTGGCGGGAGCCCGATGACCGACGCAGATCGCAGCATCCTCGTCGTCGCGCATGCCCATCGGCCGGAGACCGTGGAGGCCGCCCAGCGCGTCCTGACGGCGCTGCGCTCGGCGGGCGCTCGACCCGTCCTGGCGCCCGAGGACGGGGCCGAGCTCGGCCCGCTGCTCGACGATCTCGACGGTGTGGCGACGCTCGGCGAGGACGTCCGCATCGACGAGATCGAGCTCGCGATCGTCCTGGGCGGCGACGGCACGATCCTGCGGGCCGCCGAGCTCGTGCGCGAGGGCACCGCGCCCGTGCTGGGCATCAACATGGGACACGTCGGCTTCCTCGCCGAGATCGAGCGCGACGACATGGACGACGCCGTGCGGCGCGTCATCGCGCGCGACTACAGCGTCGAGGAGCGCATGGCGCTCCAGGTGCGGGTGAAGGATGCCTCGGACCGGGTCCTGTACGAGACGTGGGCTCTCAATGAGGCGACGGTCGAGAAGGCGAGCCGGGAGCGCATGCTCGAAGTCGTCATCGAGATCGACGGCCGGCCGCTCTCGACATTCGGGTGCGACGGCGTCGTCGTGTCGACCCCGACAGGCTCGACCGCCTACAACTTCTCGGCGGGCGGACCCGTCATCTGGCCGACCGTCGAGGCGATCGCCGTCGTGCCGCTCTCGGCGCACGCCCTCTTCGCCAAGCCGCTCGCGGTCGGGCCCGAGCACGCCGTCGCGATCGAGCTCCTCCAGCGCAACCTCGGCATGGGGGTCCTGTGGTGCGACGGGCGCCGCTCACTCGACCTGCCCCAGGGTGCCCGCGTCGTCGTGCGCCGCTCCGAGCGACCCGTGCGACTGGCACGGCTGCACCCTGCGTCGTTCACCGACCGGCTCGTGCGCAAGTTCCGGCTCCCCGTCGAAGGCTGGCGCGGCCCGTCGGCCCTCACCGCCCCCGTCTCCACGGAGCAGGAGGGGCGCGAGTGATCGAGGAGATGCGCCTGCGCGACCTCGGCGTCATCGCAGAGGCCACCCTGCCCATCGGCCCCGGGTTCACCGCGATCACGGGTGAGACCGGCGCCGGCAAGACGATGGTCGTGACTGGCCTGGGCCTGCTCCTGGGGCAGCGGGCCGACTCCGGCGCCGTGCGCGCCGGGGCGGGACAGGCATCCGTCGACGGCGTGTGGCTCGTGCCTGCCGAGGGGGCCGTCGCCGATCGCGTCCGAGAAGCCGGCGGCGACCTCGAGCCCGTCGGCGCCGACCGCGCCGAGCTCCTCGTCGGGCGCACGATCTCGAGCGAGGGCCGCAGCCGCGCGACCGTCGGCGGACGGTCGGCTCCGGCGGGAGTGCTCGCCGACCTCGCCGACGAGCTCGTCGTCGTGCACGGCCAGTCCGACCAGCTGCGGCTGCGGTCCGCGACGGCGCAGCGCGACGCGCTCGACCGCTTCGGCGGCGACGCCGTGCAGCGGAGCGTCTTGGCGTATCGCGGCGCGTACGAACGGTTCCGCGCGGTCGACCACGAGTTGCATTCCCTCACGACGGACCGCGACTCGCGTGCCCGTGAGGCGGACGAGCTGCGCTCGGCGATCGCCGAGATCGAGCAGGCGGCACCTGTCGCCGGCGAGGACGCCGAGCTCGCGGCTCGCGCCGAGCGGCTCGCGAACGCCGAAGAGCTGCGCCTTGCCGCGGCGACCGCGCACGACGCCCTGTCGGGCGAGCGGGACGAGCCCGATGTCGGCACGCTGCTCGCGGAGGCGCGCCGCGCGCTCGAGCGGGGCGCCGCGAGCGACCCCGCACTCGACGAGCTCTCGTCGCAGGCCGCCGAGCTCGGCTACCGCGCTGCCGACCTCGCCGCGTCGCTCGCGGGCTACCTCGCCGACCTCGACGAGTCCGGCCCGCACGAGCTCGCGGCCGTCGAGGAGCGTCGTGCCGTGCTCGGGGCGCTCGTCCGCGCGCACGGGTCGCTCGACGCCGCGATCGCGCTCCTCGAGACCGGCTCCGCCCGGCTCGCCGAGCTCGACGACGACGGTGATCGCGTCGAACGGCTCACGGCGGAGCGGGATGCCGCGGCATCCGCTCTCGACGAGGCCGCAGCGTCGCTCACCGCGGCGCGCACGGAGGCCGCGGAGCGCCTCGGCGCCGCGGTCACGACCGAGATGCGCGCGCTCGCCATGCCCGACGCTCGGGTCGTCGTCGCGGTCACGCCCGGGCCCGAGTCCTCGTCCGGGCGCGACGACGTCGCGATCCTCCTCGCCCCGCATCCGGGGTCCGAGCCGCGCCCCGTCGCGCGCACGGCGTCCGGCGGCGAACTCAGCCGCGTCATGCTCGCGATCGAGGTCGTCATCGCCGGGGTGGACCCCGTCCCGACGTTCGTCTTCGACGAGGTCGACGCCGGGATCGGCGGCGCCGCGGCGATCGAGGTGGGCCGGCGCCTCGCGCGCCTGGCCGAGGCATCCCAGGTCATCGCCGTGACGCACCTCGCGCAGGTCGCCGCCTTCGCGGGCAACCACCTGACGGTCGTCAAGGCGAGCGACGGGTCGGTGACAGCATCCGATGTCCGCCGCATCGACGGCGCCGACCGCGAAGCCGAGATGGCTCGACTGCTGTCGGGCATGCCCGATTCGGATGCCGCGCTCACGCACGCCCGTGAGTTGCTCAGCCTTCGCACGGACTCGGCCTGATAGGGTAAAAGCCCGTGATGCAGACTTCAGGCGCAACGGGAACGACTTCGAACGACACCACCAAGCACATCTTCGTGACGGGTGGTGTCGTTTCCTCGTTGGGCAAGGGTCTGACCGCGGCGAGCCTCGGCAACCTCCTCACGGCGCGCGGTCTCCGGGTCGTCATGCAGAAGCTCGACCCCTACCTCAACGTCGACCCCGGAACGATGAATCCGTTCCAGCACGGCGAGGTCTTCGTGACGGACGACGGCGCCGAGACCGACCTCGACATCGGCCATTACGAGCGCTTCCTGGACATCGAGCTGAGCCAGGCCGCGAACGTCACGACGGGCCAGATCTACTCCCAGGTCATCGCGCGCGAGCGCCGCGGCGAGTACCTCGGCGACACCGTGCAGGTCATCCCGCACATCACGGACGAGATCAAGCGCCGCATGCGCCTGCAGGCCGACGAGACGCCCAAGCCGGACGTCATCATCACCGAGATCGGCGGCACGGTCGGCGACATCGAGTCGCAGCCCTTCATCGAGTCGGCGCGTCAGATCCGCCACGAGCTCGGCCGCGCGAACGTCTTCTTCGTGCACGTCTCGCTCGTCCCGTTCATGGGCGCGTCGGGGGAGCAGAAGACGAAGCCGACGCAGCACTCCGTCGCGGCGCTGCGCAGCATCGGCATCCAGCCGGACGCGCTCGTCCTGCGCAGCGACCGGCCCGTCACCGAGGCCAACAAGCGCAAGATCGCGCTCATGTGCGACGTCGACGAGGACGCGGTCGTCAACGCCGTCGACGTCCCGAGCATCTACGACATCCCGTCGATGCTCAACGAGCAGGGCCTCGACGACTACATCGTGCGCGCGCTCGGCCTGTCGAAGGCGGACGACGTCGACTGGTCGCGCTGGCAGCGCGTTCTCCAGGCCGTGCACAACCCCAAGCACGAAGTGACGATTGGCCTCGTCGGCAAGTACATCGATCTTCCGGATGCCTACCTCTCGGTGACCGAGGCGCTCAAGGCCGGCGGGTTCGCGCAGGAGACCCACGTCAACATCCGCTGGATCCCCTCGGACGAGTGCGAGACGCCCGAGGGCGCCGAGAAGGCCCTGGGGACGCTGGACGGCATCGTCATCCCGGGCGGGTTCGGCATCCGCGGCATCGAGGGCAAGATCGGCGCGCTGAAGTTCGCGCGCGAGCAGGGCATCCCGACCCTCGGCATCTGCCTCGGCCTCCAGTGCATCGTCATCGAGTACGCGCGCCATGTCGCCGGGATCGAGGGGGCCTCGTCCAGCGAGTTCGACCCTGACACCGAGCATCCCGTCATCGCGACGATGGAGGAGCAGGTCGACATCCTCGAGTCGGGCGACATGGGCGGCACGATGCGCCTGGGCCTGTACCCCGCGGCGCTCGCCGAGGGTTCGATCGCTGCCGAGGTGTACGGCTCGACGACAGCATCCGAGCGTCACCGCCACCGCTACGAGGTCAACAACCGGTACCGCGACCAGATCGCCGAGGCCGGGCTCGTGTTCTCGGGCCTGAACCCCGATCTCGACCTGGTCGAGTACGTCGAGCTGCCGCGCGACGTGCACCCGTACTACATCGCGACGCAGGCGCACCCCGAGCTGCGCTCGCGTCCCACCGACGCGAACCCGCTTTTCCGCGGTCTCGTGGGCGCCGCCCTCGAGCGCCACCGCGCGAGCGAGCTGTTCGAGGTCGAGAGTGACTGAGGCGCTGCGCGACGAGCCGGTCGAGGCCGAGGTCACCGCCAGCGACCTCGTGTACGAGGGCCGGGTGTGGGACGTCCGCAGCGACTCGTTCCGGTACAACGGCGCGGAGCTCGTCCGGCAGTACGTCGACCATCCGGGCGCCTCGGCGATCGTCGCGGTCGATGACGACGAGCGCGTGCTGCTCATCCAGCAGTATCGGCATCCCATCCGCCATCGCGACTGGGAGATCCCGGCCGGACTGCTCGACATCGACGGCGAGACGCCGCTCGAGACGGCGCAGCGCGAGCTCGTCGAGGAGGCGGACCTCCACGCCGACGACTGGCAGGAGCTCGTGAGCATCTTCACGACCCCCGGCGGCAACGACGAGGTCGTGCACCTCTTCCTGGCGCGGGGACTGCGACCGGTCGGAGAGGCGCACGCGCGCGAGGCGGAGGAGGCCGACATACGCGTCGAGTGGGTGCCGCTTCAGGATGCTGTCACCGGCGTGCTCGAGGGGCGCTTGCGCAACGGCATCCTGTCGGTCGGAGTGCTCGCGGCCGCGGAGAAGCTCCGCCGGGGCTGAGTCGGTGAGGCTCGAGCGCGCGGTCGACACGTATCTGCGGCACGTCGCGATCGAGCGCGGGCTGTCCGACAACACCGTCGGCGCCTACCGACGCGATCTCGCGGCGTACGTCGAGTGGCTCGCGGCCCGCGGGTGCGAGGACTCCGACGACATCACGCCGACGCTCGTCGCCGAGTTCGTCGCCGACCGGGCGTCGGCGCTGCCCCGGCCCGCGGCATCCTCTGTCGCCCGCCTGCAGTCGTCGGTGCGCGGCCTGCACCGCTTCCTCGCGCGGGAGGGCATCGAGACCGACGATCCGGCGGCGCGGCTGCGGCCGCCGAAGCTCCCGCGGCGACTGCCCAAGGCACTGACGATCGAGCAGGTCGAGCGCCTGCTGAACGCGTCGGGGCCTGCCCCGTCGGAGGGTGTCCTGAGCGATGTGATCGGCATCCGGGATCGCGCGCTGCTCGAGCTGCTCTACGCCACCGGCGCGCGGGTGTCCGAGGCGGTGCAGCTCGACGTCGACGATCTCGCGCACGGCGACGTGCTCCGTGTGCGCGGCAAGGGCTCGAAGGAGCGGATCGTCCCGATCGGGTCGTACGCGCGCGCCGCCGTCGACGCGTACCTCGTGCGGTCGCGGCCCGAGCTCTCGCGAAGGGGGACGGCGACGCCCCGGCTGTTCCTGGGGGCGCGCGGCGCACCGCTGTCGAGGCAGAGCGCGTGGCTCGTCATCCAGCACGCCGCCGACCGCGCACAGCTCACGGCGCACGTCTCGCCGCACACCCTGCGCCATTCGTTCGCGACGCATCTGCTGCAGGGCGGGGCGGACGTCCGGGTCGTGCAGGAGCTGCTCGGCCACGCCTCGGTCGCGACGACGCAGATCTACACGCACGTCTCGGTCGACGCCTTGCGCGACGTCTACGCGACGTCGCACCCTCGCGCACGCTGACCGCGCCCGCGCGGGCTGAGCACCTCTGCCGCGAGACTTCGCGAATGTCACGCGCCGGGCGCGATTCGCGGACATTCGTGAAGTCTCGCGGGCGGTGAGCGGCCGCGTGGGTAGAATCAACCGGATAACCGTGAGAGCAGGAGATTCGGTGGCGGGCACAAAGACGGGCGCAGCGAAGGCCTTGAAAGAGGACACGCCCATCGGCCCCACCGGTCGCCCCTATCAGGGCTTCCCCACGCCCCCGAAGCTCGACTCCCACGGCCCCGCCCGCATCATCTCGCTGTGCAATCAGAAGGGCGGCGTCGGCAAGACCACGACGACGATCAACCTCGCGGCCGCGCTCGCCGGCTATGGCCGCAAGGTGCTCGCGGTGGACTTCGACCCGCAGGGTGCGCTGTCGGCGGGTCTCGGCATCCCGACGCATGACGTTCTGACCGTGTACGACCTGCTCGTCGACGGCAAGCGCGACCCGCGCGACGCGATCGTCTCGACGGCGACGCCGAACCTCGACCTCATCCCGGCGAACATCGATCTGTCGGCCGCCGAGGTCCAGCTCGTCAACGAGGTCGCGCGCGAGACGATCCTGTCGCGGGTCCTGCGCAAGGTGTCGCCGGACTACGACGTCATCCTCATCGACTGCCAGCCGTCGCTGGGCCTGCTCACCGTCAACGCCCTGACCGCGAGCCACGGCGTGGTCATCCCGCTCGAGTGCGAGTTCTTCGCGCTGCGCGGCGTCGCGCTGCTCATCGAGACGATCGACAAGGTGCGCGACCGCCTCAACCCCACCATCACGCTGGACGGCCTGCTCGCTACGATGTACGACCCGCGCACGCTGCACTCGCGCGAAGTGCTCGAGCGCGTCGTCGAGGCGTTCGGCGACGATGTGCTCGAGACCGTCATCGGGCGCACCGTGAAGTTCCCGGACGCCTCGGTCTCGGGGATGCCGATCACGGAGTTCGCGCCCGAGCACGCGGCCGCCCAGGCCTACCTGAGGCTGGCCCGGGAGCTGGTCGCTCGTGGCGCTGTCGCCTGAGGACCCTTCGACGAGCTCAGAGACCGAGGACTCGCGCGGCGCCGAGGACGCGCCCGCTGTCGAGGGTGTGCCCGGCGCGGGCGAGGACGACCGCGGTTTCCGCGTCTCGCTCGGCGTCTTCGACGGACCGTTCGATCTGCTGCTGACCCTCATCTCCAAGCACGAGCTCGACATCACCGAGGTCGCGCTGTCGAAGGTGACGGACGAGTTCATCGCGTACCTGCGCCAGCTCGATCCGGAGGAGGAGCTCGAGCGGGCCTCCGAATTCCTCGTCGTCGCCGCGACGCTCCTCGACATGAAGGTCGCGGGGCTGCTGCCGCAGGGCGAGCTCGTCGATGCGGAGGCCGTCGCGCTCCTCGAGGCGCGCGACCTGCTGTTCGCCCGGCTCCTGCAGTACCGCGCCTTCAAGGAGGTGTCGGCGTGGTTCGAGCGGTGCCTGCGGCGCGAGGACCGGCGGCACACCCGTTCGGTGCGACTCGACGCGAAGTACCGGAACGCCCAGCCCGAGCTCGTCTGGACCCTGAGCGTCGACGACTTCGCCGCCCTCGCCGTGCTCGCGATGACGCCGAAGGAGGTGCCGCACGTCGGACTCGATCACCTGCACGCGCCGCTCGTGAGCATCCGCGAGCAGGCTGCGGTCGTCGTGACGCTGCTGCGCGGTGCGGGAGCGATGAGCTTCCGCGAGCTGATCGCGGGCGTGTCGCAGCCGGGCGTCGTCGTCGCGCGCTTCCTGTCCGTGCTCGAGCTGTACCGGCATTCCGCTCTGTCGTTCGAGCAGCTGGAGCCGCTCGGCGAACTCACGCTGCGCTGGACCGCCGACCGGTGGTCCGACGAGAACCTCGCGACCCTGGGAGCCGACTATGACCGATGACGCCGTGCCCGACGAGGCGGTGACGGATGCCGCGACCTCCGTCAGTCGCCGGCTCGAGGCGATCCTGCTGATCGTCGACGAGCCGCAGAGCCTCGTGGCTCTCGCGACCGCCGTCGGCGCACCGGTGCCGGCCGTGCGCCAGGCGATCGAGGCGCTCGTGGAGGACTACGACGGCCTCGCGGGCGGCCCGCGCCGCGGGTTCGAGCTGCGCGAGGTCGGCGGCGGGTGGCGGCTGTACGTGCGCGAGGAGCACGACGACCTCGTGTCGGAGTTCGTCAATGCCCAGGCTCCGTCCCGGCTGTCGCAGGCGGCGCTCGAGACGCTCGCCGTCATCGCCTACAAGCAGCCGGTGACGCGTGGGCAGGTCGCATCGATCCGCGCCGTCAATGTCGACTCCGTCGTGCGCACGCTCCTCGCGCGCGGCCTGATCACGGAGGTCTTCACTGACCCCGAGACGGGTGCGATCCACTACGGGACGACGGACGCGCTGCTGGTCAACCTCGGGATCAACTCGCTCGACGAGCTCCCGCACATCTCGCCCCTCCTCGACGACGGGGCGAACGGCTTCGACGAGGTGGTCCGGTGAGCGACAGCATCCGGGATCCCGAGGGGGTCCGCCTGCAGAAGGTGCTCGCGAACGCCGGCGTCGCGTCGCGACGGGTCGCCGAGCAGCTCATCGTCGAGGGACGCGTGCGCGTCAACGGCGCGGTCGTGACGGAGCTCGGCTCGCGCATCGACCCCGAGAACGACCTCGTCGACGTGGACGGCACGGCGATCCAGCTCGACCAGTCCAAGCGCTACGTCATGCTCAACAAGCCCCGGGGCGTCGTGAGCTCGATGAAGGACGAGCGCGGCCGTCCGGATCTGCGCCGCTTCACGAAGGAGTGGCCCGAGCGCCTGTACAACGTCGGGCGACTGGATGCCGACACGAGCGGCCTGCTCGTCCTGACGAACGACGGAGAGCTCGCGCACGTCCTCGCGCACCCGTCGTTCGGTGTGACGAAGGTGTACATCGCGAAGGTCGAGGGCCGGGTGGCTCCGCAGACGATCCAGCGGCTCACGAAGGGCATCGAGCTCGAGGACGGGCCGATCGCGGCCGACAAGGCTCGCCTTCTGTCCGCCTCGACACGCTCGGCGACCGGGGCGGAGGACGGTGCGTCCCTCGTCGAGCTGACCCTGCACTCCGGCAAGAACCGCATCGTGCGGCGCATGATGGCCGAGGTCGGGCATCCGGTGATCGAGCTCGTGCGGCGCCAGTTCGGCCCGCTGCACCTGGGAACCCTCCCAGCGGGCCAGGCCCGCGAGTTGACTAAGGTGGAACGCGGCGCGCTCCTCACTCTCGCGCGCCAGGCGGCCGACGGGCCGCCGGGGGAGCAGGAGACACGGTGAGCGAATCCACGGGCGTGCGGTCTGCCCGGGTTCAGGGCACGGTGCGCATCGTCGGCGCGGGGCTGCTCGGCGCGAGCATCGGCCACGCGCTGAGCGCCAACGGCATCGACGTCGCACTCGACGACACGTCGCCTGCGCAGCTGCGCCTCGCGATCGACTACGGCGCGGGCCGCGCCGCGCGCGAAGACGACCGACCGTCGCTCGTCGTCGTGGCGGTGCCGCCAGACGTGACCGCGGATGTCATCGAGCGCGAGCTCGCGCGCTTCCCGGATGCTGTCGTGACAGACGTCGCCAGCGTCAAACTCGAGCCGCTCCGGGCCCTGCGCGAGCGCGGCGCCGACCTGCGACGGTACATCGGCTCGCACCCGCTCGCCGGGCGTGAGCGCGGCGGAGCGATCGCGGCGCGCGCCGACATCTTCATCGGGCGCCCGTGGGTCGTCTGCCGCGACGAGGAGACGTCGGCCTCGGATCTCGCGCTCGTCGAGGCGCTCGCGCTCGACCTCGGCGCGACGCCGATCGAGATGAGCCCCGAGGAGCACGACCGCGCCGTCGCGCTCGTTTCGCACGTCCCCCAGATCGTCGCGAGCCTCCTCGCGGGGCGCTTCGTCGACGCGCCGGACGGGTCGCTCAGGCTCGCGGGCCAAGGCGTGCGCGACACGACGCGCATCGCAGCATCCGCCCCCGAGCTCTGGGTGCAGATCCTCGGCGCGAACTCGGCACCCGTCGTCGACGTGCTCGACGCGCTCTCGGCCGACCTCGCCGAAGTGGCTGCGGCGCTCCGCGACGTCGACATGCCGGGGGCCCGCCGCGCCGTTGCCGACACGATCCGCCGCGGCAACGACGGCGTCGAGCGACTCCCCGGCAAGCACGGGCAGAACCGCCGGTTCGAGACCCTCGTCGTCATGGTCGACGACACTCCGGGCCAGCTGGGACGACTCTTCGGCGAGCTCGGCGAGCTCGGCGTCAACGTGGAAGACCTGCGCCTGGAGCACTCTCCGGGCGCACAGTTCGGCCTCGCGGAGATCTCGGTCGTGCCGAGCGCCGTGCGGGCTGCGACCGAGGGGCTCGAGGCCCGAGGTTGGCGGATTGCGAGTATCAATGACTGACCCTTCGACCAGCACGCGGACCGTGTTCAAGCAGCCCGCCGACGCGCCTGCGCAGGACCCGGTCGTCGTCGCGATCGACGGCCCTGCCGGCAGCGGTAAGTCGAGCGTCGCGAAGCAGGCGGCGCGCGAGCTGGGCTACGGCTACCTCGACACGGGCGCGGCGTATCGCGCGCTCGCCTGGCATGCGCTTCAGCACGGTGCCGACACGTCGGACTCGACCGCCGTGCTCGAGGTCACCGGCGACTTCGACTACGCCATCTCGCTCGACCCGGACGCCTTCTGGGTGCGGGTGGGCGCGACCGATGTCACGGACGCGATCCGCGAGCCGCGGGTGACGGATGCTGTCAGCGGCGTCGCCCGCGTGGCACCCGTGCGGGAGTTCCTGAACGCGCTGTTCCTGTGGCTCGTCGAGCACTCGGGTCGTCGCGGAGTCATCATCGAGGGTCGCGACATCACGACCGTCGTCGCACCGGACGCGCCGGTGCGGATCCTGCTGACCGCGGCGCCCGAGGTGCGGGCCGCGCGGCGCAGCGCCGAGCTCACCTCGCACGATGCGGCCTCGGTCGCCGAAGCCCTGCACCGCCGTGATGCGTCGGACTCGAAGGTCGTCGACTTCCTGACGGCGGCACCCGGGGTGACGGTCGTCGACTCGACCGAGCTCGACTTCGACGCGACGGTCGCGGCGGTGCTCGAGGTCGTGGGTGCGACCCTTCGACAGGCTCAGGGATCGGCGGCGGCTCAGGGACCGGATTCTCAGGGACCGGACGCAGAGGAGGGCGCTCGATGAGCGGCGAAGAAGAGTACGAGGGCACGCCCGACCACCTGGCCGACAAGCTCGCCCACCTCGACGAGGATCTCGCCGAGCAGCGGGCCGAGACGCTGCGCGCATCGCTCGGGGCCGACTACGAGCTCGACGACGAGGATGCCGCGCTCCTCGCCGGCGTGACGCTCGGCGAGGACGGCATCGAGTTCCTGCCGGCGCTTCCCGTCGTCGCGATCGTGGGGCGGCCGAACGTCGGCAAGTCCGCGCTCGTCAACCGCATCCTCGGCCGCCGCGAGGCCGTCGTGGAGGACACCCCCGGTGTCACGCGCGACCGCGTGACCTACAAGGCGGAGTGGCTCGGCCGCCGCTTCACGATCGTCGACACGGGCGGCTGGGAACCCGACGCCCGTGGGATCGACCGCTCGGTCGCGGCGCA
Source organism: Microbacterium sp. NPDC019599 (assembly GCF_040632175.1). Taxonomy (NCBI): domain Bacteria; kingdom Bacillati; phylum Actinomycetota; class Actinomycetes; order Micrococcales; family Microbacteriaceae; genus Microbacterium; species Microbacterium sp. NPDC019599. The sequence continues at coordinate 15,287 of NZ_JBEYBL010000014.1, forward strand.
GGCGGAGGTCGCGATCGACCTGTCCGACGTCGTGCTGTTCGTCGTCGACGCGATGGTCGGTGCGACCTCGACCGACGAGCACGTCGTGAAGCTCCTGCGCAAGAGCGGCAAGCCCGTCTTCCTCGTCGCGAACAAGATCGACGACGCGCGGCAGGAGCCCGAAGCGGCCGCCCTCTGGAACCTCGGCCTCGACCAGCCCTGGCCCGTCTCGGCGATCCACGGACGCGGCGTCGCGGACCTCCTCGACGAGATCATGAAGGTCCTGCCCGAGACCTCGGCCGTCGCGAAGCAGGAGATCGGCGGCCCGCGCCGCGTCGCGATCCTGGGTCGCCCCAATGTCGGCAAGTCGTCGCTGCTCAACAAGGCCGCGGGCGAGGAGCGCGTCGTCGTAAACGAGCTCGCCGGCACGACCCGCGACCCCGTCGACGAGATCGTCGAGCTGGGCGGCAGGCTGTGGCGCTTCGTCGACACCGCCGGCATCCGCCGCCGCGTGCATCTGCAGCAGGGCGCCGACTTCTACGCCTCCCTGCGCACGTCGGCCGCGCTCGAGAAGGCCGAAGTCGCCGTCGTCGTGCTCGACGTGAGCGAGCCCGTCAGCGAGCAGGACGTCCGCATCATCGACCTCGTCCTCGAGTCGGGCCGCGCGCTCGTGCTGGCCTACAACAAGTGGGATCGCCTGAACGACGTCGACATGGAGAACATCGATCGGCGCAGGTATCTCGAGCGCGAGATCGAGCAGGACCTCGCGCACGTGTCGTGGGCGCCGCGCGTCAACATCTCTGCGCGCACGGGACGTCACCTCGACAAGCTCGTGCCCGCGCTCGAGACCGCCCTCGAGTCGTGGGATCAGCGCATCCCGACGGGCAAGTTCAACGCGTTCCTGTCCGAGCTCGTCGCCGAGCACCCGCACCCCGTGCGGGGCGGCAAGCAGCCGCGCATCCTGTTCGGGACGCAGGCCTCGACGCGGCCGCCGACCTTCGTGCTCTTCACGACCGGCTTTCTCGACCCGGGCTACCGCCGGTTCATCCAGCGGCGCCTGCGCGAGCTGTACAGCTTCGAGGGCTCGCCGATCGTCATCAACATGCGGGTGCGCGAGAAGCGACAGCGCTGATCGGGAAATCCGGGATGCTGCGATTCAGCGCATCCCGGATGCGGCCGGTCGCACCATCGCGGCGGCGTCGGGCGCCTGGAACCCGAACTTCTCGTAGAGCGTGTGCGCGTCGCGCGTGAAGAGCGTCCAGCGGAAGTCGCGCCCCGGACCCTCGTCGATCATGAGCGACAGCATCCGCTGGGCGACGCCCTGCCCGTCGTGGCCCGCCGCGACGTACACATCGGCGAGATAGGCGAACGCGACGCCGTCCGAGACGGCGCGCGCGAAGCCGACCTGCTCGCCCGTGTCGGAGCGGTAGGCGCCGACCACGCGCCACGCCGAGTCGAGCTGCGCGTCGAAGTCGGCGCGGTGGCGCCAGCGGCCCCAGTACGCCTCGGCCGAGAGCCAGGCCCAGACGGCGTCGCGCTGGATGCGGGCGGGGTCGGCGTCGAGCTCGTGGTCCATCGGATCATTCTGCCGATCCACCGCCCGATCGGCGCCGGGCCGCGGGGTCACTCGTGGCCCGAACGCGGTCGCCCTGTGTCGGCGCCCGCGTCGCGCGGGGCCGCGTGTGAGAGTGTGGACGGGTGACGATCGAGCCGCCCGCCCCCGGTGAGCCGCGACGGCCTTTCGGACCGCGCGATCCGGGCGACGCGTGGGTCGTCGCCCCCGACGGCGCCCGGTACTGGGGCCGCTTCGGCGCGGCGGGCCTGCTCGCGGTGGATCCGGCCCAGGGCGTGCTGCTGCAGCATCGCGTCTCGTGGAGCCACTTCGGCGACACGTGGGCGCTGCCAGGCGGTGCGCGTCACGAGGGCGAGTCGGCGACCGACGGGGCTCTGCGCGAGGCCGCAGAGGAGGCGGGCGTTCCGGATGCCGCCATCCGGCCGCGCTTCGTGAGCGTCCTCGACCTCGGCTACTGGAGCTACACGACCCTCGTCGGCGACGTCGTGACGCCGTTCGAGCCGCGGATCGCCGATCCGGAGAGCCATGAGCTCGCGTGGGTGTCGCCCGCCGAGGTCGTGACCCGGCCGCTGCACCCGGGGTTCGCATCGTCCTGGACGGGCCTCGAGCCGCTGCTGAGCCTTCGGCCCGCGGTCGTCGTCGACGTCGCGAATGTCGTCGGCTCGGTGCCGGACGGCTGGTGGCGCGATCGCGCCGGCGCGGCAGGGCGGTTGCTGTCGCGCGTCGCGCGGCTCGGCGAGGCGGGCGTTCCCGCAGAGGCCATCGGACTTCCGGCTCACACATGGTTCCCCGAATGGGTCGCGGTCGTCGAGGGGCAGGCACGCGGGGTCGAGGCGACCGGCGATGTCGAGGTCGTGCGGGCCGCGGCATCCGGAGACGACGCCATCGTGGACGCGGCCGAGCGCCTCGTCGCGGAAGAGCGAGCCGTGACGGTCGTGACGAGCGACCGCGGACTCGCTGCGCGGGTGCAGGATGCCGGGGCTGCCGTCCGCGGGACGCGTTGGCTGCTCGACCTGCTGCCGGAGTGATCCGCGGGCCCGTGCGTCGAGAAGCCAGAAGTTCTGGCATCTCGGCAGTGGGATGCGCGAACTTCTGGCTATTCGCTGAGCGACACGGGTCGTCCGAAAGGCGCCGTGCGTGACGCCGCGCGTCGAGAAGCCAGAAGTTCTGGCATCTCGGTGTCGGGTAGCGCGAAGGAGTGGCAGCTCGGTGAGCCGGGCGGCTCAGCGCACGAGCCCAGTCTCGGCCGCTACCCGGCGTCGCGGCCGCGGAGGCGGTCGATGTCGCGACGTTCGCGCTTCGTCGGGCGGCCGGCGCCGCGATCGCGGACGGGGACGAAGGCCGTCATCTCGCGCGGCGGCGGCGGAGGCGTGCGGTCCTCGACCGCCTCTGCGGCGAGCGTGGCACCCACGCGCTTGGAGATGGTCTGCTTCACGACCAGGATGCGGTCGAATCCCGAGATGCGCACGCGCAGCTCATCGCCCGGCCGCACCGGCTGCGCGGCCTTCGCTCGCTCGCCGTTCACGCGGACGTGGCCGGCGCGGCAGGCCGCCGTCGCGGCCGAGCGCGTCTTGTAGATGCGGACGGCCCAGAGCCAGGCGTCGACGCGGGCGCCCGTCATGCGCCGGCGACCTCGGTCTGCGGTGACCGCCGTGCACGCAGGCCGTCGGCGACGACGACGCCGGCCGCGATGAGTCCCTGGCCGAGGCAGTAGGTGATCATGACGAGCGGGCTCGTCCAGTCGGGCATGGCGTCGGGCGTGAAGAGACGGAACGCGAGGATCGTGTCGGAGGCGAGGAAGAACGCGCCGCCCCACGCGATGAGCGGATGGCAGCGGGATGCCGCGGCCGCCGTCCCGCCGAGCACGAGGCCGTAGAGGGCGACCGGGATGAGCAGCGCCCCGAGGTTCGGCCACAGGATGAGCAGGAGCCCGATCCACCACACGGCGTAGACGGCCGCCCACGGCGGGAGCGGACGTTCCGCGAGCACCCGCCAGAAGAGCCAGATGTAGCAGAGGTGCGCGAGCCCGAAGCAGAGGAGCATCATGGGCAGCTCGGGTGCGAAGGGGAAGAACGTGCCTGCGCCGTCGCCGAGCCACGAGAGCGCGAGGGCGGCGAAGAGCAGCGTGTAGGCGAGCCCCCAGCGCGAGCCGCGACCGGCGACGAACACGCCGACCGCGAGGGCGGGCATCAGGAGCAGCTTGGTCGGGGCGGCGACGGCATCGGCGCCGACGGCGAGGGCGGCGATGTGGACCAAGGCGATCGCGGCGTACAGCGCGAAGCCCCACCACCGAGCCCAGGGAAGGGATGACACGCGGTCCATCGTAGGTCGCGCCGGCGCTCGCTCTGCGAGTTCGTTCAGGTGACGTCGAGTGCGACGACGACCCGATCCGGCTTGGGGCGGGCGACTTCGACGAACCCGGCATCCCGGAAGGTCGAGAGGACGCCGTAGTAGAGCTCGTTCGACGGCTTCTTGGGGGACTCAGAGGTGTCGACAGGGTAGGCCTCGATGAGTCGTGCGCCGTTCTCGCGGGCGAAGTCCACCGCCGCTGCGAGGAGCCGAGCCGTGAGCCCTGAACCGCGATGCTCCTTTCTCACGACGAAGCACGAGACCGCCCACACCGACTCGTCCTCGAGCGGCTCGCGGGTGCTCTCGTTGATGATCCTCGTGCGCGCGATGCGGATCTGGCTCGTCCTCGGGCCGATGCGCACCCAGCCGGCGGCCTCGCCGTCGACGTACGCGATGAGCGCGGGCGGTGGCCCCGCCGTGACCTCGTGGCGGAGCAGCTCCTGACGCTCGGCCTGCGAGGTCTTCTGCCACTCGGCGTTCGTCAGCGTCCACCACTGGCACTGGCAGCTGCGGCCGTCGCCCCCGCCGGTCAGCGCGTGCTGGGCGTCGTCGAAGCGGTCGGATGTCGCGGGCTCGATCGTCACGGTGGGCATGCGGGCACGCTACCCGCGGCCTCCGACACCGGCAAGGCGCGCACCTCGGTTCGCGAGCACTCCATCGACCGGGTAGGATAGGGGAGTTGCCCGCGCTCCGGCTCGGGCATCGGGATGTGGCGCAGCTTGGTAGCGCACTTGACTGGGGGTCAAGGGGTCGCAGGTTCAAATCCTGTCATCCCGACCACAACGAAGAAGGGGTCGGCCGAAGGCCGGCCCCTTCTTCACGCATCGGCGCAGTGCGGGGCGGTCCGAGACCGACGCCGGCGCTCGGTAGCCTGGATACATCGACACTCTGACCGCCTTCCGGAGCCCCGCTCTGCTCAGCCGCGAGGTGCTCGCCGGCATCGTCACGACTCTCGCGCTCATCCCCGAGGTGATCTCTTTCTCGGTGATCGCGGGCGTCGACCCGAAGGTGAGCCTCATCGCGTCGGTCGTGCTGGCTCTGAGCATGTCGGTCCTGGGCGGACGCACCGCGATGGTGACGGCGGCGGCCGGCTCGGTCGCGCTCGTGGTCGCGCCGCTCGTGAAGGACCACGGGGTGCAGTACCTTCTGCCGGCGGTGGTCCTCGCCGGCATCGTGCAGATCGCCTTCGGAGCGCTGGGACTGGCCCGGCTCGCCCGGTTCATCCCGCGGAGCGTCATGCTCGGGTTCGTCAATGCGCTCGGCATCCTGATCTTCGTCGCGCAGGTGCCCCACCTGATCGACGTGCCGTGGGTCGTCTACCCCCTCTTCGCGCTCACCGTCGTGATCGTGCTCGTGCTCCCGCGCTTCACGAGGGCCGCGCCCTCGCCTCTCGTGGCGATCGTCGTGGTGACCGCGATCGTCATGATCGCGGGGCTCAGCGTGCCGAACGTCGGCGACGAGGGTGAGATCGGCGGTGCACTGCCCGGCATCACCCCCCTTCTCGTGCCGCTGAACCTCGACACCCTGCAGCTCATCTGGCCGACGGCCCTCAGCATCGCGTTCGTCGGGCTCATGGAGACCCTTCTCACGGCGAAGCTCGTCGATGACATCACCGACACCCGGTCGCACAAGAACCGCGAATCGTGGGCGCTGGGGATCGCGAACATCCTCGCGGGCTTCTACGGGGGCATCGCCGGGTGCGCCATGATCGGCCAGACGATCGTGAACGTGAAGATGGCACGCGCGCGCACGCGCATCTCGACGTTCGTGGCCGGCCTCGCGCTCCTCGCCTTCGTGACGCTTCTGAGCGATCTCATGGCGCAGATCCCGATGGCGGCGCTCGCGGCGGTCATGATGATCGTCGCCCTCACCACGGTCGACTGGCACAGCGTGCGCCCGTCGACTCTGCGGCGGATGCCTGTTCCCGAGACGCTCGTCATGGTGGTGACGGTCGTCGCCGTCGTCGCCACCGGCAACCTCGCGATCGGTGTGGTGGTCGGCGTCGTGCTGGCGATGGTGCTCTTCGCCCGTCGAGTCGCGCACGTCATCACCGTCGACCGCACGGTCGACGGTGAGGTCGCCCGGTACGCGGTGCACGGGCCGCTCTTCTTCGGCAGCAGCAACGACCTGGTTGAGAGGTTCTCCTATGGGGTCGACCCGCCCAAGGTCGTGATCGACTTCAGAGACTCGCAGATCTGGGACGCGTCGAGCGTCGCCGCCCTCGACGCGGTCGTGACCAAGTACCAGCGCCACGACATCGACGCCGTCATCGAGGGGCTCGATCAGCGCAGCGCCTACTTCCACGGCCGGCTGTCGGGGCACCTGGGGATCACCCCGGGGTGACGGTGCGCCGCGGTCGTCAGCATCCCCGTCAGCGGCACCTCACTCGCCGTCGGCGGCGGCCGAATCCGGAAACTGCAGCGCGCCGCTCGCATCGCCGCCCGCGATGACCGGCACCCCGGAATCCTCGAGCACGTTGCCCAGCGCATCGGTGACACGGAACGAGAGCGTGCCATCGCCGGGGCTGGTCGTCTGGACGAAGTAGTTCCCTGCGTCCCGTGCCATCGCCACCCAGTCGCCCCCCTGCTGCACGTGGACAGACGCGATGGCGTGGCGATGGTTCCGGACCTGCACGGAGGTCCAGTACGGATTGCATGCGTCGCTGAAGTGGTAGACGATCGGGCCGGACACCGGGCTCGGGATGTACTGCCAGGTGATCGGGACCCGTCCGGCCACGAGTGAGGCGATTCGGGAGAACGCGGCTGGGTTGAGGTCGATGCCGCCCGGCGCGCAGCCGGGGCACTCGTCGATGATCTGGATGTCGACCGAGCCCTCCGGACCGTGGATGCGTATGCAGCTGCCGCACGCCATGGAACCGTTGAAGTCGGCGGAGTTCAGCGCTCCCACCAGCGCGTCGTCATGCGGGTCGGGAAATCCGCAAATGCCCTTCAGGAAGCTCAGGCAGGTGGCGACGCCCTCATGCAGCTCCGGCCACGGGCCGCCGTCAGGCGCCGAGCCGTCAGGAGTGATCGGAACGGGCACCGGGGGCGGGTCGTCCGGGGTCGGGGCCGGGTCATCCGGTTGCGATACCGGCTGCGGCGTGACCCCCTGCGGACCGGACGGCGAGATCGGTGACCCGCTCAGCTCGGCGGCCACCCGCAACTCCAGCGAGAGGTCGACCCCCGATGTGTGCAGGACGACACTCATCTGCGGAGTATTCCCCCGCTCATCTGCGCCGGGCGGGAACCTGGCGACGACCCTCAGATCGAAGGCGGCAGCTCCAGAGCCTTCCGCCGACTCCCGCACCTCCGGCCCGTGCGAAGCGATCGTCACCTCCGCGCCCGAGTCCGCACCCGGCGCCATACCTCGGCTCCTCCCCGCGGGCTCGTCCGCGCCTCCTGTGTCGTCCGGCATCGATCTCCCCGATCGCTCGCGCTGCACCGCAGACTCTCTCACCCCATCGCTGCGTTGGGCGTCAAAGTACTCCCACCTGCGCCCACCGTGCCAGTGGGCGCGGCGACCAGGCGAGGAGGCCGAGGCTGCGGGGGAGGTGGTCAGGAGGGGCGGGTCGTGGTCGTCCTGTTCGCCACCCTCATCGGATGGGTGCTGACACCGCGCCGTGACCGCCAGGCCGTCGCCCCAGCGACGCGCGTCCGTCGCGGAGTGCGCGTCCTCGGAACCCGCGCGTCTCACAGCGGTAACACGGTTGTCGTAGCATCGCGCCAGCAGTGTGATCCCTTGTGCGAGTTCCGTCCCGGGATGAGGTGAGGATGGCGTGACGGCTCCGGGTTATGAAGTCAGCGTCTGGGAGCGCTACGCCACCGAATTCGCTCTCGCCTACGCCGACAATCCCACCCGCATCCGGGCGGTGCGGGAGGCATATGTCGTGCACGGGTTCGACGTCGACCTGATAGCCGAACTCAGCGGCTTCCCCGTGTGGAGGATCCGCCAGGCGATATCCGACGGGCTTAGACAAGGGGACTGACGAGTCGTCGGGAGGGTCAGCTCTGGGCGGCGATCGCCGTTCGCAGCGTTCCAGCCGGCAGCCCGAGAGCCCAATCGGTGATGTCGGCGACGGCGTGCGTGTGCGCGGGATGCGGGTTCTCGACCGCGCTGTTGACGTAGGAGCCGACGCCGTCGACGGCGATGAGGATCCGGATGCAGGCGGTCTCGGCATCCGTCATCGGGAAGTCGCCCGTCGCGATGCCGTCCTCGATGATGCCGATGAGGCGCTCGCGGTCCAGGGCGTCCTGCTCCTGCAGCGCCTCATCGAGGGCAGGGCTGAAGCGCGAGAGGTGCCGCGCGTTGAGCCACATCCGGGCGAGCGGCAGGGATGCGCCGCTCTCGATGTGGCCGATGAAGTGCGCGAGACGCCCGAGCGGATGACCCGACACGGGGAAGAAGTGCTCGCGCTCGACCACCGCCGCGCGCACGAAGGCCTCGATGACGAGGTCCTCCGCGGCGGGGAAGTAGTGCGTTATCAGCCCCGGACGCACCCCGAGCCGCTCGGCCACGGCGCGCAGCGTGATGCGCTCGAGCCCTTCGTCGAGCGCGATCGCGGCGGCGTGCGACAGGATCTCCTCCCGTCGCTCCTCGGGACGCTTGCGGGTACGGACCGCTGCAGGACTTGACGTCACGCGTCCCATGCTATTGAATGTGTGACCAATAGTCCATTGGGCATGTGACCAATAGCAACGACGCTTCCCCGAGAGGAACACCGTGACCCACACCGAGCCTCAGGTCGACGACGAATACGTCGACACCGCCTCCCGACCCGAGACGCGGGGGATCGAGCTCGTCAGCGACGCCGAACGCCATGGCCGCGCGCGCGATCTCTTCTTCATCTGGGCGGCGCCGAATGTCAGCATCCTGAATCTGACGATCGGTGCGACGCTCATCCTGCTCGGTCTCGAGGTGTGGCAGGCGATCGCCGTCATCATCGCCGCCGCGCTGCTGTGGGTCTTCCCCGGCATCATCGCCGGCAGCGGGCCCGCGTCGGGGACGTCCGGCTCGGTCGTGACGCGCGCGATGTACGGGATCCTCGGCAACAAGCTCTTCGTGGCGTTCGTCGGGTGGTTCATCGGCGCCGTGTTCCTGTCGCTGACGTGGCTCGCGTCGTCCTTCATGGGCGCGGACCTGCTGCGGCGGCTGGGGCTCGAGGATCCCGTGTGGGTGCCGATCGGGGTGACGGTCGTCGTCGCGACGATCACGATCCTCGTCGCGATCTTCGGCCACGGCCTGATCGTGCGCGCGTACTCCTACATGGCCGCCGCGCTCTTCGTCATCTTCCTCCTCGTCACCGTGTTCATCCTGCCGACGGTCGACTGGCAGTACGCGGCGCCCGAGCCCCTGAGCGGGGTCGCGCTGTGGTCGTCGATCGCGATCGGGTTCACGATCCTCGCCTCGACGCCGCTGTCCTTCATCAACAGCCCCGACATCGCGCGGTACCTCCCGCGCACCACCAAGCCCTCCCACATCGCGCTCGCGACGGGGCTGGGCGGCGGCATCCCGTTCGTCGTCTTCACGACGGTCGGCGTGCTCCTGGCGACGGGGCTGAGCGGCGAGGCGTTCGAGGCCGGGATCGACGCGGCGCTGCTCGACCTGCTGCCCGCGTGGCTCGGCCCCGTCCTCGTGATCGGCGTCGTCATCAACACGATCGCCCTCAACGCCATGACGACGTACACGTCGAGCATGGCGCTGCAGGCGATCGGGTTCCGGCTGCGTCGCATCCCCGCCGCGATCATCGTGGGCGTCGTGGGCACGGCGCTGACGATCTACCTCGTCCTGTCGTCGAGCCTCCTCGAGGCGGCGAACCTCATGCTGCAGTTCCTCGTGATCGTGTCCGGCCCCGCGATGGCGATCTTCGTCGTCGACGTGCTGCTGCGCCGCTACGCCTACGACGGACTCGAGCTGTTCGACGACCATGCCGGCGGGCGGTTCTGGTACACCGGTGGGTGGAGCATCCCCGGGTTGATCGCGCTGCTCGCCGGCGGTCTCGCGACGGCCGCGTGCCTCGCGACGAGCGTCTGGGCCGGACCGATCGCGGAGGCGACGGGGTACATCGACCTGTCCGTCCCGGTCGGCATGCTCGTCGCCGCCGCGCTCTACGCAGGCCTCCTGCGCACGCCGCTCGGAAAGAAGGGCCGAACGTGATCACGCGCTACGTCAACGGCCGGGTGTTCACGGCAGACCCCGCTCCAGACAAGGCCTGGGCCGACGCCTTCGCCGTCGACGGCGACACCATCGTGTTCGTCGGCGACGCCGAGGCGGCGCCGGAAGGGGCCGCGACCGTCGACCTCGAGGGCCGGCTCGTGCTGCCGGGCTTCACCGACGCGCACACGCACCTGCTCATGATGGGAGCGGCTCTCGGGCAGGTCCATCTGACCGACGCCCGGTCGCTGGACGAGATCCAGGCGCGACTGCGCGAGGCTCGGGCCCAGAATCCGGATGCTGTCGTCCTCCGCGGCCGCGGATGGCTCTTCGACTCCCTGCCCGACGGAGCGCCGACGGCGGCCATGATCGATGCGGCGGTGTCCGACATCCCCGTCTACCTCGACGCGAACGACTACCACTCGTGCTGGGTCAACAGCGCGGCGCTCGCCGAGCTCGGCATCACCCGCGACACCCCTGATCCGCTCGGCGGCGAGATCGCTCGGGATGCTGTCGGCCAGCCCACCGGGATGCTCTACGAGACCGCGGCCACGCAGTACGCGTGGGCCCACCGCGACGCGACAACCACCGACGCGGACCGTGACGAGGATGTGCAGCGCGCGATCGACGCGTATCTCGCGAGCGGCGTGACGGGCGTCGTCGACATGGCGTTCGACGAGTTCGGGCTCGAGGCCTTCGAGCGCGCCCGCACACGTCACGGCGGGGAGCTTCCCCTGCGGGTCGCCGCGCACTGGATCATCACCAACACGGGAGACGACGCGGCGAACCTCGCCCAGGTTGCGCGCGCGGCCGAGCTCGCCGCCGCGCCGTCGTCGGCCTGGCTGCGGGTCGTCGGCATCAAGCTCATCCTCGACGGGGTCATCGACGCGTGCACGGCGGCGCTCCGCCACCCCTACGCCGACGGATCGAACGCCGAGCCCATCTGGCCGCTCGCGCAGCTGAAGCCGGTCGTCGCCGCAGCCGACGCCGCCGGCCTGCAGATCGCGCAGCACGCGATCGGCGACTACGCGAGCGAGATCGCGCTCGACGCCATCGAGCACGCCGTCGCCGAGAACGGCCCTCGAGCGCGACGCCATCGCGTCGAGCATCTCGAGTACGCGGCGCCCGGGACGGCCGAGCGGATGGCGCGGCTCGGGGTGACGGCATCCATGCAGCCGGTGCACTCCGACCCCGCCATCTTCGCCAACTGGGCCGAGATGCTCGGCGACGAGCGCGTCGAGCGCGCCTTCCCGTGGCCCGAGTACGAGGATGCCGGAGCGCTGCTCGCCTTCTCGACCGACGCCCCGACCGCGCCGCACGACGCCCTGGCGAACATGTACATCGCGTCGACTCGCGCCTCCGCGCTCGACCGGTCGGTCCCCGCGACCCACCCGCAGTACGCGCTGCCGCTCGACCGGGCCATCGGCCACGCGACGCGCGACGCGGCGGCATCAGTCGGCGACGGCGGCTGGCGCGGCCGCATCGCTCCCGGATTCGCCGCCGACGTCGTCGTGCTCGACACCGACCCGTTCGAGGCCGGCGCCGCGTCGCTCCTCGAGGCGCGGGTCGTCGAGACGATCGTGGCGGGACGCACGCGGTACCGGAGCTGACGCCGCCGCTGGTCAGCCCGACGGCCGGCGTTCGAAGCAGCGCAGCCGCGCCCGCTCGTCCCATGACGGCACCTCGACGAAGCCGGGGTCGAGGCGGGCCCCCGGCCGATCCAGAGCGTCTAGGACGCTTCCGCACTACTGGCAACCCCGGTGCGCGAGCGGCCCACCTCTGTTCGACTGGTCGCACAGGTGCGGACCGGCGCTCGCCGAGCAGCATCCCGAATGCGCGCCGCCGGGCGACCGAGATCGAGGAGGAATCATGCAGCGAGACCCGAATCACTCGAGCCAAGCCGAAGGCGAAGATCCGGAGCGCCCCGCGGAGGGCTCCGCAGAGCTCCAGAACGGCCGTCCCTCACAGGCGGAAGGCGAGGATCCGAACGCCTCGAACGCCTCGACCGGGGACGATCGCTGAGCGACGCCGGGATCGGCATCCGTCGGTCACTCGTGCTCCGGGAGCACGGGCGTCGACCAGCCCGGATCGCGACCGAGCTGCGCGGCGCGCGCGACGGAGGTCGCTCCGAACCGATCGCGGACCGCGTCGAGCACCGTGTCGAGCCGGGCCCCGTCCTCGAAGTCGATGGGCAGCTCGGGCGGAGCGTCCTCGGCGCGCCCGAGCTGGGAGAACGTGACGCCGATGAGGGTGATGCCGCGCTCCTCGATCTCGGGCAGCGCCGCCGCGAGCAGGCCCTGGGCGACCGCGAGCAGCACCGCGGTGCGCTCGGTCGGGAAGCGCAGACTCCGCGACCGGGTCGCTCTCGCGAAGTCGCCGTAGCGCAGGCGCAGCACGACGGTGCGGCACACCCGATCCTTGTCGCGAAGGCGGCGGGCGAGCCGGTCGACGATCTGGGTCAGGATGACCTCGATCTCCTCGGGGGAGCGCGGCCGGCTGCCGAGCGCACGCTGCGATCCGATCGATCCGCGCCGTCGTGTGGTGTCGACCGGACGCGGGTCCCGCAGTCGGGCCAGCGCGTGCAGGTGCGCGCCGGCCGCCCTGCCCAGGAGCCGCTCGGCGGTCGCCTCCTCCAGTTCGGCCAGCTCGCCGACGGTGTGGATGCCGAGCCCGTGCAGCTTCTCGGCGGTCTTGGCGCCGACGCCCCACAGGCGTTCGACCGGCAGGGGGAGCAGGAACGCCTCCTCGCGCTCGGGCTCGACGATGAGCAGTCCGTCCGGCTTGCTGACGGCGCTCGCCACCTTGGCGAGGAACTTCGTGCGCGCGATCCCGACCGAGATGGGGAGCCCGACCTCCGCACGCACCCTCTCGCGCAGGCGCACCGCGATCTGCTCGGGGGTGCCTGCGATGCGCCGGAGGCCGCCGACCTCCAGGAACGCCTCGTCGATCGAGATGCCCTCCACGAGCGGAGTCGTGTCGCGGAAGATGTCGAACACGTCCTTGCTCGCCGCTGAGTACGCCTCCATGCGCGGCGGGACGACGATCGCGTGCGGGCACAGGTCCCGCGCCTGTCGGCCGCCCATCGCGGTCCGCACGCCCCAGGCCTTCGCCTCATAGCTCGCCGCCAGCACGACGCCGCCGCCGACGATGACGGGCCGGCCCCGCAGCTCGGGCGCGTCGCGCTGCTCGACCGACGCGTAGAACGAGTCGAGGTCGGCGTGCAGCACGGTCGCCTCGCCCCGCATCCCGCCCTCCTGCCGATCGCATGTCCTGCGAATCGTCGCACGCACCGCGGACATCCACCCATGCCGCTCGAGCAGGGCGCTCGCTAGAGTGCCGTCATGGGGGAGGACGTCCCGGCACAGGAGTTCACCCGCGCCGACCGCACGCGTCACCGTGAGAAGGTCCGGCGCAACCTCGACGTGTTCGCGCGGATGCTGCGCGAGGCGCATTTCGACACCGACGACCCGCTGACGGGCCTGGAGGTCGAGCTGAACCTCGTCGACGAGACGGGCGATCCCGCGCTGCGCAACGCCGAGGCGCTCGAGGCGATCGCGGACCCGGCGTTCCAGACCGAGCTCGGACAGTTCAACATCGAGATCAACGTGCCACCCGCCCGCTTGCGCGAGGGCGGCCTCACGACCTTCGAGGAGGGACTGAGGCGCAGCCTCAACAACGCGGAGGAGCGGTCAGCGAGCGTCGGCGCGCACCTGGTGATGATCGGCATCCTGCCGACCCTCGCCGAAGGGCACCTCCGGCCCGACAGCATCAGCGCCAATCCGCGCTACCGGCTGCTCAGCGAACAGATCCTCAACGCGCGCGGGGAGGACATCTCGATCTCGGTCGACGGGCCTGAGCGGCTCGTGACCACGTCGGAGTCGATCCTTCCCGAGGCCGCGTGTACGAGCACGCAGCTGCATGTGCAGACCTCGCCGGAGGACTTCGCAGCCTACTGGAACGCGTCGCAGGCGATCGCGGGCGTCCAGCTGGCAGTCTCGTCCAACTCCCCGTACCTGCTCGGGCGGGAGCTGTGGCGCGAGACGCGGATCCCGCTCTTCGAGCAGGCCACCGACACCCGCAGCGAGGAGCTGAAGGCCCAGGGCGTGCGACCGCGCGTGTGGTTCGGCGACAGCTGGATCACCTCGGTGTTCGACCTGTTCGAGGAGAACGTCCGGTACTTCCCGGCCCTCCTGCCGATCGTCCACGACGACGATCCGATGGAGGTGCTGGAAAGCGGCGGGATTCCGGCCCTCGCCGAGCTGCGACTGCACAACGGCACGATCTACCGATGGAACCGGCCGATCTACGACATCGCGGGAGGGGTGCCCCATCTGCGCGTGGAGAACCGGCTGCTCGCGGCCGGCCCTACGGTGGTCGACATCATGGCCAACGCGGCGTTCTATTTCGGGCTCGTGCGCGCGATCGCCGAGAGCGAGCGGCCGCTGTGGTCGCAGCTGTCGTTCACCGCCGCCGAGGACAACTTCCACACCGCCGCACGCGACGGCGTCGATGCGCAGCTGTACTGGCCCGGGGTCGGACAGGTCCCGGCGACTGAGCTCGTGCTGCGACGCCTGCTGCCGATGGCGCACAGGGGGCTCGAGGCCTGGGGGGTCGAGGCATCCGTCCGCGACCGACTGCTGGGCATCATCGAAGGGCGCTGCCTGACTGGGATCACCGGCGCCGGCTGGTTCGTCGACCGGATGCATCGCCGCTCCGGCATGGAGCGCTACGACGCGCTGCGCGCCACGCTGCTCGAATACCGCGAGGCGATGCACACGAACGAGCCCGTCCACACGTGGGAGTGAGGCCCCCGGCGCTGTCGCTAGGGCCTCGGCCCGCGGGATGTCAACCCGTTCGCCGCCGGCCGTCCGCCGCCTAGCCTGATCGGATGGCAGTGACCGAGCTGTGGTTGGTGAGACACGGCGAGAGCGTCGCGAACGTGGCCGCGACCCAGGCGGAGATCGACGGCCTGACCGTCATCCCCATCGACATCCGCGATGCCGATGTGCCGCTCTCGCAGACCGGTCGCGACCAGGCGGCCGCGCTGGGGGCGTGGTGGGAGTCGAATCGGGCGGCGGTCGACGTCTGCTGGGTGTCGCCGTACGAGCGTGCGCGCGAGACCCTGGCCATCGCCCGGGGCGCCGCCGCGGAGGATCCCGCCACCGTGGTCGACGAGCGGCTGCGCGACCGCGAGCTCGGGATCCTCGACCTCCTCACGCGTCGTGGCGTCGCCGAGCTCCATCCCGAGGAGGCCGAGCGCCGGCGTCACCTCGGCAAGTTCTACCACCGTCCTCCGGGCGGAGAGTCGTGGGCGGATGTCGCGCTCCGCCTGCGCTCCTTCCTCCGGGACGGCCTCGCCGCCGACCATACGTCCGCGCTGATCGTCGCGCACGACGCGGTCGTCATGCTGCTGCTCTATCTGCTCCTGCCGCTCGACGAGGCTCGGCTGCTCGAGTTCGCGGCATCCCATACGGTCCTCAACGCGTCCGTCACGCACCTCGTGAGGAACGGATCCGCGTGGGAGATCGTCGAGTTCTCGGATGTCAGCCACCTTCAGGTCGAGGGCGCGCCGGTCACCGTGCATCCCGGGAGCCCGGATGTCGAACCGGAGTGACATCCTCGTCTCACCGGAGCTCCTGCGTGAATGGGGGCTGCCGGATCCGGGCGAGTCCAAGAAGTCCCGCGGCCAGGTCGTCGTGGTGGGCGGCTCGCGGCGTTCACCGGGCGCGGTGTTCCTCGCCGGCGAGGCGGCACTCCGCGTCGGCGCCGGGAGGCTGGCGGTCGTCGTGCCCGCCTCGATCGAAGGCCAGCTGGGCGTCGTCATGCCCGAGGCCGCCGTCCACTCGCTGCCCGACCAGGCTGACGCCCCTCTGGACGAGGGGCCGAGGGATGCTGTCGAGTCCGCCGACGCCGTGCTCGTGGGGCCGGGCTTCGACGATCCGGACGAGACGCGCCACACGCTGCGGGCGGTGTCGCGGCTCGAGGTGCGCTGCCTGATCCTCGACGCCTTCGCCCTCGGCATCCTTCCGACGATCGACCGGGGCGAACTGCCGACGAACCTCATCCTGAACCCCAACCGCGAGGAGGCGGCGATCCTGCTCGGGTGGGATCCCGCCGACGGGCAGGACCCCGACCTGGGGGAGATCGCGCGGCGCTACGACGCGGTCGTCAACTGCTACGGACACGTCGTGACGCCCGCCGGCGAGTCATGGCGCGTCCCGGCAGGCGGGCCTGGCCTGGGGACCTCGGGGAGCGGCGACGTGCTGGCGGGCGCGATCACGGGGTTCGCGGCCCGCGGCGTCGGGCCCGCCCGGGCGGCGGTGTGGGGCAGCTGGGCACATGCGCGAGCGGGCGATCGCCTCACCGGACTCGCGGGCATCGGATTCCTCGCGCGGGACATTCCCCCTGAGCTGACGCGTGCGATCGCCGAGGTGATCGCGCCCCCGGGCTGACGGGGAGAGCCGCCTCCCGCACACCCCTGGCCGCCGGGGCGGACTGCGCGCTACGCGCGTGCGATGCCCGCGATATGGGTGTTGAACGGGAGGAACGGCGTGTGGATCCGGTAGCGATCCACCGTGACGCTCGCGAATCCGGCGGAGCGGATCTCACGCTCGAGGTCTCGTTCGCACGAGCAGCCCTCGAACGTCCACGCCCACGGACGGCGGAGGATCCGCTGCACCGCTCTGGTCGCCGTCCCCGACGGTGCGACGACGTGTTCGAGGAAGCGGAAGGCGCCACCCGGGCGGAGGATGCGCCGGATCTCGGCGAGCACGACCGCCGGATCCCGCACGGAGCACAGCACGAGCGACGAGATCACGCAGTCCGCGCTGCCGTCGGGGAGGCCGGTCTGCTCGGCCATGCGCTCACGCAGGTCGAGCTCGACGCCATGCCGGCGCG
Source organism: Microbacterium sp. NPDC019599 (assembly GCF_040632175.1). Taxonomy (NCBI): domain Bacteria; kingdom Bacillati; phylum Actinomycetota; class Actinomycetes; order Micrococcales; family Microbacteriaceae; genus Microbacterium; species Microbacterium sp. NPDC019599. The sequence goes on from NZ_JBEYBL010000014.1 coordinate 32,235, forward strand.
CCGCCTCCTGCAGCTGCTCGTGCATCGATCGATTGGGTTCGATGGCCACGAGGGTGCTGCCCGGGGAGAGATAGCGCAGGTTGGCGCCGACGCCCGGCCCGATCTCGACGACTTCGTGGGGAAGGCCCGCGTAAACGCGTCGCTTCCGGCTGCGCAGGTTGAGGTCGATGTACGGGTCCATCAGCCGGAAGAACGCCGCGTTGAACGGACCGCGCAGGGGATGCTGCTCGAAGGCGATCCCGGTCGGGCGGGTGATCTTGGTGGTGGTCATGTCTGCTCCTGGGGCGTCGTGGTCGATGACCCCAGCGTCGCCCGCTCCGCCTGCCGGCGCAGGCGGGGAACTACCTCACTTCCGGCCCGGACCCCCTCGCTGAGAGGCGTACCAGGTCGCGATCTGTGCTCGTGACCGGAAGCCGAGGCGCACGCGGATCCTCTCGACATGGCCTTCGGCGGACCGCTCGTCGATGCCGAGGCGGAGGGCGATCTCACGGTTCGTGCAGCCGGCGCTGACCAGGGCGGCCACCTCGATCTGCCGCGGGGTGAGCGCTCGCGGTGCACGCCGCAGGCTGCGCAGGCCGAGGAACCGGCGGATCGGTGCCACGAGGCTCTGTGCGTCACCCGCGTACGGAAGATGCGAGCGCCCGGGCAGCACCATGAGGTCGGCATCCGGGATGCCGTCGGCCAGCGCTCCGGCCTGCTCGACCGGCGCGGCCCGGTCCTGGGCGCGGTGCAGCACGAGCGTCGGAGCCCGGACCTGCCCGAGGAGGTCGGTGACGTCCAGGTCGTAGCTCATCGCGAGCAGAGTCCGGGCGGTATCGGCGGTCGAAGCAGCACGCTGGTAGCGGCCGAAAGCGCTGCGCATCGCGGAGTCGGCGTCGGGAGCGAAGATGTCCGTCAGCACGTCCGCCCCCAGGCCCCAGTGCGACTGGACCAGGCCGAGGATGTGGTCCCGCGCACCCGGGGACGAGATGTCCGCGCCGCGGGCCCAGCCCCCGTAGAGGACGAGGCGCCGGACGGTTTCGGGGTGCCCCCCGGCCCAGGCGACCGCGACCAGCGCACCAAGGGAGGCGCCGATCACGTCGAAGGGCTCAGGGCCGAGGAGATCCGCGAGCGCGGCGAGCTGCTCGAGCTCGTACGCCATCGAGGGCGGTCGATCCGAGCCGGGAGACAGTCCGCACCCGGCGCGGTCGTACCGCACGAGCCGGCAGCCCTCGGCGAGACTCTCGTAGAAGGCGCGCTCTTCCGGCAGGTCCCAGCTCAGCTCGAGGTGACTGAGCCATCCGCTGACGTAGACCACGGCGCGCCCGGAACCGACCGAGGCGTACGCGATCGCGGTTCCATCGGTGGTCGTCACCCGGCCGATGTGCTGCTGCACACGCTCATTATGGCGAGGGCATGCGTCGACCACAGTGTCGAGGAAAACCACGATGTCGCACCCTCGGCGGCGTGTCCGTGCAGCGTTGTGGTTTTCTGCGACGTTGTGGCGCGGAGGCGGATGCTGGGCGTGCGGGCCGCCCCCGACAAGCTGGGAGATCGGGGCGCCGAAGGGCGTCGGCGGCGCCGGAGGGACAGCATCCGTTCTGCCCGCGCGGGGGTGGACGGCCGGGCGGCCCCCACGCCGCCCGGCCGCTGATGCTCAGAACCCCGTCACGATCCCGAACATGCAGTTCTCGAAGTGGTCGAGCGACAGGTCGAGCGAGTAGATCTGACCCCACGAGTAGACGTTGAACTTGATGCGTCCGCCGCTCTCGTCGAGGCCGCCCGCGTAGACGACCCAGTGGTCCGGCCAGGGCGGCACGATCCCGTTCGGCGCCGAGAAGATGTCCGAGTGGACCATGACGAACGAGCTGCCGCCGCCGGCCCACACCTGGTGCGCGTAGCGGATGGCGTCGAACTCGCCCCAGACGAAGGTCGTGCTGTTCGAGACGTTGTCCTTCAGCAGGAGCTCGCTCGTCCAGCCCTCCATCTCCCAGGGCGTCGTCATCCCCTCGACCATGCTCTGGACGCCCGTCGAGGTCGGCGAGACCCCGAAGATGGCGTTCTCGTCGTTGCGCATCGTGGCGATCAGCATCCAGTCCGCGGGCTTCATGTTCTGGCCGGCCTGCGTCGCCCGCAGGCCCTCCGGAGCATCGACCCGGTGCGTGCGTGACCAGAAGCCGCCCGTCTCGAACAGCTGGCGGACGATGTCGACGTAGCGCCGCGGCTGCGTGCGCGCCATCTCGTACGTGATCGACGTCGGCCCGCAGAAGTTCGAGTTCACCTGGTTGATGGAGGTGGGGTTCCACCGCCGCTCGCGCAGGTCCGCGATGATCTGGGCCTTGTCGAGCCCCGGCCACATCGACGGCGCCGTGGACGCCTCGAACTGGTCGATCGCGAACGTCGCCAGGTCGCTCTCGGTGATGTCGGGCCGGTCGACGACCGAGTACGTCAGCGTGTAGTCGGCGTCGTCCTCGCGGAACGTCACCGTCGCGTGCTGCGTGTCGACCGCAGCGATCGCGGCGATGCCCAGGGCATCGTCGTCGTCGCCGGGGAAGTCGCCGTCCTCGTCGAACAGCCGCAGGGTGCAGCTGCTCGAGAAGAGGAGCGAGGCGTTCAGCGCCCAGTCCTGGTCGTTGTTGAGGTCCTGGCGGTAGGCGAAGTGCAGCTCGCCGTCGTTGTAGACCTCGAGGCGGCATTCGTCGGAGCCGAGCCAGTCCTCGGTCTTCGTGCAGTGGAGGTTCTCCAGGGTGATCTGCTTCATGATCCTTCTCCTTGTTCTCGTTGTTCTCGTGTGAGGGATGCCGGAGAGCCCTCGCTCCGGCGCGGTCGTCCGGGTGGCGGCGGTGCCATCCCGACGTGGTGGACGATCTCGGGGCGCCCCGCGACGGCGACGTCGGAGAGCGCGGTGTGGAAGGGCCGTTGCAGCGGGACGGCTTCGGCCAGGGGGAGGGATGCCGCGGCGTACACGTCGGCGGAGGCCCACTCGTCGCGGCGGGCCTGGGCGAGTACGGCCTCGCGCACGCGGTGGTCGCGGCGCAGGCGCTGGTGCGCGGACGTGAACGCGGCGACCGCAGTGACGCGGTCCGCGGCCGATGCGACGCTCACGGCGAGATTGCGGCCGGAACCCGCTCCGTCCGTGCCGACGGCGGCGTCCGCGAGCGGCCCGGCGAGTTCGGCCATCCCGGCGCGGGCGCACAGGACCCGCAGGAGGTCCCCGTCGGTGTGCGCCGGCCGCGCGTACAGCTCGACGGCGTGAGGGTCGTCGAGCCCGATGCCGATGAACCGCAGGGCTCCGGCTCCCGCCAGCGCGCGCCAGGCCTCGGGCGCGAGAGCCTCGGCGAGCTCGCGGGCCCTCGCAGGGTCGGGATCGACCTCGACGTACAGCTTGTGCGCCGTCGACACGGCGGCATGCCGGCTGCCGAGCCAGGCCCCGAACCGCAGGGGCAGTCCGTGCTGGTGACGCCGGAGGAGGTCCGCCGTCTCGGGGTCGAGCCCGGCCGAGCCGAAGAGCCGGCCGATCCGCGCGGCCTCGTCGAGGGCCGTGCGGCGGTCGTCCTCGGGTGCGATGACGTCCACGGCCGTCCGCAGCTCGTCGGTCGCGGAGGTGAACGCGACCTCGACGGGGTAGCGGGTGGGGGTGAGACAGCTCGATTCCCACGCGAGCGCGCCCACGGCCGAGCTGCGCATCGCGGCGAGCGAGACGTCCAGTTCGCGTCTCGCGCGCTCGGCGTGCGCCGGGCGCACCTCCCCGACGCGATCGAGGAGATCCGCGATGCGGCGCTCCGCGGTCGTCGTCCGGGTGAGGATGCCGGCGCTCATGTCATGCCCCCGTGACGGTGCCGTCTTCGGCCACGGTGAGGAACTCGGCCTCGCCGGTGAACGGTGCGCCGCGGACGACCTCGCCGCCCGTGCCCAGGAGCGCGGCCTGCGTCGTCGTCTCGCGGTGGGTGGGATCCACGATGCCGAGCTGGACGCGGGCGGGTGCGAGGCCTGCTCCGTCGAGCTCGAGCCGGCGCGCGATGCGGTGCGAGCCGTCGTCGTACGTGACGTCGAGCACGACCGAGGCGAACCGGCCGGCCGGCACCGAGAAGTCGATGCGGCGTTCCAGGTGGTCGGCGAACGGCGACCCGACGACGACGGTCGTCGCGGTGGCGTTCACAGGGTCGAGCGTGATCGTGCCGCCGTCGACGAGGTGGTACGTGCTCTGCACCGTGTACGGGATCTGGTCGACGTGCTCGGTCCGGACACGCCACGTCTGCGCCGCGCTGTCGGGACGCACCTCGAACCGGCGCGTGGAGGTCCAGCCGCTGCTCGACGTGTGGGTCAGCGCGACCTCGACGGACGACACCTCGAGCGGATCCAGCCGCTCGGGACGCAGCTCCACCTGGAGGAACCCGACGTGCTGCGTCGGGTCGAGCTGCAGCGTGCGGTCCTCGATGCGCCCCGGCTCGACGACGACCTCGTTGCGCTCGGCATCCCATCCGCTCTGCGGATCGAAGTGGTACTCGATGCGCGGGCGGTAGCCGAGGTCGTAGTCGGTCGCGATGGGGACGATCCAGTGCTGCGGCTGCGTGCGCGTCGCGTCGAACACGAGGTCGGTGTGGCGGTGCTTCTGCGGATGATCCGCGTCGCCGTAGTCGAGTCCGACCGCGACCGACTGCAGCCCGATCGGCTCGAAGGCGCTGGTCAGAGACACCTCGACGTCGAGCGAGCGGAAGAACGGGTCGTCGAGGTCGACCTCGAGGAAGTGGCCCGGTCCGGTGAGGTCGTCGAGCATCATGCCGATGAGCGACTGCGGCGCGTACTGCCGCGTGACGGCCTGCCGGCGGTGGTACTCGTACACGAGGGTCTTCCGCTCGACCTGCTTGATCGCCTTCATGGCGAAGGTCAGGATCGCGCCCGAGCCCGCCGTGCTCGCGCCCGGAGCCGTCGCGCCCGCGCCGGGGGCGCCGGTCGCGGGTGCGCTGGGCGCCGTGGCCCCCGGTGCCGCGGTGGTGCCCGGGGCGGCGGGCGGCGTGGCCGGCCGGGCTCCGCCGGGAGGCGTCGGCGGCGCGGTGGGCGGCGTGGTCGGCGGTGTGGCCGGCCTCGGCGGCGAGGCCGGCGCGCCCGTCGTTCCGGAAGTTCCGGGAGCGCCCGGAGCCGTCGGCGGTGCGGCGGGGGGCGCGGCAGGCGGTGCAGCGGGAGGTGCCGCGGGCGGAGTCGCGGGAGGTGCGGCGGGAGGTGCCGCAGGGGTGCCGTCGGGGCCGTTGCCGCTCATGGTGTTCCTCCAGTGGGGGTTTCGAAGATCCCGGGCACGTCCGGGATGATCAGCTCGAAGTCGTTCGTGCCGGCGATGCGCCGGCAGTCGTAGATGCCGGGCTGCACGAGCTGCCCGCCGGGGAAGACCGCCGCGACGAGGGCGTCTGGCGAGCTCGCCGACACGACGGTCTTGGTGACCGGGATGCGCACCGTGAGCGACGTGACTGCGGAAGCCGCGGCGGTGATCTCGTCGAACGCCTGGTTGCCGCCGGCTGCCCGCTGTCCGCTCGCGAGGATGCCGACTCCCGTGGTCGCGTGGGCGCGGAGCTGATCGGCGTCGGCGAACGTGAGCTCGGGGAGCGACTTGATCTCGGCCGCGATGGGTCCCGTGAAGCCGGTGGGAAGCGCGACCTGGAGCTGGCTCGAGCTCCCGGGAGGCGTCGCCGTGTCGGTCCACGTGTCGCCCACCTGATAGCCGAAGGAGTAGACGCCGTTGACGCCCTGGTTGCCGCCCTCCTCGATGAAGTGCACGAACACGTCACGCGTGGCCGGGGCGCCGGGCGCGGGCGGCGTGGCTGTTCCCCCCGGTGCGGGCGGCGTCGGAGTGCCCGTGCCGCCGGGCCTGGGCGGCGTCGCACCGCCGCCAGGCGCCCCCGGAACGGGAGGCACGGCAGGCGCCCCCGGAACGGGAGGCACGGCAGGCGCCCCCGGCGCGCGCGGCGCACCGCCCGTCCCCGGCGTCGGCGGCGTGGCGGGTGCTCCCGGCGTCACCGGTGCGCCGGGCGCCCCCGGCGGCCGCGCGGGCCCGCCGGTCGGCGGCCTCGGACCACCGGCGGGCGGCGGTGCGGGCGGCGTGGGCGGAGTCTGCCCTCCGCCTCCTGCGCCGGGACGCGTCGGCGTCCCGGTCGCGGGCTTGCCCTCGTTCTTCGGGCCGAAGAGGGCCGCGCCGCCGCCCGCACGCGGAGCCGTCGCCATCCCGCCCTGGAGCGTCCCGGGCGTGAGGGTCGGCGTGAACCACTGCGTGAGGAGGTTCTGCGTGAAGAAGTCGATCGCGGCCTTCTCCTGGTCCTGCTTGTCCTGCGCCGTGCTGAAGTTCGTGACCTCGACCTTGATGGCGCCGTTCTGCACGAGCTCTTCGATGCCGGCCTGGATCGCGACCTCGACGTAGTAGACGTTGGCGTTCAGGCCCGCGCTGAAGTGCTGGTAGATCCGCTCGAAGTCGGCCGTGATGCGCACGTCGAGCGAGGGCTGCATGGCCGTGAACGTCATCGTGTAGATGACGCCGATGGGGGCCGCGCCCTGGGCGAACGCGGCTTCGAGCAGCGTCGCGCCCTCCTGGCTGAGCGTCAGGCTGAAGACGGCGTTGTTGTCGCCGAAGAGCGACGGGACGCGCGCCCCGAGGATCGTCTGCACCGCCGTGAACGTGCCGGCGTCGCTCACCGTCGCCGTCGTCCCGCCCGGGCCCTGGAGGTTGAGCGCGACGCACTCGACGGTGCCGGAGTCGAACGGCACGGCGGTGAGCACGGCGTTGCCGGGCAGCTCGGCGCGCACCTTGCGCTCGATCTCCTCCGGCAGCGTCAAGGCGACCGTGAACATGAGGAACCCGCCGCCCGTGACGCCCTCCGCGGAGGCCTCGCGCTTGAACTTGATGAAGCTGAACTGCGGCCAGTCGTCCGCAGGCCGGCGTGCGATCTCGAGGTGGGCGGGCAGGTACCAGAACTGGTTCTCGTCCGCGTGGTCGGGGAAGACGGTGACGCCTTCCACCGTCTTCATCCCGGTTCCCAGCTGAAGCATGGTGATCTCCTCGTTCAGTCGACGCGCGCGACGATGACGTCGCCGCTCGTGGTGGTCCAGGGGGTCTCGCGCTTGAGGCCGTTGTCGAGCGTGTGGATGACGCGGTACGACAGGTCGGGGTCGCCCTCCGCGAAGTCGTACTCGACGGATGCTGTTCGCTTGTCCGGCCGCAGAGTGACCGAGTCCGCGAACCGCAGGCCGAGGGCCGTCCGCTCGTAGAGCGTCTCGACCGTCGCCTCGCGGATGCCGGAGCCGACGAGATCCACGCCGTCCGTCGTGACCGTGACGGTGCGGTGCCCGCGCATCGCCGCCGAGATGAAGATGCGGTCCTGCTCGGTCGTGGACTCCGGGATGTCGATCACGATGCCGTCGCTGCGCAGGATCGACACCGTGAACGTCACGCGCCGGCGGCTGGGGTCGGCCAGCTCCACGGCGAAGCGCTTGGTCGCCGGGTCTGCGGCGCTCAGCTCGAACGACTCGCGCTTGTGGATGCTGTTCGCCTCGTCGTCATACCGGACGTCGACGAAGACGCGGTCCACCTGCGTGCCGAACATCGCGCTCGGAGCGACGATGTCGACGACCCGGCGCGTGCCGAACGGGTCGGTGATCCGGATCTGGTCGTCCTCGGTCGTGAGGTCGCCGCTGTCGTGGTCGCGGCCGTCGATCCCGTGCAGGATGAGCCGGTAGCCGACCATCCGCTTCGTGGGATCGAGGGCGAACACGGGCCAGGCGCCGGCGCTCGCCTCCTGCGTGAGGCCGTACTGGTTCGAGATGCGGATGCCGTTCGCCTCGTCCTCGTACCGGCAGTGGATTTCGATCGTGTGGTACACGTCCCATGGGAAGTCGATGACGGTGAAGCTGACCCAGCGCAGCTCGTACCCGGCGCCGTCGCGCGGCGCGATCTGCACGACGTCGCCGTCGACCTGCATCGGGCCCGCTTTGACGCTGCGCGGCCTGCCGACGGCGGCGGTCGAGAACAGCACGTCGTACGAGACGGTCACGGGAGCCCGCATCCGTCCGCCTTCCAGCGAGCTCATCCACTCGACGGTCTGCTCGCCCTTGGACGGGTCGAGGATGACGTTCTTGACCGATCCGTCGTAGTCGAGCGAGACGTTGATCGCCTCGATCTGGTCCGTCGCGTAGTCGGCGCGGGGGATGACGCGCACGGTGCGGCGCTGGAAGAACGGGTCCTCGAGCGAGACCGAGCTGATGAAGCGGTCCCAGTCCAGGCCCTGCGTCTCGATCGACCGCACGATGCCCGGCAGGTGCCCCTGCGGATAGATCTGCCGGATGACCGACGTCCGCTCGCTCATGTCGATGTTGAGCTTCTTGCGGTCGATCCGCGTGATGTCGACCTGCTTGCGCTCCCACACCGACGACATGCCGTGCGTCGCGATCGTGCGCAGCACCCGTCCGAAGTCGTCGATGCCGTCGCCCGTCTGTCGTTCGATCGGCTCGAGGCTCGGCGTGAAGAAGTTCTCGAAGACGAGCTCGCGCACCTGCGCCATCGCCGACTCGTACCGGCCCGTCGCGCCGCCCGAGTCGTCCTCGTCCGCGACGAGGAGATCCCCCTCGATCTTGATGTACTGCTTCTCGACGAGCTCGTCGATGACCGTCTCGATCGTGGAGCTCGCGATGAGCGGAACGTTGACCGACTCGGTCTCCTCGAAGTGCTTCTGCACGCGGTCCCAGTCGGCCTCGACGTGGACCTTGTACGCGGGCCTCAGGCCCACGTACTCGAGGCTGTAGACGACGCCGATCGGCAGCATCTCGTCCCGGATCGCCTGGTCGATGACCGTCGCGCCCTCCTGGTCGAGCCGGACCGAGAAGGCGGCCTGGTTGTCGCCGTAGAGGGAGGGGGATGCCGAGTGCACGATCTTCTGGACGAACTGAGGCCCCGCGATCTCCTCCTCCTCGCGGCGGCCGGGCAGCCCCGTCTCCTCCTTGGGCGACTCCTTGCCGAAGAGCATCATGCGGACGGTCCCGCCGATGAGCGGCACGGGCGCGAGACGGGGCAGGTCGCTCAGGCCCGCCTCGCCGCGCAGCTGGTCCGCGATCGCCGCGAGCCGCTCGGGGTCGATCCCGAGGTTGCAGTCGAAGTCGAGGAAGCCGCCCGAGACGATGTCGGCGTCGGGGGTGGGCCGGCCGGTGAACTTGATGACCTGGATCTTCGGGATGCGCAGCTCGCCCTCCTGCATGACGCTCAGGTGAGGCGACATGGGCATGAAGTAGAACTGCAGCGGGTCCTCGTGGTCCGGCATGAGGCTCACGCCGTCGATCACGTAGTAGGGCGGGTTGAGGTAGAGCATGATCTCCTCGCTCGGCTCGTAGCGGTCACGCGCCGGGGATCGGCGGGGGAGGCGGGGTCGCGCCCGGCATGGGCGGCGGCGGAGGCGTGGCACCGGGCGTCGGCGGCGCGGCCGGAGTCGGAGCCGGCGCGGGCGTCGCGACCGGGGTCGGTGCTGGCGTCGGGGCGGGCGTCGGCGTCGCGACGGGCGTCGGCACGGGCTCGGGCGTCGGCGCGGGCGTCGGCGTCGCCACGGGCGTCGGCACGGGCTCGGGCGTCGGCGCGGGCGTCGGCGTGGCCACGGGCGTCGGCACGGGCTCGGGGGTCGGCGTGGCCACGGGCGTCGGAGCCGGCGCAGGCGCAGGCGTCGGACCCGGCACAGGAGCGTCGACCGGCGTGGGTGTCGGTGTCGCCACCGGTGTCACCGGCGACGCCGGCACGGCGCTCGCGGGAGGCTGCAGCACGAGCGACGGAGCCGTCGAGTCCGTCGGGCCGGCCGCCGCCTGGGTTCCGTCGGTGAAGAAGTAGACGGCGCTCCACGAGTAGGACGTCGACTCGCCTTCGCCAAGCGGCAGCTCCCAGCGCTGCGGGGCGGGCGTCTGCGGCGAGAAGATCATGTCCTTCGCCTGACCGCCGGGCTGGGGCCCGTGCCGCAGGGCGACCTGCACGAGCCGCACGCGGGTCCAGTCGACGAGGTCGGCCACGACAGTCACGTCGAGCTTCTGCGACACGACGTCGCCGACCATGATCGTGCCGTCCGCGACGGTGAGCGGGATCTCCTTGACGGTCCCGTCCTTGTAGCGGATCGATCCGCTGTACCGCACGGTCCCGCCGCCCTCGCCGAGCACGGCGTAGGGCTGCGAGGCAGCCTCGGTACCGGCCGCCAGGACGACGGACTGCTCGACGGTGTACTCGTTCGCGGCATCCTCGTAGACCAGATCGAGGAAGATCTGCGCGATGCGGTTCGTGAAGTCGCCGACCCCGCGCACCTCGAACTTCTGGGTCCGCCCGAGCGGGTCGTTGATGAGGATGGGTGAGCGCTCGGTCGATTCCTCGGGCGCCTTGATGCGCCGCCCGTCGGTGAGGAAGTACTCGACCTCGTAGCTCAGCGGCTTGCGCCGCGGCTGGAACAGGACGTGCTGCACGCGGTGCGTCGGCTGCTCGGAGGTGAGGGCGAACTGCTCCTCGAACTTCTCCACGCCCGTGTCCTGGTAGCGGACCCACACCTGCGCGGAGGCGACCTTCGTCCAGTCGATGTCGCCCGCCTGCACGACGGCGTCGAGCAGGCCGATGTCGTCCACGTTGACGGTGAGCACGGTGTCGTCGGTCTTGACCGGCGGCGCCGTGAAGGTCTTCGACGAGCCGACGTAGTTGACCTGGTACGAGTAGGTGTACTCGCGGTCGCCGGCCTCGATGAAGGTCTGGAACTCCTGGACGCCGTCGGGGCTCGTGAAGGAGTACTCCTCGATCTTGTGCTGCGACCCGTGGTCGTACTCGAGCTTGACCTCGATGGAGTGGATCGGCAGGGTCGCGAAGTCGGCGTTGACGCCGACCTTGACGTGCAGGGTCTGGAAGAACGGGTCGTTGAGGTCGACCTCGGTCGCGTGATCCGCCCACAGCACGGGCTTGCCGTCGCCCGAGACCATGTTCGTGATGTTCGGCAGCGTGCCCTGCGGGACGATGTTCCACTCGATCGCGGAGTTCTCGCGGTACGTCTGCTCGAACGTCGAGACGCGGGATGTCGAGAACGACCGCTTGAGATGCTCGATGTCCTCCGGCATCCCGCGGGCGTCCTTCGGCACCGCCTCGATGTCGGGGATCATCTTGCGCAGGACCGCGTCCTGAAGCGCGCGCTCCATCATGGAGCGGACCTTGTCCTTGAGCTTCTGGTCGGCGACCGGGTCGGGGAGGACGGCGTCCAGGTGCAGGTCGACGCCCATCGTCTCGGCATCCATGAACTGCTCGGTGATCTTCTCGACGTACTCGTCGTCTCCCCAGAAGGACCAGTCGATGTCGATCGTCTGCTCGTAGGAGTAGAACTTCTCGGCGTAGAACCACGCCCGCGCCGAGATCTCGGGCAGCTTGGCGACGAAGTTGAGGTCGTACACGACCTGCACGACGCCGCCCTTGCCCTGCAGCGCCTGCTCGAAGAGGGTCGCGCCCTCGGGTGTGAACTCCACCATGAACGAGGCGATGTTGCGTCCGAACAGCGAGGGCTTCCCGGCGCCGCGCACCGCCTCGATGAGCGTGCCGCCGTCTTCTTTGAGGAGGAGGTTCGCTGTGCCGCGCGTGTAGGTCATCGTCCCCAGGTGCGCCTCGGGTGTGCCGGGCACGGACGCGCGGAAGCCGGGCTTGCCCGCCATCCCCTGCACCTTCGTGTCGAGGGTCTCCTTGATCTTCGCGAGCTGGGCGGGGGTGAACGTGAACTCCGTGTCGAAGAAAGCGAACCCGCCGCCGCGCTTGCCGTCCTCGCGCTCGAGGGGCATGCGGTACTTGAGGTACTTGAAGACCGGGTCGCCGTTGTCGTCCGTGCGGAACCGGGGGACCTCGGGGATGGGGTAGAACACGTCGTCGAACGTGTCGTCGCCGAAGACGGTCACCCCGTCGATGAGCTCCTGCTTGCTGATCTTCAACATCTGCTGCTCCCTTTTCTTTCTGAGTCGGTGGTCTGTCTTGTTCCGTCGTCCCGAGTCCGTCGTCGACCGGGGGTCAGCCGATCCGTGTCCAGTCGGCGAGGTCCGCGTTGATGCGCGCCGGACCGCGATCGGTCACGGCCTGGTACGTGATGGCGACGCGTCCGGTCTCGCCGCGCAGGGCGGCCTCGAACGCTTCGCGGTCGGCCGCGGTCGCCTGGACGGCGAACACGGCGGTGAAGGGGGCGTAGCCGCTGCCGGCCGAGGTGGCCACGACGCGCGACTCGCCGTTCGACGTGACGGTCACCTCGACGGAGGTCACGGCCGATACGCCGCTCGTGAGGGTGACGGATGCCGCGTCCCGATCGCCGGCGACGGCTCTGCGTGCCTGCTCCAGCGCGCCACCGGGCGGGTCGAGCTGCGCGCTCAGCTGGACGAAGGCGAGGTCGCCCGCCGCGAGCACGGAGACCATCGGCGTCCCGTCCGGCGAGAGCTGCGGCCACGGCGCGACCGAGACGTAGGTCCAGGCATCCTCTCCGATGCGGCGGAGTTCGACGCCATAGGCGATCACGCGGTCCTGTGCGGCGAACATCGCGTCACATCCCCGTCGGCGAGACGAACAGCTGACGGCCCGTGATGGTCGCCCACTCCGACCACTCGCCGTTGCCCGATCCGCTCATGTTCCGCCGCCGCCACTCGAACGTCGGCTGCTCGGGACGGGCGCCCGCGACGATGTCGCTCAGCGAGAACGACACCTGCACGTCGAGCTTCGGCTGGTCCGTCGTGAGGAAGACCGTGACGGGCTTCGCGTCGGCGGAGCGGCGGATCTCGACCTCGAGGCCGAAGACGTCGGCGAGCGCGGGCGGGCGGGTCTCGGGGTGCTCGAGCTGGTAGCTGCGCACCTCGACGGAGCTCGAGACGGATCCCGAGGTGCCCGTGTCGTAGGCCTTCGCGAGCACCTTCTGGGGATCGATGTCGATCGCGATGCCCTCGAACGACACCCCGACAGACCCGAAGATCCTGGGCTGGTCGCTCGCCGCGGCCGTCAGCACGATGTCGAGCGTCGACGGCGCGTCCGTGGCTGCCGGCAGCGTGAAGGAGGACGGCTCCGCCTCTGCGGCGACCGCCCCGATGGGGCTCGGCAGGTCGGCGTCGCGCTCGAGGAGGCTCGCGACGGTGCGTGCGACGGTGACGGCGTAGGGGAGCGGGTTGCTCACCCGGAGCACGGAGGGCCCCGGCGGCGCCGGCATCGGCTCGGGGACCGGCTCGCCCTCAGCGGGCGCAGGCTCGCCTTCAGCGGGTGCGGGCTCGCCCTCGGCCGGAGCAGGCTCGCCCTCCGCCGGAGCGGGGGCTCCAGCATCCGGAGCCGGCTCGGCGGGGGGCGCGGGCAGTGCCGTCGGTGCCGGCGGTATGAGCGTCGCCGAGAGGACGTCGGTCGCGGGCCGGTCGAGGCGGAGCTTGACGGGCACGGTCGCCGTCCGCGGGTGCTCGGCGTCCGAGACGAGCGTCGCCTTGACCTGCGCCTCGACGCCCTCGGTCACGAGCAGGTGCGTCAGCGTGTTGTAGAACTCGCTCGTGCAGTCCAGCACGAGGTCGAAGCCGAGGCCGTCGACCGAGGTCGCGCCCTCCGTGCCGACGATCGACGAGCCGAGCTCGTGCAGCACCGTCGACAGCTCGCACGTCGCCTCGCGGATGCCGCCGACGAGCAGGTCGGGGTACGCGACCCGCGCGTGCCGCGCGATCTCCGCACGCAGGCGCTCGCGGCGGGCGGGGTCGATCCACGGCACGACGCTGAAGCGCGTGCGCAGCTTGTAGTCCGCGCCGAAGCTCGTGGGCGCGACCTCGCCCTCGGCCCGCTTCGGCGGCACGAGGAGGACCATCATCGCGGGCTGCTTGGTCTCCTGGTCGAAGGCGAGGCGGTACTCGTCGGGCACGACGTAGAACTGGTCGGGCAGCGGCGAATCCATGAACAGGCCGTTGGGCGAGTCGACCCACTCGGACCACGGCTCGGATCCGAAGCCGGATGTGACCTGGGAGTAGATGGCGCGGTTGCTCATGATCGAAGGAGGGAAGCTCGCATCGACGCTGTAGTTGTCGGCGCCGAGCTTCAGCCGCGCCGTCTTGGACGCCCAGGTCGGCTCGCCCGTCGGCGTCGTCGCGATGGCGTCGACGACGGCGGCGTCGAGGATCCGGTGATCCCGGATCCGGGGCCTCGCAGCGACCCGGTGGTCGCGCACGACGGGCGCCGCGGCCATCATGAGCGGGATGTCGGGAAGCCGGATGGCACGCGCCGGGGTGTCGAAGACGCGGAGTGGGCCCGCGGGGCTGACCCGGATGCCGCCGGCAGGCGAGTCGGCGGAAGCGCCCTCCTGCACGGTGTAATGCACGTCGCCTTCGATCCGGAAGCGCGCTCCGCCGTTCTGGAGGATCGGCACGACGATGTTCGGATTGACGGACGTCTCGCAGTAGAGCCGCGAGAGGACCGCAGGGTCGTCCTGGTCGCCACGCGGCAGATCGTCGCAGCGCTCGAACCGGATCTCGTCTCCGGACGGGGGAACGAGCGACACCGAGTAGTTGTCGACGGGGAGTGGCTCGGCACCGGTCGCGACCGAGGGGTGCTGCACCAGATCGAACCACACCCGCAGGGTGACCCCGTCGCTGCCCGCCGCGAAGAACACGTTGGGAGCGCGTGTCGCCTTCGAGCGCTCGGCGACGCGCGCCTGCGGCACGAAGTACGTCTTGCCGTCGGCGCCGGCCACGCCTGCGCTGACGATCGAGGGCGCCGACGTGACGCGCGGCGCGTTCTCGACGAGGCCGGCGATCGTGATGCCACGCAGCATCGAGAGGTTGAGGGCCGTGGCTCGCGTCAGCTGCGTCACGATCTGCGGCCGGAGCTGCAGGGTCGGCGCGGCGATCGCCATGGCGGTGAACTGGGCGCTGGGCATGATCGGCTCCTCAGAACTCGAGGACGAGCAGGGGATCGGTCGTCGACGTGGGATCGACCAGGTGCTTCTCGCCCGCGTTGCCGTAGGCCTGGATCTGATACGAGTACGAGCGCTTGCTCGCGTCCGTGATCGGCAGCGTCCACTTCAACGTCGCCGGGTCGGGCGGCGCCGCCGTGAGCTGCACGATGTGCTCGCCGCGCGTGCCGTCGCCGTCGTCGTACGTGAGGCGGACGATCACGAGCTTCCACTTCGTCATGTCCAGCAGCGCCGGCACGACCTCGACGTTGAGCATGTCGCGGGCGACGTCCCCGACGAGGATCGTCCCCTCCGTGCCGGGCTGCTCCTCACCCGAGTCCGACGAGCCGTCGGCGTAGGTGACGTCGACCTTGTACGTGAAGTCGCGCTTCTGGCGGTCGCGCAGGTCGATGCTCCACTCCCATGTCTCGGCGGAGTTCGTGAAGGAGTGCACGTCGCTCTTCTCGTAGTCGCCGTCCTTGTACTTCGCGGTGACCACGATCGACGCGACGGGCGGGAAGCTGCCCTGCGGCACGAAGGTCGCGCGGAGCTTGTCCTCGAACGGCGCGTTGATGATGAGCCGCTGCGTCGACGACCGCTGCGTCGGCAGCGTGACGCGCTGCCCGTCGGTCATGAAGAATGTGACGTCGTACTCGTACTCCGTCGAGCGCTGGTCGCCCGTGTAGGTGAACCAGCTGGCCTGCGGCGCGTCGAGCCGCAGCACTGCTTCGGCCGTCGCCGACGGAAGGTCGACCCCCGGATAGCGGAACGACACCTGCACCTGCTGGACGGCATCCGTCGGAATGGCGCCCCAGTAGACGGCGACGTTGACGCAGTTGAGCTGGTCGTAGCCGATGATGAGGTTGCGGTCGTTCGTCGTGACGGGAGCGAGGTCCTCGGACTTGGCACTGGCTTTGTAGATGATCTGGCTGCGGTAGGTGTACTCGTCCTTCGGGGTGCCGTCGGGGTGTCGTGCCATCACGACGCGGAAGAAGTAGCGGTCCTCGTTGGAGTCGAAGAGGAACTCCTCGACCTGGCGCTTGCGCCCGCCGCCCTGCTCGTCCATCTGGTCGTACTCGAGGAACACCTTGATCGCGGCGATGGGATCGCGATCGAAGTCGGCCGTGACCTGCACAGGAACGTCCAGGAGCGTGAAGTACGGCTTGCTGAGGTCGGCCTCGATGATCGACTTCTTGACCTGCTCCTTGTCGATGACGGCGAACAGCTCCGAGTTCGGGTGCTTCTCGACCACGAAGTTCGTCGAGCCCTCGAAGGTGAAGTCGATGGAGACGTCCATGCGCTGCTCGAAGTCCTTGAGCCACAGCTGGTTGCCCCCGGGCATCTTGGCGCCGTCGCCGTGCGCGAGGGGGTCCGTGCCGAGCTTCTCGGCCTTGAGGCCCGGCTCGAACCCGGGGCTCAGGAACTTCTGCATGACCATTTGGTTCACGATCTGGAACACGAGGTCCTCGACCGCCTTCGTCGGACTCTCGCCGCCCTCGGGCGCCGCGCGGAAGTCCTCTTGGTTGTACTCGATGTGCAGGTTCGTCGAGATGTCGCGCAGCTCCGACAGGCTCGACACCTGCGGGTACCGGTAGGTGCGCGTGCTGTTGCCGTTGCGATAGGTCTCGGTGACGGTGCAGTGCTCTTTGATCTCGTTGTAGACGTCGTGCGACTCGCCCCAGACGTGCACCTTGAGGTTCGGGATGCGGGCCACGAACGAGACCGAGTAGTTGATGGTGCCGGGGCTCCAGCCGTCCTCGATCGCGTTGCGGATGAGTCGGACGCCCTCCTGGCCGAGCAGCGCCGTGTAGGACGCGAGGTTGCTGTTGACGAGCGACGGCTTCGAGGAGCCCTCGAGCGCCTTGACGAAGGTGTCGCCGCCGCTCGGGAAGAGGTGGAACGCGACAGTGCCGTCGACCCACGTCGGATAGGTGAGCTTGATGTCGCCGCCGGCGAGCGCCCCCGCCCGCATGAGCAGGATCCGCTTGCCGTTGAGACGCGGGAACGCGAACTGCCCCATGCCGCCGGCGATGTAGGCGCGGATCTTCTTCTGATCCTCCTGGCTCACCTCGAGGCTCGTCGTGAGCTGGAGCAGGCCGCCCTCCGTCTCGCCCGTCGGCAGCGCGGTGGCCTTGTCGGCCAGCAGCGTGAAGTCGCGGGCGAACGAGATGAGCG
Organism: Microbacterium sp. NPDC019599; assembly: GCF_040632175.1. NCBI lineage: Bacteria > Bacillati > Actinomycetota > Actinomycetes > Micrococcales > Microbacteriaceae > Microbacterium > Microbacterium sp. NPDC019599. Next base: position 49,301 of record NZ_JBEYBL010000014.1, read on the forward strand.
CGAACGACGGCGTGCCGTCCTCGCGTTTCAGGAGCGACGGCAGCTCCGGGACCATGTAGAAGAGCTTGGGATCCTGGTCGTCATTGAAGATCGTGACGTGCTCCACGCCCGGGACCGTGAAGTGGTTCAGGAAATTGAGCACGACGGGCTCCTTCGTCCGAGGGTTGGCCGCGCAGGCCCGAAGGACCCGCGCGCGTCAAGGTGTGTCGGACAGGAAGAGCAGGTTGCGGCGTGCCTGATACACGCCGTGCGAAATTACCTCCGGGTCAGGAGGTGACGAGCCGCGCGACCTCGCCGACGCCCGCCATGAAGTCCGTGAGGTCGTCCTCGCCGAAGCGCGGCTGCAGGATGACAGAAGTCGCCCCGGCCGCGAAGAACGGCTCGATCGCCTCCGCGACGGCCGCGGCGTCGCCGGCGACGAGCAGCGCGGGATCGACCGATCCGCTCTCGCTCGCGAGCTCCTCCGCGAGCGCGGACCTCGCCTCGTCCCCGCCGAAAGCGCTCGGGACGAACACGACGAGCTCGTGCGCGTCGTCGCGGCCGGCCGCGGCGCGTCCCTCGAGCGCCATCGCCAGGGTGCGGGCGACGCGGTCGGGGTTGCTCCCGCCAGGCAGGATCGTCCCGTCGCCGACCTCGCCCGTGAGGTGCACGGTCTTGGGTCCCTCGCCCGCGACGAGGATCGCGGGCGCCTGTGCGGGCGGCCAGTCCAGTCGAACGCGATCGAGCGAGACGTATCGACCTGACGTGCTGACCTCGTCGCCGGCGAGCAGCGACTTCAGCGCCGGCACGTACTCGCGCATGAGCGTGAGGGGCGAGGCCGCCCGGGCGCCCACCTGCGCCATCCACGGCAGCACGCCGTGGCCGACACCGGGGATGAGCCTCCCCGGGAACATCCGCTCGATCGTCGCGATCTCCATGGCCGTCAGCGCGACGTTGCGCAGCGGCATGGGGGCGACCCCGATCCCGACCTTGAGCCGCGTCGTCCAGGCGAGGACGGCGGATGCTGTCGCGAACGCCGATTCGCGGAAGCAGTCCTCCCACAGCCACAGCTCGGGGACTCCCGAGTCCTCGGCGGCCTGCGCCGCGTCGCGCAGTGCCTCAGGCGGGGAGGCGGGAGTGAAGATCGCACCGTTGCGTCGCATTGGCCCAGCCTGGCACGCACCTCGGACACACAGCATCCTTCGCCCTCGAAACAGTTCGCGGAACGGATCTTGTGTGGTCAGACCACATGCGGGATACTGGTTTCCATACGGGGTGCGGAAACCAGATCCGGGCCCAGCGAGCAAGGGTGCGGATGTCGCATCCGGCCCTGGGTAGGAGATACCAGATGTCCACGTCCGTCGATGAACTCGTCGCCAGAGCGCAGGGCGCGCTCGCCGAGTACAGCTCGTTCAACCAGGAGCAGGTCGACCACATCGTGCGCAAGGCATCGGTCGCCGCCCTGAGCAAGCACGGCGATCTCGCCGTCATGGCCGTCGAGGAAACGGGCCGCGGCCTCTTCGAAGACAAGGCCGTCAAGAACATGTTCGCGTGCGAGCACGTGACGCACTCGATCATCAATCAGAAGACCGTCGGTGTCATCTCCTACGACGAGATCACCGGGATCACCGAGATCGCCGACCCCGTCGGCGTGATCTGCGCGCTGACCCCGGTCACCAACCCGACCTCGACGGCGATCTTCAAGTCGCTCCTCGCGCTGAAGACGCGCAACCCGATCGTCTTCGGCTTCCACCCGTCGGCGCAGAAGTCCTCGGCCGAGGCCGCCCGCATCGTCCGTGACGCAGCCGTGGCCGCCGGCGCCCCCGAGAACTGCATCCAATGGATCGAAGAGCCGTCGATGGAGGCATCCGGCGCCCTCATGAACCACCCGGGTGTCGCGCTCATCCTCGCCACGGGCGGCAACGCCATGGTGCGTGCCGCGTACTCGTGCGGCAAGCCCGCCCTCGGAGTCGGCGCCGGCAACGTCCCCGCCTTCATCGAGCGCACCGCGAAGGTCGGTCGCGCCGTCAACGACATCGTCCTGTCGAAGTCCTTCGACATGGGCATGGTGTGCGCGAGCGAGCAGGCCGTCATCCTCGACGAGCCGATCGCGGAGGAGGCGCTCGCCGAGTTCGAGCGGCTGCACGCGTACCGCGTGACTCCGGCGGAGAAGCGGATGCTGGAGGAGTTCATCTTCGGCGTCACCGCTGACGGCACCAACTGCGCCCTCGCCAAGCTGAACGCGAAGGTCGTCGGCCAATCACCGGTGTGGATCGCGGAGCAGGCAGGGTTCACCGTTCCCGAGGACACCTCGATCCTCCTCGCCGACGTCGACAGCGTCGGCCCGCAGGAGCCGCTCACGCGTGAGAAGCTCGCCCCCGTGCTCGCCGTGCTGCGGGCCGCGACACCTGCCGAGGGCATCGAGCTCTCGCGTCAGATGGTCGAGTTCGACGGTCTCGGACACTCGGGTGCGATCCACTCGAACGACCAGGAGGTCATCGCGAAGTTCGCGGAGGTCGTCCGCGCGGTCCGCATCATCGAGAACTCGCCGTCGGCTCTCGGCGGCATCGGCGACATCTACAACGCCTTCCTTCCGTCGCTGACCCTCGGCTGCGGCTCCTATGGCCACAACTCGGTCTCCAACAACGTCTCGGCGGTGAACCTCCTCAACGTCAAGCGCGTCGGACGCCGCAACAACAACATGCAGTGGTTCAAGATCCCGGCGAAGACGTACTTCGAGCCGAACGCCGTCCGCTACCTCGCCGACATGCGCGGCGTGGAGCGCGTCACGATCGTCACCGACGAGACCATGACCAAGCTCGGCTACGTCGACAAGATCGTGGACGTGCTGAACCGTCGCGAGGACCGCGTCCAGGTGCAGCTCATCAACACCGTGCGCCCCGAGCCGAAGGTCTCTGAGGTCAAGGCCGGTGCAGAGCTCATGCGCCAGTTCAAGCCGGACACGATCATCGCGCTCGGCGGCGGCTCGCCGATGGACGCCTCGAAGGTCATGTGGTTGCTCTACGAGAACCCCGAGATCGAGTTCTCGGACATGCGCGAGAAGTTCTTCGACGTGCGCAAGCGCGCGTTCACCTTCCCGGAGCTCGGCAAGCTCGCCAAGCTCGTGTGCGTCCCGACGACGTCCGGCACGGGCTCGGAGATGACGCCGTTCGCGGTCATCACGGACGACGAGACGGGCATGAAGTACCCGCTCGCCGACTACGCGCTGACCCCGTCGGTCGCGATCATCGACCCCGTCCTGACGCGAGTCCTCCCGGGCTTCCTCGTCGCCGACGCCGGGTTCGACGCGCTGACCCACGCGACGGAGGCGTACGTGTCGGTCTACGCGAACGACTACACCGACGGCCTGTGCCTGCACGCCATCAAGCTCATCTTCGAGAACATCGAGCGCAGCGCCAAGGCGCAGCCGAACTCGACGGACGCCGCAGACATCCAGGCCCGCGAGAAGATGCACAACGCGGCGTCCATCTCGGGCATGGCGTTCGGAAACGCGTTCCTCGGAATCGTGCACGCGATGGCGCACGTGACGGGTGCGACCTACCACCTGGTCCACGGCCGCACGAACGCCGTCTACCTTCCGCACGTGATCCGCTACAACGGCAAGGTTCCGACGAAGCTCACGAGCTGGCCGAAGTACGAGCGGTACGTCGCGCCGGAGCGCTTCCAGGAGATCGCCCAGCACCTGGGGCTCCCGGCTTCGACCCCGGAGGAGGGCGTGGAGAGCTACGCCCGCGCCGTCGAGGAGCTGCGCGCCAAGGTCGGCATCGAGCGGTCGTTCCAGGAGCAGGGTGTCGATGAGGCCGAGTTCATCTCGAGCCTTCACGAGCTCGCGATGGCCGCCTACGGCGACCAGTGCGCGCCGGCCAACCCGCGGATGCCGATGATCGCCGACATGAAGACGCTCATGGAGGCGGCGTACTACGGCACGTCGTTCGACGAGGTCCGCGCCCACCGCGGTGAGGCCGCCAAGGCCGCCGACGCCAAGGTCGCGCCGAAGCAGGCCGCGAAGCCGGCCGTCAAGCCGGCCGTCAAGCCGGCCGTCAGGGCCGCTGCCAAGGTCGCCGCGAAGCCGGCCGCCAAGCGCGCCACCAAGGCCGCGTAACACAGCCCGCCGACGCCCCGTCCCACCTCGCTGGGGACGGGGCGTCGTCGCGTTCGCGGACGCCCGGCACCCATGCCGGCCGTGAATAAACACGGTGAGATCCGGGGCATCCGATCCCCTCCGCCCGACAGGCTCGAAAGGCCGCGACCGGCACGAGAGAGGGAACGACATGAAGCTCACACCGGAGTCCGAAGCCATCGTCCGAGCCACGGCGGGAGTCGTCGCCGCCCACGCCGAGGAGATCACGAAGGTCTTCTACCCGGCGATGTTCGCCGCCCACCCCGAGCTGCTGCGCGTGTTCAACCGCGCCAACCAGGCGATCGGCGAGCAGCCCAAGGCGCTGGCCGCCTCCGTCGTCGCCTTCGCGGTCCAGCTCATCGACCCGGAGGCGCCCGACTTCACGCCCGTCATGCGTCGGATCGCCCACAAGCACGTCTCGCTCGGAATCCAGGCCCGCCAGTACACGGTCGTCGGCCACCACCTGCTCGACGCCGTCGGCACAGTGCTCGGGGATGCTGTCACGCCCGAGGTGCGCGCCGCCTGGGACGAGGTCTACTGGCTGTTCGGCTGCTCCCTCATCGCGGAGGAGGCGAAGCTGTACGCGCTGGGCGGCACGGACCCCGAGAACCCGTGGCGGCAGTACCGCGTCGTGGAGCGGTTCGAGGAGTCCGACGACGTCTTCTCGCTGCTGCTCGCGCCGGTTTCGGGCCTCGTGCCCTCGCACCACACGGGGCAGTACATCGCGATCGGGGTCGACCTGCCCGACGGCTCGCGCCAGCCGCGGCAGTACACGATCTCGTCAGGGCCGCGCGGCGATTCGATCCGCGTGACAGTCAAGCGCGTGCGCGGCGTCGACGGCACCCCCGACGGTCAGGTCTCGACGTGGCTGCACGAGAACGCGCAGCCGGGAACGCTGCTCGATGTATCGCAGCCCGCGGGCGACGTCGTCCTCGACGAGTCCGAGCGACCGCTCGTGCTCGTCTCGGCAGGTATCGGCATCACGCCGATCGCGGCGATCCTCGAGGACTTGTCGCGGCGCCAGCCGGCCCGCACCGTGCGCCTCTTCCACGCCGACCGCGCGCACGACACGCACGCTCTGTACTCGTCGCTGCGGCGTCAGGTGCTCGCGATGGAGGACGCGAAGGCGCAGAACTGGTACGAGGAGGACGCCGAGCAGGCTCCGACCCTCCACCCGGCGCGTGCCGGGCTCATGGATCTGACCGATGTCGACCTGCCCGACGACGCGACGGTCTTCATGTGCGGCCCGCTGCCGTTCATGCGCGCGAGCCGCGCGACGCTCATGGCGCGCGGCATCCCGAGCGAGCGGATCCACTACGAGGTGTTCGGCCCCGACCTGTGGGCGCAGAACCCCGAGAGCGAGGCCGCCTGAGCATCTCGGCCGCCTGGGCATCGCGGGCTGGGGCGCGTGTTGGGGACGCGCTTCAGCCCGCGAGCTTCGCCTTCGTGTAGCCCACGATCGCCTGGGCGTGGCCGTGCCCCATGCCGTACTCCGACTTGAGGTACTCGACCACCTCCATGTGCTTCTTGGTGTCGAGCTGCTCGGCGGCGATGTCGAGCCAGTCCTGGATGGGCCTGCCGTAGTTCTTCTCGATGCTCGGGAAGTACGAGGCGGGACCCTTGGGCTTCTCTCGTCCGACGGCGGCGGGGGCGTCACGCGATGTTCCGGCATGCTCGCGATGCTAGCGGCGCGGCACGACACAGCACCCTCCGGGTTGCGGCATCGGGATGCCGCGACCGACGATGGAACGATGCAGACGCGTCGCCGGCGGACAGTGTGGATCGCATCCGCAGCCGCCGCCGCGCTCGTCGTCGGGCTCGGCATCGCGTGGTCCGTGCGTCCCGCGGAGCCGACGGCATCCGCCCCCTCGCCGACGCCCACGCTGACGCAGACCCCGACGCCGACCCCCACACCGACGCCGACTCCCACGCCCACCGGGTTCCCCGCGAACACGGCCGGGTACGACCTCCAGGCGCTGCCGTCGACCGATGTCTTCGCGGTCAACGCCGCGATCCCCGTCGACGACGCCCCGGACGCCGAGTTCACGGGTGCGGCGGCCCAGGCGCGCGACTGGGCCGCGCCCGTCTTCGCGGATCCGCTGGGCCAGCCCGTCGCGCGCCTGCAGCGCGAGTTCCCCTACGGCGGGACGATCGTGCCGGTCGTCGAGCGCCAGGACCACTGGGTCAAGGTGCTCCTCACGGGGCGTCAGGCCGTGCCGTCGCAGGGCAATCCGGCGCAGGTGACGGGCTGGCTGCGCGTCCAGGATGTCGAGCTCATGCCGCTGGACCGGGTCGTGACGGTCAGCATCTCGGCGCGGACGGTCGACATCTGGCACGGCGGAACCTCGGAGCGCATCGCGACGGACTTCGCGTGGGGCCGCGGCGAGACGCCGACGCCGATCGGCCGCACGTTCGTGATGATGGTGCGCGCCGATCCGTCGCTCTGGTACACGCGTGGGCACCCGATCGTCTACCTCTCGGTGCAGTCGCCGACCCTCGACGGCTTCGGGGGCGCGAACGTCGCCGTGACGGCCTTCCACTACCACGACGACCACTCGGGGCAGATCTCCAACGGATGCCTCCGCATGGACGCCGCCGGCATCGAGCGACTCGCCCAGCTCCCCGCCGGCACGCCCGTCTACATCCGGGCCTGACGCGCATGGGGTTCACGCGCGCCGAGCTGGAGTCCTTCCGCGATGCCGTCATCGACGACCTCATGCCCGAGCATCCGCTGCTCGTCTTCGTCGGGATCAACCCCGGCCTGTGGACGGCGGCGACCAACACGCCGTTCGCCCACCCCGGCAACCGCTTCTATCCCGCGCTCGCGGCGGCCGGCGTCATCCCGCGCGTCCCCGCCTTCGCCGAGGGCTTCACCGACGACGACCGGCGGCTGTTCCTCGACCGCGGCATCGGGATCTCGAACCTCGTGCGCCGCGCGACCGTCCGCGCCGACGAGCTCACCCGCGCCGAGCTGCGAGCCGGTGCCGAGCGGCTGGAGGCGGATGCTGTGCGCTGGCGCCCGCGCGTCGTCGCGGTCGTCGGGCTCACGGCATACCGCCTGGGGTTCGGGCGGCCCAGGGCCGTGCAGGGCCGCCAGGACGAGCGGATCGCGGATGCCGAACTCTGGGTCGTGCCGAATCCGAGCGGCCTCAACGCACACGACACGATCGCGACGCTCGCCGAGGCCTACGCGGGGCCGGCGCGCGCCGCGGGCGTGCTTCCGGCGCTCGGCTGACAGCATCCCGCCTGTGTGACTGCCGGGCTCTGGCGGGTCGCGAAAGCCGGGCGTAGATTGCGGGTGGCCGTGGGGATCGGCCCCGCGGAACGACCCTTGGGAGGTCGATCATGACCGATTATCTGGTCCTCTATCGCGCGCAGGAGACCGCCGCCGAGCAGATGGGCGGACAGGACCCCGAGGCGGCCGCGGCCAGCATGAAAGCGTGGACCGACTGGCAGGAGAAGGCGGGCGACGCCGTCGTCGACTTCGGCTCGCCGACCCAGCCCGTCGCGGGCGCCGACGAGGGCTCGACGACCTCGATCGGCGGCTACTCGCTCATGCGAGCGGACTCGCTCGAAGACCTCGAGCGGCTCCTCGCCGACCATCCGCACAAGGCATGGGGCGGCTCGATCGAGATCCTGGAGCTGCTGAGCATCCCCGGCATGTGACCCGGTGCCACCGGGCTCCTGAACGGGCAGGATGGAAGCATCCCCTCGAACCATAAGGAGCCCTTCATGCACGAGCGTCCGCTGGGCCGCACCGACCAGCACGTCTCTCCGATCGGCCTCGGCACCTGGCAGCTCGGCGCCGACTGGGGAGACGTGAGCGAAGCCGACGCGCGGGCGGTGCTCGATGCGTCCGCCGACGCCGGCGTGACCCTCTTCGACACGGCGGACGTCTACGGCGACGGCCGAAGCGAGTCGATCATCGGCCGCTTCCTCGCGGAGGGCCACGACGTCGTCGTCGCGACGAAGATGGGCCGGCGCGTCGCGCAGGAGCCCGAGAACTACACGCCCGAGAACTTCCGGGCGTGGACCGACCGCTCGCGCGCCAACCTCGGGCTCGACACGCTCGACCTCGTGCAGCTGCACTGCCCGCCGACGGCCGTCATCGAGTCCGACGCGACGTACGAGGCCCTCGACGCGCTGGTCGCCGACGGCACGATCGCGGCCTACGGCGTCTCGGTCGAGACGACGGCGCAGGCGCTCGCCGCCATCGCGCGGCCGAACGTGACGAACGTGCAGATCATCCTCAACCCGTTCCGGCTGAAGCCCCTCGACGAGGTGCTGCCCGCCGCCGAGGCCGCCGGCGTCGCGATCTTCGCGCGCGTGCCGCTCGCGTCCGGCCTGCTGTCCGGGAGGTACACGGCCGCCACGACGTTCGCCGCCGACGACCACCGCGCGTACAACCGGCACGGCGAGGCGTTCGACCGCGGCGAGACCTTCTCCGGCGTCGACTACTCCGTCGGCCTCGAGGCGGCCGGCGAGCTCGCCGCCGCGCTCCCCGAGGGTGTCTCGCTCCCGGCCGCGACGCTCGCCTGGATCGCGTCGCTCCCCGGCGTGACCTCGGTCATCCCGGGCGCCCGCAACGTCGCCCAGGCCCGCTCGAACGCCGCCGCCGGCGCCCTCCTCGACGACGGCTTCGACATCGCCGCCTTCGACGCCGTCGTCCGCGACGTCTACGACCGCCGCCTCCGCGAGGCCATCCACCCCCACTGGTGAGGTGAAGACGGATGCCTCGGCCCGGCGCGCCCGCCGGGCCGAGGCATCCCGGAATCGACTACGGAGTGGGGTAGTCGACGATGAAGACCGGCGCGCCCACGTGCGCCATGTCGGCCGCGCCGCCCACGCCGTTGACGACGTGGTTGATCGTGCCCGCGCTGAGGTTCACCGTCATGATGTGGTGCAGCTTCACGCCGGGCGTCTCAGGCACCGAGAAGCCGTTCTCGGTGACGATCTGCGGGTTGTTCTGGTTGAACACGTACACGCCCGCGCCCTCGAGCACGTGGTTCTCCACGTCCGCGGCCACGACGTAGCCGGGGTACCCGAGGGTGCCGTCGGGCTGCGTCCAGTCCGCCTGCGTCGGCGGGTCGTACGGCAGCTCGTTCTGGTACAGGATGACGTGCCCGTTCTCGCCCTTCCAGAGGGTGTTGTACTTCTGGAAGTGCTCGACGAACAGGCCCGTCGCCGTCACGTCGTCGCCGTTCACGATGACGCCGTTCGTGCCGGTGTTCGTGTTCCACCGCTCCGTGTCGCCCGAGAAGCCCTCGATGCCGTGGTCGGCGCGCCACACCCAGATGTGGTCGATGAGCACGCCGTCGGCGTTGACCTCGAGCGCCGTGGTCGTCTTGCCGATGTGCGGCCCGCCGACGCGGAAGTACACGTCGTTGAGCGTGATCGGGTTCGACGCGACGGCCTTGTTGCCCTGGCCGCTGCCGTTCGCCTTGCCGACGCGCATGAGCGCGGGCGAGAGAGTCGTGCCCGCGTCGACCGTGACGCCCGCGATCACGATGCCCGCGGCATCCGCCACCTCGATCGGCACCGCGCCGCCCACCGCCGTGAGCGTCGCGTGCCCCATGCCGAGCACGACGGTGTCGGGACGCTTGACCTCGATCGTCTTGGCGATGTCGTAGACGCCGGGCGTGAGCAGCAGGTTCTTGCCGCGCGCGAGGTTGTTGTTGATGACCTGCACGGAGTCGCCGGGCTTGGCGATGTAGAAGTCCGTGATCGGGATGCTGCGACCCGCCGTCTCGTCGTCGGCCCAGGACGTGCCGCTCGTGTTCGTCCGCGCAGCGGGCACGCGCACGTTGTACGCGCCGCTGTCGTCGACGTAGAGGTACGGCTTCTCGCGCGAGACGGGGGTCTCGTCGATCGTCGTGTAGGTGTTGGCCGGGAACGTCGAGTCGTCCGGAGCGCCCACGACGCCCGAGAAGACCTGGTTCCAGACGCCGTTGCTCCAGCCGGCGACCTCGCTGTTGCGCGTGAGCCACTGCTGCTGCGAGCCGTTGATCGTGAACGACAGCTTCGAGTCCGCGATGAACCCGCCGCTGGCGTACTGCGGACCGGCCGTGCAGTAGTCCATGAGCGACACGTTCGCGCCCGAGAACTGCACGCGGCGCAGCGACACCGCCTGCGACACCGCCCAGAAGTTCGCGCTCGAGCGGCAGCCGTCCTGTCCGGACTTGTCGACGTCGATGCTGAGGTTCGCGAGCGTCCGCCAGAAGTTCACGAGCGCGAGGCAGTTCGAGGTGCCGCCGTTCTCGAGGCAGCGGTTGTAGACCTCGGCGGCGCCGCGGATGACGACGTCCGTCGGCGACGCCCCGAGGCCGGCGACCTCGGTGTAGTAGCCGACCTCGAACTGCAGCGGCGAGCCGGCCGCGCCGTACTCGCCGGGCAGGAAGTACACGGCGTGCCGCGCCGACGACATCTCCGCGTCGCGCTGCTGGTCGGCGAGGTCGTCGAGCGTCGACTGGATGCTGTCCAGCGGCGTGTCGGGGCTGAACACCGTGACGTTCGGCCCGAAGTCGGGGTTCGTCGGGTCGATCTGCTGCGGAGGCGCAGCGCTGGCAGGGCCGGCCACGAGGGCTCCTGCGACGAGCGCCGCGCCAACCGAGATCGAGGCGATCGCTCGCGCTCGCCGTCGGTCGCGGCTTCGGGGTTGGGGACGGGGGATCATGCGGGGGAGTTCCTCTCCGTTGAGGTCCCCGCGGCGGCTGCCGCGGTTACTTACCAGACTGTAACCAAATCCGCAGTTCGTCGACAAGAGGGTCTTCCCCGCCCCCCACCCCGGTCGTTGAGCGAGCGAAGCGAGACGAAACGCGACAGCGTTCCTGCGAGAGACAACGAAAGGGCGCCGCACCCTCCCGGATGCGGCGCCCTCGAGCTGAGCGACTCAGCGGTCGGCGAGCTCCTTGCCGCGCGCGATGAGCGCGTAGATGACGAGCAGGTCGAGCACGATGACGGTGATCGCCCACCACGGCGCGTACGGCAGCGTCGCGAACTGGCTCACGGCGTTGAGGCCGACGAGCACGACGCCCGTGATGCGTGCCCAGGTCGCGCCGCGCAGCACGAAGACACCGACCAGGACGATGGCCAGACCCACGATCAGGTGCCACCAGCCCCACGGACCCACGTCGACGAGCCACAGCGTGCCCGTCACCGGCACGAAGAAGGCCCCCTCGGAGGGACCGATGACGGCGGCCAGGCCGTACAGCGCGTTGAAGACGCCCACGATGATCAGGAGGATGCCGCCGAACACGGCCCAGCCGACCCAGCCGGACTGCTTCTGAACGTCGGACATGATCGAACCCCTTTCTAGGGTCATAAAGCCCGCGCAATCGCGGGAACCACGAGCAGGCGAGTGACCGTGCCCATCGACACGATGTTCCCGCCATCCCTGCACCCCCGCGGTGGAGGCGCGCCGCTGCTCACCCGAGTCGGGTGACGCGCGCGGGGCGTCACGCGTCACCTCGCGTCACACAGGCGCCGATAGCCTGAATGGGATGCCGCTCCCGCCCCCGCCCCGTCGACCAGGTCTCACCCCATGGCGGATGGTCGTCGGCCTGGGCTTCGTGAGTCTGTTCATCGACATGGTCGCCGACGGCGCCGCGTCCGTGAGCGGAGCGCTGCTCGAGCAGCTGGGAGCGACGGCGCTGCTCGTGGGCCTCGTGTCCGGTGGAGCGCAGGCGCTCGCGCTCGTCCTCCGGCTCGTGACCGGGCCGTGGGCCGATCGCACGGGCGCGTACTGGGCCTTCACGATCGTCGGCTACGCGCTGACGGCCGTGTGCGTGCCGCTCCTCGCGATCACGCCGATGCTCGGCGCCGCGGGCCTCGCCGTCGCGAGCGCCCTCATCCTCGTGGAGCGCACGGGCAAGGCCGTGCGCTCGCCCGCCAAGACCGTCCTGCTCGCGGATGCCGCGCACGCCGTGGGCCTCGGAAAGGGCTTCGGCGTCCACAAGACGCTCGACCAGATCGGCGCGTTCGCGGGGCCGCTCATCGTGGCGGGCGTGGCTGCTCTCACGGGGTCGCTCGCCCCCGCCTTCCTCGTGCTGATCATCCCGGCCGCGATCGCGATGGTGCTGCTCTTCTGGCTGCGCGCGAAGGTTCCCGACCCGAGCCTGTACCGGCCCGTCGACGACGAGCCGAAGCCGCAGTCGAAGGCGACAGCATCCGTCATCCCGTCCGAAGCCGAGACGCGCGAGAGGTTCCGGACCTTCCTGCTCTTCTCGCTCTTCGCGGGCCTCACGACGTTCGGGCTGCTGAGCTACGGCATCATCTCGTTCCACCTCGCGGCGGCCGAGCTCGTGCCCGTCGGCATCGTGCCGGTGATCTACGCCGTCGGCATGGCAGCGGCCGCGGTCGCTGCCTTCGTGACGGGCTGGGCGTACGACCGCTGGGGTCCGCGCACGCTGTATGCCGTTCCGGTTATGACCGTGTTCGTGCCCGGTCTCGTGCTCGGACCGACGCTCGCCTTCGTCATCGTCGGTGTCGTCGTGTGGGGCGCCGCGACCGGTGTGCAGGACTCCACCGTCAAGGCGCTCGTCGCCGACCTCGTCCCGGGCCGGCGCAGGGGCTCGGCTTACGGCTGGTTCGCGGTCTTCCAGGGCGTCGGAGCGCTCCTCGGCGCCGTCGTCGCGGGTGCGCTGTACGCGAATGTGCCGTTGCTGATGGGCCTCGTGGCCGCCCTCCAGGTCGCCGCGATCGTGGTTCTCGCGATCGTGCTGCGTCGTCGCCGTTCCGCGCGCATCGCGGAGTAGGCTCACCGCGTGCCACCCTCGCCGCGCATCACGGTCGTCATTCCGTGCCGCGATGATGCGGAGTTCCTCGACGCCTGCCTCGCCGCCCTCGCCGCCCAGACGCGCTCCGCCGACCGCGTCGTCGTCATCGACAACGGATCGACGGATGCCTCGGCCGCCGTCGCCCGCCGCTACGGCGCCGACGTCGTCGAGGAGCCGCTCGTCGGCATCTGGCCGGCCGCCGCGCGCGGCTACGACGAGGCGATGGGCTCCGCCGATGTCATCGCGCGCCTGGACGCCGACTCGCGCCCGCACCCGGATTGGATCGAGCACCTTCACGATGCCTTCTCCTCGGACTCGAGCCTCGGCGTGCTGACCGGGGGAGCGGAGTTCTACGGCGCGAGCCCCCTCGTCAACTACCTCGGCGAGCACTGGTACGTGGGCGGCGGGCACTTCTGGATCCGCGCCTTCGTCGGCATCCCGCTCGTCTTCGGCTCCAACTTCGCGATGCGCGCGTCGGTCTGGGAGCGAGTGCGCGACCGCGTCGAGCGCACCAACGCGCACATCCACGACGACCTCGATCTGACGATCCGGCTGCGCCCGTCCGACGGCGTGCGCTACGACCCCGACCTTCGTATGCCGGTTTCGGCACGTCCTCTCACGACGCAGCGCGGGCTGTGGCGTCGCGTGTGGCGCGTCGTCCCGACTTTCGCCGTCAGCTGGCCCGAGGGCGCCCCCTGGCGAAGGACGACGGATGCTGCTCCCGCCCCCGCCGCCGACCTCTGGTCCCCCGACGAGGACTGGACCCCCGAGTTCGGCCGCTGACCCCCCGGTCGTTGAGCGAGCGAAGCGAGACGAAACGCCACCTTCAAACCCCCGGTCGTTGAGCGAGCGAAGCGAGACGAAACGTCACCTGGGACCAGAGGGCCCGTCCAAATGGAGCACCACCTCGGGTCTCCCCATCTGGCCCGAGGTGGTGCGTCCTAGATCACTACCCGATCCTGATGACGATGTTCCCGATCGTCTCGTGGCCGTACTCGCCGAACGCCTGACCGATCTCGTCGAACGAGTGCTCCCTGTCCACGATGACCCGCAGCTCGCCCGATCCCGCGAGCCCCGTGAGCCGTTCGAGGGCTTCGGCGCTCGGGTATCCCGCGATCGGCACGGGCGTGAGGCGGTCGGCGTCGGGGAACATGTCGGGGGAGTACAGCACGGACGAGATCAGCAGGCCGCCGTCCTTGACGAGTGACGCGAACTCGCCGGGGTCGCCCTTGAGGTGCACGGCGACGTCGACGCCGTCGGGCGCGATTTCGCGAACGGATGCCTCGAGCGTGGCGTAGTCGACCGAGTGCGCGGCACCCAGCTCGCTGAGCAGCTCCCGCCCGTCGACCGTCCGGCCCGTCGCGATGACCTCGGCGCCGGCCGCGGAGGCGAGCTGTACGAAGAGCGTCCCGACTCCGCCCGTCGCGCCGACGACGAGGACCTTCTTGCCCTCGGGCTCCGGAATCGAGGCCAGGATCGCGAGCGCCGTCGACCCCGTGTGGGCGAGCGAGGCGGCCTCGGAGTCGGTGAGGATCTCGGGGGCTCCGATGAGTCCTCCGTCGGCGTACGCGGTCGTGTATTCGGCGAAGGCGCCTTCGCGCAGGAACGGCTTCGACACGACGCCCAGGACGCGATCGCCCACATCGATCCCCGACACGCCTTCGCCGACGGCATCCACGACTCCCGCGAACTCGCGCCCGAGCACGACCGGATACCGGTGCTCGAAGAACCCCGCCATCCATCCCGCCGCGACGGCGAGGTCGAATCCGTTCACCGAGGCGGCCGTCACGCGGACGCGCACCTCACCCGGGTCGGGCTCGGGAGTGTCGATCTCGAGATGCGCGGGCTGTTCGCCCTGCGCGCCGACAGCGAATGCCTTCATTGGCGTCCTGGCTCTCTGCGCGCCCGTCCGCGGCGGGTCCGCGGGGCGAGGGGTGCGCCTACGCATGTTCTATTCCCGCCCACCCCCGCTTCGCAATAGCCCGTTCGTCACCAGCCCGGCGCGTCCGCAGAAACGGTCCCCGACCTTGTCGAGGGGTCGAACCCAGCCTGCCTGCGTCCGCCCCGGTACATTCCACGTATGGATCCCGAGAGCCTCCGCGCGATGAGCCCGCTGGATGCCGCCGTGGAGCTTCGCGCGTCCCGCTTCAGATCAGAACAGCCGAGCCTTCAACAGCTGTTCCCCGAGTCGTCTGCCACCGAGCTCGCTGTGGTCGCCGAGAGAGTTGCCGCCTTCATCTCGTGGGCTTACGGCTGGGGTGACACCCTCATCGACTCGATGCGAGCGAGCGATGACGAGGGGCTCGCGGCCCTCCGGAGAGTGGAGGACGAGTGGAGGCAGTCGTGGTCCGACTTCTCTCGGTCGAGCTATGACCGGGCCGTGAACCACGCGATCTTCACCAGTCGCTGACCCCGCACCAGCGTCCCGAAAACCCCAAACGGTTCCCGAGCTTGTCAAGGGGTCAAACCCAATCCGACGCCACGCCGCGTCCCGCCCCCGCACTACCCTTCACTCCATGAAGGTCGAGTTCACCGGCGAGGTCTTCACGTGGGATGCCCGCCGCACCGACACGTGGTACTTCACGTCTCTCCCAGTCGACCTGAGCGACCAGATCCGCGAGATCCCTCGCCCCTATCGCGGCTTCGGCTCGGTGCGCGTCCTCGCCCGCATCGGAGGCTCGCAGTGGCGCACGTCGATCTTCCCCGACTCGTCCGCCGGCGCCTACGTTCTGCCACTCAAGAAGGCGGTCCGGGATGCCGAGCACCTCGTCGACGGAGGCCCCGTCTCCGTCCACCTCGAGGTCCTCGACGGCTGAGAACCGGGTCTCGGCAGGATGGCGACTGCGTTCCACTTAGGGACGTTATAGGAGCGTTATAGATTCCTGCTTGACGAATCATGAGAGATCTCTCATGATGGTCGGCGGGAGGGGATCCACGCAGTTGCGTGTATCTCAAAACCCAGCTCTGAAAAGACTGGGACACGTAACTGGGGAATGTTCTTGGGGCCGGCACCTCTGTGTGCCGGATGCATTACGTAACTGGGGTTGTTCGAGGACTGGTGTGTGACGCCGGTCGATTCAGTGCTGTCCGCTGTCCTCAAACAAGGAGATACGCACATGCGTGCAACCATGCAGAACTACATCGAGGCCGCAAAGGCGCGCCGCGAGGAGAACGGTGAGAAGGGCTTCTCGCTCATCGAGCTCATCGTCGTCGTGGTCATCCTCGGCATCCTCGTCGCCGTGGCGATCCCGATCTTCAACGGCATCCAGCAGCAGGCGACGCAGAGCGCGCTCGACGCGGCTGCCTCGAACCTCGCGATGACGATGGCCGCAGACATGACTGGCGGCGGCACCGCGACGCTTCCTCTCACGTACCAGGGCTACACGCCTGCTGGCGATGTCGCGAGCATCGACACCCTGTGCGTGACGGTCACCGACGGCACGCTGACCTCGGCCCAGGCCGGCCCCGGCTGCTAATCAGCTGAAGAGGTTGAGGAGCGGGCAACTCGCCCGCTCCTCAACCACTCACGAAACATCGATTGTCGGGGGTGCACATGCGGAAAGATCCCGATGACGCCGCCTTCGGCCTCGTCGAGGTAATCGTGGCGATTTTCCTCCTTGCCGTACTGGCGGTCGCGCTTGTGCCGGCTCTCTGGCAAGGTCTCCGCTACTCCTCCGAACAGGCGACCGTTGCCACCGCGACGCGTCAACTTAATAGCCTTGTCGACCAAGCGCGCGATGGTGAGAGCTGTGCCAGCATCGCTGCCGCGACAGCCTCACGTTCCTTCGTGGACGGACTCGGCGAAGGTTTCAGTACGGCCGCTGAGAACTTGAGCGGCAACATCGTAGTTCCCGCGTGCAGCGCCAAATCCGTGGTCACTTTCACGCTGGTCGCCCGGCAAGCAGGAAAGAAGCTCGCCCAAGTGGACGCGCTGGTGTACGTGCAATGAGCGAGCGACTTCAAGACGACGAGGGGCTTTCCCTCGTTGAGCTGATCGTCTATATCGTCATCCTCGGGATCGTGATGATCGCGCTCACCACGATGTTCGTGAACACGTACAAGGCGCAGGCGAGCGTGACGTCGCAGACGCAGGCGACATCACGTGGACAGCTCGTTGCCTCCGAGATTGAGAGGGCGATGCGGAACGCGATCGCCTTCACGGTCTCCGCAGACGGATCGACGCTTCACGTCAACACATCTTTCAGCGGATCGAAGCAGTGCCAGGTGTTCGCCCTCACGAGCGACGGACTGAAGATGTCGCTGAGCGCAAGTCCTGCGCCGGCGGAGGCCACTTGGCCCGTGTGGCAGGAGCGTGTCGCGCTCGTGAATGCCACCACCCCCGCCTTCACTCCGCTCGGTGCGGACGGCGTCTCATACGCGTTCAACGCGACCAATGACTCAGGTCCCGTGCGGTTTGCGGGCAATGCATATATGCGGAACGACAAGTCCGGAGCGATGGGCGGCTGTTGAAAATGATCAAGTACAGACTTTCCACACTTCAGCGGGATGAGAACGGTATGGCGCTGGTCGCCGTTCTGCTGCTGATGTTCGTCGGTGTCGCGGCGGTGGCGGTCATCGCAGGCTCCGTCTTCTTCGCGATCGGTGCTAACGCGTCGAACAAGCACACAACTCAGTCCTTCATCGCAGCCGAATCTGGTCGTGACGCCGTGCTGGCCAATGTCCTTTCGGCGACCTGCTCGCTGACCGCATCGAACCCACTCGGCGGCGGGGGAGTCGCGCCCTTCTACGTGGCGAGCGCCGATGTGTGTCCGAGCGCGACGGCATCCAGCACCTTCACGATCACCTCGACGGGCTACGACGCCTCCGGCGCAATGAGCAAGATCGTGTCCACCTACAGCCGGCTGGTTACTTACGAGAACCAGCCAGGAGGATCGCTCGCGTACTTCAGCGGCACCTTCAAGCTCACGAAGTCCACCTACACGGGCGATGTCGTCATCCGTGACGGCGACTACAACTGCAACTCCGACTCGACGATCGACGGCGACCTGTGGGTGCCGAAGGGAGCGCTCGAGATCAGCGCGAAATGCGTCATCACGGGCAACATCTACGTCCGCGACGGCGTCAACCTGAAGTCCTCGAATTCAACCGTTGGCAAGTCGGTGGTGGCAGGCGGCTCCATCACGATGAGCGCCGGCGGCATGATCGTCGGGGGCGACCTCGTGTCGAACGGCACAATCACGGTTGACGCGGGGCAGGTCAACGGAAAGGTGCGGGCCGCCGGCGTCGTCGACGTCAAGTCGAATCCGCAAGTCCTTGTCGTCGGTGCGGTGGAGCAGAACATCTCGCCGGCGCCGGCGGTCTTCTCGCCGACTCTCAACGACGTCTTCGCCATGACGGCGTGGGTCGACCTTCCAGCAGCGAAGGCGGTTTGGGGCACGGATGTGGACTGGGTGACCTACACCCCCGAGACGGACAAGAAGGGCAACAAGTCCTGCCTTCTTGATGTCGCATCGAGCATGACGAAGTCGCTGGCGACCGGAATGAAACGGGTCGGGATCGATTACTCGGCCTGCACGACCGATGTGACCGTCACGATCGGCAATGCGTCCCTGAACCGAGACGTACTGTTCCTCATTCCTTCCGGCGTCGCGATGAACGTGAAGATCAACGGCCCGGTGACGTCGCTTCTGGCAGCCAAGAGCCAGCTCTTCTTCATCCACGGTGACGCGAACACGACGAACCCGGCACCGAACTGCCGGACGGGCGGCAGCGCGGGCGACGACATCGTTCTTCCGGCGACGCTGGATGCCTTCGTCATGTTCTATACGGCCTGCGGGATCAGCAAGGAACCGAATGCGTTCACTGGCCAGTACTACGCCGCGAACGACGGAAACTCGCACTGGGTCCAGCCGTCCTTCACCTGCAAGTCGATGAAGTGGGCGCCCGTCATCGACCTCGGTTGCAAGCTTGGTGAATCGGCGGGCAGCGGAACGGGTCCGACCGTCACGACCATCCAGAAGCCGGTACGCGTCACTCAGGTAGAGGTCAAACCGTAATGGTCCTCACACCTTTTGTCGTCGTCGTCGCCGGGGTGCTCGGCCTGCTGATCGGGTCATTCCTCAACGTCGTTGCAGTGCGCGTGCCGGCTGGCACCTCGCTTGCCCGCGAGAGTCGCTGCCCGTCGTGCGACACCACGATCAAACCCTGGCACAACGTTCCCGTGCTCGGATGGCTCATGCTTCGCGGGCGCTGCGCATCATGCGGAGAACCCATCTCTGCCCGCTATCCAATCGTCGAGGCGGTCACGGGCGCACTCTTCGCGCTCGTCGCCTGGCTCACACTCGCGACCAGCACTGCGCCCCTCCCGGCGACTTTCGCGGTGCTGGTCGCGTTCCTCTACTTCGCGGCGATCAGCGTCGTCCTGACGCTCATCGACCTCGATACGCACCGCCTGCCGAACTCGATCGTGCTTCCGAGCTACGTCGTGGTGATTGTGCTGTTCACAACCGCGTGCGTCATGGGTGCCGAATGGAGCAGTCTGCTCGGCGCCGCGATCGGCATGGCCGTTCTGTACGCGTTCTACTTCGTCATCCGTCTCGTTCGCCCGGACGGCATGGGCGGTGGCGATGTGAAGCTCGCCGGCGTCATCGGCCTCTATCTTGGTTGGCTCGGCTGGGGCGCGCTCGCCGTCGGCGCATTCGCGGCATTCCTGCTGGGCGGCATCTTCGGTCTTGTGCTCATCGGCGCGAAGAAGGCCGGCCGGCGCACAGCGATCCCGTTCGGCCCGTGGATGATCGCGGGCGCCTGGGTCGGCATTGTTCTTGGGCAGGCGCTCGGCGCCTGGTATATGAGTCTGCTCGCGGTTTGAGCAGGCTGGGGAGGGGTAAGAAATGGCATCGACGTTGGTCGGTCTCGAGATAACGGAAGAGAGTGTGCGCGCCGTCGAAGTGCGCAAGGGCCGAACGCCCATGCTGCTCGCCGCGGGAGAGGTGGCGCTTCCGAAGGATGCCGCGCGTGACTCCGAAGTCGTCGATCGCGACGTTGTCGCAATGGCGCTGCGCCAGCTCTGGTCGACGTTCGGGCTCAAGGGGCGCGACGTGACGCTCGGGGTCGGAAGTCGCCGCATTTTGGTGCGCGAGTACACGACGCAGGCGATGGCGCCTGAGCTGCTCAAGCAGTCGTTGCCGTACCAGGTGCAGGATCTCCTGCCTGTTCCGGCGAACCAAGCCGTGCTCGACTTCTATCCGCTCGGCCAGAACGGCGACCAGATCTCAGGTCTGCTTGTGGCCGCCGTCGCTGAGACGATCGAACAGCTCGTCGCGACGACCAACCGTGCGAAGCTCACGACGCAGGCCGTCGATCTCGTCCCGTTCGGGCTGGCGCGGATCGCGAAGCGGGTCGCCGTCCCCGGGGACACGGTCGCGATGATCCACATCGGTGACCACACGACGCACGTTGTGATCGCGACAGACGGCATCCCGAACTTCGTGCGGATGATTCCGGTCGACGTTCCCACGGCCGCCGCGCGTCGCCACGACGACGAGCTTGTCGCGTTCTCGGATGCAGTCGCCGAAGAGCTTGCCTTCGAGACCGTGCCGCCCATGCCTGCGAGTGTCACTCGCACGCGCGCGAATCTGAGGACGGGGGGCGCCGCTGATCCAGCCATCGGCGACCTCGTGACGCGTATCCGCAGCACGATCTCGTTCTTCTCCAACCGCGAGGGTGCCCCTCGCGTCGCGGCGGCGTGCGTCAGCGGCGCGGGCTATCTTGCACCGGGTGTCGCAGATTCGCTCGCCCGCTCCTTCGACATCCCGCTGCGTCCGCTGCACGCCGCCGACATCGTCAAGGTCAAGAGCGGACTCACACTGTCCGACGATGTCGCCTTCAACGCCGTGAGCACGCTCGGCATTCTCCTCGGAGAGGGACACTGATGGCCCGCACCGCTCCCGCATTCGCCTTCGCCGGTGTCCCGCGCGTTAACCTCATGCCGCCGCTCGAGATCGAGCGACGCAAGCGAGCGTCGCTCGTTCGCGGCTGGGCATGGGTTGTCGTTGCCGCGATGCTCGTGGTAGGCGTGATCATCGCCGGCGCGTTCGCCCTGAGGTTGGCGGCCGATCAGGCGCTCGCTCTTGAGCAGGCGAACACGAACATGCTTCTGGCCGAGCTATCGAGCCTTTCTGAGGTGAGTGACGCCATTGCCGCGGAGGGCGAGTTGACCGCCTTCCGTGCCGATGCTATGGGCTCAGACTTCGCGTGGGCGCCTCTCGTCGCATCCGTCACGGGAGCGCTGCCCGCCGATGTGCGACTCACCGGATTCGATCTCCTGAGCGGTGGTGTCCCGCAGACGGATGACGCGACCACCGAGGTGGGACTCGTGGGGACGATGACGCTTGAGAGCCCGAACCCGATCGACATTGCCGCAACTATCCGCGAGCTTCGCTCGCTCGAGATGGTCGCCGATGTTGATGGACGTGCGGTCACGACCGCTGAACAGGTCTCCGGGGCATACACGTACCAGCTCGACGTCACCTTCGACCAGTCGGTCTATTCCGGCAAGTACGCCGCAACCGAAGGAGCCGAGTGATGCCTCGTTCCCTCATCAATGTCCTGGGCGTCGTGATCACGATCGCGGTGCTCGCCCTCGGAATCCTTCTCATCGCGATGCCGATCGGATTGCAGGCCCTCGGTGTCGTGGGTCAGACCGTCACCGTGACCAGCACGAACGCGCTATACCAGACTCAGATCGATGCGCTGCATGAGCAGGAGCAGCATCTCGTTGACACTCAGGCATCCGTCGCTGACCTCCAGACTCAAATCACCACGGCGAATGAGTTCGATGACGTGTTCGAGCTTGTGGCAAAGGCCGCAGATGCGAGCGGTGTCACGATCACGTCGGTCTCGGTGGGTGAGACAGCTGCGTTTGTGGAGCGGACGTCGCCGGTCGCAATCGACGCGGCTGCAGCGCCCGCTGTTGCTACGGCACCCGACGCGACCTCGGACGGCTCGTCGGACTCGACCACAGTTCCGGGCGCTGCGACGTCAACGACTCAGGTCAGTGAACCGGCCGTTTCCGGGCGGACGCAGGCCGACTTCACGATCAGCGTCACGGGCGGTGACATGGGTCAGGTGATCGGATTCCTGGACGCACTCCGCGCCGGTCCGCGTCTACTCGGCCAAGTGCAGTCGACGGTGGTGCCCGCCAACGGGGCGTTCGATGTAACCGTCTCCGCCCTCACCTTCGTGCTTCCTCAGGAGGGGTGACGCATGAGCCCAACTGCACTTGACGGTCTGCTCCGCGCGGCCGCCCGCTACGAGGCATCCGACGTCCATCTGACCGCCGACGCCGTGCCGCTGATGCGTGTCGATGGCGACCTCGTGACGATCCCAGGCTTCACGGATCCGCTGTCCGCACTTTGGGTCGAGTCGGCCGCGTTCGCCCTCATGGAGCCTGGTCAACGGGACGAGTTCGAGCAGCGACACGAAGTCGACCTCGCACACGCATCCGAAGGCCTCGGGCGCTTCCGGGTCAATGTCTTCCGACAGCTCGGTTCGATCGCGGTTGCCCTCCGATTCATCCCTGAGCGGGTCTTCTCGCTCGAAGAGCTCGGCGCACCGGCGATCGCCCGCGACCTCGCCCTCAAGCCGCGAGGCCTTGTGCTGCTGACGGGTCCGACAGGGTCCGGCAAGTCGACGACTCTCACAGCGATGGTCGACATCATCAACGAAACGCTGCCGGCGCATGTCATCACGATCGAAGACCCGATCGAGTTCCATCACGAGAGCAAGCGCTCGCTCGTCCACCAGCGCGAGGTCGGTGCTGACACGGCGTCGTTCGCGGAAGCACTTCGGCGAGTGCTCCGCCAGGACCCCGATGTCATCCTCATCGGTGAGCTTCGCGACCCCGAGTCGATCCGGACTGCTCTCTCGGCCGCCGAGACGGGGCACCTCGTTCTCTCGACCCTGCACACGCAGGGCGCCGCCAAGAGCGTCAACCGCATCGTCGATGTCTTCCCTTCGGATCAGCAACATCAGATCCGGACGCAGCTCGGCGACACACTGCAGGGCATCATCAGCCAGACGCTTCTGCCGCTTGCCCAGGCAGGCGGCCGTACGATCGCGACTGAGGTCCTCATCAACACGCCCGCCGTCGCGAACCTGATCCGTGAAGGGCAGGTTGCCCAGCTCTACACGGCGATGCAGGCCGGCGCCCAGGTCGGCATGCACACGCTCGATCAGGATCTCCGTCGCATGGTCGAGGAAGGCGTGATCGCGCAGCAGGTTGCGCGACAGTTCGCGGTCGACCCGAAGTACCTCGATGGCGTGCACGTTCGTCCTCGCGATCTCGATGCCGAGGCATGGTCGATCCACGCACCTGAGCACATGATTCAGGGGATCTGACATGACGATCCTGCAGGAATACAACTATCGTGCGATTGATCCGCGCGGCGGCGCTGTGATCAAGGGGTCCATGGAGGCTGCAAGCGAGTCTGCTGTGACCGGCAAGCTCCGCGCCCAGGGATTGACCCCCCTCGAGATCAAGGCCCTTTCGAAGACGGGCCTCAACCGCGAGATCAAGCTTCCCGGCCTCGGCGGCACCGTCAAGGCACGGTCACTCGCGCTGTTCACGCGCCAGATGGCAGGTCTGCTTCATGCGGGACTGCCACTGATGCGAACTCTGGCGATCCTCATCGAGCAGACTGAGGACCGCAAGCTGCAGCCGGCACTCGTCTCTGTGCAGGCCGACGTAGAGAATGGCCAGTCCTTCTCGAGCGCCCTTGCGCGTCACCCAGATGTGTTCCCGCCACTCATGATCAGCATCGTGCGGGTCGGCGAGACCGGCGGGTTCCTGGCGCGCGCGTTGGACTCGCTCGCGGAGAACTACAAGAAGGAGTACGAGCTCCACAACAAGATTCGTGCAGCGGTCACATATCCGATCATCGTGCTCGTCATCGCCATTCTCGGCGTCCTGGCGATGGTGACGTTCGTGGTACCGGTGTTCGAGCGGATGTTCGCGGGACTCGGATCGGCGCTTCCCTTGCCGACCCAAATTCTCGTGAACCTCTCGCGGAATATGTGGTGGATTCTTCCGCTCCTCGTTGTAACCGCCGTGACCGCGTGGATCATCTGGTTGCGCAACAAGAACAAAGATGGCTACAGGAGAGTGGTCGACCCGTTCAAGCTCAAGATGCCGATCTTCGGCAAGTTGACCACGAAGATGGCCGTTGCTCGATTCAGCCGCAACCTTTCGATGATGCTCGACGCGGGTGTGCCGATCATTCAGGCTCTTGCAATCGTTGCCCAGGCCTCCAACAACTGGGCAGTCGAGCAGGCTGTGCATGACATCCAAGAGTCGGTGCGCCAGGGGCGATCGTTCTCAGCTCCGCTCGCCAAGGCGAACGTCTTTCCAACGATGGTGTCGCAGATGGTCGCGGTCGGCGAGGAGTCGGGAACGCTTTCGGACATGCTCGCGAGCATCGCGGACTTCTACGAGGACGAGGTCGAGACGGCGACTTCGCAGCTCTCGTCGATCATCGAGCCGATCCTGATCGTCGGCCTCGGCGTGATGATCGGCGGCATTGTGATCTCTCTATACCTGCCGATCTTCACCCTGTATGGAGAGATCAGCCAGGCGGGTTAGCGACTGCTTGGGGCCGCCTGTGGGGAGGCGGAAGGAGCGGCGGCATCCGGGGAGGGGATGCCGCCGCTTCCTCTTGTCCGCACGATCCGCAATCGGATGGCGTAGAGGGCAGCGCGGGTATCGCCGCTCGGTCGCGGCCCGTGGTCGAGATGACTCGGCCTTCGCACCCGTGCCGCGGCGGGGGTAGTACCTTCCCGCGATCCGCTTCGAGAGCGCGGGCGGCTCAGTATCGCTGTATCCGATCTGCCCCATGACGGTCGCGTTCGGTCCACCACCATTCCCAACGTTGATCGGCGGCCGCTGAGACGTAAGGCATGGAACATAAACACGACACTGACCAACCAAGTACTTGCTAAGCGCTTCGCTCGCCCACTGAGCGGCCTCGCGTCATAGAGGTGGAGAATCCCTGTAGATAATATAAAAATGGCTGGCCGGTTGCTCTCGACTCGCTCACAATGTCGGAGGTGCGTTCTAAAGTCATCCTATGAAGCAACCGTTCGATGAGCCGCCCCCCGAAGAAGCGAGTGGCGCCTGGCAACCGGATCGTGAAGCCCTGGACGTCGCGGCGCTCGAGGTACCCGACTCACTCGAGCGCGTTGCCGAGACGGCCGACATGATGGCGATCTATGCGGCGCAGCAGTACGTAAGCGTCGATCACCTGCGACGCGAGGTGCTGGGGAAGTCCCAGCCCTTCGGCAACGGGCGGCTGAATGAGGTGGCCGAGCGATCGGTGCGGCTCGAGGTGGCGGCGAGGCTCCGCATCACGGAGTACTCCGCACAAGAGCTGCTGCGGGTAGGTGAGGCGCTGGTCCACCGCTATCCCGCGGTGCTCTCCTCGTTGTCGCGCGCCGACATCACGGAGCGGCACGCGAGCATCCTCGTCGACGGTCTCGATGAGCTCGAGCCCGAGCTTCGTGATGAGGTGCTTCCTCAGGCGGTCGCGCTGGCCGAGTCCGAGCCCGTCGGCACGTTCCGGCGGCGACTCCGCAAACTGATCGACACGGCGCGGTTCGAGACGCTGGCTGAGCGGCACGAGGCGGCGGTCGCGAAGCGTCGCGTCTTCGTGGATCAGGCCGAGGACGGCATGGCGTACTGGGGTATCTACGGTCCGGCGGTCGAGGTGCACGCCATCCACGAGCGCACTACCGCCATGGCGAAGGTGATCGCGGCGCAACCCGGCGAGACGCGGACGCTCGATCAGATTCGAGCGGACATCGCCTCGGATCTCCTGCTCGCCGGCAGGGCCGAGGGTCATCCCGAGCAGGCGCAGCGCATCACGGCGACGGTCGTCGTGACGGTGCCGGCACTCGCGCTGCTCGAGGAGGGCTACGAGCGGAACGGCGGCGAGCCGCCCGTCGTCGAGGGGCTGGGGCCGATCCCGATCGAACGGGCTCGAGAGCTGGTGGGCTCGGCGCCGACGATGATGCGAGTCCTCACCCATCCCGAGACCGGGATGGTCCTCTCGGTCGGCCGGGATCGCTACGAGACCCCACCGTGGCTCCGAAGGCTCGTCACGTGGCGGGCCGAGCGGTGCATGGCACCGGGATGCAGCGTCCCGGCGTCGCGATGCGATATCGACCACTCGGTCGCGTGGGAGCACGGCGGTCAGACATCGCTCTGCAACCTGTGTCCCCTATGCCGTGGGCACCACACGATCAAGCATCACGGCGACTGGATCGTGCGACAGCTCGAAGGCAGCGGCGGGGCGCTCGAGTGGATCTCGCCCCTGGGCCGTCGCTATGTCGTGCAGCCGGAGCGGAAGGTTCCGGTGTTCAAGCCGCTGGTCGACGCGGGCGGCCCCGCGCCCTTCTGACCCGCGGGAGCACGACCGCCGAGCTTGTCGGGGCGTGGAATGTGCGCGCGGCTGTGCGCTGCCGGCGTCGGGCCTGGTGTCGACGACGCTTGAGAACTGGTCAGTTTCGACGCTTGAAAAGTGATCAGTTGCGGGCAGTTTAGCCAGGGGTCTCGTCGGTGGTGGTGCGGATGCTGGGGAGGCTGTCGATGCCTCTGCCGCGGAGCCGGTAGCTGGCGCCTTTCAGTGTGAGCACGTCGGCGTGGTGAACGATGCGGTCGATCATCGCGGCGGCGACGGCCTGGTCTCCGAATACCCCGCCCCAGCCGGAGAACGGCAGGTTCGAGGTCAGAATCAGCGACGCGTGTTCGTAGCGGCTGGAGACGAGTTGGAAGAACAAGTTGGCCGCGTCTTGCTCGAACGGCAGATAGCCGACCTCGTCGACGATGATCAGCCCGTAACGCCGCAGCCGAGCCAGCTCGTTGGGGAGCCGGCCCTGCCGATGGGCGTCGGTGAGCCGGGTGACCCAGTCCGTCGCTGTCGCAAACAGCACCCGGTGCCCGTGCCGGGCAGCGACGATCCCCAACGCGATCGCCAAGTGCGTCTTCCCGGTTCCGGGCGGACCGAGCAGGACCACGTTCTGCGCCTCGAGCAGGAACCCGCCGGAAGCGAGCGCGGCGACCTGCTGCCGCGCGGTGGGCTGGGCGTCCCAGTCGAAGTCTTCGAGGGTCTTGCGTGCCGGGAACCCGGCGGCTTTGATCCGCAGTTCGGCGCCGGAGGCGTTGCGGGCGCTCACTTCGCGTTCGAGAACTGCGGCGAGGTAGTCCTCGAACGACCAGCCCGCATCTCTCGCTTGGTCGGCCATCCGGCCGGCGGCTTCGGTGATCCGGGGAGCTTTCAGGGCACCGGCGAGGTAAGTGATCTGCTTCACCGACTCGGTAGAGCTCTTGGCGGCGCCCATCAGCTGAGCCCGCCGTCGATGAGACCGAACGCGCGGTCATAGTCCGCGAGGTCCCGGGTCAGATCGTTCCCGGCCGCGGCGACGCGGGGCTGCTGGAACTGCTTGCGCAGCCGCGCGGCGGTCTCCACGTGAGCGGGATCGGTGACCGTCGTTCCGCGCGCCCAGATTCTCGCGTGGTCGGCGACGATCCGCCCGTCGGCGCGGACTTTCACCCGATCCAGGTCGGCGGAGACGTCCACGATCCGTCCGATCACGGTGGGGTCGACGGAGTAGTCGTTCGTGTCGAGGCGGACGTAGTAGTCGCGGCCGAGTCGGATGCTGTTGCGCCACCCCAGATGCAGCGGGATCGGCGGCAACGGCAGCATCGCGGCAAGGTCCGCCTCGAGCCGGTCCATCGGCGCCGTTCGGGTCGTGCGGACGATCCGTCGGTTCGCGCGGTCCAGCCAATCGGCGAACTGAGTACTGAAGTCCGCCGGTGAGGTGAACGAGCGGCCCGGCATGAACGAGGTCTCGAACCAGCCGTTGCGGCGCTCGACGACACCCTTGGACTCCGGGTCGCGCGGCGGCAGCAGCACCAACTTCGTGGCCAGCGTGCCCATGAACGCGGCCACACCCTGCGCCGGACGATGGCCCTTCCCGATCCCACCCTCGTTGTCCCAGATCAGCCGCCGCGGCACCCGCCCGAGCTGCTGGATCAGCTCCCACGACGCCAGCAGCAGATCCTCCGTGGTCCGGGTCGGGATCATCCGCGCGACCATGAACCTGGAGTGCGCGGCCGTGATCACCAGCACCGGCAGCAGCTTGCTCGTCCCGTCCTCGAGCGGGATCTTCTCCGCCGGGAACCACAGATCGCACTGCGCCGCATCACCCGGATCCCACGTCAGCCGGTCGGCCGGGTCGATCGGTCGGAACGCCGGTCGCAGCCGCTTCACGTTCTCCCGGAACCAGGTGATCGACCCCGCCCAGCCGACCCGCTCGGCGAGCACCGTCGCAGGCATATCCGGTGTCTCGGCCAGCAGCGCCCGCACGCGCGGCTCGAACGCGACGAACGACGACTCCGTGGGGCGTCCGCTCATACCGCGGCGGCGACTCCGACCTGACCGCCTTCAACACCGTCGTCCGCGAGATCCCCAACCGCTCCGCGATACGCGCCTTCGGCACGCCCTCCGCAGCCAGCCTCCGGATAAGAGCCCAGTCCTCCAAGGTGATCACTCTCCAATCGTGATGAGTGACCACTTTTCACCGCCGGAACTGACCAGTTTTCAACCGCCGTCGACACCTGGAGACGTTCGGGGAGTGAGGGGCTACCCGGAAGCTGAGGGCGTTTCGTCTCGCTTCGCTCGCTCAACGACCGGGGGGAGAGACCGGCCGCTCGGCGTCGCAGCCGACGGTCTCGCGGACCGCACAGCGGTCGCCCCTGGGGCGCCGAGCTCGACGTGCGTCGCTGGCCCATCTCATGTGCGCACAGGCGAGCTTGCGCAGCGAAGCGTGGCACCGGGTCCGGCGGGAGCCCCGCCGAAGGCGGAGCGAGGGCAGCTTCGCGGAGCAAGCATCGCGGAGCGGGCACCCTCCGCATACGCCGGATGCGGCTACGACTCCTCGACAGGCTCGGCGATCGAAGGCGGGCTGTGCGCGGGGCCCGGGGTCGGGGACAGCTGCCCCAACCGCCAGCGCGGCCTCAGACCGAGACCCGGAGCACCTCTTCGATCGTCGTCAGGCCCTCGGTGACCTTGGCGAAGCCGTCTTCGCGGAGCGACACCATCCCCTGCTGCAGGGCAACCTGGCGCATCTCGGTGCCCGTCGCGCGCGTGACGACGAGCTGCTCGAGCTCCTCGGTCACGGACATGACCTCATGCAGCGCGACACGTCCGCGATAGCCGGTGTGCGAGCAGGCGGCGCAGCCGGCGGCGCGGAAGAGCTGCGGCGGGTCCGACGGATCGTGCGGGAACCCGAGCGGCGTCAGCACTTCGGTCGGCTCGGTGAACGGTGTGCGGCACCGCATGCACAGTCGACGCGCGAGGCGCTGTGCGACGATCGCCTCGAGCGCGGTCGCCACGAGGAACGGCTCGCAGCCGATCTCGGTCAGTCGCGTCAGGGCCGACGGCGCGTCGTTCGTGTGCAGTGTCGAGAGGACGAGGTGACCCGTGAGCGCCGCCTCGATCGAGATGATCGCCGTCTCCTTGTCGCGGATCTCACCGACCAGCACGACATCGGGGTCGGATCGCAGGATCGACCGCAGCGCGCTGCCGAACGTCAGCCCGGCCTTGTTGTTGACCTGCACCTGGTTGATGCCGCCGATGCGGTACTCCACGGGGTCTTCGACCGTGATGACGTTGATCTTGGGGTTCGCGACCGAGCGCAGCGCCGTGTACAGCGTCGTCGACTTGCCCGACCCCGTCGGGCCCGTCACGAGCACCATGCCGTGCGGTCGCGAGATCGCGTTCTCGAAGCGGTCCAGGTTGCGCGCGGACATCACCAGATCCGACATCGACATGCGCTGACCCGTGTTGTCGAGGATGCGCATGACGATCTTCTCGCCCCAGACCGTCGGCAGCGTCGCGACGCGGAGGTCGACCTGGCGGCTCTCGTGGTTCACCGAGAGGCGACCGTCCTGCGGCCGGCGCTTCTCGGCAATGTCGATCGAGCTCATGATCTTCAGGCGCGAGATGATGCCGTCCTGGATCGAGCGGTCGGCCTTCTGCATCTCGTGCAGCACGCCGTCGATGCGGTACCGCACCGTCAGCTGGTTCTCGCCCGGCTCGACGTGGATGTCGCTCGCGCGGTCGTTGATGGCCTGCGCGATCAGGAGATTCACGAAGCGGACGACGGGGGCATCGGCATCCTGATCCTCGATCGTCTCGGTGAACGACTCGGTCGTCGCCTCGACGTTCTCCTCGATCGCGATCGACAGCTCGCTGAGCTCTTCGTCGGAGCGCAGGAAGCGCTCGTACATCTGCTCCAGCGCGTCGCGCGCGACGACGACCGGCTCGACGAACAGGTCGGTGACGCTCGCGACATCGTCGAGCGCCACGATGTCGTTGGGGTCCAGGATGCCGACCACGAGGCGATCGCCGCGCTTGTCGATCGGGATCAGCTGGTACTTGCGGCATAGATTGCCGGGCACGAGCGCCACGACGTTCGGGTCGAGCGGAAGGTTCGCGAGCTCGACGTACCGGTGTCCGGTGTTCAGCGCGACGGCTTCGGCGACCTGCGCCTCGGTCGCCAGATGCGCGTTCACGAGGTGGTCGGTGAGCTCCGGTCCGTCGCCCACCTGAGCGAGCGCCGCTGACATGTCGGCCGCGCGAACGGCTCCGGTCAGGACCAGCGTCTGTGCGAGTCCGCGCATGGTTGTCCCCATTCCCCAAGGGGATCCCAAGCCCCCTGAGAAAGCATAAGCGAGGGGAGGGATTCCGAGGCTGTGAGGTTGCCGCCCCGTGGACAGCCTCGGAGGCCTCCGTCGGCCGATACTCTGACCCCATGGCCGAGACCGCGGCATCCGCTCCCCGCCGTCCCAACCTCATCGATCGCGTCATCGCGTGGGCGCTGACCCTGAAACCGGTGCGGGTGTGGTTCCACTACCTCGAGCGGCGCGGATTCATGCTGGCCGACAGCATCACCTACCGCACGCTCTTCTCCGTCTTCGCGGGCGTGCTGCTGGGCTTCTCGTTCGCGGCGCTGTGGCTCGGCGACAACCCGCTCGCCATGGAGGCGCTGGTGGATGCTGTCGACTCCGCGATCCCGGGACTCGTCGGCGAGGGCGGCATCGTCGACGTCTCGACCATCCCGCCCATCCAGGGACTCACTCTCGCCGGGATCGCCTCGCTCGTCGCCCTCTTCGGCGGTGCCATCGGCGCGATCGGCTCGACGCGCGCGGCCCTGCGCACGCTTGCGGGCGAGCTGCACGACGACCGCTTCTGGGTCTGGGTCATCCTCCGCAACGTGGCGCTCGCCGTCGTGATAGGCGTCGGCTTCCTCGTGTCGGCGGTCGCGACGTTCTTCGGCACGGCGCTGATCGAGCAGCTCCGCGACTGGCTCGGCCTGCAGGCCGGCTTCGTCGCCGACCTCGCGACGTGGGCCCTCGCGATGGGCGTCGTCTTCGTCCTCGACGCGGCCCTCATCGTCCTCCTCTTCGTGTCGCTCAGCGGCGTCAAGGCGCGCTTCCGGACCCTGGCCGCCGGTGCCCTCATCGGCGGCATCGGGCTCACCGTGCTGCAGCAGCTGTCGGGCCTCTTCGTCCGCGGCGCGTCGGCCAACCCGCTCCTCGCCTCGTTCGCGGCCCTCATCGCGCTGCTCATCTGGTTCAACCTCGCGGCGCAGGTCGTGCTGCTCGCGTCGACGTGGATCCTCATCGGCGTCGCGGAGGACGCCGACCGCATCCGAGCCCGCTTCGGTGCCACGACTTTCGCGCTGCGCCGCGTGCGCAAGGCGGAGGACGCCCTGCAGACCGCGACGGCCGAGCTCGAGAAGGCCCGCGCCGAGGAGGAGAAGGAGCGCACCGGCTCGTGAGCGCCGCAGAGGAATGGGTGCCGATCTGGACCTCGGCCCAGGTGCGGGCCGCCGAGCGTCCGCTGCTCGATCAGGGAGTCCCGCTCATGCTCTGGGCGGCCTCGGCTCTCGCCCAGGTCATTGCGGACGAGCTCGTCGATCGCGGCGTCACGGCCCGCCTCAAGGTCGACGCCGCGTTCTCGGCGGGACTCGCCCCGCTCGTGGGGCGCCTGCTCATCGCCGCGGGTCGAGGCGACAACGGCGGCGACGCGCTGTACGCCGCCGCGGCGCTCCTGCAGTGGACGGCCGCGCGCGACGTCGACGGCGACGACCTCGCCATCGACCTCCTCCTCACGAGCGACTCCGCGCACGCGCAGGCGCTCGCCACGGCCGAGGCCGCCGGCGCGCGCCGCGTCGAGCTCGCCGAAGCCGTCCAGACCGCGACCGAGGGCGGCTACGACCTCGTGGTCGACGGAATCCTCGGCATCGGCACATCGGCCGATCCGGCCCTGCGCGGCGGCGCACGCACGGCGGTCGAGGCGCTCCGGCCCGCCGTCCGCGCGGGGCGCACGCGCGTCATCGCCGTCGACCTGCCCAGCGGCCTCCAGCCCGACGACGGCACGACCGCCGACGACATCGTGCTGCCGGCATCCGTCACCGTCACGTTCGGGGGAGTGAAGACGGGACTCACGCGCGGGCGCGGGCCGGAGCTCGCCGGCGCGATCGTCTTCGTCGACTTCGACCTGCCTTTCGACGAGCCGCCCGTGGGCGCAGCGCCCGTCGCGTACGCCGTCGCGGGCCGCCGCGACGACCCGGGGGACTGACCTCCGCCAGGGAGTGCGCCGCGGGGGGGGGGGGGGGGGGGGGGGGGCCCCCGCGGGGGGGGGGGGGGGGGGGGGGGGGGGCCGGGGGGGGGGGGGGGGGGGGGGGGCGGCGCGGGGGGGGGCGGGGGCGGGGGGGGGCCCCGCGGGCCCCCCGCGACCCGGCAGGCG
>NZ_JBEYBL010000015.1:0-15612 GCF_040632175.1 Microbacterium sp. NPDC019599
GACTCACCAACCCAGCGTCACCGTCAACCCGGCGAACCCACGAAAAAGTCCTGAGTCGCGACTCGTTCGTAAACGATGTCGCGACTCAGGACATTCTGTGCGCGAGGGGGGACTTGAACCCCCACGCCCTATACGGGCACTAGCACCTCAAGCTAGCGCGTCTACCTATTCCGCCACCCGCGCATCTGGGTGATTTTCGGTTTCGCAACCGAGGATCGACACTACCACGGTCTTCGCGAAGCGACGAATCGGCTCAGCCCATCGTCACGCCGAACGCGAGACCGAGCACGTACGTGACCGCGGCGGCGCCGAATCCGATCGCGAGCTGGCGCAGCGCGCGGGTGAGCGGCGAGGCACCGGAGAGCAGGCCCACGACGGCTCCCGTGGACAGCAGCGCGATGCCGACCAGCACGAGCGCGAGGACGATCGCGGCGAGCCCGGTGAGGCCGAAGATCCACGGCAGGACCGGGATGATCGCGCCGGAGGCGAAGAACAGGAAGCTCGACAGTGCCGCGCCCCACGCGCCGCCGACGACCTCGTGCGAGTCCGCTGTGCGGATCGAGCCCGTGTATGTGCTCGGGCTGCCGTGGGCGTGCGCGCTCTCCACGATCCGGCGGGCGCGATCGAGGGCCTCGGACTCCGGCATCCCCCGCGTCCGGTAGACGAGGGCGAGCTCGTTGGCGTCGATGTCGAGATGCGGCAGCGCCGCGTCGGCGAAGCCGTTCGGCTCGGTCGCCGCGAGGAGCTCGCGCTGCGACCGCACCGAGACGAACTCGCCCGCGCCCATCGACAGGGCCCCGGCGAGGAGTCCCGCGATGCCGCTGAACAGCACGAACTGCGACGAGACCCCCGTCGCGCCGATGCCCATGACGAGCGCGAGGTTGGAGACGAGCCCGTCGTTGGCGCCGAACACCGCGGCGCGGAAGGTGCCGGACAGCCGACGCCGGCCGCGGGCGGCGAGGCCGCGCACGACCTCGTGGTGGATCTTCTCGTCCGCCGCCATCGCGGGCGTCGCGAAGGGCTCGTCGTCGTACGGCGAGCGCCCCTCCGCATTCTGGGCGAGCGCGAGCACGAAGATCGACCCGAACCGGCGCGCCATCCAGACGAGCAGCAGCGTGCCGACGCCCGTCCGCGCCAGGCGTGCGGGCTCACCGCCGAGCAGGTTCAGCCAGTGCGCCTCGTGGCGGCCCTCCGCCTCTGCGAGCGCGATGAGGATGTCGCGCTCCTCCCCCGTCCGTCGCACGGCGAGTTCGCGGTAGACGCGCGCCTCAGCGCGCTCGTTCACGAGATAGCGCGCCCATCGGCGTCGGTCGCGGGCGGTCGGTGCTGCGGGCACGCTCAAGGGAGCCTCCGAAGGCTGCGGTGCGGGTGGGGACAGTCCACGGTAGCCAGGCGCCGGGAGCGGCATCCCGGATATTCGCGGATTGACAGCATTTCGGGGCCCCGAACGGCGGGCCGCGGAAGCGCCGGCCGCCCAGGACGAGGGACCGCCCCGGCTGCCCGCACGGAAAGCGGATGGCAGCCGGGGCGGTGGTCTGATTCGAACGGATCAGCCGCCGAAGTCGGCGGTCCAGCTCGTCGTCGTTCCGGAGGCGAAGCGATACCAGGCTGTGGGCACCGCGACGACCTCGACCTCGCCGTCGACTCGGACCTTGCCGTTCGGCGCCGTCACGCGCTCGCCGTTGACGAACCAGGCGACGCCGTCGGTCGCGTGGACCTGGACCTCGTCATTGCCCGACCCCGGCCGGTCGCGCAGCTGGGGAGCGCGCGGCGTCGCCTGGACGGTCAGGAGCGGTGCCGTCGAGAAGTCCGTGTCGGATGCCAGGTACCAGCCCGGGTACGAAGGCTGGTTGTACGTCGTCTGCTGCCGTGCGACCTCGGCGCGGTACTGCACGTCGTGCATGAGCGTGACGAGCTTGTGCGACGTGACCTCAGGCGAGACGTAGATCCGGAGGGCCGACGAGTCCGTCGTGCGGACGACGAGCTCCTCGCGCCAGTCGCCGAGAACATCGGCGACGAGCGACGGGTTTCCCTTCGTCCCGTTGTTGGTGCGCGCGCCGGTGTCGCCGACGAGGATGCCGCGCGTCCAATCCTCGATCGTCACGGCGTCCACTCGGGTGCCGCCCACGACCTGGCTGTTGCCCACGATCTGCGTCGTGAGATCGGCCGCCCATCGGATGGACTGGTTGGTGCCCGGCGTCGTCGACTGGAGCGCGCTGCCGGTGGCGCTGAGCAGACCCGAGCCCTCCGTGCCGTTCGGCATGCTCGCCCACACCTCCATCCCGGGGCTGTCGGTGCGGACGTCGCCGATCATGCTGCGGCCCGTGTCACGACCGGAGTACGCGCCGAAGAGCACCTCGCCCGTCGCGGCATCCCGCATGACCGATCCGTACGGGGCGAAGGTCGCGCCCTCGTGCGCCGTCCAGACCTCCAGGCCCGGGCGGTTCGGGTCGATGTCGGTCACGTGCATCGCGTCGCCGTGGCCGAGGCGCGCCTCTTGGCCGGGCTGCGCGCTCGGCGGCGGCATCGTGTCGAACGAGCTGTACAGGAGCGAGCCGTCGTCGTCGATCGTCGCCGAGCCGTAGACGATCTCGTGGCGGCCGTCGCCGTCGACGTCGGCCGAGCTCAGCGAGTGGAAGCCCTGCGTCGTGATCGTCGCGAACTCGGGGTCGGTGCCGTCGCGCCCGTGCGGTCCGTCGTTGAACGGGTTCGCGAGGGGCACATGGCCGCTGTCGACGAACCACCGCTGGGTCAGCGCGGAACCGTCCCAGTCGTAGGCGGCGATCGTGGAGCGCGTGTAGTAGCCGCGCGCGAAGACGGCGGACGGGTGCGTGCCGTCGAGGTACGCGACGCCGGAGAGGAAGCGGTCGACCCGGTTGCCCGGCTCGATCCGTCCCATGGCGTAGTCACCCCACAGCAGGCCGTCGTCACCGCGCGGCGGGTCGTAGTCCACCGTCTGCAGCTCGGCGCCGGTCAGCCCGTCGAAGACCGTGAGGTACTCCGGACCCTCCACGATGAAGCCCTCGAAGTTCCAGAGCCTGTTGTTGGCGCTCCGGCTGGGCGCGTAGACGTCGATGAAGTAGTCCGTCAGCTCCTTCGCGCTCTCGTCGGAAAGCGGGTACTCGTGCGTCACGGGCGCACCCCAAGCCTCCTCGAGCGTCGCGGGCCATTGCCCGGAGACGACCTCGGGCCGTTCGTGCCAGCCGAGGAACAGCTGCGTGAGGTGGTCGCGGAAGTCCGCGTTGCTCATGCGGTAGTCGTCCTGATGGGTCACTCCCGCAGCGACATCGCGCTCGGGAAGCGTGACGAACGACTCGGACTCGACCGTGCCGTCGGCCCGGTAGGTCGTCGACTTCGTGCCCGGCGCCGTCTTGAGCATGAGCTCGCTGCGGCCGTCGCCGTCGAAGTCGTACGCGAGGAACTGCGTGTAGTGGGCGCCCGCGCGGATGTTGTCACCCAGCGAGATGCGGTTCAGCAGCGTTCCGTCGAGCTCATACGTGTCGATGAACACCTCGCCGGTGTATCCGACCTGGGACACGTCCTTCGAGTTGGACGGATCCCACTTGACGATGAGCTCGTATGCGCCGTCGCCGTCCACGTCCGCGACGCTGGCGTCGTTGGCCGAGTAAGTGTAGGGCTCGCCCCCGGGGAAGAGGACGCCCGCAGGGGTCCTGCCGTCGGCGGGCTTGCGCAGCGGAACCGTGAGGTAGCTCGTCGAGCTCGCCGACACCTCCGCGCTCGCCTCGCCCTGGATGCCTTTCACGACCGGGATGACCCGGTAGACGGACGAGGGAGAGCCCTCGGCATCGACGTGGTTGGTGCTGTCGCTCACAGTCGCGATCGGCTCGCCATCGCGTGTCACGACGAACTCCGGCCCGGCGACACCCGTGCTCGTCGTGCCGGTGGCCTCGGAGGCGAGCAGACGCCAGCTGAGGAAGACGCCTTCGCTCGAAGAGACGGCGACCAGCCCCCTGTCCAGGGCCTCGAGCTGCGGCAGCCCCTCGGGGATGGTCTCCCCGGCGAACGGTCCGGCGTGGTCGGGCGGAGCGGCCGCCGCGAACTGTGCGCCGCCTGCGACCAGACAGCCGGCGACGGCGAGCGCTGTGAGCGCGCGGAACGGACGATGTCCGTGATTCATCATCGAATCCTTCTTCTCGGTGGGAACGTGCCCGAGCAGGAACGTGGAACGTTTCAGTCGGGCAGGAATGCGCTTTCCGTGCGTCGTTTACAACGTTAGATCAGCCCGTCCGCAGAGGTCAACCCCTCCGCGGCGCCGATCAGGAGCGGACCCGCGCGCGCAGGACGTCGATGCGCGACTGCAGCTGCACGACCGTCGCATGGGCCACGTCGGGGCCGCCGCACACCCGCCGGAGCTCTGCGTGGACCGAGCCGTGCGGCTCGCCCGACTGGCGCGCGTACAGCCCGACGAGGCTGTTGAGGAGCTGGCGCTGCTCCTTGAGCGTGCGGTGCAGGGCCTGCGGCGGCGCGGGCGTCGCGTCGGGGGCGTGCGCGGCATCCCGGGCCTCGCGCGCCTTGCGGTGGCGGCCCTGGCGCGCCTGGCGCTGCATGAGCAGCTCGTGCACGTGCTCGGGCTCGAGCAGCCCCGGAAGGCCGAGGAACTCCTCCTCCTCGGGAGTGCCCGGCACGGCGAGCTGCCCGAACTCGCGCCCGTCGTAGAGGACGCGGTCGAAGTGGGCCTGCGAGCCGAGCGCCTGGTACGAGAACTCCTCGGTGAGCGCGTCGGACGCCTTGTCCTCGCGCTCCGCCGCATCCATCAGGTCTTCTTCGGCGTTCCAGTCGTCCTCGCCGTCGCTGTCGCGATCCAGCGCATGGTCGCGCTGGCGCTCCAGCTCACCTGCGAGCCCGAGAAGCTGCGGGACGTTGGGCAGGAACACGCTCGCGGTCTCGCCGCGGCGCCGCGCGCGCACGAAGCGGCCGATCGCCTGGGCGAAGAAGAGGGGCGTCGAGGCGCTCGTGGCATAGACGCCGACGGCGAGGCGCGGGACGTCGACGCCCTCCGACACCATGCGGACGGCGACCATCCACCGGCTCGTGCCGTTGGAGAACTCCTCGATGCGGCTCGACGCCTCAGCCTCGTCCGACAGCACGACGGTCGGCGCCTCGCCCGTGATCTCGCGCAGGATCGCGGCATAGGCCCGCGCGGCCGTCTGATCGGTCGCGATGACGAGCCCACCGGCATCCGGGATCCCCTGTCGCACCTCTGTGAGGCGCCGGTCCGCCGACCGGAGGACGGCGGGGATCCACTCGCCCTCGGGGTCGAGCGCCGTGCGCCACGCCTGGGACGTGATGTCCTTCGTGTTGTCCTGCCCGAGCTGGGCCTCCATCTCCTCGCCCGTCTTCGTGCGCCAGCGCATCTGGCCGGCGTAGACGAGGAAGATGACGGGCCGGACGACGCCGTCCTCGAGGGCGCGGCCGTAGCCGTACGCGTAGTCGGTCCGCGAGATGCGGATGCCCTTCTCGTCGGGGTGGTACTCGACGAACGGGATGGGCGCGGTGTCGCTGCGGAACGGAGTCCCTGAGAGGAGCAGGCGCCGCGTCGCGCGCTGGTACGCCTCACGCAGGGCATCGCCCCAGCTGAGCGCGTCGCCCCCGTGGTGCACCTCGTCGAGGATGACGAGCGTGCGCGCGTCGAGCACGAGACGCTGATGGACGGATGCCTTCACCGCGACCTGCGCGTAGGTCACGGCGACGCCGTGGTAGTGGCGGGCGGGTGCGACGTGGCGGTTGCTGAAGGCGGGGTCGAGGCGGATGCCGACGCGGGCCCCGGCATCCGCCCACTGGGTCTTCAGGTGCTCGGTGGGCGCGACGACGACGATGCGGTCGACGATCCGGCGCCGCAGGAGCTCGCTCGCGAGCCGGAGTGCGAACGTCGTCTTGCCGGCGCCCGGGGTCGCCGCCGCGAGGAAGTCGCGCGGGCCGCCGCCGACCCCGTCGGGGCCGTCGAGCCCGAAGTACAGGTCGAGAGCCTCGGCCTGCCACGCGCGCAGGCGCTGAGCCGTGCCCCAGGGTGCGCGCTGCGGGTAGGAGGGGGACAGGTGATCGGCGGCCCCGCTGCCGATGCGATTGGGCGCTGCCGCGAAGCTGCCGGTGTGCGGGCGCCCGTGCTCCTCGCCGTCGAGGACGGCGGAGCCTGACCGGCCGTCGGATGGCGTGGCGAATGACGCGTCGTCGTCCATCGGCTCCCCTCCATCCGCGCCCGAAGACACGAGTGACCACGATAGACGAGCCCGGCGACACCGGGACGACCGCGAGCCGGCGGCGCCGCCCGCACGGCGCGGCAGCGGTTAGCCTGGTGAGCGGTCACGAACCGAGGAAGACGGATGCCGAGCAACGACGATCACCGCAGTCCCTACATCCCCAACGCGCAGCCGCACCCGTGGCGGCGCTACGTCGCGATCGGCGACTCGTTCACGGAGGGCGTCGGCGACCCCGAGCCGACCGCGCCGAACGGCTTCCGCGGCTGGGCGGACCGCGTCGCCGAAGTGCTCTCGCAGCAGGTCGACGACTTCGCCTACGCCAATCTCGCGATCCGCGGCCGGCTCATCGGGCAGATCGTCGACGAGCAGGTCGAGCCGGCTATCGCACTCAAGCCCGACCTCATCACGTTCTCGGCGGGTGGCAACGACGTCATCCGCCCCGGCGCCGACCCCGATCTCGTCGCGCAGAAGTTCGAGGACGCCGTCGTGCGCCTGAGCAGCGACGGCGCGACCCTCGTGGTCTTCACAGGCATCGACACGAACTTCACGCCGGTGTTCCGCGGCATCCGCGGACGTGTCGCGATCTACAACGAGAACATCCGCGCGATCGCCGACAAGTACGACTGCATCGTCGCCGACCAGTGGGCTCTCAAAGAGGTGCAGGACATGCGCTTCTTCGACGACGACCGACTGCACTACAACCGTCTCGGACACCACGAGATCGCGCGGATGGTGCTGCGCGCGCTCAACGTGCCCAACGACCTCCAGCCCATGCAGCCCGACGCGCTGCCGAACCGCACGTGGCGCGAGGCGCGCGCCGTCGACCTCGTGTGGGCGCGGGAGTTCCTCGTGCCGTGGGTGCTGCGGCGCCTGCGCCACCAGTCGTCGGGCGACAGCATCACCGCGAAGCGCCCCGACCCCCTGCCTGTGACCCTCGCGGTCACGGCCGACGGCGACGACCGCGCCTGAGCCTGTTCATCCGGCCGCGCCGCCCAGGAGCGACGTGCCCAGCTCGCTGCGCAGGTACAGCACGCTGCTGCCGTAGCGCGCCGACGTGAGCAGGCCCGCGTCGCGGAGCACGCGCAGGTGCTGGTTGACCGCCGATGTCGTGACGCCGAGGCGCACGGCGAGCTCCGTCGACGAGGCGGGCTCGCCGAGGATCCCGAGCAGGCCCGCGCGGGTCTCGCCCAGCACCGCCGCGACCGCCTCCGGGTGCACGAGCCGCTCGACCTCCCACAGGGCGCCCTGGCCGCGCGCGGGATACACGATCATGGGCGGCCCGTCGCCGACAGGCGCGGAGCCGCGGCGCGTGAACAGCGTCGGCACGAGGGTCAGCCCCGCGCCGTCGACGGGACGTGTGCGCTCGGCGGGGTCGGACAGCCGCACCTCGACGACGCCGCGCTCGTACGAGACGCGCGGCGACAGGGAATTGAGCATCTCGCCGACGCCGGACTGCGCGATGACGCGGCCGCGGAACACGATGTCGGCCTCCAGCACGGTGCGCATGCGCGGCCAGTAGGGCTCGATGCACGTCTCCCACAGCTGCTCGAGGGATGCTGCGATCCGGCGCAGCGCTCGCCTGGGCGAGCCCGCGAAGACGTCGGGGACAGCGCCGTGCACCGCGACGAGATCGGCGCGGAACACGTCGTCCGGCGTGGCGCGGAGGCCCACGAGCTCGTCGTCGAGCCTCGTGAGCGGCGAGTCCGGTCGCGGGTTGAGGAAGTCCGGAGTCCACCCGCGGTCGTCGATGAGCCCCGCGAGCGCCTCGTGGTCGAGATTCGCGCGCGCGGCCTCGGTCCGGCGCACCCAGCCGAGCTGAAGCGGGAAGCGCGAGGGGTCGGCGATCGCGCGGATCGACAGCCCGAGCTCGCACAGCGGGGAGATGCCGAACCGCACGGCGCCGACGTCATCCTCCGTCAGCAGGTACCGCAGCATGAAGCACAACGCTACATCGATTCCGCAACCCGCCCGCACCTGAGAGAACGGATGCATGCCCTCCCCCTCCCCCGCCGACACGGGCGTCCTCCCCACTGTCCAGAGCGCGCCCGGCGCCTCCGTCCTCCGCATCCTCGTCACGGCGACCCTCATCAGCCGCGTCGGCCGCGGCATCTTCCTGACGGTCTCCGTCCTCTACTTCACCTTCGTCGTCGGCCTGTCGGCCGCCGAGGTGGCTGTCGTGCTCGCCGCGTCGAGCGCCGTCGGCATCGGCGCGTCCTTCGCGGGAGGGTGGCTCGCGGACCGCACGAGCGCGCGCCGGCTCCTCGTCGGGTTCAGCGCGCTGGAGGGGTGTGCGCTGGCCGGCTTCCCGCTCGCCGACGGATTCACCGCTGCGCTCGTCGTGGGCATCGGCGTGGGCGCCTTCGGACAGGCCGCCAACACGGCGCGGATGGCGATCCTCGCGCGCGTCTTCGGCCCTGAGGAGCGCGTCCACGCGCGCGCCGTCCTGCGGACCGTCACGAACATCTCGATCGCCGTCGGGTCCGGCATCGGGGCGATCGCGCTCGCGATCGGCACGCCGTTCGCGTACCGCGCGCTGCTCGTCGTCGCGGGCCTCGCCTACATCGTCGCGGTGCTGCGGCTGATGAAGCTCCCCGCCTCGGCGGACGCGGCGCGAGCAACCTCCGCGGACGGCGGAGCGACAGCATCCCGCCGCCTCGCGAGGCCGGGCGGGCTCTCGCCGTGGCGCGACAGGCGCTACCTCGCGCTGACGGCCCTGTGCGCCGTGTTCGGGATGCAGTTCGGCGTCGGCGAGCTCGCCGTCCCGCTCTGGATCGCCCACGACACGACGGCGCCCGAGGTCCTCGTCGCGGCGGTCCTGATCCTCAACACCGTCATCGTCGTGTGCTTCCAGGTGCCGCTCTCGCGCGGCACGCATGACCTGCGGCGCGCGGCCCGCGTCTCGGCGATCGCCGCCTGGCTCATGGCCGCGGCGTGCGTCGTCTACGCCCTCGCGGCGGGCCTGCCCGCCGTCGCCGCGATCGCCGTCATCGTGACCGCGACCGTCGCGCACGCCTTCGCCGAGGTGCTCTCGCAGGCGAGCGGCTGGGGCCTCAGCTTCGAGCTCGCCGACCCCCGCCGCGCCGGCGAGTACCAGGGCATGTTCTCGGCCGGGTACTCGATCGGCGCGACCGCCGCGCCGCTCCTCGTCGCGGCGACGACCGAGTCGGTCGGGCTGCTGGGGTGGGGCATCCTCGCGGCGATCTTCCTCGCGTCGGGGCTCGGCGTCTGGGCGCTCGCCCGCCGCGCCGCGCGCACGATGGCGTCTGCGTGAGCCCCGACCGGGGCGTGTGGTGGATCTGCGGCCACGAACCAGCGGCAGCGCCTCTAGGACACCCGCAGCGACCACACCGCGACCGCCGAAGCCGCCGCGACGTTGAGCGAGTCGACGCCGCCGGCCATGGGGATCGTCACGATAGTGTCGGCGGCCTCGAGCGCGCGGCGGCTCAGCCCGTCGCCCTCCGCGCCGAGGATCAGCGCGACGCGCTCGGGCGCCGCCGCGGCGAATTCGTCGAGCGGCACGGCGCCGTCTGCGAGCGCGAACGCGGCGAGATGGAAGCCGAGGGCGCTCAGGATGCCGCGGGCCTCGGTCCACTCCGGCAGCCGCGTCCACGGCACCTGGAAGACCGTTCCCATGCTCACCCTCACCGAGCGCCGGTAGAGCGGATCGGCGCAGCGCGGCGAGATGAGCACGGCGTCGGCGCCGAGCGCCGCGCAGCTGCGGAAGATCGCGCCGACGTTGGTGTGGTCGACGATGTCCTCGAGGACCACGACCCGGCGCGCGTCGCCGACGACCTCGGCGACCGTCGGCAGGTCGGGGCGGTGCATCGCGGCGAGCGCGCCGCGGTGCACGACGTACCCCGTGATGCCCTCGGCGACCTCGGGTGAGACGACGTAGACGGGGACGTCGGGCACGTCCTCCAGGATCGCCGCGACGTCGTCGAGCCACTTCTCCTGCACGAGCACCGACCGCGGCCGGTGCCCCGCGCCCACGGCGCGCGCGATGACCTTGGCGGACTCGGCGATGTAGAGGCCACCCTCGGGCTCGAGCACGCGTCGCAGCGCGACATCCGTCAGATCCCGGTAGTCGGCGAGACGCTCGTCGCCGGCGGACTCGATGGGGATGACGCGCACCCGTCCACCTTCCCACGGGCATCCCGTAACACGCCCGAAAACCGGCGGGCGTACTCTCGGACGCGGAGGGTGCGCCATGACGATCGTGACGGAGTTCGACGCGCAGACGTCGGAGTCGCTCTCGCGCGCCGTCGACGCCCTCGCTGGGCGGCGCATCGCGGTGCTGACGGGCGCCGGCGTCTCGACGGATTCCGGCATCCCGGACTACCGCGGCAAGGGCGCGCCCGTGCGCACTCCCATGACGGCCGAGCGCTTCCTCTCCAGCGAAGAGGCGCGCCGGCGCTACTGGGTCGGCAGCCACCTGGGCTGGAAGGCCTTCGCGGCCGCCGAGCCGAACGCGGGACACCGCGCCCTCGCCCGCCTCGAGGGCGCCGGAGTGGCGACGGGCGTCGTGACGCAGAACGTCGACGGACTGCACGTCCGCGCGGGCGGGCGCCGCGTCGTCGAGCTGCACGGCACGATGCGCCGCGTCTTCTGCACGCACTGCGGCCAGGTCTTCGACCGCCGCGACCTCGCGGTGCGCGTCGAGCGCGACAACCCCTGGATCGCGATCCCCGAGAACGTCAAGCTCGGCCCCGACGGCGACGTCCTCCCCGAGTCCACCGATGGCTTCCGCGTGCCCGGATGCAGCGTATGCGGCGGGATGCTGAAACCCGACGTCGTCTTCTTCGGCGAGTTCATCCCCGCCGAGAAGTTCCGCGAGGCCGAGCAGCTCGTCCGCACGAGCGATGCGCTCGTCGTGGCGGGCTCGTCCCTCGTCGTGAACTCCGGCATCCGTCTCGTGGAGCGCGCGCGGCGCCGGCGCCTGCCCGTCGTCATCGTCAATCGCGGCGAGACCCGGGCCGACGGCCGTGCGACGGTCAAGGTCGATGCGGGCACGAGCGATGTCCTGCACGCGCTCGCCGAGACGCTGCCGCAGCTCCTGTGAGCGGGCGCCGGACCGACCTCCCAGACTGCCCGGATAGGCTCGAATCGTGACGACCCTCATCCTCGTGCGCCACGGCGAGACCGACTGGAACCGTGATCGACGCATCCAGGGTGCGACCGACGTGCCGCTCAACGACACCGGACGCGGTCAGGCACGGGATGCCGCAGCCGCCCTCCGCGCGACGCTCGACCCCGCGATCCCTGCCGTCGTCGTCGCGAGCGACCTGGCGCGCGCCCGCGAGACGAGCGAGATCATCGCGGCCGAGCTGGGCCTGGACGCCCCGCGGCTGTACCCCGAGCTGCGCGAGCGCGGCTACGGCGTCGCCGAGGGCATGAGCGTCGACGAG
This sequence comes from Microbacterium sp. NPDC019599, assembly GCF_040632175.1. Lineage (NCBI taxonomy): Bacteria > Bacillati > Actinomycetota > Actinomycetes > Micrococcales > Microbacteriaceae > Microbacterium > Microbacterium sp. NPDC019599. The sequence continues at coordinate 11,624 of NZ_JBEYBL010000015.1, forward strand.
TACTTCGAGCACTGGGGCGACTGGCACGGGACCGACGACGTCCCCGAAGCCGAGACGCGCGAGGACTTGCGGGAGCGGGCCCTGGCGGGCCTTGCGAAGGTCGCGCGGGACGTGCGGCGCGCGACGGCGCCGGGACCGGCATCCGTCATCGTCGTCACCCACGGTGCGCTCATCCGCGAGGTCATCCGCCACGCGAGCGGCGGGACGCTGCCGCTGGACGGCGAGAGGCTGGCCAACGCGTCGGCGCACACGGTGCTCTTCGAGCGCGAGCGACTGCGCCTCCTGTCCTACACGCCCATCGCCGCGTAGTCTCGGCGCATGCCAGCCCCCGCGACCGTCGACGAGTACATCGCGGGGTTCCCGCCCGAGGTCGCCGAGCGTCTGCAGCGCGTCCGAGAGATCGTCGTCGACGCCGTCCGGTCCGGCACGGGCCGCGAGCCGGAGGAGAAGATGCGCTACGGCATCGCCGCGGTCATGCTCGGCGGTCGGTACGCGCTGCACTACGCGGGCTGGAAGAAGCACATCGGGCTCTACCCCGTGCCGACGCTCCCCGACGCGGTCGAGGCCGACGTCGCGCCGCACCGCGCCGAGAAGGACTCGGTGACCTTCCCGCACGCCCGGCCGCTGCCGTACGACCTCGTGGGCCGGATCGCCGCCGCGATCGTCGCGCAGCGCGGGGCCGCGGAGGGCTGAGGCGTCAGGCTCCGGCCCGCTGCAGGAGCGCCCGGGCGTGCCGCAGCACAGGCTCGTCGACCATGCGTCCCTCGTAGGAGAAGACGCCGCGCTCCCCCTTCGCCGCCGCGATGACGCCGTGCGCCCACGCGACGTCGGCCGCAGCCGGGCGGTAGGCGGCGCGGATGACCTCGACCTGGCTCGGGTGGATGCACGCGGTCGCGGCGAAGCCCGTGGCCGCGGCATCCGTCGCCTCGATCCGCAGCCGCTTGAGGCCCGCGATGTCCAAGTGCACGGCGTCGATGGCGGCCTTGCCCCGCGCGCCTGCGGCGAGCAGCGTGCGACCGCGCGCGTACCGGGCGATGTCGCGGTAGCGGCCGTTCGGCTTTCGGCTCGACGTGCCGCCGAGGCTCGCGACGAGATCCTCGGCGCCCCACATGAGCGCGACGACGTTGGCGAGGTCGGCGATGCGCTCGGCGTTCGAGACGCCTTTCGCCGTCTCGAGGAGTGCGACGACGGCGAAGCGTCCGTCGATCCTCGAGATGCGCTTGGGGGACTCGGCCTTGGCGACCATGATCGTGCGGTAGTCGGTCTGCGACAGGGTGCGGATGTCGGCATCGATGTCGCCCGAGCCGACGGGGTTCACGCGCACGATGACCCGCTCCGGATCGAGGTCCGACTCGATGACCGCGCCGCGGGCCGCCGCCTTGTCGGCAGGCGCGACGGCGTCCTCGAGATCGAGGATGACGGCGTCGGCGCGCTCGAGCGCCTTGCCGTAGCGCTCGGGGCGATCGGCGGGGCAGAACAGGATCGCGGGACCGAGGTCGAAGGTCATTCCGTGCCCTCCCGAGGCTCGTCGCGGCACCACATGAGGGCGACGCGCGTGGCGAGCGCGACGACGACACCCTCCTGATTGCGGCCCGTGTGCCGCATCGTCACGATCCCCTGGCCCGGCCGCGAGGCCGAGCGCCGCTTCTCGACGATCTCCGTCTCGGTGTAGAGCGTGTCGCCGTGGAAGAGCGGCGCGGGGAACGAGATGTCCGTCATCCCCAGCTGCGCGACGAGGGTGCCCTGCGTGATCTGCGAGACGGATGCCCCGACCATCGTCGCAAGCGTCCACATGGAGTTCATGAGCCGCTGCCCGAAGGGCTGCGTCGCCGAGAACGCCGCGTCGAGGTGGAGCGCCTGCCCGTTCATCGTGAGAGACGAAAACAGCACGTTGTCCGCCTCCGTCGCGGTGCGGCCAGGGCGGTGCAGGTAGCGCACGCCGACCTCGAGCTCGTCGTAGTAGAGGCCGCGCTGAAGGACCTCGCGCGGCGCGACCGCCTCCTGCCAGCCCGTGCCGTCGCCCGCCTCGCTCACGACGGACACGCTACCCGTCGAGACCGAGCGCACGCGAGATGACGAGGAGCTGCACCTCCGTCGTGCCTTCGCCGATCTCGAGGATCTTCGAGTCGCGGTAGTGCCGCGCGACGGGGTACTCGTTCATGAAGCCGTTGCCGCCGAAGACCTGCGTCGCATCGCGCGCGTTGTCCATCGCGGCGTCGCTCGCCGTGAGCTTGGCGATCGCAGCCTCGGTCTTGAAGGGCTTGCCGGCATCCCGCAGGCGCGCCGCGTGGCGCCACGCGAGGCGCGCCGTGTGCACGCGCGCCTGCATCCGCGCGATGGTGAACTGGATGCTCTGCCTCGAGGCGAGCCGCTCGCCGAAGACCGTCCGCTTCTTGGCGTAGTCGACGGCGGCTTCGAGGCATCCCTCCGCGGCGCCGGTCGACAGCGCCGCGATCGCGATGCGGCCTTCGTCGAGGATGTGCAGGAAGTTCGCGAAGCCGCGGCCGCGCTCGCCGAGCAGGTTTTCCTCGGGCACTCGCGCGTCGACGAACGTCAGCGGATGCGTGTCGGACGCGTGCCAGCCGACCTTGTCGTACGGCGCCTCGACCGTGAAGCCGGGCGTGCCGTTGGGGACGATGATCGTCGAGATCTCCTTGCGGCCGTCCCGCTCCCCCGTGACCGCGGTGACCGTCACGAACCGCGTTATGTCGGTGCCGGAGTTGGTGATGAACTGCTTCGAGCCGTTGATCACCCATTCGGCGCCGTCGAGCCGCGCCGTCGTACGGGTCGCCCCGGCATCCGACCCCGCCTCCGGCTCGGTGAGCCCGAAGCCGGCGAGCGCTCGGCCGGCCAAGAGGTCCGGCAGGAGCTCCTGCTTCTGCGCGTCGGTGCCGAACCGGAACACCGGCATCGCGCCCAGGCTCACGCCCGCTTCCAGCGTGATGGCGATCGACTGATCGACGCGTCCCAGTCCCTCGATCGCGAGGCACAGCGCGAGGTAGTCGCCGCCCTGACCGCCGAACTCCTCGGGGAAGGGCAGGCCGAACAGGCCGAGCTCGCCCATCTGCGCGACGACGTCCAGTGGCAGCGTCTTGGTGCGATCCGCCTCGTACGAACGAGGGGCGACCACCTCGTCGGCGAACTCGCGGACGAGCCGCGCGAGCTCGTTCTCGTCCTCGGAAAGGTCGTGCTGATCCATGGTGTGCTCCGTGTCATCTCCGTCGACGTCACGATCGCATTACAGACGTTGTCCGGATGCGGGCGTAATGGTTAGGGTTCACTAACCGAGTCTTCAGGTTAGCGAGGATTAACTGAAATGACAAGCGGTCTCACCGAACGCGACCGTGCGAAGGCGGATCGCCAGGCGGCGATCCTGCGCGAAGCGGCGCGCCTTTTCGCAGAGCGCGGCTTCAGCGGCGTCAGCCTGGAAGACCTCGGCGGCGCCGTCGGCGTGAGCGGACCGGCCGTCTACCGTCACTTCGCCAACAAGCAGGCGCTCCTCGGCGCGATCCTCGTGCAGGTGAGCGAACGGCTGCTCCGCGGCGGACAGGACGTCCTGGCGCGCGAGAGCGACCCGCGCGCGCGCCTGGAAGCCCTCATCGCATTCCACGTCGACTTCGCGCTGCGCGACGCCGATGTCATCCGGGTCCAGGACCGCGACCTCGCAAGCCTGCCCGACGACGAGCGGCGCCGTGTGCGCCGCCTCCAGCGCGAGTACGTCGAACTGTGGATCGGCGTGCTGTCCGACATCCATCCCGAGCGCGACCAGGCCGACCTGCGCGTCCGGGCGCACGCGTGCTTCGGCCTCATCAACTCGACTCCGCACAGCATGCGCGGGGCACGCCAGCCGGCCGGCGACCGGACGGTGCGTCCCATCCTCGAGTCGATGGCCCAGGCCGCGCTCACGAGCTGACCGCTTCGCCGGGGCACTCTCGCGCCGGGATGCGGGATGCCGCGGCCCGGCGGCCCAGCCGCCTGGCTCGGACGTA
>NZ_JBEYBL010000015.1:15701-34876 GCF_040632175.1 Microbacterium sp. NPDC019599
CTCGGACGTACCCAACTCCGGCTGACTGCGCCGCGAGTCGACCCCGACGAAGCGCCGCGCGGCGTGTCGTCCCAGACAGCCGGAGTTCGGGACGCGCGGGAGCGCGCCGGGATAAGAGATGCCGAGAGCGCGCCGGGATGCGGGATGCCGCGGCCCGGCGAGCCCTGGCGCCTGGCTCGGACGTACCCAACTCCGGCTGACTGCGCCGCGAGTCGACCCCGACGAAGCGCCGCGCGGCGTGTCGTCCCAGACAGCCGGAGTTCGGGACGCGTGGAAGCGCGCCGGGATCAGGGATGCCGAGAGCGCGCCGCGATCAGGGATGCCGCGCCGCCGGCTCAGCCTGCGACGCGGCATCCCGCTCCCCCAAGTCAGCGCATGAGCATCGCGCGGCCCGGCTCGCGGAGGATCGCTCCGACGTCGGCCAGGAAGCGCGCACCCTGCTCACCATCCACGAGGCGATGGTCGAACGAGAGCGCGAGCGTCATGACATCGCGCAGCGCGATCTCGCCGCGGTGCTCCCAGGGCTGGCGCCGGACGGCGCCCAGTGCGAGGATGCCCGCTTCGCCGGGGTTCAGGATCGGCGTTCCGGCGTCGACGCCGAAGACGCCCACGTTCGTGATCGAGAAGGTCCCGTTCATCATGTCGGCGGGCGACGTCTTGCCGGCGCGAGCCGTCTCGGCGAGACCGCCGATGGCGTCGGCGAGCTCGACGAGCGTGAGCGCGTCGGCGTCCCGGACGTTCGGGACGACGAGACCGCGCTGGGTCGCCGCCGCGATCCCGAGGTTCACGTAGCCGAACTCGACGATCTCGCCGTGCTCCTCGTCCCAGCGGGAGTTGAGCTCCGGAGTGCGGGCCAGCGCGAGGCACACGGCCTTCGCCGCGACGGCGAGGATGCCGATGCGGTGGCCCTGGAGCGACCGGTCCGCCTTGAGGGAGGCGATGAGCTCGGTCGTGGCCGTGATGTCCACCGTGAGGAAGGTCGTGACGTGAGGTGCGGTGAAGGCGCTGCGCACCATCGCCTCGGCCGTGTGCTTGCGGACGCCCCGGATCGGGATGCGGCGCTCGCGCTCGACGGCGGATCGCTCGGCGAGGGCTGCCGGAGACGCGGGAGCCGGTTCCGCGTCGACCTCGGCGACTGCGGGCGCCGCCGCGCCGATCCGCTCGGCGTACGCCTCGACGTCGGCGCGCGTGATGAGCCCGTCGGAGCCCGTGGGCTCGACGAGCCCCAGGTCGATCCCGAGATCCTTCGCGAGCTTGCGCACGGGCGGCGTCGACCTCGGCCGCTCGAGCGGCGCCTCGACGACGTCCGGTGCGTGCAGGACATCGTGCGGTGCGGCTTCGAGCACGGCGGTGTCCGCTCCCGCCGAGGAGACGGATGCCGCGGCCACCCGTGCGCGGCGGGTCGGGCGGCCCGCCGCCTGGGGTGCGGCGCCGTAGCCGACGAGGTTGGGCTGTGCCTGGGCGTGCTCCTGGCCCGGCGCGGGTGCTTGTGCCGCGGCGGGCGCTTGTGCCGCGGCGGGAACTTGAGCCGGCGTCTCGGCGGACGCGGCGGCCGCTGCGACCGCGGCGGACCCGGCGTCCGCGGCGGGAGCGGCATCCTCCCCCGGCACGTCGAAGGCGATGAGCACGGAGCCCACCGCGACGATGTCGCCGGCGGCGGCGTGGAGCTTGGAGATGACGCCCGCGTACGGGGACGGCAGCTCGACGACGGCTTTTGCCGTCTCGACCTCCGCGATCGTCTGGTTGAGCGTGACGGTGTCGCCCTCGGCGACGAGCCACTGCACGAGCTCGGCCTCGGGGAGCCCCTCGCCGAGGTCGGGGAGCCGGAATTCGGTGATCACAGGTCAGACACCCCGCTGAGGCTGTTCGGTCGATCCAGGACGCGGTCGACGCCGTCGAGGATGCGATCGAGGTCGGGAAGGTGGTGCTTCTCGAGCTTCGCGGGAGGGTACGGGATGTCGTGGCCCGTCACGCGCACCGGCGCGGCCTCGAGGTGGTTGAAGCACTTCTCCGTGATGCTCGCGATGAGCTCGGCGCCGACGCCGGCCTCGCGGGCCGCCTCGTGCGTCACCACGACGCGGCCCGTCTTGCGGACCGATGCCGTGACGGTGCGGTAGTCGACGGGCGAGATGGAGCGGAGGTCGATGACCTCGATCGAGATGCCCTCGTCCTCCGCGGCCGTCGCGGCGTCCAGCGCCGTGCGCACCTGCGCGCCGTAGGCCAGGAGAGTGACGTCGCTGCCCTCGCGCGCGATGCGGGCGAGCCCCATGGGGGCGGCGTCCGCGAGGTCGGCGCCGAGGTCGACCTCGCCCTTCGAGTGGTACAGGCGCTTGGGCTCGAAGTAGACGACGGGGTCGTCGCACGCGATGGCCTGGCGCAGCATGACGTAGGCGTCCTGCGGATTGGAGACCGCGATGACGCGCAGGCCCGACGTGTGCACGAAGTACGCCTCGGGCGACTCGGAGTGGTGCTCCGCCGCGCCGACGCCGCCCGCCCACGGGATGCGGATCGTGATGGGCATCTTCACGTTGCCGCGCGTGCGGTAGTGCAGCTTGGCGACCTGGCACACGATCTGGTCGAACGCGGGGTACACGAATCCGTCGAACTGGATCTCGACGACAGGGCGGTAGCCGCGGAAGGCCAGGCCCACGGCCGTGCCCATGATCCCCGACTCCGCGAGGGGCGTGTCCACGACCCGCTGCGCGCCGAACTCGTCGAGGAGCCCGTCGGTGACGCGGAAGACGCCGCCGAGCTTGCCGATGTCCTCGCCCATGACGAGCACCTTCGGGTCGTCGCTCATCGCCCGCCGCAGGCCTTCGTTGATGGCCTTGGCCATCGTCAGCTCGGTCATCGCGCCGCCTCCGCGGTCGCGGCATCCGTCTGGAATCCCGCGAGGTAGCGGGCGAAGTGGTCGCGCTGCTCGGCGAGACCCGTGTGGGGCTCTTCGTAGACGTGGTCGAAGACGCCGATGGGCTCGCGCGAGACGGCGCCCAGGGCGGCCGCGCGCACGGCGGCACCCAGGCGGTCGGCGTCGGCCGCGACCTCGGCCTGGAAGTCCTCGCCGAACTCGTTCTGCGAGCGCAGGAGCGCCTCGACGCGAGCGATCGGGTCGCGACGGCGCCAGCGCTCGACCTCGTCCTTGTCGCGGTAGCGCGTCGGGTCGTCCGAAGTCGTGTGGGGACCCATGCGGTACGTGACGGCCTCGATGAACGTGGGGCCGCCGCCGCGGCGCGCGTGGTCGACCGCCCACCGCATGGCCGCGAGGCTCGCCAGGACGTCGTTGCCGTCGATGCGCATGCTCGGGATGCCGAAGCCCGGCGCGCGGCCCGCGATCGGGAACTTCGCCTGGACGGCGACGGGCTCCGAGATCGCCCACTGGTTGTTCGTGCAGACGAACACGACGGGCGCGCGGAACGACGAGGCGAAGACCATGGCTTCGTTGACGTCGCCCTGGCTGGACGCGCCGTCGCCGAAGTAGGCGGCGGCGACCTGGTCCGTGCCGTCGCGCTGGATGCCCATCGCGTAGCCGACGGCGTGCAGGCTCTGCGCTCCGATGATGATCTGGGGGGTCGCCGTGCCGATGTCGTAGGGGTTGTACGTGGAGTGCTCCTCGCCGCGCCACGCGATCACGAAGTCGGCGGGCTTGGCACCGCGGACGTGCTGCACGCCGATCTCGCGGTAGCTCGGGAAGGCGAAGTCGTCTCCGCGCAGCGCGTGCGCGGTGCCCACCTGCACGCCCTCCTGGCCCTGGCACGGCGCCCAGAGGCCGAGCTGCCCCTGCCGCTGGAGGGCGACGCCCTCCGTGTCGATGCGGCGCACGAGCACCATGTCGCGGTAGAGCCCGCGCAGCGTCTCGGCGTCGACGTCGGCGACCCAGCGGTCGAGCTCAGGATCGGCGACGCGTTCGCCGTCCTCGTTCACGAGCCGAGCGACGTCGTCGACGTCTGTCGCGAGATCCGTCTGTGGTGTGAGGGTGTGCATCGTCGTCATCCCTTCGCGGGGAGACCAGCCTTCGTGGAGCGGTCCCCTTCGGAGCGCCGGCAGCGTCGCCGACATGGCTGAGACTACGTCGATCTTGCACCTCGCTCAAGTATGCTCGATTCACTTGAGCATGTTGCGCAACACCTCCCCCTCGCATCGTGCTAATCTTTCGCACTATGAGCACCCTCGATCGAGTCGACCTCGAGCTCCTCTCGGCCCTCTCCCAGGATCCGCGAGCCACCGTCGTCGCGCTGTCCGACAAGCTCGGGATGTCGCGCAACACGGTGCAGGCACGCATGGGGCGGCTCGAGCGCGCGGGCGTCTTCCTCTCCTACGAGCGCGCGATCTCATCCGCCGCCCTGGGGTTCCCGATCGAGGCGTTCGTGAGTGTCATCGTGCGCCAGGCGGACCTCCCCCGCATCAGCCAGGAGCTCCAGCACATCCCTGAGATCGTGCAGGTCCACGGGCTCAGCGGACAGGTCGATCTGCTCGTCCGCGTCGCGTGCCGCGACACCCAGCACCTCTTCGACACGGATGCGCGCATCCTCGCGGTCGAGGGCGTCGAGCGCACCGAGACCTCGCTCGTGATGGGCGAGGTGATCGGCTACCGCGTGGCACCGCTCATGGAGCTGGCGCAGCAGGAGTCGTGAGTGCGCCCTCGCGGCGGTCGGCGTCCAGCCGGACGAGGACCACGCCCGCGAGGATGAGCGCGCCGCCCACGAATTGCACGGGTGCGGGCACCTCGCCGAGGAAGAGCCACGCGAACCCGAGCGCGAAGAGGACCTCGGAAAGACCGACGAAGGACGCGACGCGCGAGCCGATCCGCGGCACCGCCATGACCCCGAGGGCGTAGCCGAGCGTCGTGCCGACCGCCGACACCCACATGATCGGGAGGATGCCGGGCACGGTCGCGCCGGCGAGGACCACATCGACGGCCGGCGCCTGGAACGGCATGATCCCCGTCTCGCACAGCACGGCCATGAGCGCCGCTCCCACGAGCAGTCCGCCTGAGGCGAGCGCGAGGGGCGGGAGGTCGCCGCCCGTCCGTTCCGAGATGAGGAAGTACGCGCCGACGCAGACCGCGGCGCCGAGCGCCAGGATCGTGCCGAGCAGGTCGAAGGACGCTCCCGAGATGTCGACGACGAGGACGAGCCCGGAGATCGCGACGACGGATCCGACGACGACCAGGCGTGAGGGGGCCCGGCGCGTCTGGATCCACGCGAGTCCGACGAGCAGGACGGGGGCGAGGTACTGGATGAGAAGGGCCACGGCGACCGGCATCCGCTGCATCGCCGAGAAGAACAGCAGCTGGCATCCGGCGACCGGCACGAGGCCGAACAGGAGCAGCATCCGCCAGTGCCGGCGGAGGAACGACCGCTCCCGGCGGATGGCGCCGATGAGGGCGGGCGCCAGGATCAGCCCCGACACGCCCATGCGCACGAGGAGCGCCGCACCGAGCGACCATCCTGCTTCGAGCAGCGGCTTCACGAACGGGCCGCTGGATGAGAAGGCGAGAGCGGATGCGACCGCCATGATGAGACCGGCCGTACTCACGCGGCGCGTCGACGTAGGTTCGAGCCGAGGCGACGCGGTGGCCGTCATGTCATCCGCCTGTCATGAGTGTCGGAGATTACACTGGTGACAGTACCGGTCCGAAGCGTCAGGAGTCAACATGGTGTTCATCCATGACACAGCGCGCTCGCTCGCGGCCGTCGTCGACCTCGTCAACACCCTCCCCGGGCACGATGATCCGGACCGTCTCACGACGCTCGCCGAGCTCGACGTCTACCTCGAGGCGAACCCCTACACGGGTCGGATCAGGCGCACGCAGGCCGAGCTCGACGCCATCCGCGACATCCGCCCGCGCGTGCGCCGGCTGTGGGATGTCGGACGTGACGACGCCGTTCCGCTTGTGAACGCGATGCTGCGCGACGGCGGCGCGCTCCCCCAGCTCACGACGCACGACGGGTACGACTGGCACATCCACGGGACCTCCGACGACGCGCCGCTCGCGACCCGGATGCTCGTCGAAGCCGCGATGGCGTTCGTCGACGTCATCCGGTCGGACGAGTACGGCCGCGTGCGCGTGTGCTCGGCGGACGACTGCGATGCCGTCTACATCGACTACTCGCGCAACGGCTCCAAGCGCTACTGCGACACCGGCAACTGCGGCAACCGCATGAACGTCAACGCGTACCGGGCTCGGAAGGCGCGAGAAACCGCCTGATCGCCTCGGCGGCGGGAGCCGGCGTCTCGTAGTGGATGAGATGCCCGACATCCGGAATCTCGACGAGCTGCGCGGACGGGAAGAGCGTCGCGAGGTGGCGCTCCGCCTCGATGGGGGTGATGTCGTCCTTCTGGGCCGCGACGAGCAGCGTCGGCTGCGCGATGCGCGGCGCGAATTCACGGACGTCGTGCGACACCGAGGCGAGGAAGGCGTCGTGCAGCACGTCGCGGTCGGCGAAGCGGGAGAAGTAGGTGTCGTGCTGGTCGTGGATGAACCTGCGCAGGTCGCGATCCCGGGTCTTGGCCATCGAGACGCTCATGACCCGCACGATCAGCCCGTTGCGCAGCAGCGCGTCGCCGAGGCCCTTGGGAAGACGCGCCCCGGACCAGTAGTAGAAGACCGCGAGGCGTGTGAGCAGCCCACGCGGGCCCTCGAGCGCGGGCGCGCCGATGGGGTTCACGAGGATGACGCGCGGCGTCTCGAGCCCGCCCGCGACTGCGGCCGCGACGACGATCGAGCCGAACGAGTGGCCGAGGATGATCGCGCCCGGGGCGACCGCGGCGGCGAAGGCCCTCAGCCAGTCGGCGTAGGCACCGAGGTCGTGCCGGCGCCCCGGAAGCGGCGGCGTCTCGCCGAATCCGGGCAGGTCGGGCGAGACGATGCGCACGTCGGGCAGGTGCGCGACGACGGGCTCGAGCCCGTGGTGCTCGCCGCGGAAGCCGTGGACGGCGAGGATCGTGGTCTCGGCGTCCTCCGGCCCGTAGATCCAGTACGCCGTCGTTCCGCCCAGCACCTCGACCTCGCGGCGCACGACGGGGATGGCGGCGAGCAGAGGCGAGTAGGGACTGACGACCGGCACGCCCTCGAGTCTACGGAGCCGCCCTGTGCACGCGCCGCGTGCCTGCCCGGCGATGTCGGACGGCGAGGCCGCGCGCCTGATCGGAAATGTCGGTGGCGGCCCATACCGTGAGCGGCATGGAGCCCCTCGCCCTATTCAGATCACCCGAGTGGAGCCGGCTCATCGGCGTCTTCGACCTCGAGACGACGGGCGTGGACGTCACGTCCGACCGCATCGTCACGGCACATGTCGGGGTGCTGGATGCCGGGGGCACCGTGCTGACGGCGCGCGACTGGCTCGCCGATCCCGGCGTGCCGATCCCCGAGGGCGCGACGGCCGTGCACGGCCTGACGACCGAGCACGCCCGCGCGCACGGACGTCCCGCGCGGGACGTCGTCGGCGAGATCGTCGACGCCCTCCGCGGGATCCTGGATGCCGGCATCCCGATCGTCGCCTACAACGCGCCGTACGACTTCTCGCTGCTCAAGAACGAGGCCGTGCGCCACGGCGTCGAGCCGATCCTCGCGCCCGCGCCCGTCATCGATCCGCTCGTCGTCGACAAGGCGTACGACCGGTGGCGCCGCGGCAAGCGGACCCTCACGGTCGTGGCCCAGCACTACGCCGTGCGGCTCGACGGCGCCCATGAGGCATCCGCGGACGCCGTCGCGGCCGGACGCGTCGCTCAGGCTCTCGCCGAGCGGTACGCGCCGTGGCTGCCGGCGAGCGCGCACGAACTGCACACACGGCAGATCAGCTGGGCGCGCGCTCAGGCCGCGAGCCTCACGGAGTACTTCATCAGCATCGGCCGCCTCGACCCCGACGAGACGGTCGACGGCAGCTGGCCGATCCGCTGAGGGGACGCGAAAGGCCCCGGCATCGCCGGGGCCTTTCGGAACAGCTGCTTACTTCGAGCCGAAGTTCTTGAAGCGCTGGTTGAACTTCTCGACGCGACCGGCCGAGTCCATGATGCGCTGCTTGCCCGTGTAGAACGGGTGCGACGCCGACGAGATCTCGACGTCGATGACCGGGTACTCGACGCCGTCGAGCTCGATCGTCTTGTCGCTCGAAACGGTGGAGCGGGTGAGGAACGTCTCGCCCGAGCCGAGGTCGCGGAACACGACGGCCTTGTACTCGGGGTGGATGTCAGTCTTCATGGGAAGTCCTTCAAGGTGTGGTGCCCTGGATTTTGCCAGGGCGGACGAAGTCTGTGGTGCGAGCGCACCAAAGATCGATCTTACCAGCCCGGAGGCCGTGCTGCGGAATCGGCCGGGCCGGCGCCCTCAGGACGTCGCGCGGGCCGCGTGGCGGCCGTCCTCCGACGTCAGCGTGATGGGCAGCCCGAACGTCGCGGTGAGGTTCTCCGCCGTCAGCGTCTCCTCGATCGGGCCCGCCGCCACGATCCCGCCGTCGCGCAGGAGCAGGACGTGCGTGAAGCCGACCGGGATCTCCTCGACGTGGTGGGTCACCATGATCATGGCGGGCGTCGTGGGCGCCTGCGCGTACCCGCCGAGGAGCTGCAGGAGCTCTTCGCGGGCGCCGAGGTCGAGGCTCGCGGTGGGCTCGTCCAGGAGCAGGAGCTCGGGGTCTGTCATGACGGCACGCGCGATCTGGACGCGCTTCTGCTCGCCGTCGGACAGGGTCCCGAAGGTGCGGTCGGCGAGGTCCTCGAGCTTCCACTCGGCCAGGACGCGCAGCGCGCGGCGCTCGTCGAGGTCCTCGTAGTCCTCGTTCCAGCGCCCGAGCACGGAGAACGCCGCCGTCAGCACGACGTTGATGACGGTCTCGTCCTCCGGGACGATCCTGGCCATGGCGGAGGAGGCGAAGCCGATGCGGGGCCGCAGCTCGAAGACGTCCGTGCGGCCGAGCCGCTCGCCGAGGATCGTCACCGTGCCCGAGGTGGGGTGCAGCAGCGTGTCGGCCAGCTGCAGCAGCGTCGTCTTGCCCGCGCCGTTCGGCCCGAGGATGACCCAGCGCTCGTCGTCGTCGACCGACCAGTTCAGCCGATCGACGATGTCACGGGCGTTTCGGCGGACGACGACGTCGGAGAACTGGAGGACTTGCGCCATGCCGTCAGCCTATCGGCCCTCGCGCGCGACCTCCGCGTACAGGGCCTCGGTCGTCTGCGCGATCGACGCCCAGCTGAAGTCGTTCGCCGCGCGCTCCCGCCCTGCCGCCCCGTAGGCCGCGGCCCGCTCCCGATCCGAGACGACCTCGCTGAGGACGCGCGCGAGGTCGTCGACGAACTTCTCCGGGTCGATGGGCGTTCCCGTGCCGTCCTGCACCTGCTCGATCGGGACGAGCCGCCCTGTCACGCCGTCGACGACGACCTCGGGGATGCCGCCCGTCGCCGTGCCGACGACGGCGGCGCCGCACGCCATCGCCTCGAGGTTCACGATGCCGAGGGGCTCGTAGACGGAGGGGCAGACGAAGGTCGTCGCGGCGGCGAGCAGCGTGCACAGCTCGTGCCGCGACAGCAGCCGGTCGAGCCACACGATGCCCTCGCGGGTCTGCTGGAGCCCCTTCACGAGCTCCTCGACCTCGGCCATGATCTGCGGGGTGTCGGGAGCGCCGGCGCACAGCACGAGCTGGACGTCCGGCGGCAGCTTCTCGGCCGCGCGCAGCAGGTAGGGCAGGCCCTTCTGCCGCGTGATGCGACCGACGAAGACGATCGAGGGCTTCGACGCGTCGACGCCCAGCTGCGCGAGCAGGTCGGGATCCTCGACGGGATGCCACGCCTCGACGTCGATGCCGTTGTAGATGACCCGCACCTTGCCGGGGTCGAGGGACGGGTAGCTGCGCAGGATGTCGGCCTTCATGCCTTCGCTGACTGCGACGATCGCCGCCGCGCCCTCGTATGCCGTCTTCTCGATGTAGCTCGACACGGCGTACCCGCCGCCGAGCTGCTCGGCCTTCCACGGCCTCAGCGGCTCGAGGCTGTGGGCGGTGACGATGTGCGGGATGCCGTGCAGGAGCGACGCGAGATGCCCTGCGAAGTTCGCGTACCACGTGTGACTGTGCACGACGTCGGCGCCCGCGACGTCCGTCACGATCTCGAGGTCGGTGCCGAGGGTCTGGAGGGCCGCGTTGGCCGACGCCAGCTCGGAGGGGACGCCGTAAGCGGTCGTGCCCTCCTCATCGCGCTCCGCGCCGAAGGCCCGCACGCGGACGTCGATCGACTCTCGAAGCGCTTTGACCAGTTCGGTGACGTGCACACCCGCTCCGCCGTAGATCTCGGGCGGGTACTCCTTGGTGACGATGTCCACGCGCATGCCTCGAAACCTAGTACACGTGACGCGCCGGGTATACCCGCTACCCCGGTCCCGACGTGGGCCCTAATGTGGGTCCCATGCCAGCGCAGCCGAAGGTGTTCGGAATCGTCCTCGCAGGTGGCGAGGGGAAGAGATTGATGCCTCTGACGGCGGATCGGGCCAAGCCCGCCGTGCCGTTCGGCGGCCAGTACCGGCTCATCGACTTCGCGATCTCGAATCTCATCAATTCGGGACTCAGACAGATCGTCGTGCTGACCCAGTACAAGTCGCACAGCCTCGACCGCCACATCTCGCAGACGTGGCGCATGTCGGCGCTCCTCGACTCGTACGTGGCCTCCGTGCCGGCGCAGCAGCGCCTCGGCAAGCGGTGGTTCTCGGGGTCGGCCGACGCGATCCTGCAGAGCCTCAACCTCATCAACGACGAGAAGCCCGACATCGTCGTCGTGATCGGCGCGGATCACGTCTACCGGATGGACTTCCGGCAGATGCTCGCGGCGCACATCGAATCCGGCGCGCGGGCCACAGTCGCCGGCATCCGTCAGCCGATCGCGCTCGCGAACCAGTTCGGCGTCATCGACGTCCCGGACGACGACCCCGTGCGCATCCGAGAGTTCCTCGAGAAGCCCCAGAAGCCGACGGGGCTCGCGGACTCCCCCGGTGAGGTGCTCGCATCGATGGGAAACTACATCTTCGACGCCGACGCGCTCATCGAAGCGGTCGAGAGCGACGGCGAACTGCCGACGTCCAACCACGACATGGGCGGCGACATCGTCCCCTACTTCGTCGGACGCGGCGAGGCCGGCGTCTACGACATGAAGCGCAACGACGTGCCTGGGTCCACGGATCGCGATCGCGACTACTGGCGGGACGTCGGCACGATCGACTCGTTCTTCGACGCGCACCAGGACCTCATCTCGACCCTTCCCGTCTTCAACCTGTACAACATGGAGTGGCCGATCCACTCGCAGACGGTCAACTCGCCGCCCGCGAAGTTCGTGCGCGACTCGGTCGGGCGGATGGGCAACGCGATCGATTCGGTCGTCTCGCTCGGCTCGGTGCTGTCGGGGACGCACCTCGAGCGCAGCGTCGTGGGACCGTGGACGCTCTCGGGCGGCGGCGCGACGATCACGGATGCCGTCCTCTTCGACCACGTCCGTGTCGGTGCGGGCGCGCGCGTGCACCGCGCGATCCTCGACAAGAACGTCGTCCTGGCCGACGGCGCGACGGTCGGCGTGGATCGCGAGCGCGACCTCGCCCGTGGGTTCACTGTGACCGACAGCGGCATCACGGTCGTCGGCAAGGGCGCCGTCATCGAGCGCTGACCGCCGTCATCGGGCGCTCCCAGGCCCCGCTACGGTGGAAGTCGTGCCCGCGACATCCTCCCGCTTCCTCGTCGTCCTGGACGCCGACTCGACCCTCATCCGCAATGAGGTCATCGAGCTGATCGCGGACGAGGTCGGGCGGGGCGCCGAGGTCGCCGAGGCGACCGAGGCCGCCATGCGGGGCGAGGTCGACTTCGCGACGAGCCTGCGCTCGCGCGTCAAGGCGCTCGCAGGCGTCCCCGTGTCGGCCTTCGGGCATGTGCTGGCGCGCATCGAGCCGACCCCCGGCGTGCGCGAGCTCACCGCGGCCGTCCACGAGCGCGGCGGCCTCGTCGGCGTCGTCTCCGGCGGCTTCCACGAGATCCTCGACACGATCGCGCCGGAGCTCGGGGCGGACGTGTGGCAGGCCAACCGGCTGGCTGTGACAGGCGGCGTCCTCTCGGGCGAGGTCGACGGGGGCATCGTCGACGCCGAGGTGAAAGCCCGGACCCTGAGCGGCTGGGCGCACGACGCGGGCATCGCGCTGGGCCGCACGATCGCGATCGGCGACGGCGCGAACGACCTTCGGATGATGGCCGTCGCAGGCCTTGGCGTCGCCTTCAATGCCAAGCCCGCCGTCCGCGCGAAGGCGGATGTCGTCGTCGGGCCCGTCGATCTGCGCGAAGTCATCCCGCTGCTGCCCTGACGGATGTCCGACCCCCGGACTAGCGTCGGGGAGATGGACATCATCCTGGTTCCCGGACTCTGGCTCGACGCATCATCGTGGGAGGACGTCGCTCCGGCGCTCGAAGCCGCCGGTCACACACCGCACCCGCTCAGCATGCCGGGGCTCGGCGTTCCCGCACCTGAGTCGGAGTCGATCGGCATCGGGGACTGGGTGGCAGCCGTCGTGACGGAGATCGACGCGCTCGAGGGCGACGTCGTCCTCGTGGGCCACTCCGGCGGCGGCAACGTCGTGTGGGGTGCGGCGGACGCGCGTCCCGACCGCGTCGCGCGCGTCGTCTTCGTCGACTCCGTCCCGACGCCGCCCGGGCAGGGCATCTCCGAGTTCGAGCTCGTCGACGGCGTCGTGCCGTTCCCCGGGTGGGACACGTTCGACGCGCCGGACGTGGAGGACCTCGACCCGGCCACCCGCGAGAAGTGGGCGGCCCGCACGAGCTCGGTGCCGGGCCGCGTGCCGACCGATCCGCTGAGCCTGGCCGACGAACGGCGCTACAGCGTGCCCGTGACCGTCCTGTCCGGCAATGCCGAGGAGGCCGAGTTCCGAGCCGTGCTGGCGAATTGGGGACCGTGGGCCGCCGAGTTCGAGGCGATTCAGGCCGCCGAGGTCGTCAAGCTCGGCACGGGACACTGGCCGCAGTTCTCCCAGCCCGACGAGCTGGCACAGGCGATCCTCGACGCCGTCGACCGCTGACGACCCTGGGCGTGCGCGGGCTCAGTGCCCCATGCCGAGGCCGCCGTCGACCGGGATGACGGCGCCCGAGATGTACGCCGCATCGTCCGAGGCGAGCCACGTCACGACGCCCGCGACCTCGTCCGGGCTCGCGAATCGGCCCGCCGGGATCGTGCTCTTGTACTGCGCCTGCGTCTCATCCGGAAGGGCCGCCGTCATGTCGGTCTCGATGAAGCCGGGAGCCACCACGTTGGCCGTGATGCCGCGGCCGCCGAGCTCGCGCGTCAGCGAGCGCGCGAAGCCGACGAGACCGGCCTTGGACGACGAGTAGTTGATCTGTCCGGGGGATCCGTAGAGCCCTACGACGCTCGAGATCAGGATGACGCGGCCCCACTTGGCGCGCAGCATCCCCTTCGACGCCCGCTTGACGACACGGAAGGCGCCGCCGAGGTTCGTCGCGACGACGCTGTCGAAGTCGTCCTCCGTCATGCGCAGCAGCAGCGTGTCCTTCGTGACGCCCGCGTTCGCGACGACGACCTCGATCGGTCCGAGGGCCGCCTCGACCTCGGAGAAGGCCGCGTCGACGGCCGCGGCATCCGTGACATCGGCACGGACCGTGAGCGTGCCCTCGGGGCCTTCGCCCGAGCGGGCGGTCACCGCCACCTTGTAGCCCTCGGCGACGAAGCGCTCGGCGATGGCGCGGCCGATGCCGCGATTGCCGCCGGTGACGAGGACGACACGGTCTGTGGACATGAGGGCTCCCGGAGAGTCAGAGGCGGACCGCACCAGCCTATCGGCGAGGCCTTTGACAGACTCCCGCGGCGCTGGAACCCTGGAATGAGAGCCGAGGGAAGAGGTCTGCCATGAGTGATCCGACCAACGACGGGACACGCTCCGGCGAAGGCGGTCCGCCGCCCTCCGGCCCGCCCGCTGCTCCCCCCTATGGCCAGCCGGCGCCGCCGGCGTACGGGCAGCCCTCGTCTCCCCCGTACGGGCAGCCGGCACCGCCGGCCGGCTACTCGCCGTACGGCGGCGCGCCGGCCTACAGCGCCGCGCCCGCGTACGGCGCCTACGCGGCACCCAAGACGAACACGCTGGCGATCGTCTCGCTCGTGTCCTCGATCGCGGCGTTCGTCATCCTGCCTTTCATCGGCTCGATCGTCGGAATCATCACGGGGCACATGTCGCTCAGCCAGATCAAGCGCACGGGAGAGCAGGGGCGCGCCCTGGGCCTGTGGGGGACGATCCTCGGCTACGTGGGCATCGGCCTGGCGATCATCGGCACGATCATCTTCGTCGCGTGGCTGAGCTGGTTCACCGTCAACTTCCAGGACTACCGCATGAGCTGATCCGGGGACGCCCGCGGTCGTCGCGCGGCGTACCCTGGAATCATCGTGAAGAACTCCAGCGCTGCCCAATCCGCGACGTCGCTTCCGCGGGCGCCGCGCGACGAGGTGAGCGCGCGCTCGACGCGCTACCTCATCACGATGGGCATCCGCGTGGCGTGCTTCATCCTGATGGTCGCGATCCATCCGTACAGCTGGTACACGTGGGTCTTCGCGGCGGGAGCCGTCTTCCTGCCGTACATCGCCGTCGTGGGCGCCAACGTGGGCCAGGACTCGCGGTCGCGAGCGCCCGAGAACCCCGAGCGGTCGCTCCCCGCGACGCCCTCGCCGAGGCCGACGCCGGCCACCGAGCATCCCGTCATCCGCGTCGACGAGCAGCGGCCCCTCCCGATCGCCGAACGGCCCGACCGCGAACCGGACGCCCCGGAATGACCGCTGCCGACGACGCCGCGATCTGCTCGCGGGCAGCCTGTCGCGCCACGGCGTCGTGGCGCATCGACTGGCGCAATCCGCGCATCCACACCGCGGACCGCCGCAAGACCTGGGTCGCGTGCGACGAGCACGTCGACTACCTGCGCGATTTCCTCGCGACCCGCGACTTCCCCGTCGAGGTCGCGCCCCTCCGGACCGAGAGCGAGCCCGCATGAGTCGTCGGGATGCCCCGGCCGCCGTCCGCTGGACCGTCTACGTCGCGGTAGCGATCGTGTTCGCGATCGCGTGCGCGTTCCTGGCGAACTGGCAGTTCACGCGCAACGCGCACCGATCGGAGCAGCTCGCCCTCATCGAGCAGAACTACGACGCCGACCCGGTGCCGCTCAGCGAGGTCATCGCACCGGGTGAAGATCTCGATCCCGCGGACGAATGGCGTCCGGTCATCCTCGAGGGGTCGTACCTCGCCGAGGAGGAGCTCCTCGTCCGCAACCGCGCGCACGGCGGGACGGCGGCCTTCGAGGTGCTGGTGCCTTTCCAGCTCGAGGACGGCACCGTGCTGCTGGTGGATCGGGGCTGGGTGCCGCCCGGCGAGGAGCAGGCCGAGCCCGACGTGATCCCCGCCCCGCCCGCGGGGGAGGTGACGGTGATCGTGCGGCTGCGGCCGGGCGAGCCGCTCCCTGCGTCGGGCCGTTCCGCCCCCGAGGGCCAGGTTCCGACGATCCACCTGCCGACCGTCGCGGCCGCGATCGACCCCGCGGCCGGCGAGGCACTCGAGCTGAGCGCGTTCGGCGTCATGGACTCCGAGGATCCGGCGCCTCCCACGCGGCCCGAGCCGCTCGAAGAGCCGTCGGCCGATCCCGGTCCGCACCTCTCCTACGCGATCCAGTGGATCCTTTTCGCCCTCATGGGCTTCGTCTTCATCGGCTACATCATCCGCACCGAGCGGGCGCATCGCCGCGAAGACGCCGAGGCGGCCGCACGCGGCGAGGTGCCGGCATCCCGTCACGATGCTCCGGCGAAGCCGCGCCGCCGTGATCGCGACGCCGAGGACGAGGACGCGCTGGTCGACTCGAACGGTCGCTGACCTCAGCTGCAGGCTTCCTCAGCCATCGGTTCGTCTCCGTCGAATGCGGCGCGGGATGCGGGCGGATTCAGGGTGCCAACGCAACACCGGTGATCAGTTGGTTCAGCTTCTCACTTGGGGTGTGGAACCCGAGGGTCTGGCGTGGCCGGGTGTTGAGGAGTCGCTGGGTTTCGGCGAGGTCGGCGTTGCTGACCTGAGTGAAGTCGGTGCCCTTGGGGTAGAAGTCGCGGATCAGGCCGTTGGTGTTCCTTACGGTGAAAGAGCGCGGATCGGGGGCGTCGTGAGTCCTCGACCGGCCCGGAGACACCGGGTATGGCTCGTTTGTGTTCGCCGCCGTGAGGTCGGCTCAACGAGATTGGCCGCCCGGTGTCTCGCAACGGCTCGACCGCTGATTGAGATACGCGATCCATCGCTTTTGTAAGGAACCGTCGGCATAGTCGTTTGCTCGGGATCGGGAATACGCCGCGCCCGAACCGAGGAAGGGCGAACGTGTCCCGATTCTGGGCTGGCGTCGACGCCGGCAAGTACCACCATCACTGCGTGCTCATCGACGACGACGGCAAGCCCCTGCTGTCGCGCCGCGTGCCCAACGACGAGCAGGAGCTGCTCCACCTGATCGTCGAGGTGTGTGAACTCGGCGGTGGGGCGGTCCGCTGGGCGACGGATTTGAATCATGGTGGTGCCGCGTTGCTGATCGCCTTGCTCGCCAGCCATGGTCAGGAGCTGCTCTATATCCCGGGAAGGACCGTCCATCACGCGTCGCGGACGTATCGCGGAGACGGGAAGACAGACGCGAAGGACGCCGCCGTCATTGCCGATCAGGCTCGCATGCGACGAGACCTGCAAGAACTGCGATCCGGCGACGCGATTAGCGCCAGTCTTCGAGTCCTCACCGCCCGACGAGCCGATCTCGTCACAGACCGAACCCGTGCGTTCAACCGTCTGCGGGCAACGCTCCTGGAGTACTTCCCTGCGCTCGAGGCCGCGTTCGACTACGCGAACACACGAGCCGCGGTCGTACTGCTCACTCGGTATCAGACCGCGACCGGGTTACGTCGGGCAGGCAAGAAGCGGATCGCGACCTGGCTCACGAAACAGAGCTGCAGGGGCGCCGACGCGATCGCCGAGACGGCCGTGACAGCGGCGGAGGCGCAGTACACCGTGATCGGTTCTGAGGTCGTTTCCGCAGAGATCGTCGCGGCCCTGGCCGTCGAGATCGAACGGCTCAGCGAGAGCGTGCAAAGCCTGGACCGGCAGATCGAGGCCCTCTTCCGCACGCATCCGCAGGCTGAGATCCTGCTGAGCCTGCCCGGGTTCGGGCCGCGATTGGCGGCCGAGTTCATCGGTGCCGTTGGCGTTGGAATCGAGAGCATCGAAAGCGCTGACCGCTTGGCGGGTATCGCCGGTCTCGCACCCGTCCCACGCGACTCCGGGCGCATCACCGGCAACCACCATCGCCCGCACCGCTACGACCGGCGACTGCTCCGAGCCTGCTACCTGTCCGCCCAATCAGCCGCACGATACTGCCCGAGATCTCGCGCCTACTACGAGAAGAAGCGTGCCGAAGGGAAGAACCACAAGCAGGCGGTGCTCGCCCTTGCCCGCCGACGAATCAACGTGATCTGGGCCATGCTCCGCGACAACCAGCCCTACCGCGTCGCCGAGATCACGGCTTGACAGGACGATTGAGATTCTCGTTCGTGCCGCGCTGCCACGGTGAGTGCGGGTCGCAGAAGAACACCCGGCAGTGCGTCGCCATCGTGAAACGGGCGTGCTGGGCCATCTCGGTGCCTTGGTCCCAGGTGATGGTGCGCAGCAGGTCTGCGGGCAGGTCCGTGATCATGCCCTTGAGCACGTCGATCACCGTCGACGAGTCGCGCACCCCGGGCAGCCGGCCCAGCAGCGCATACCGGGTCTGGCGCTCCACGAGCGTAACGATGCCTGA
This sequence comes from Microbacterium sp. NPDC019599, assembly GCF_040632175.1. Lineage (NCBI taxonomy): Bacteria > Bacillati > Actinomycetota > Actinomycetes > Micrococcales > Microbacteriaceae > Microbacterium > Microbacterium sp. NPDC019599. The sequence continues at coordinate 33,539 of NZ_JBEYBL010000015.1, forward strand.
GTTGTTGGGGCCCACGACAAGGTCTCCCTCCTTACGTTGTTGTCGAGGCCGGAGTGAGCTGGCGTAGCGTTCCGGTCACCCTCGGGCTGCGGGTATGGCTCAGTTGTCTCCCTGCCGGTTGGACGGCTCACTGGGAATGGCCGCCCGTTGCCCGTCGATGGCTCGACCGCTGATTGAGAATTGCGACATCGATCGTTGGGTAAGGACGTGCCGGCGCGGTCATCGACAAGGGCAAGCCAAATTCGTCTGATCGAGAGGACCCCACCCGATGCCGACAGTCTGGGCCGGAATCGACGCCGGCAAACGCACCCATCATTGCGTCGTGATCGACCACGAAGGAGCGGTCTTGTGGTCCGCAAAGATCGGCAATGACGAGACCGCCTTGCTCGACATGATCGCCTTCGTGATCGAGCTGGCGAGTGACGGCGAGGTCTGCTGGGCGACCGATCTGACCGATGGTGGCGCAGCGTTGTTGATCGCGTTGCTCGCCGCGCATGGGCAGCAGCTGCTCTACATCCCGGGCAGAATCGTGCACCACGCCGCGGCCACGTATCGCGGTGACGGGAAGACGGACGCGAAGGACGCCCGGATCATCGCCGATCAGGCACGCATGCGCACCGACCTTCAACCCGTGCGAATCGCCAACCAGGTCGCCGTCGACCTGCGCCTGCTGACCTCGCACCGTCTCGACGTGGTCCACGACCGGGTCCGAGCCATCAACAGGCTGCGCGCCGTGATGCTCGAGTACTTCCCTGCATTGGAACGGGCATTCGACTACAAGAAGAACAAGGCCGCGCTCGTGCTGCTGTCCCACTACGCGACCCCAGAGAGTCTCCGACGCATCGGCGCGACGCGGCTCGCCGCCTGGCTGAAGGCGCGCGGCTGCCGCAACAGTTCCGGTGTCGCGAAGAGCGCCATTGATGCCGCCCTCGAGCAGACCACCACCCTCCCGGCGCAGGCGGTCGGGTCGGCGCTGGTGACCAAGCTCGCCGCCACGATCGCGGCGATTGACGAGGACCTCGCCCGCATCGACGCGCAGATCACCGAACACGTCGCCGCCCACGACGGCGCCCAGCTCCTGCTCACAATGCCCGGGTTCGGCCCCGTCCTCGCCGCCACATTCATCGCGCAGATCGGCGGCAGCCTCGAGGCTTTCGAGAATGTCGACCGTCTCGCGTGCGTCGCCGGTCTCGCGCCTGTCCCACGCGACTCCGGACGCATCAACGGGAACCTGCACCGGCCCCGGAGCTTGGCCCGGTTTCCCGGACACCTGAGATGAGGCGATGATCGTCTCGGAAGGAGTCTGTGAGATGCCCGCACCACATTCACCGGAGTTCC
>NZ_JBEYBL010000016.1:0-22687 GCF_040632175.1 Microbacterium sp. NPDC019599
CTCGTCGAGGAGCTCGGCGCCGACGGCTACCTCTACGGCCACACCGACATCAACGGCAAGCGCACCGACCTCGTCGCGCGCGTCGACGGCCGCCGCCACCCCAACGCGGGCGACACGGTCGTGCTCGCTCCGGTCCCCGGTCACGTGCACGTCTTCGACGCCGAAACCGGCGAACGCCTGAACGACATGGCGAGCGCCCGCACGTGACGAGCAGCCATGTCATCACCTAACGAGGATGCGGAGGCTGTGCTCGCCGCGTCTCGCGGCCTCCTCGGCATCGTCGTAGCCTCCTTGACGCCCACGCTTCAGACGATCCGCCTCGAGGACTACCGAGTCCTCGAGCTTCTTGCAAGCAGAGGCGCACTCGAGCGCGAAACCCTGGCGCAGACCATCGGGTCGGGGCCCCTCGGTCTGGATGAGTCATTGCGCCGCCTTTCGGGGAGAGGCCGCGTGGACGCGCGCCACAGCTGCTGCGAGATCACCTCGCATGGCAGAGCCATCGTCGCGGAAGTCACCGAGCGGCGCCGGGTCCATCTCGGACGGGTCCTCGGCGAGATGGACGGCGAGAGCCGCCGCAAGGTCGTCGAGGGCCTCGACATCCTGTCCAGGCACGTCGGTGAGCCGTCCCCCGAGCAGCTGATGGTGCTCGGCCTCTGACCTCATCCCTCAGCGCCCAGGGTGATCCGCGGGCCCCCGGGGCGCTTCTGGGCTCGGCTACTCTTCGTGCGCTCGCTCGCGGATCGGCAGCGCTCGCGCGTCGCTCCTAATACCCGAGCACGAGCAGGTCTGACGGACTCGGTTCTCCCGCCGCCTCGGCGAACGTCGCGAAAGCCCGATCGAGGTCCTCCCGCTGCACGGCTGTGAGGCGGCCGAGGATTTCGCGGATCTCGGCGCGGCGCACGTCGGTCACCCGGTTCACCAGGTTGCGACCGCTGTCCGTGAGGCCGATGAGGGTCTCGCGTCGGCTCTGCCGGTTGACCTCGCGTTCGACCCATCCTCCGGCCACGAGCCTATCGACGGTCCGGCTGAAGGATGAGGGATGCGATCCCATCTGTGCCGCTATGGCGCCCATGCGAAGCGGCCCGGACGACGCGAGAATCACCAGGACCCGGAACTGGGGCAGGGTGACATCCTGAAGCGCGCCGAGCATGCTTCGAGCGATGACGCCGAGAAGCGCGCGGGAGGCGACCAGCGTGGAATCGGCGGCGCGCTCGTCCGGCTGATCCGCCACCATGTCGCCCATCGGGCACCTCCACTTGGCATCGGCAGCGTGATCGGGCGACCCGCTGCAGGCACATACTACGTGCGACGCGCGTGGCGGCGGGCTGCCGGAGCCCGATCTGCATGAACGCTTGACTGCTGCGCCGTGCGTCATAGGGAGGCACCGGAACCGCCCCCTCATCTCCGATCTCGGCTAAGTGACGCTGCGCACCATCAGGTCGACGGTGCCGTTTCGCAGTATGGCGTCGAGTTCCTTGAACGAGAGATACTCCGCGGAGCGAGCGTCCATGAAGACTCTCGCGCCGTTTCGTTCCACCACCTCATCCGCGAGGTGGGGCGCCGGAGCGAACTCGACGGACATGCGGGCAGGTGGTCCGGCCTGCGAGGCGCGGATGCGTATCCCGGCGTTCGCGCTCCGATCGATGCCCCTGACGAAGTGGGCGATGAGCGTGACGGCATTGTCGGTGAGCGTGAGCATGGTCATCTCTCCTTCGGGCGGAAGAGCCGCCTACATACTTGCGCAGTTACAACTGTTGCATACCAGCATCCATGCGCGGAGGAGAGTTGAGAAGTGCCGCCTAGATCGCCGTCCCCGGCGGGCCCCCGTAGCGGAAAGCATCGCCCACGCGTGCTCGGCTCGTCCTGCATCGCCGCCTCGCGTGTCGACCCCTCGGCGGCTCGTAGGTCCGGGGCGCACGGCCTCGACCTGAGCGCCAAGCGACCGGCGTCGACGATTGCATACTCTCCGGCGACTCCGACCGCGGGCGCCGCCCCCAAGAGCAGATCGACCGGTGCAGAGACGGCGCGAGAACGCGAGATGCCGTCCTGCCGGTGCGACGAGCGCGCGCGTATCCAGGCCCTGCCGTCCCGGAGGGGTCACGTGTGGCTGCGAGTGGCCAGGGCCAGCCGAACGGCCAGCGTCTCCTCCTTCAGTTCACGAGCTGACGCGGGATCGTCCTGCTCCACATCGAGCTGCCGGGCAAGCGCTTCCAGCTCCTGCTCCAGCACCGTGCGCACGGCCTCGTTCTCGCACTGCTCGGACAGCTCTCGGGCGAGCTGCAGCAGCCGCGCGACGACCGCCGGATGGGTGGCCCCGTAATGTCGGATGGGAGCGATGGCCGTTCGCACGTCGTCTGCCGCCGTGGGCCGCGGACCGAGTACCCGAAGCGCGCCGGAATCGTCCGCTGCCGCAGACGGCGCCCGACTCATCGCTGCGCATCGGGTCAGGATCGCGCTCAAGTGGCCGAGTGCATGAACGGCCGTGGTCGGGTCGTTCAGCCCCGGCGAGAGGGCGCGCAAGGCGATGTCCACGATCTGCTGCATCCCGTAGCGGACGTCCTCCACGCTGACTCGCTCGAACCGGATCGCGTAGAAATCGCGGAGGGCGGCGTCGACATCCGATGTGTCGACCCTGTGGGCTTCTCCTTGGGCCCACCATCTGGCCAGAACCGATCCGGCTACGACGTTGTCACCGACCTGCCTCATCTCCTGGACCACAATGTCGTGATCATGAGCGAACTGCATCAACGCGACCGGATCACTGCGCGTGATGAACCCGCTCTCGACGGCGAGCACCGCGTGCGCATCCGTCGGCGGTATCACCTCCCCGCCGAAGGGCACCAGCTCCCTGTTTCTGCCGCTGACCAGGCGCATGGCCTCGTCCGTTTGGGCATGGATCTCCTTGAGCATGGTTTCGACTCTGAGCTGCTTGGCGAGATGGGCGAGGAAGAAGATCAGCATCGCCACGCTGAGGAGCGTCAGCAGGAAGGCGACGGTGACCGAGATCCTCGGGACGAAGGCCGGCTCGTCATCGGCGGGGGAACGGACGGAGCGAAGCACGGTGATGGAGTAGGCGAAGGTTCCCATGAACGCCGCGAGGGTCCATTGCACCTGGCGGTCGCGGGCGAACAGTCGCAGCACGCGGGGTGAGGCCTGGCTGCTGGCCAACTGCAGAGCGATGACGGTCAACGAGAACGTGAGTGACGTAGCGGTGATCAGTGATCCGGCTATGGATGAGAGGACGGATCGCGCGGTGTCAGCGCCTCCGTTGAAGACCGCGGAGTCGACGGCGTCGGGCAGGCTGGCGTCCAGCAGCAGATCGACGCGCGGCAGGACGATTCCCAGTGCCACCGCAAGCACGATGGCGGCAGCGGGAATCGGCCAGAGCCGGGACTCGACCGACTCCACCACCCGTGCCCACCAGCCCCCGCCACGCACCCAGCGATGTTTTGTGGATGGAACGCGCCGAAGAAGTGAGTGCTTCCGCCGGAAAGCCGCTGTCCCTTTTCCGTGCTTTCCCTCAGCGATTGGCATCGGGTCGATCGATCCCGTCCAGGCTGCTGCCGCTGCCGAGCTTGCTCTGCTCGATTACGCTGATCCGGCCGTTGCTCTCCAGAATCACCGCGCCGACGGCGCCGATCTCTCCGACGCCGCTCTGTCGAATCGCCTGTTCGACATCGGCGCGAGAAACGCGATGGCGCCGCAGTGCGGCGTAATCCATCTGGCCCTGCCAGAGCAGCAGACTCGGTTCCGCGGTGAAGAGCTTCCCCACCCTAGCCAACGCCACCGTGCACACAGCCACCGCCACCTGCAGCGCGAGGAGCAGCGCGATCGCCGTCCCCCCTTCCGCGAAGGACACGTCGGAACTGAGCAGAATTGTTGCCAGCGTCGATCCGAGCGCGACGGTGACGACGAAGTCGAAAGCATTCAACTGGGCGAGCGTGCGTTTACCGGAGAGACGGATGGAAACCACGAGGAGTGCGTAAGACGCAATCCCGACGACGACCACGCGCAGGATGTCAGACCAGTTGTCGAACCACATGCCCGAAATGTAATGAGCGGTGGCAGGCACGGGGTATCGCCTTGTGAATGACACCTCCGCGCGCTACCAGGTCAGGCGGACACTGATACACGTCGCCCAGCTAATGCCGGGCCGGCACGGCGGAGAGCCCGTGAACGTCGAGGAGGGTGCGGGGATCGAAGTGGCCGAGGGAGACGATCATCACGCCTGTCGCACCCGACTGGCGTGGACGCGCTTCGCGCAACGTGGATATCAGTCCTCAGGAGCGTGCTGATCGCCGATCCTGAACCGCGAGGTGTCCGCGATCCCGTCCTCGTTCATGTCCGCGCGCCTCTGTCTGTGCGCATCCCATCGCAACAGGACCCCGGCCAGGATCGCCGCGGTGAGGCTTGCGGCGAGCACCCCGATCTTCGCAGCGGCGGCGTGCTCGCCGTGTCGGAACGACAGCTCCGCGATCAGAAGCGAGACGGTGAATCCGATCCCTGTCAGCAGACCGATCGGAAGAAGGTCGCGAAGCCCGATGCTGTCGGGAAGGCGCAAGGGCGTCAGCCGGGTCACCAGCGCCGTCGAACCGAGAACGCCTACGAGCTTCCCCACTACGAGCGCCGCGACGATCGCCACCGAGACCGGATCGGACAGCACCGCGAGCGGGCCGCCCGCTCCTCCGCCGATCGGCACACCGGCGGCGAAGAACGCGAAGACCGGAAGCGCGATGCCCGCGGACACGGGGCGGACGGCGTGCTCGAGCCGCACTGTGCGGGGCACGGTCTCGTCGTGGACGGCGCGGGCGGGAACGGTGACACCGAGCAGGACACCGGCGATCGTGGCGTGCACGCCCGACTCGTGCATCAACACCCACGTTCCGAGCGCGACCGGGAGCAGCATCCACCAGCGCATCCGCGGTCTGCGGATCAGGATCGCGAACACCCCTGCCATCAACACGGCGCCAGCGAGCGGGAGGATGCGCACGCCGTCGCTGTAGAAGACGGCGATCACGATGATCGCGAGGAGGTCGTCGACCACTGCCAGCGTGAGCAGGAACACGCGCAGCGCCACAGGCAGGCCGCGTCCGAAGAGCGCGAGAACCGCGAGGGCGAACGCGATGTCGGTCGCGGTGGGGATCGCCCACCCGCGCAGGGCCGACACCTCGCCGAGTGAGAGGACGACTGCGGCGTAGATGGCCGCCGGGACCAGCATCCCTGCCACGGCGGCGATGATCGGCACGCCGGCGATCCGCGGGTTGCGCAGACTGCCCGCGACCAACTCACGCTTCAGCTCGACGCCGACGACGAAGAAGAAGATCGCCAGCAGCCCATCGGCGGCCCACACCGACAGCGGCAGGTCGAGGTGCAGCGCAGCGGGGCCGACGGTGATCTGCGCGAAGGCAGCATAGGCCGCCCCCGCCGGAGAGTTCGCCAGCAGCAGCCCAAGGACGGCAGAGGCGATCATGATCACCCCACCGACGACATCACGAGAAACCCATCTGGCGGCGCGAGTGAATGGCGTGCGGGGAGTGCGTGCAGTCATGGTGCCCTTCGGCTTTCGGGGTTTGGCGCGCGGAGCGCGACGCCGACCAGACTTCCCGGCACTCCAGCATCCACCCTATGTCCCGCCCGCACGGGCTTGGTTCATGTCACTGCGCGGGCGAATCCCAACCTCGACGGATTCAGACCGCTCGGCGCTGGACAGTCCATATGTTAGTGACTAACATTCAGGCGTGGGGACGGATGCTGTCATGGGCAAGCGTGCACGGACGCTGGCCCGGCTGGTCGATTGCGGGCTCGACCTGTTCGAGGAGCGCGGCTACGACAAGACGACCGTCGGGCAGATCGCCCGGGCGGCAGGAGTGACCGAGATGACCTTCTTCCGCTACTTCCCCACGAAGGAGTCTCTGCTGCTGGATGACCCGTATGATCCACTGCTCATCGACGCGATCGGTCGACAGCCGCCCAGTCTTCCGCCCTTCCTGCGAGCTGCGCGCGGTGTGCGGGAAGCGTGGAGAGAGGTACCGGAACCGGACCAACCGACGATTCGCCGAAGAGTGCGGATCGCCGCTCGAACCCCCAGCCTACGGTCGGCGACCTGGGGATCGACGGGTAACACCGAGCAGGCCATCGTCGGGCAGCTCACGGACGACGGGGCCGCCGCGATCGACGCGCGAATCGCGGCCGCCGCCGTGCTCGCGGCTCTGGTCGCAGGACTCTTCGCGTGGGCGGATGCCGGCTCGACGAGCCTCGCCGCGTCGATCGAACGCGCCCTCGACGTCATCGACCCGGGGGAGCGCGAGGGAACCGGCCATGCCTGAGCCTCACATCGAGCTGCGACACGTCAGGCGGGAGTTCCGCGGCGGCGCCGGGGTGCACGGCGTCGACCTGAGCATCGCGGCCGGCGAGGTGCACGCGCTCGTCGGACTGAACGGCGCAGGCAAGACGACGCTCATGCGGCTGATGCTCGGGATGCTCCGCCCCACGGCGGGCGAGGTGCTCATCGACGGCATCCGCATCGATGGGCTTCCCACGACGGCGTGGGCGCGGGTGGGGCAGCTCGTGGAGAACGCCCTCGCCAACGGCGAGCTCGACGTGCGCAGCAACCTCCGCCTCGCCGCCCGCCTGCATGGGGCCTCGCGGGGGCAGGCGACCGTGATCGCTGATGCCGCGATCGACGAACTCCACCTCGCCAGGTACGCGCGGGTGCGCGCTCGGCGCCTTTCGCTGGGCAACCGTCAGCGGCTCGGGCTCGCCGCCGCGATCCAGCACGACCCGAACCTGATCGTGCTCGACGAGCCCACGAACGGTCTCGACCCGGCCGGCGTGATCCTGCTCAGGGAGGCGATCACTCGCCGCGCTGCGGGGGGCGCGGCGGTGTTCGTGTCCAGCCACCACCTCGACGAGGTCGCGCGCATCGCGGACCGGATCAGCGTGATCAACCACGGCGTGCTGATCGGAACCCTCGATCCGAACACGGTCGACCTGGAGCGCGCGTTCTTCAGCCTTGTTCATGCCGACGACACCTCGCGGAGCGTGGCATGAGGAACCTGGGCACCGCCATCGAGACGGAAGCCCGCAAGGCCTCGGCATCTCGGGTCGTCCCTTGGACGACCGGCATCCTGATCGGCGGCCTCGCCGCGCTCACCCTCGGGCTGCTCGCCGCCGCGGCGGCCGGTGACGAGCGGGTGATCGCCCGGCTCGGCCCCCTCGCCGAACTCGATGGCTGGCCCCTGCTGGTCGGCACCGCCGCGCAGATCCTCGCCGCCGGCGGACTTGGAGCCTGCGGAGTCCTCGTCTCCTGGCTGTTCGGCCGCGAGTTCACCGAGGGCACCGTCTCCGGCCTCTACGCGCTCCCCGTGCGCCGATCCACCATCGCGATCGGCAAGCTCATCGTGTACCTCACCTGGGCGATGATCGTCGCGCTCACCGTCACTCTCGTGCTCGGCATCCTCGGAGCCGCGGCTGGGATGCTGTCCACCGACGCCGATCGCATCGGCGAGCTCGCCCGAATCCCACTGCTGATGGCCCTCACCGCCCTCATCGCCGTCCCCGCCGCGTGGGTCGCGAGCCTCGCCCGCAGCATCCTCGCCGGAATCGCCGCGACCATCGTTCTGATGATCGTCGCCCAGGTCTCAGCCATCCTCGGCGTCGGAGCCTGGGTGCCGCTCGTCGCACCAGCGCTGTGGGCCATCGCCCCCTCGAGCGTGCCGGCCGGAGCGCTCATCGGCGTCCTCAGCATCCCCGCCGTCTTCTGCGCCGCCACCGCCTACGTCTGGGCGCGACTGCAACTCGACCGGTGAGCACGACGTCGCACCCCCTGGAGGAGGTCGGCGTGCTCCAACCTCCCGGCCGATGGCACTGCATCGGGGCCTCTTTCCCCGCGCGGTCGCCGGGCATAGCTTGTGGGTGTGAGTTCGATGCGTTTCCTGCATGGGCTCGGCCTTGAAGACCGCCTCGCGCCTACACGCGCCGCCCTGAGGCGCGCCGTCGGACCCCGGTCCGACAAGGGCGACGGCGACCCGAATCAGGATCCCGATCCGCCGGCCTCTTGCGCCGCCTGATCATCACACCCCCTGATTCGAAAGGAACCTTCGCCATGACCATGGCGATCCACACGCGCGCGCTCACCAAGCGCTACGGCTCGCACACCGCCCTGCACGACCTCGACCTGCACGTCGAAACCGGATCGGTGTTCGGGCTGATCGGTCCGAACGGCGCCGGCAAGACCACGACACTGCGATTGCTGATGGACATCATCCGCCCCACCTCCGGCGAGATCACCGTCCTCGGGCAGAGCCCCCGCATGGGCGGTGCGGCATTGCGCCGCCGGATCGGATACATCCCCGGCGACCTCCGCCTGGAGGGCAGAGTGAAGGGCCGCGCACTGCTGCGCCACCTCGCTGACATCAGCGGACCCGTCGCACCGGGAACGATCGACGAGCTCGCCGAACGACTGGGGCTCGACCTCAGCCGCCGGGTGAAGACCCTATCCAAGGGCAACAAGCAGAAGCTCGGCCTCGTCCAGGCGTTTATGCACCACCCCGACCTGCTCGTCCTCGACGAACCCACCAGCGGCCTGGACCCGCTCGTGCAGCGGGAGTTCCTGGTCATGCTCACCGAAGCCCGCAACGCTGGACAGACCGTGCTGCTCAGCTCGCACGTCCTCAGCGAGATCCAGCAAGCCGCCGACGACGTCGCCGTGCTCGCCCAAGGACAGGTGGTGGCCAAAGGGTCGGTCGCATCCCTGCGGATCGCCAGCGTCCGCCGGATCAGGGCCACCCTCACCGCTACCACTGCCGACGCCCTGCGCGCATCTCTGCTCGCAGTTCCAGACCTCGAGGACGTCCGTGTCGCCCGGGCGCGGGGCGGAGAACTGATCAGAGTCTCGGCGACCGCCCGTGGAGACATCGACCCGGTCATCCGCGCCCTCACCGCCGGGACGATCCGCGACCTCACCGTGGAAGAACCGGACCTCGAGGAGTCGGTCCTCAGCCTCTACGCACGGACGGAGCAGGCGTCATGACCGCCGTCGCACCCACGCGCACCTCCCGCTCACCGGTCCCCGTGCTGCGCCGTCAGCTCGTCGACGGATGGCGTGGCGTGGTGGGCTGGTCGATCGGAATCGCTGGCGTGATCATGATCTACCTCCCACTGTTCCCGTCGATGCAGACACCGGAGCTGGCCGGGATGCTCGACTCGCTCCCGCCGGAGCTCGTCCGCACGCTCGGCTATGAGAACATCACCACCGGAGCGGGATATGCACAGTCGACGTTCTTCGGGCTGATCGGGTTCGTGCTGATCACCATCGCCGGGATCTCCTGGGGCGCCGAAGCGACGGCAGGGGCGGAGGAGTCCGGACAGCTTGAGCTCATCCTCGCCCATGACGTCGGCCGCGTCCGCTACGGCCTCGAGAGCGCCGCAGCGCTTGCTCTCAGGCTCCTCATCCTGGGCGCGGTCGGCTACGTCGTCGTGTGGTTGGTGAACGACCCCGCCGGCCTGGAACTGGATGCCGGGAACCTGCTCGCGGTGTCGAAGGCCTGGGTCGGGCTTGGCCTGCTCGCCGCGACAGCGGCGTTCACCGTCGGCGCCGCCACGGGCCGCCGCACGTGGGCCATCGGCGCCGGCTCGGCGCTTGCTGTCGTCGGCTACGTCCTTCAGGCGGCGGCCAACAACAGCGAAGATCTGGACTGGCTACGCGCGCTGTCGCCGATCGACTGGGCCTACGGAAACGCCCCACTCGCCAACGGATACGACTGGGTCGGCCTCGCCCTGCTCTGGGGTGGATCAGCCCTCCTCATCGCAGTCGCCACCACCGCCCTGAATCGACGCGACATCCTCGGCTGAACGCCGGGCCAGCGGACCGTGGCCTGTGGCCTTCAACTAAGTCGCTGGGAGCAGTTCAGGTGTTGGAAGACACCACCTGTGGAAAGGTGGCGCACTGCCGCGGCGTCTGGCCAGATCAACCGCGGAATCACGCGGCTCCGGACGCTCCAACGCGCCGACGCAGTGCGGGTGGCGCACCGCCGGAGGTCCCCTAAGGGTCCCCCTCGGGGACTCCTGGACGCCGAAAATGCCCTCGTGTGGTGAGTCAACCGGCGGTTTTTCTGCGGAGACGGAGGGATTTGAACCCTCGGTCCCCGTAAGGGGACTCCACCTTAGCAGGGTAGATTCAGCGATCCCTGGCCTGGACGACGCGACGGGCGTTCTGCCGCGGAATCGTGCGGATTTCGTGGCTCACCAGGAGGTTCGTGCGCCGCCCGGGGTCGCACTCCACGCACGCTATGCACGCCAGGCTCGCCAAGAATCTGCGTCCTCGGAATGCTCGGGGACCCCTGGGGGACCCCTGACAAGAAAGCATCGTCGACTTCCTGTGCCTCCCTCGATCCGCGTTGCGGGCGGTTAGCTGGAGGCTATCGCCGGACCCTTGCGGGCGGATGGCGACAACCCGCACAGCTGTTGCGGTTCGATCACGCCTTCCGATCCCGGCACGCGCACATGCCGCGAAGGACGGGATCAGCCAGGTGCTCGCCATCCTTGGGGGGCTTGACCCGGTTCCCTCGAACGGTGATTGCGTCGAGCGGTCGGCTTGGAACCTTGGAGCGAGCGCAAACCGCCAATGCGTTGGACGCCGAACGGATTCCGAGTCCTAACTCGAGCGGACGAATTCTGATTGCTCTGGGCTGACCGGCCGGGAGGTGCCCGGCACCTGCTTGGCCGTGCGGAGCTTGGCGATGAACCAGATGTCGATAATGGCGACCGCTGCGTTCATTGCCACCATGGGCCAGGTCTCCACGAGGGCGTTGTAGAGGACCAGCGCGACTGCCGCGATCAGGTTCAGCACCCGCAGGCGCATCATGTTCCCCTGCAGCAGCGAGATCACCAGGAGCGCGGATCCCGCCCAGCCGATTGCCTCGATCATCGGACGACCTCCCCCATGTTGACCGACGCCTGGAGGGCTTCGGTGACGGTGTTCTGCAGGTCGTGCCAGGAGGCGATGAACTTGCTGACGCCTTCGTCCTCGAGGACCTGGGTGACGTCGGCGAAGTCGACGCCGACGGCGGCGAGCTGCTCGAACACGCCATGCGCGTCGGCGTAGTTGCCGGTGACGGTGTCGCCCGTGATGACGCCGTGGTCGAAGGTGGCCTCGAGGGTCTTCTCCGGCATCGTGTTGACCGTGCCGGGGGCGACCAGCTCGGTGACGTAGAGCGTGTCGGGCAGGGCCGGGTCCTTCACACCGGTCGAGGCCCACAGCGGACGCTGCACGTTGCCGCCGGCATCCGTCAGCGCGGTGGCGCGGTCGGTGGCGAACTCCTTCTCGAACAGCTCGTACGCCAGGCGGGCGTTGGCGACGCCGGCCTTCGACTTCAGCGCCTCGGCCTCGGGGGTCCCCAGGGCGCTGAGGCGCTTGTCGACCTCGGTGTCCACGCGCGAGACGAAGAACGACGCGACGGAGTGGATGGTCGAGATGTCGTGGCCGTTCGCCTGGGCCTGCTCGATGCCCGACAGGTAGGCGTCGATGACGGCGGCGTAGCGCTCCAGGCTGAAGATCAGCGTCACGTTGACCGAGATGCCCTCGGCGAGCACGGCCGTGATGGCGGGCAGGCCCGCCATGGTCGCGGGGATCTTGATGTGCACGTTGGGACGGTCCACAGCCGCCCACAGCTCCTTGGCCTGCGCGATCGTCGCGTCGGTGTCGTGCGCGAGGTCGGGGGAGACCTCGATCGACACGCGCCCGTCGACACCCTCGGTGCGGTCGTACACGACGCGGAAGATGTCCGCCGCGTCACGGACGTCGTCGGTCGTCGCGGCGAAGATCGCCTCGTCCACCGACGCCTCCTTGGCCGCCAGCTCGGCCAGCTGTCCGGCGTACGCGTGCCCGCCGCCGCCGATCGCCGACTGGAAGATCGTGGGGTTGGTCGTGACACCGCTGACGGTGCGCGACTCGATGAGGGCCGCGAGGCTGCCCGACGTGATCCGCTCACGCGACAGGTCATCCAGCCAGATGCTGACGCCCGCGGCGCTGAGCTGCTCGGTGGGGGTGCTCATGATGTGGTCTCCAAGGTGAGGCGTCGGCGGCGCGAGCCGCGTTCGAACCGGTCGATCTGTCCAATCCGCCGCGCATGCCGCTCGTCGGCGGGGAACGGCGTGGTGATGAATGCGTTGATGAACGACACGACTTCTTCAAAGGAGTGCTGCCGGGCGCCGATCGCGATCACATTGGCGTCGTTGTGCTCACGGGCCAGTACGGCCGTGGCGTGGTTCCACACCAACGCCGCGCGGACGCCGCGGACCTTGTTCGCGGCGATCTGCTCGCCGTTCCCGGATCCGCCCAGCACGATGCCAAGGGCGGGCGTGCCCCAGCCGATGTCTTGGACGACGGCCTGGCCCGCGTGGATGCAGAACGCCGGATAGTCGTCCAGCGGGTCGTAGGAGTTGGGGCCGTGATCGACGACCTCGAAGCCTCTCCCCCGCAGATGCTCCTGCAGGCGATGGGAGAGTTCGAGGCCCGCGTGGTCGGTGGCGATATGGATGCGCATGTTCATGCGAGCACCTTGACCGTCTCGCGTGCCGTCTCGACTGCGGCGATGGACTCGCGCGCGGCCTCGACGACGGCTTCGGCGGTGACGCCGAACTTCTGGAAGAGGGTCTTGTAGTCGGCCGAGGCGCCGAAGTGCTCGATCGAGACCGAACGACCGTTGTCGCCGACGATGCCGCGCCACGTGAGGGCGACACCGGCTTCGACCGAGACGCGCGCCGTGACGTTCTGGGGCAGGACGCTCTCGCGGTAGTCCTCGTCCTGCTCGGCGAACCACTCCAGCGACGGCGCCGACACGACACGGGCCTGCACGCCCTCCGCGGCGAGCGTCTCGCGGGCCGCGACGGCCAGCTGCACCTCGGAGCCGGTCGCGATCAGGATGACGTCCGGCTCGCCGCCCTCGGCGTCGATGAGGACGTACGCGCCCTTCGCGACACCGTCCGTGGTGGCGAAGCCGCCTTCACCGCGGGGGAACACCGGGATGTTCTGGCGGGTCAGCGCGAGACCTGCGGGCCCGCCCTGGCGGCGCAGGATCTCCAGCCACGCCGCCGACGTCTCGTTCGCGTCCGCGGGGCGCACGACGGTGAAGTTCGGGATCGCGCGGAGCGTCGCGAGCTGCTCGATCGGCTGGTGCGTGGGGCCGTCCTCGCCGAGCGCGACGGAGTCGTGCGTCCACACGAAGATCGACGGGATGTCCATCAGCGCGGCCAGACGCACCGAGGGGCGCATGTAGTCGCTGAAGATCAGGAACGTGCCGCCGAACGGGCGGGTCTTGCCGTGCAGCTTGATGCCGTTGACGATCGCGCCCATCGCGTGCTCACGGATCCCGAAGTGCAGCACCCGGCCATACGGGTCGCCCGACCACTCGTGCGTGGACCACTCCGACGGGATGAACGACTTCGCGTCCTTGATCGTGGTCAGGTTCGACTCGGCCAGATCCGCCGAACCGCCCCACAGCTCCGGCAGCTCCGCGGCCAGGGCGTTGATCACGACACCCGACGCGGCACGCGTGGAGACGTCCTTGCCGGCCTCGAACACCGGGCCGGCCAGGCCGTCGGGCAGCTCGCCCGCCTCGAGCCGGTCGAACAGGGCCTTGCGCTCCGGGTTGGCCGCCGCCCACGCGTCGAACTTCACCTGCCATGCGGCCTTGGCCGCCTCGCCGCGCTCGCGCAGCGAACGGGTGTGCGCGATGACGTCGCCTGGGACCACGAACGACTGCTCCGGGTCGAAGCCGAGGACCTTCTTCGTCGCGGCCAGCTCGTCCGCGCCCAGCGCGGAGCCGTGGATCTTGCCGGTGTTCTGCTTACCGGGCGAGGGCCAGCCGATGATCGTGCGCAGCACGATCAGCGACGGCTTGGAAGTCTCGCCCTTGGCGGCCTCGATCGCGGAGTGCAGCTCGTGCACGTCCTCGACGTACTGGCCGGTCTTCTTCCAATCCACGACCTGCACATGCCAGCCGTACGCCTCGTAGCGGGCGGCGACATCCTCCGTGAACGCGACGTTCGTGTCGTCCTCGATGGAGATCTGGTTCGAGTCGTAGATCGCGATCAGGTTGCCCAGCCCCTGGTGACCCGCCAGCGACGACGCCTCACTCGTGATGCCCTCCTGCAGGTCGCCGTCCCCCGCGATCACATACACGTGGTGGTCGAACGGGGACGTGCCCGCAGCAGCCTCCGGGTCGAACAGGCCACGCTCGTAGCGGGCCGCGTACGCGAAGCCGACCGCGGAGGCCAGACCCTGACCCAGCGGGCCGGTGGTGATCTCCACACCCTTCGTGTGGCCGTACTCCGGGTGGCCCGGGGTCAGCGAACCCCACGTGCGCAGCGCCTTCAGGTCGTCCAGCTCCAGGCCGAACCCACCCAGGTACAGCTGCACGTACTGGGTCAGCGAGGAGTGCCCCGCCGACAGGATGAACCGGTCACGGCCCACCCAGTGCGTGTCGGCCGGGTCGTGGTTGAGCACCCGCTGATACAACAGGTACGCCGCCGGCGCCAGACTCATCGCCGTGCCCGGGTGGCCATTGCCCACCTTCTCCACAGCATCCGCCGCCAAAACGCGGGCCGTGTCCACAGCGCGCTCGTCGAGAGCCGTCCAGTTGAGGCTCGTTTTCAGATTGTCGTTCACTAGATGTGCCTTTCAGACCACGACGGGGGCCATCGGCCATGAATAGGCTCGCACGGCATCCAGCAGGACGGTGGCGGCGGGCACGTCGATCTCCGCGACCACGCGACGCACAGGTGCAGGGTCCACCGTTGCCGTGATGCGGGCTCTCGTCCTCCCCCGCTCAGGCCCGTCAAGGATGACTTCGATCCGGCGCGGGTGGTCTTCCTTGACCACTCGGACGCCATGCGCGACAACCATGGCGGCCAGCGGATCGTGAAGCGCGCACTGGCGGGTGCCGAGCAGTCCCTCGTATGCGTCGAAGTAGACGTCCAGCATCGCTGCCAGTTTGGGCGGCAGTGAACCCGGGATGCGAAGGAGTTCCAGTGCTTCCTGCTCCGTCAGGAGATGGCGCATGGTGAGGTCCAGCGGAACGACCGTGATCGGCCATCGCGCCGCGAAGACCTTCGCGGCCGCTTCGGGGTCGTTGTGGATGTTCGCCTCGGCGACCGCCGACACATTGCCTCGGCGGGTGAACGCTCCTCCCATGATCACGACTTCGCTGATGAGGTCCTGGCAATCCGGATACTCGGTCAGGAACTCGGCGAGGTTCGTGAGCGGGCCGAGCGCGAGGATGTGGAGGTCACCACCCGACTCCTGTGCGAGCTGAGCCAGGAGTGCAGTTGCCGACACCTGTTCGGGTGCGGCTTCGGAGGGTCGAAGCCCGACTTCACCAATGCCGTCGCGGCCGTGGATGGACGGCGCTCCGCCGTGGAATCCGCTCGAGAGGGGGTTTTGAGCGCCGATCGCCACCGGAATCTCGGCGGCGCCGGCGAGTTCGAGGATGGCGAGGGTGTTGTGCGCCGCCTGGTCGGCAGTGGTGTTTCCGGACACGGTTCCGACTCCGACGATGCGTGCCCGTTGCTGTGCGAGGAGGTACGCGAGCGCGAGGGCGTCATCGATGCCCGTGTCGCAGTCGACATAGAGGGGTATCTGGCGAGTGTCGTGGATGGTCAACGGTGTCTCCGATTCCGAAGGTGCGGTCGCGGCCCCCGCGACCGTGAAGGTGCGCCCCAAGGCTGTGGCGAACAGTGAAGCGGTCAGGCGGCCGGGTAGCTGTCGAGCTCGTCCAGAAGGGGCTGGGATCGTTCGTCGGCGACTGCTGCCGCTCCGACCGCGCAGGCCCGTTGTAGGGCGACCGCGTCGGAGTCGCCTCGCAGCAGCCCAAGGACCAGCGCCGCGGAGAATGCGTCTCCGGCGCCGACCGTGTTGCGCACATCGGTCTTGACCGCCCTCGCCCGGGCGACCTCGATGCCGTGTCGGAGGAGTCGCGCGCCGTCGGCGCCGAGAGAGACCGCGAGCAGGTCCGCGTTGTGGATCTCAGGGAGCTGGGCGTATTCCCCTTCGTTGACGATGAACAGGTCGACCCGAGAGATGAGCTCGGCGGGCAGTGATCGTGCCGGTGCCGCGTTGAGCGCGAAGAACCCCCGGGTCTGGGTGGCGGCCGCGAGGATGACCTCGTCGGCGACTTCGAGCTGAGCGAGGACGGCGGAGCCAGGGTCGACGACGATGCGCGTGGTGTCGATGGCCGCGTTGGCGCCGGGGCAGACGACGATGGTGTTCTCCCCTTCTTCGTCCACCACGATCAGCGCCGTCCCCGTGGGCTCTGCGACGGTCTGCATTCCCGAGGTGTCGACACCGGCGGACTTGAGCGAGGACTTCAGCTCCGCGCCGGTCGGCCCATCACCGATGGCTCCGACGAGGCGGACTCGCGCGCCCAGCCGAGCGGCGGCTGCGGCTTGGTTGGCGCCCTTGCCGCCGGCTTGACGGCTCAGGACGCCGTCGCCGACTGTTTCGCCGGGCACGGGATGGCGGGCGACCCGGGCTGTGAGGTCGACGTTGATCGCACCGACGACGGTGAGCTCGACCTGGTCGATCACTCGCCCGCCCCTCTCCGCGCGAGCGGCGAGGCCGCGACGATGCCAAGCACGATCTTGTCGGCGACACCGTCGGCGTCGAGCTGTTCCGCGATTCGGACGGACCCGCTGCCGGGGGCAAACCTGCTGACTCCGGCGTCCTCCGCCTCCCCGTGGATCGACACCGCACCCGGACCGGAGAAGCGGAACAGATCAGGGTCGGTCATGGTGAGGACGGTGACGGGGTCGTGCGGCACGTTCCACTCAGTGCTCCAGAACTCCCACCACTGGCGGACCTCCGCGTCGATGAGCGCACCGAGGTTTCCAGAGCCCGCGATGCGTGCGAGGGAATCACGGTCGATCGTCACCTGACGGGTCACTTCCAGCCCGGAGACCGTGGTCGGGATGCCCGAGCCGAACACGACCTCGGCTGCCGTGGTGTCGCTGCGGAAGTTGTGCTCGGGCTCGTCGGTCGTGAACGCGCCGCCCATGATCCAGAGATGCCGTACCGCGGACGCGAAACGGCTGTCCCGCCGGATCGCGGCGGCGATGTTGGTCAGGGGCCCGATGGCGATCAGATCGATGCTCCCGGGGTCGGCGAGCACGGTTTCGACAAGATACGCGACAGCATCCTGCCCGTCGATCGTCTCCGACTCGAGCTCGTCGTACAGGGCGCCTTCGTGACCGGCCCACCACACGTCGCGGCCGGACAGCGGCTGCGACTCGCCGGCGATGACGGGGATGTCGCGGCCCGCGAGTCTGGCGGCGCGCTTGGCGATGCGTGCGCGCAGCAGCGTGTCGCCGTAGACGGTGGTCACGCCGATCAGATCGATGGAGGGAGTTCCGAGGATGAGGGCGAGGGCGAGGAGGTCGTCGACGTCGCTGCCGATGTCGGTGTCGAGGATGACACGGTGAAGGGAAGACACAGCTGTGGTGTCCTTTCTGAGCACGGAGCCCTTTACTTGAGCCCGGTCGTGCTGACGGACTGGATGAAGTAGCGCTGGAAGCCGAGGATGACGGCAAGCGGGATGAGGACGAGGATCATCGACGCGGCAAACAGCACGCCGTAGTCGACGACGAACTGGCCCTGCATGTTGGAGAGGGCGACCGGGCCGAGGATGTGGTCTTCGTCGGTTCCCATGAGCAGGGGCCACACATAGGACTGCCACTGGAAGAGGAACAGCATCAGGCCGGCGCCGATCAGCGCGGGGCGGCTCAGCGGAAGGTAGATGCGGGTGAAGATGCCCCACCATCCGAGGCCGTCCAGGCGTCCGGCTTCCACGAGCTCTTCCGGGATGGCGAGGAAGAACGTGCGCAGCAGGAAGATCGCCATGCCGTTGCCGATGCCCGGGAGGATGAGTCCGAAGAAGGTGTTCTGCAGGCCCCAGTCGCGGAACATGCTCGCGAGGGGGATGGCGATCGCGTCGAACGGGATGAGGAACGACAGGATGACGACCGAGAACAGCACACCCCGTCCGCGGAACTTGAAGGCGGACAGCCCGAACGCGGCGGTCGCGCAGACCCCGAGGCCCACGATCACGGTCACGATGCTGACGAACAGCGAGTTCAGGATCGCGCGCCAGAGGTCGGTGTCCAGGAGGGCGAGGTAGTTGTCGAGGGTGGGGGTGAGGGTGAAGAACGTCTGCCACTGCAGCGGGTTGAGGTAGCGGAAGGTCTCCGCGCCGGGTCGCAGCGAGTTGATGAACGTCCACCACAGCGGGATGAGGAACGCGAGTCCGACGGTGACGGCGAGCAGCGTCGTCCAGACGAACAGGACTGTGCGGCGGGAGAAGCGGGGCCGGGGTGCGGCGATTGCGGTGGTCATGTCAGTCCTCCGACCTGAGCAGACGGAACTGGATGGCGACGATCACCACGGTGATCAGCACGAGGATGACGACCTCGGCCTGGGCCTTGTTGATGTCGGCGAACGTGTACGCCCGCGTGTACAGGTCGTACATGAGCAGGTTCGTGGAGCCGTTCGGGCCGCCCTTGGTGAGGATCTGCACCGGCGCGAACACGAGGAAATTGGAGACCGTGTCGGCGACGAGGACGAACGCGAGCGGGCGGCGGAGCAGCGGGAAGGTGATCGACCACAGCTGACGCCACGCGGAGGCTCCATCGATGGACGCGGCCTCGTAGTACGACGAGGGGATGTCGTTGATGCCGGCGATCAGGAACATCATCCAGTAGCCGACGCCGATCCAGGACAGCAGGATCATGATCGACAGCAGCGCCTGCTGCGGGGACGTGAGGAACGGCTGCGGCGGGATGCCGAACACGGCCAGGAACGCGTTGGCGAGGCCGTCGGGGCGGTAGATGACGCTCCAGATCACGGCCGACACGGCGGGCGGGACGGCGATCGGAAGGATCACCATCGAACGCCAGAACTTCGATCCGGCCGCCCGACGGGTGAAGAGCACGGCGAGGAGGAACGCCGCCGCGATCTGCAGCGGGTTGATCACCACTGCGAACAGCAGCGTCACGCCGACAGAGTTCTGGAAGTCCGGGTTGGCGAACAGGTCGGCGTAGTTGCCGAGACCGACGAACGAGGTTCCGCCGAGCAGAGTCGATCGGAAGAAGCTGTCGATAAGGGCGACGCCGGCGGGCGCGAGGCGCAGCACCAGCAGCGCGGCGAGCGCCGGGAGCAAGAACAGAACGGCTATGGGAGCCGGCCCCCAGAGGCGACGGGGGCGACGGGCGCCCCGGGTGCGGGGGCGGCTCGTGGCCGTCCCCGCACCCTTGACGATGGTGGTCATTTCAGCGCGCTCCAGGCATCCTGAATCTGCTGCTCGGCCTGCTTCAGGCGGTCGCTGACGTCGGCGCCGTTGCGGATGTCGCCGAACGCCTTGTTGATCAGCGACTCGAACTGCACGTAGCCAACCGAGACCGGGCGGGCCGAGGCGGTGTTGTCGATCTCGTAGGAGATCAGATCGGCGACACCGGCGCTGTGCTCGCCACCGAGCTCTTCGAGCGTGGGCAGGTACTGCGTGGCCGCCTCGGTGTTGGCGGGGATGATCGTCGTGGCGGCGGTCGTCGCGAGGTTGCCGGCAGGGTCGAGCGCGGCGAACTCGAGGAATTCGCGCGCCGCGGCCTTGTTCTTCGAGGCGGTGTTGATGCCCCAGGACCAGGAGCCGGTCGGCGTAAAGGCGTCGCCGCCCTCGAAGTACGGCTGCGCAGCGATGCCCCAGTCGAAGGTGGCGTTCGCGGCGAAGTTGCCGACGTCCCACGGGCCACCGACGAAGAAGGGCAGCTTCTGGTCGGTGAACATCGGGCTGGTCTGGAATCCGCCGACGCCGCGGGGCGAGAGGCCGGACTCGAACGACTCGGCGTACCAGTCCATCGCGGCTTCCCATCCGTCATCGGTGACGTCGACGGTCAGCATGTCGTCTCCGGTGATGCCCGAGCCGCCACCGGCGGACTCGATGAGCGGCTGGAGCTGGTAGTAGGCCTCCACCTGTTCGAGGAGCAGGCCGTACTCGGCACCGGCCGCCTGTGCGGCGCGGCCGGCCTCCGCCGTCTCTTCCCAGGTCCAGCGCTCGGCGGGATGGGCCGAGGGCGCCTCGATGCCGGCTGCGGCGAGCATGTCCTTGTTGTAGAACAGCATCTGAGTCGAATTCCAGATCGACAGTGCGTACATCTTCTCGTCGTAGATGTTGATGTCGTACTGCGCCGAAGACGTGGCGGCCTTCGCTTGGTCCTCCAGGTCGCTGAGGTCTTCGAGGAAGCCCTGCGCGGCAATCTGCGCCAGGTTCGGCTGGTCGACGGCGTACACGTCGATGGTGTCGTCCTTGGCGGACAGCCGCTGCTGCAGCGTGCTGGCGTACTGGTCGAACGGAACCTGCGAGTACTCGACCGTGATCTCCGGGTGCTCCGCCTCGAAAGCCTCGATCACGGGCTCGAAGGTCTTCGGGTCCTCCGGACCGAGGAACTGGACCGTGCCCGAGGCCTCCTCCGAGGCGGCCGGAGCTGCGGCGGTACCCGAGCAGCCGGAAAGCGCCAGCGCGGTCACTGCCACCCCCGTCAGCAGAGCGAGGGATCGCTTCATCTGTCTCTCCTTTGAAGTCATCGCATCTATGCGGTTAGACGATGCGGTTAGATGGAGGCTAAGTGATATCAATACCCGATGTCAAGCGCAGGTTCTGGGAGAATGCCTGGTACGCTAGGACGACTATCTAAACGGTTAGGAAGGACGCGTAGATGGCAACTGCACGCGACGTCGCCGTTCGCGCCGGCACTTCAACGGCCGTGGTGAGCTACGTCTTCAACAATGGACCCCGCAACGTATCTCCCGAAACCCGGGAGAAGGTGCTGCGGGCGGCCGCGGAGCTGAACTATCACCCGAATGCGCTCGCGCGCGCACTCAGCCACGGGAAGACGAGGTCGATCGGGCTGATCGTGCCCGACATCGCGAATCGCTTCTTCGGTGAGCTCGCCCGGGCACTCGAGGAGGCAGCCGCAGCTCGCGGCAACATCCTGCTTATCGGCGACTCAGGACTGAATCTTCAGCGGGAGCGGTCGCACGTCGCAGCGTTCGTCGAACGACGCGTCGACTCCGTAGTCATGGTCTCGATCGCAGACGATCCCAGCGTCGCAGCCTTCGCCGATGCTGGCATCCCCGTCGTGGCCCTTCACCCGCTCGCTGCCCGAGACGGCGTATCCACCATCTCCATCGACTACCGGGCGGCGGCCTTCGCGGCCACGCGCCACCTCATCGAGCATGGGTATCCAGCGATCGCGATGTTCAACGGGCCCGGCGAGTCCGCAGGCTCGCGCCAGCATCGCGAGGGGTTCGACCTGGCACTGAGCGGCGAGTCGGACGTCGTCGCCTCGATCCACAACACGGAGATCTCCCGTGCGCATGCCGCCCAGGTCGCCCTCGACGTCCTCGCCCGCCCCTCCCGGCCCCGCGCGGTCTACTGCTCAACCGATGAACAGGCCTACGGCGTACTCTTCGCCTGCCACCGCCTCGGATTGCGGGTCCCGGACGATGTCGCCGTGACGGGCTTCGACGGCACGGAGCACTCGGCTTACTCCTACCCGCCGCTGACCACGATCAGGCAGCCCATTCCCGAGATCGCCGAACGCGTGATCGCCCTCCTGACGGGCGATGGGGCGGGGCTACCCGTCTACGAGATCGCACCCTTCGACCTCGTGGTCAGGGAGTCCTGCGGGCATCACACAAACTAGGCGTCTTCGACACGTTCGATCGCCGGCGCCACCCGTTCGCAGGTACCGTCCGACGCTCAGACGAGACCTCCGAATAAGGCCCCAGCACCATAGGTGTGCACCACCTTTGGAAGGGTAGATTCGTCGATCCGCGCCCTGTCCGGCGCGACGGCCGGCCTGCCTCGGAATCACGCAGATTTCCAGGTTTACCAGGCGATTCATGCGCCCCGGTGGGTCGCTCCTCCCGCACTCTAGGCACTTCAGACTCGCCCAGTCGCGCATGCTCGGGATGCTCGGGGACCCCTGGGGGACCCCTGACGCGAACCCGCCACGAACCTCAATAGAGCTTCGCGCGGGCCGCGTCCGCGAACCTGGGCACGCCCGCGCGGGTGAGCGCGAGCAGGTAGTCGTCGATGCCCATCGCAGGGGAATCGTACCCCTCCACGAGTTCGACCAGCGCCCGCAGAGTGGGCGCGTGATACAGATCGAGCTGGTCGAGGAGGAAGTCGTCCGGGTGGACGACTTCGACGTCGAACGGTGCGGTCGAGGAGGGTGGGAAGTCCTTCACGTTGAAGGTGACGAGAACTTCCGCTCCCCCGCGGACCGCAGCGGCGAGCACGTGCCGGTCTTTCGGGTCGCAGGTCATCGTCGGGATGAGCGAGTCGTAGCCGTCGACCATCGCATCCGGGAAGTACCGCGTCATCGTCGAGATGCGCTTGCCGATCAGTGCCGCACCTTCGCCGGCTTCGACGAGGTTCCTGCGAAGTTCTTCGAGGATGTCTGCCGACCACAACGGACGGTAGAGGCCGCGGTCGGCGAGTTCGAGGATGAAGTCGTTCAGCAGTGCCCCGTAGAGCACGTTGGTATCGAAGAAGGCGGGGAAGCTCACTCGCCGGCGAGCTCCGACAGCCGCTTAACCTGTGCGGGCGCGGCGACCTGGACCTTCGCGTCAAGGTTCGCG
>NZ_JBEYBL010000017.1:0-5109 GCF_040632175.1 Microbacterium sp. NPDC019599
AGCTGCGAAGGCATCTTCAGCAGTTGGAAAGAATTTCGGTCAGGGATGAGCTCGCGGCCTATCAGCTTGTTGGTGAGGTAACGGCTCACCAAGGCGTCGACGGGTAGCCGGCCTGAGAGGGTGACCGGCCACACTGGGACTGAGACACGGCCCAGACTCCTACGGGAGGCAGCAGTGGGGAATATTGCACAATGGGCGCAAGCCTGATGCAGCAACGCCGCGTGAGGGACGACGGCCTTCGGGTTGTAAACCTCTTTTAGCAGGGAAGAAGCGAAAGTGACGGTACCTGCAGAAAAAGCACCGGCTAACTACGTGCCAGCAGCCGCGGTAATACGTAGGGTGCAAGCGTTATCCGGAATTATTGGGCGTAAAGAGCTCGTAGGCGGTTTGTCGCGTCTGCTGTGAAAACCCGAGGCTCAACCTCGGGCCTGCAGTGGGTACGGGCAGACTAGAGTGCGGTAGGGGAGATTGGAATTCCTGGTGTAGCGGTGGAATGCGCAGATATCAGGAGGAACACCGATGGCGAAGGCAGATCTCTGGGCCGTAACTGACGCTGAGGAGCGAAAGGGTGGGGAGCAAACAGGCTTAGATACCCTGGTAGTCCACCCCGTAAACGTTGGGAACTAGTTGTGGGGTCCATTCCACGGATTCCGTGACGCAGCTAACGCATTAAGTTCCCCGCCTGGGGAGTACGGCCGCAAGGCTAAAACTCAAAGGAATTGACGGGGACCCGCACAAGCGGCGGAGCATGCGGATTAATTCGATGCAACGCGAAGAACCTTACCAAGGCTTGACATATAGAGGAAACGTCTGGAAACAGTCGCCCCGCAAGGTCTCTATACAGGTGGTGCATGGTTGTCGTCAGCTCGTGTCGTGAGATGTTGGGTTAAGTCCCGCAACGAGCGCAACCCTCGTTCTATGTTGCCAGCACGTAATGGTGGGAACTCATGGGATACTGCCGGGGTCAACTCGGAGGAAGGTGGGGATGACGTCAAATCATCATGCCCCTTATGTCTTGGGCTTCACGCATGCTACAATGGCCGGTACAAAGGGCTGCAATACCGTGAGGTGGAGCGAATCCCAAAAAGCCGGTCCCAGTTCGGATTGAGGTCTGCAACTCGACCTCATGAAGTCGGAGTCGCTAGTAATCGCAGATCAGCAACGCTGCGGTGAATACGTTCCCGGGTCTTGTACACACCGCCCGTCAAGTCATGAAAGTCGGTAACACCTGAAGCCGGTGGCCCAACCCTTGTGGAGGGAGCCGTCGAAGGTGGGATCGGTAATTAGGACTAAGTCGTAACAAGGTAGCCGTACCGGAAGGTGCGGCTGGATCACCTCCTTTCTAAGGAGCATCTGGCACCTACGGGTGTCCAGGCGCCGGTTCTGAGCGAATGTCTCAGCCGGTCAGCTCATGGGTGGAACATTTGACGGGGCTCTCATCGGGAGATCTCGGGTCTAGTACGCAGCTTTGCTGTTGGAACGGCCTGGGGTGGACGGGTGGGGGCATGCACGCTGTTGGGTCCTGAGGGACCGGATGTGCTCTTCGGAGCCGACCGACTCTCAGGGCCTTTTCTGCGCCGGCTTGTTTGGCTGGTGGCGGGGAGGGTACCGCCCGTACTTTGAGAACTACACAGTGGACGCGAGCATCTTAGAGATGACTCGAAAGAGTCATTTCACAGATGATCTTTTAGATCATTAGTCAATTTCGATTGACGATTCAAACTCATGTGATTTCAAGTCTTTAAGAGCAAACGGTGGATGCCTTGGCATCTGGAGCCGAAGAAGGACGTAGCAATCTGCGATAAGCCTCGGGGAGTGGATAAGCACACTTTGATCCGAGGATTTCCGAATGGGGAAACCCCGCTGGGCGGCGTGCCGACCCAGTGACTCCCGCCTGAATATATAGGGCGGGTAGAGGGAACGTGGGGAAGTGAAACATCTCAGTACCCACAGGAAGAGAAAGCAACCGCGATTCCGTTAGTAGTGGCGAGCGAAACCGGAACAGGCTAAACCGAGTACGTGTGATATCCGGCAGGAGTTGCGTATTCGGGGTTGTGGGACTTTTCTGGCTGTTCTGCCGAGCAGCCGGCGTTACAAGAAGGTATAGACGAACGGCATTGAAAGGCCGGTCATAGAGGGTGCCAACCCCGTAGTCGAAATGCCTCTCTTGACGCGAAGAGTATCCCAAGTAGCACGGGGCCCGAGAAATCCCGTGTGAATCTGTCAGGACCACCTGATAAGCCTAAATACTCCCAGATGACCGATAGCGGACAAGTACCGTGAGGGAAAGGTGAAAAGTACCCCGGGAGGGGAGTGAAATAGTACCTGAAACCGTTTGCTTACAAACCGTTGGAGCCTCCTTGGTAGGGGTGACAGCGTGCCTTTTGAAGAATGAGCCTGCGAGTTAGCGATACGTGGCGAGGTTAACCCGAGTGGGGTAGCCGTAGCGAAAGCGAGTCTGAATAGGGCGATTCAGTCGCGTGTCCTAGACCCGAAGCGAAGTGATCTATCCATGGCCAGGCTGAAGCGACGGTAAGACGTCGTGGAGGGCCGAACCCACTTAGGTTGAAAACTGAGGGGATGAGCTGTGGATAGGGGTGAAAGGCCAATCAAACTTCGTGATAGCTGGTTCTCTCCGAAATGCATTTAGGTGCAGCGTTGCGTGTTTCTTGCCGGAGGTAGAGCTACTGGATGGCCGATGGGCCCCACCAGGTTACTGACGTCAGCCAAACTCCGAATGCCGGTAAGTGAGAGCGCAGCAGTGAGACTGTGGGGGATAAGCTTCATAGTCGAGAGGGAAACAACCCAGACCACCAACTAAGGTCCCTAAGCGCGTGCTAAGTGGGAAAGGATGTGGAGTTGCTCAGACAACCAGGAGGTTGGCTTAGAAGCAGCCACCCTTGAAAGAGTGCGTAATAGCTCACTGGTCAAGTGATTCCGCGCCGACAATGTAACGGGGCTCAAGCACGCCACCGAAGTTGTGGCATTGACATTATTGGTAGGCCTTCGTGGTCCAGCCGTGTTGATGGGTAGGAGAGCGTCGTGTCGCGAGTGAAGCGGCGGGGTGACCCAGCCGTGGACGCGACACGAGTGAGAATGCAGGCATGAGTAGCGAAAGACGTGTGAGAAACACGTCCTCCGAAAGACCAAGGGTTCCAGGGTCAAGCTAATCTTCCCTGGGTAAGTCGGGACCTAAGGCGAGGCCGACAGGCGTAGTCGATGGACAACGGGTTGATATTCCCGTACCGGCGAAGAACCGCCCCAATCAATCCAGTGGTGCTAAGTGCCCGAATCCTCTTTCTCAACCCTTCGGGGAGCGGATCGAGGGCTAGCGCACGACCCCATGCTGGTGCGGTTAGCGTATTAACAGGTGTGACGCAGGAAGGTAGCCCAACCCGGGCGATGGTTGTCCCGGGGCAAGTGCGTAGGCCGAGCGATAGGCAAATCCGTCGCTCATACAGGCTGAGACACGATGCGGATGAAAAGTGGGTGATCCTATGCTGCCGAGAAAAGCATCGACGCGAGGTTCCAGCCGCCCGTACCCCAAACCGACTCAGGTGGTCAGGTAGAGAATACCGAGGAGATCGAGAGAATCGTGGTTAAGGAACTCGGCAAAATGCCCCCGTAACTTCGGGAGAAGGGGGGCCTTCGGCGTATTAGGACTTGCTCCGAAAGCGTTTGGAGGCCGCAGAGACTAGTGGGTAGCGACTGTTTACTAAAAACACAGGTCCGTGCCAAGTCGCAAGACGATGTATACGGACTGACGCCTGCCCGGTGCTGGAAGGTTAAGAGGACGGGTTAGCCGCAAGGCGAAGCTCAGAATTTAAGCCCCAGTAAACGGCGGTGGTAACTATAACCATCCTAAGGTAGCGAAATTCCTTGTCGGGTAAGTTCCGACCTGCACGAATGGCGTAACGACTTCCCAACTGTCTCAACCGCGAACTCGGCGAAATTGCATTACGAGTAAAGATGCTCGTTACGCGCAGCAGGACGGAAAGACCCCGTGACCTTTACTACAGCTTGGTATTGGTGTTCGGTGTGGCTTGTGTAGGATAGGTGGGAGACTTTGAAGCATGGACGCCAGTTCATGTGGAGTCATTGTTGAAATACCACTCTGGTCACTCTGGATGTCTAACTTAGAACCGTAATCCGGTTCAGGGACAGTGCCTGGTGGGTAGTTTAACTGGGGCGGTTGCCTCCCAAAAAGTAACGGAGGCGCCCAAAGGTTCCCTCAACCTGGTTGGCAATCAGGTGTCGAGTGTAAGTGCACAAGGGAGCTTGACTGTGAGACTGACAGGTCGAGCAGGGACGAAAGTCGGGACTAGTGATCCGGCAGTGGCTTGTGGAAGCGCTGTCGCTCAACGGATAAAAGGTACCTCGGGGATAACAGGCTGATCTTGCCCAAGAGTCCATATCGACGGCATGGTTTGGCACCTCGATGTCGGCTCGTCGCATCCTGGGGCTGGAGTAGGTCCCAAGGGTTGGGCTGTTCGCCCATTAAAGCGGTACGCGAGCTGGGTTTAGAACGTCGTGAGACAGTTCGGTCCCTATCCGCTGCGCGCGTAGGAAGTTTGAGAGGATCTGACCCTAGTACGAGAGGACCGGGTTGGACGAACCTCTGGTGTGTCAGTTGTTCCGCCAGGAGCACCGCTGATTAGCTACGTTCGGGATGGATAACCGCTGAAAGCATCTAAGCGGGAAGCCGGCCTCAAGATGAGACTTCCATGCCTTCGGGCGAGAGGCTCCCAGCCAGACTACTGGGTTGATAGGCCGGATGTGGAAGCGTGGCAACACGTGAAGCTGACCGGTACTAATAAGCCGATGACTTGATAACACCCTCGTTTGAACGAGATGCGCGCGTCCACTGAGTGGTTCTCGATGTACGGTCGAGAACCGCATGACAATTGACTTTTGTTATGCACGATTGAAACATCAATAGTGTTTCGGCGGCCATAGCGAGAGGGAAACGCCCGGTCCCATTCCGAACCCGGAAGCTAAGCCTCTCAGCGCCGATGGTACTGCAGGGGGGACCCTGTGGGAGAGTAGGACACCGCCGGACTTCTTTCGAGAAATGGCCACCCAACGCTGGGTGGCCATTTCACGTTAACG
>NZ_JBEYBL010000018.1:0-4506 GCF_040632175.1 Microbacterium sp. NPDC019599
GGTACTGCAGGGGGGACCCTGTGGGAGAGTAGGACACCGCCGGACTTCTTTCGAGAAATGGCCACCCAACGCTGGGTGGCCATTTCACGTTAACGGGCATGTATTCGGCATGGCCGATCCCGATCGTGAGGAAGACACCATGACTGACACGCTGCGGCCCGCTGATAGCCTGAAGCGCGTGTCTGAAACAGTCGTGAGTGCGCTCGCGCCCGCGAACGACCCCGCGTTCGAGAACGTGTGGGACGAGCTCGTGTGGCGTGGACTCGTGCACGTGTCCACCGATCAGGATGCGCTGCGCGCACTTCTCGCGGGCGACCCGATCACGTACTACTGCGGCTTCGACCCGACCGCGCCGAGCCTCCACCTGGGCAACCTCGTGCAGCTGCTCACGATGCGCCGGCTCCAGCTCGCCGGCCACAGGCCGCTCGGTCTCGTCGGCGGCTCGACGGGCCTCATCGGCGACCCGCGTCCCAGTGCCGAGCGGACGCTCAACACGAAGGAGACCGTCGCAGAGTGGGTCGGATACCTGCGCGGCCAGGTCGAGCGCTTCCTGAGCTTCGAGGGCGACAATGCGGCGCGCATCGTCAACAACCTCGACTGGACCGCGCCGCTGTCGGCGATCGACTTCCTCCGCGACATCGGCAAGCACTACCGCGTCGGCACGATGCTCAAGAAGGACGCCGTGAGCGCGCGCCTCAACTCCGAGGCGGGCATCAGCTACACGGAGTTCAGCTACCAGATCCTCCAGGGCCTCGACTACCTCGAGCTCTTCCGCTCCTACGGCTGTGTCCTGCAGACGGGCGGCTCCGATCAGTGGGGCAACCTCACGAGCGGCGTGGATCTCATCCACTACGTCGAGCACACGTCGGTGCACGCGATCGGCACACCGCTCATCACGAACAGCGACGGCACCAAGTTCGGCAAGAGCGAGGGCAACGCGATCTGGCTCGACCCGGCGATGTGCAGCCCGTACCGGATGTACCAGTTCTGGCTCAACACCGACGACGCCGACGTCATCACGCGACTGAAGATCTTCACGTTCCTCACGCGCGCCGAGATCGAGGAGTACGAGCGCCTCGTCGAGTCCGAGCCGTTCCGCAGGGCTGCGCAGAAGCGCCTCGCACTCGAGGTCACGACGTTCGTGCACGGGACGGATGCCGCGGCCGCCGTCATCGCGGCATCCGAGGCTCTCTTCGGCCAGGGCGACCTCACGGCGCTCGACGCCGGCACCCTGCGTCACGCGCTCGAGGAGCTCCCGAATGCGACTGTCGCGCACGGCAGTCCCGTGCTGCAGGCGCTCGTCGACACGGGGCTCGTCTCGAGCCTGAGCGAGGGCCGGCGTGCGATCGCGCAGGGCGGGGTGTCGCTCGACGGCGTGCGCGTCGACGACGACGCCGCCGTCGTGACGGGGTCGCTCCCCGGAAGCGTCTCGGTGCTGCGTCGCGGCAAGAAGACCCTCGCGGGCCTCTTCGTCGAGTCCGGTCGCTGAGCCCGACGGAGCGGCCGTGCCGTTCACGCCGAGTCACGCGGTCGTCGCGCTGCCGTTCGTCCGCACGCCGCTTGTGCCCGCGGCGATCGCGGTCGGTGCGATGGCTCCCGATCTCCCGCTCTTCGTGCGCCTCTCCCCATTCGGCTATGGACGCACGCACGACTTCGCATGGCTGCCGCTGACGATCCTGCTCGCCCTCGCGCTGCTGCTCATCTGGCGCTGCGTGCTGCGCCCCGCGGCGCGTGAGCTCTCGCCCGGATGGCTCGCGGTGCGGCTGCCGTCAGGGTGGGATCGCGGCGCGCGGAGCGCGGCACGCGAGACCCTCGCGATCGAGGTCGTCGCCGAGCCGAGCCGACCGCGCCGCTGGGCCATCTCATGGAGCGGGATGCTGCTCCTGGCCGCATCGCTCGCGATCGGCATCGCGAGCCACATCGTGTGGGACCACTTCACGCATGAAGGACGCTGGGGCGCGCAGACGATCCCGCTCCTCGCCGCGGATTGGGGGCCGCTCCCCGGCTTCAAGTGGCTTCAGCACTCGTCGAGCGTCATCGGGCTCGCGATCATCGCCCTGTGGGCGGTCGCGTGGCTCCGCGGGCGCGATGCCGCTGAGCGACACGGTCCGCGCCTCCTCCCGTCGTGGGTCCGCTGGGCCTGGTGGCTCTCACTGCCGGTGATCCTCGCTGTGGCGTGGCTTGCGGGGCTCGCGGCCTACGGCCCGCTGGATGCCGCGTTCACCGTGCAGCACCTCGCGTACCGTGTGCTGCCCCCGGCGTGCGCCGTGTGGGGTGCAGTCACGCTCCTGCTCGCCATCGGCATCCAGGTCGTGCACGGGGCTCGACGTCAGCGCTGATCCGTCGGCCAGGCGGGCTCGTCTTCTCCCCACGGACGCGGCGGTCTGAAGGCCGTCGGTCCCCCTTCGAACGAGGGGGCGGGGCCGACCGTCGTGACGAGCCGGCCGTCGACCTCGAAGGTCTGGGTGTGCGCCCCGGGCTCTACGGCCTCGTGGTCAGCAGGTTCGGCGGTGCGCGGCATCCCGAGCAGTTCCGCAGCGACGCGGCGCAGCGACGTCTCGACGAGCCATGAACCGCCTTCCTGCGCCCGCCGTCGGAGTGCAGCGATGACCGCCGCCGCGAGCAGATACCCGGCCGAGTGATCCAGGGCCTGGGCCGGGAGCGCGCCCGGTGTCACGCCGTCCCGCGTCTCGATCCACGCGATGCCGCACGCCGCCTGGACGATGCTGTCGAATCCGCGCCGATCCGGTTCACCCCACGCCGAGAGCTGCGCGACGACGAGTCCCGGATGCCGCTGCGCGAGCTCGCGCGGAGAGAGACCGAGCCGCGCGAGGCCCTCGGGCCGGTAGCCCAGAACGACGACGTCGGCGGAGGTGAGCAGACCCTCGAGGACTCCGCGACCCGCCGGGTCGTCGAGCTCGAGCACGGCGGAGCGCTTGCCGTGGCCGGTGTCGAGGTGCTGCCACGCGATCTCGGGCATCCGGGGCGGGTCGATGCGAAGGACCTCGGCGCCGAAGAGGGCGAGGGTGCGCGTGGAGACGGGCCCCGCGATGACGCGCGTGAGGTCCAGGACCCGAACCGCGGCGAGGGGCGTTGAGCGGCGCCCGTCGAGCGCGCGCGTGGACGCATCGCCCAGCCGCGTGACGCGCACCAGGGGCTGGAGGCGGAGCGCGTGATCGACAGGGGGCTGCTCCGCGAGGACCGCCGCGCAGATCCCGCCGCGCGAGGCGATCGCCTGCGCGGCCGCGTCGGCGGGAAGGTTCGCGAGAGCAGTCGCGACGGCGTCCGCGCCGGATCCCTCGGGGAGCTGCAGGCCGGCCAGCAGTGCACGAGCATGATGCGGATAGTTGCCGTGCGTGCGCACCCACCCATCCGCTGCGCGGAAGAACCCCGACAGCGGCGCGAAGGCGACGGGACGCTCTCCGTCGATCGAGCCGTAGCGCTCGCTCGCGTAGGCGAGCGCGATGCGCGCGGGGTCGAGCGCGACCGACCCCGCTCCCGCGAGATCGGCGGCGGCCAGTGACGCAGCGGCCACGGCAGACCACGCGAGCTCGTCGACCGCGAGCCGTGAGGCGAGCGGGACGGGATGCCGCGCCTCGACGAGTCGCGCTGTCGGCTGGATGCCGAGCTCGGCCAGGATCGCGTGGGCTCGCGTCGTCGTCATGTGCTGGACCCTCCTCCACTCGGGACGATAGGCCCCACCAGGAGACGGCGACAACGGCCGCGCCTACACTCGTGGCATGGCCGAGCCGGAGCGCCCCGGCGCTGAGCGATGGGTTCCGGAGGATGCCGGCATCCCGCGCCTCCGCGATGCCGTGCAGGACTGCCGCGGGTGTGAGCTGTGGGCCCATGCCACGCAGGCCGTCTTCGGCGATGGGCACGAGAAGGCGCGGATGATGCTCGTGGGGGAGCAGCCGGGAGACCGCGAGGACCTCGCCGGCGAGCCTTTCGTCGGGCCGGCGGGACGGGTCCTCGACGAGGCACTCGAGCGCGCGGACATCGCGCGCGAGGAGATCTACGTCACGAACGCCGTCAAGCACTTCCGGTTCGAGCAACGGGGGAAGCGGCGCATCCACGAGAAGCCCGGGGTCGTGCACATCGACGCCTGTCGCGCATGGCTCGAGGCCGAGATGCGGGCGGTCGATCCGAGGGTCGTCGTGTGCCTCGGAGCGACGGCGGCCCGATCGGTCCTCGGTCGCACGGTGCGGGTGGGTCCCGAGCGTGGGCAGCCGATCGCCCATGAAGGTCGGACGGTCGTCGTAACGACGCACCCGTCCGCGCTCCTGCGTGTGCGGGACACCGCGGAGCGTGAGTCCGCGCTGGTGGCGCTGACGGCGGATCTGCGTGTCGCAGCTCGGGAATCCGCGTGACTCCGGGATCGGAGACCAGCGACACGCCCGGGATGCTGTGCCGATTTGCCGGTGCTGCGGGAGCCGCGTAAGTTAGTACTTGTTCGCCCCACAGGGAAGCGGAGAGGCTGAGAGCCTTACCCCCCTCAAGCGGAGA
>NZ_JBEYBL010000019.1:0-4312 GCF_040632175.1 Microbacterium sp. NPDC019599
CGCGAACCTTGACGCGAAGGTCCAGGTCGCCGCGCCCGCACAGGTTAAGCGGCTGTCGGAGCTCGCCGGCGAGTGAGCTTCCCCGCCTTCTTCGACACAAAACGTGCTCTACGGGGCACTGCTGAACGACTTCATCCTCGAACTAGCCGACCGCGGCCTGTACCGGTGAGGATGCGGGACTGAGCGGCAAGCGCATCTCGACGATGACGCGGTACTTCCCGGATGCATGGTCGACGGGTCCGACCCGCTCATCCCGACGATGACCTGCGACCCGACGGACCGGCACGTGGTTGCGGCCGCTGTTCGTGGGGGAGCGGAAGTGCTCGTCACCTTCAACGGGAAGGACTTCCCACCCGCCTCGACCGCCCCGTTCGACGTCGAGGTCGTCCACCCGGATGAGCTCCTCCTCGATCAGCTCGACCTGTATCACGCGCCCACGCTTCGGGCGCTCGTCGAACTCGTGGAGGGGTACGATTCCCCCGCGATGAGGATCGACGACTACCTGCTCGCACTGACCCGTGCGGGCGTGCCCAGGTTCGCCGACGCCGCCCGCGCGAAGCTCAACTGAGGTCCGCAGGGAGGTTTGCGCCAGGCGTCCCCCACAGTGCGCCACCCTGCATGGTGTTGCACCCTGTGGTTCGCGCGGGCCGATCGGTCCAGCGCATTCATGCGGATCCGGGAGGGTTGCCCACCGCAGGCCGTGTGGCGACCTCACGTCGGTCCTGGACCCGCAGAGCGGGCAATGCGGCGCAGGTACGGTCGATGTGTGGGCGTTCCCGACCGGATCCAGGAAGTATGCAATCGCATCCGCGCGCTTGAGCAAGAACTGTCCGACGCGCGGCAAGAGCTCGCCGCACTTCAAGGGGCACCACGCGAGTCTGCGAAAGTCATGGTGGCGGGTGCGCCGGGCGTCACCGCTGCGTCCTCGACGGCAGACAAGCTCGCCCTGTTCCGTTCGCGGTTCGCAGGCCGCGATGATGTCTATGCACTGCCATGGGTGAGCCGGCGCACAGGGAAGAAGGGTTGGAGTCCGGCGGCGCGGGGAGGGTTCTTCAGCGACGACACCAGGGACGGGGATCTGCTCCCGCTGACTGACTCGGTTATCGAACACCACCTCCGTGGCGATCCGGCCGGTGGACGGGGCTTCCATGTCGGGCTGTATCCGATGGTGCACGAGGACCGGTGCAAGGTGCTGGCGTGCGACTTCGATGACGGTGAATGGCGGGCGGACGCTGCGGCCTACGTCGCCGCCTGCGAGGAAATGGGCGTTCCGGCGCTTGCGGAGATCTCCCGATCGGGTGAGGGC
This sequence comes from Microbacterium sp. NPDC019599, assembly GCF_040632175.1. Lineage (NCBI taxonomy): Bacteria > Bacillati > Actinomycetota > Actinomycetes > Micrococcales > Microbacteriaceae > Microbacterium > Microbacterium sp. NPDC019599. Next base: position 1,307 of record NZ_JBEYBL010000019.1, read on the forward strand.
GCCCACGTGTGGATCTTCTTCGAGGAGGCGTTGCCAGCGGCGACGGCGCGTTCGATGGGCGCGGCGCTACTTCGTCGTGCGATGTCGGGGCAGCCGTCGATGAGCATGTCGAGCTACGACAGGTTCATTCCGTCGCAGGACACCCTTCCCTCGCGCTCGTCGGGCAGATTCCGGTTGGGAAACCTCATCGCGCTTCCGCTGCAGGGCGATTGTCGACGGCGCGGAACGTCGGTGTTCGCAGACCCTGTGACCTGGCACCCGTTCGAAGACCAGTTTGCGGCGCTGTCCGCAACCGCACCGGTGTCGGTCGACCGCGCTGTCGAACTGGCTGGTGGTTCTGGCCGGCCGAGTGCGGGCCCGAGAGAGGTGCTCCCACGCCGACCGCGCCGCGCAGCGATCAAGGCCGAAGCCGCGATGGTCGCAGGCCGCCGGATCTCGCTCACGCGGGGTGCGGTGATCCGCATCCCCAGTGCAGACTTGCCGGGTGCTGTGATGACGGAACTCAAGCACATGGCCTCGGTCGCCAATCCCGAGTACTACCGCAGGCAGGCGCAGAGATTCAGCACTTTCGGTGTTCCGCGATTGGTCACCTGCTTCGAGCACGACGAGACCGAGCTGCGTGTCCCCCGTGGACTGCTCGACGAAGCCACGGGGCTCCTGATCGACGCCGGCTTCACCGTGGAGATGCGCGACGAGTTCACCGCTGCAGGCATGATTGATGTCGCGTTTGCGGGGGAGCTGCGGCCCGAGCAGGCCACCGCCGTCGCAGAGCTGCTTCGGCACGAGACGGGGGTGCTTGTCGCGCCCCCGGGGGCGGGCAAGACCGTGATCGCCTGCGCCCTCGTCGCGAAGAGGCGGGTCCCCACGGCGATCCTGGTGAACAGGGCTGATCTGCTCCAGCAGTGGCGCACGCGCCTGACAGAGTTCCTCTCCATTACCGACAAGCAGATTGGGCAGCTCGGCGGTGGCCGCCGCAAGAGGCGCGGAGTCGTCGATCTGATCATGATGCAGTCCATCGCGCACCGTGCCGGAGACCCATCCGTGCTTGAAGAGTACGGCCAGGTCATCGTCGACGAATGTCACGCGATCGCGGCCCCCGCAGTCGAAGCGGCCATTCGGGAAGTCAGTGTCCGCCATTGGGTCGGGTTGACCGCGACTCCGTACCGCGCAGATCAGATGGACGGACTGATCACCATGCAGGCTGGCCCCATCCGCCACACGATCGCGCCACGCGAAGCGCAAGAACGACGCTTCCACGTACACGAGACCACGTTCACCACCGCAGAATCGGGTGAAGGTGGTCCCTCCATGCAGGCGATCTACTCGGAACTGGCCGCTGACGAAGCACGAAACGCGCAAGTCGTCACGGAGATCGAGCGAGCCGCAGAGCAAGGCCGACGCTCACTCGTACTGACCAACAGGCTCGACCATCTCGAGTCACTCGCGGCCGCTGCCGAAGCTCGGACATCAGTTCCAGTTATCCGCCTCCACGGCCGACTTCCGGGCCCCGAGCGACGTGTAGTGCGCGAACGACTGAGCTCGTTGGACGCGGCCCGCGAACCGTTCGTCTTGATCGCGATCGACAAGGTCGCCGGCGAAGGCATCGACCTCCCGTCCCTCAACACACTGTTCCTCGCCGTACCTGTCTCGTTCAAGGGCCGGATCATCCAGCAGATCGGCCGCGTCACACGCGGGAGCGACACACCGGATCTGCCGACCGTTCACGACTTCCGGGATGTCGCCGTACCCGTGCTGGAACGCATGCACAACCGGCGCCGACGCGTTATCGCCAAGGAAGGGTTCTCGATCTCAACCGAACGCGGGTGACGGCGCCCTGCGGCGCACGTCGAACCGATTGGACGTCGAATTGACAGCCCTTGAGGTGGCCCACCTATACTTGGTTCATTGCTCCCCGCCGTCTCCGGATTGGCGGGGATTTTTCTGCCCCGGGGGAAGCCATCGTGTTGCGTGCGTCCGTCGTGATCGACTATCAGAATGTTCATCTCACGGCGAAGGACGTCTTCAACCCGAGGGGCGACAAGCACGAATCGCTTATTCAGCCGGTGCGGTTCGCAAGACGCGCCATCGCCGAGCGCAACGAGCGCCAGCGCGAAGGCTTCCCACTCGCAGAGTGCAGTCGGGTTCTCGTGTACCGGGGACTCCCTCATGTCAACTACGACTGGGAGCAGAACCGGCGTTGCCTCGAGCAGGCCACGGAATGGCGTAACGCCGGCGCGATCGTCGAGTTGCGCGATCTGAAGTATCGGTTCCAGTACTCAGCCGGGAAGCCGATCCTCGACATCAACGGACAGAAGATCCCGACCGGACGCCCGGAAGAGAAGGGGATCGACGTGCTCGTCGCTCTCGCGTGCGTGCGTGAGGCAGCCAGAGCGAACATCGACCTCGTCGTACTCGCTTCCCGAGACACCGATCTCGTTCCCGTACTGGACGAGCTTCACGACTTCCACGGCGCGGAGCCGTCACGATACGCCGCCATCGAGACCGTGTCGTGGTTCAACTCCCGATGGGAAGAGGAAGGCGCCCGCACATACGGGAACCTGCGCCCGACGGCGCCTCGTCGCATATGGAACACAAACCTCGACCGCGACTGCTACGAGGCATCCCTCGACCGACGCGACTATCGCTGACAGGCGGTTCCTGCCAGCTGGCTTGACACGTCCACGTCGTGACGCCGACAGGAGATCGTCGCCGACCGGATCCGAGTTGCGACAGGGGTCCCCCAGGGGTCCCCGAGCATCTCGAGAACTCCGATTCTCGGCAATTCTGGAGTGGATATAGTGCATGGAGTGCAGTCCACCGCGCCGTAGGAATCGCCTGGTGAGCAGCGAATTCCGCGTGATTCCGCGACGCGACGGGCCTCCCGGTTATCGGACTGCGGAACGCCGAATCTACCCTGCTAAGGTGGAGCGGGCGCAAGCCCGCCGTGGGTTCAAATCCCACCGTCTCCGCGAAGAAAACCCCTGATAAATCAGGGGTTTTCGTGTT
>NZ_JBEYBL010000020.1:0-2018 GCF_040632175.1 Microbacterium sp. NPDC019599
TCGGGCGGCTCGAGCACCTCAGAGGCTCCGCCAGGGGCATCCGGAACCTCACCCAGTACATCGCCCGATCCCTGCTCGAAGCCGGCGGATTCAGATCCCCGACAACACCCTCATCTGCGATGAGCCGCTTTTGGTTCTTTCGTTCTTAGCGCGACCAGGCTCGCCAGCGCTGCGATCGCGAGCGCAACGGATCGCGGAATCATGCTCGCGCTGACACGTAAGAGTCGACCTATGCGGCGCAGCGAGGGTCGCTAAGAAAATACCTTAGCGCGAGCCAGGTTGGTGTCAGTCGTGGTCCACGACTTGCTTCTGCCGACTGTTCAGGAAATGGCGTTCAACGAGCCAGAAAAACCCGTAGCAGATGACGAGGACGATCGGCAGGACGACGAACGTCATGACCAGGTACTGCACGGTAACGGGTAGTCCGAGCGGGAGGAGAAGTAGGTTGGCGAGCCCGAGGAGAGGGCTGTGCACCAGGTAGATGCTGTAGGAAAACAAGCCGAGGGTGACGAGCGGTTTCGATCCGAGCCGACCGATCCATTTCGGGGTACGTCCCTGCACGGAACGGGGACCGATGGCTGCGAGCCCGACGGCCAGCATGAGCCCGACGAGGACTTCCACCGCGTAGTACGCCACCACCCCTTGATGGAAACGCGCACCTAGGCCGACGATCGCGACGCCGGTCGCCACTGCGATCAAGCACAGCGTCCGCGGTCGCACATTGTCTCGCACGGTCACCTGAGCGGCAAGCATGCCGGCCGCGAAGAGCGCGACGAGCCACGGGTGAGCGAAAGTTCCGACGTCGAGGAGCACGAGGACGAACGTAATTAAAAGCATGAGGAGGGTCGTGGCGGTGCCCCCGATGAGACGCCATAGCGGTAGCAGGAGCAAGGGCATCAGGAAGTAGATGTGCCACTCAACCGCCACACTCCACAGAGGGCCATTCACCTTCCCGATCGATTCCGCCGAGAAGTCCTGCAGCATCAGCGCGTGGAGCACCACGTCCGGCACGGTAACGGGGACTTTCGAATCCCACTGCGTTCCGCTTGGCTGTTGCAGGATGGGCACGAGCAGGATGAGCAACAGTGAGAGCGCCAGGGCGGCGTAGTACGGGGGAAGGATCCGCCAGGCACGCTTGCCGATGTAGTCGCCGAAACCCTTCGTGAGACGGTTATTGTTACGAGCCACCGGCAGCATCAACACGTAGCCTGACAGAACAATGAACACGGGCACGCCGAGGAAGCCGAACTGGAGCGCACTGCCCACGATCGGAATCTGGTCAGACTCACCGGTCTTACCCGTCAACTTGTATGCATGGAAGACGGCGATTGACAGTGCTGCAAGTCCCCGGATGCCGTCGAGGTAGGGCAGGCGGATGCGTTCCTGAACGGCCGGCTTTACAATATGAGTCACGACGTCCCGCCACGTTTTGACCCGGACCAGATGGTCGTACAGTTCGCGTCCGGAGTCGCCAGCGCGCGGAATCCCGTCACGATCGGCGCAACCGCTGTCGGGGCCGTTGGGATAACGGCGTCAAGGTCAAACGATTGCTTCCTGGCATAGATCCTGCTATTCGAAAACTGCATCAGCACGGCCAACCGCGCGTCATCAGGGGCAATGCCGGTGTGCTCAAGGAATGTCTCCACCCTACGACAGGTCTGCGCGGTCTGCACCGCCGCCTCCCCGGTCCGGATTATAAGCTACGCACGAAGAACTCCACCGAGTGATTCTAGATCGACACCGTTGAGGCGTGCCACCGACGGAGAAACACCGAGAATTAGTGCAGAAAACCCAACTACAGTCCAATGGCCAGTCAAGTGGCACAAGTGAGGTGGGAGGAGCCGCCGAGCCCTTCGATGAGCTCAAGCGGACCGATCGGTAGCACGTTCCAGGGCTCTTCGCAGTTGAGGGTGTAGTGGGGGTGCGCGCCGCTGGGCGGATAGGCGTCGAGGCCTTCGAGGATGGAAGTTCCTACGCTCAGCATCCGAAAGACCTCGACGTGTTCAACGCTACCTTCG
>NZ_JBEYBL010000021.1:0-1598 GCF_040632175.1 Microbacterium sp. NPDC019599
CGATGTCGCGACTCATCCGTCAACGATCACGCGCAAGATCCGCGCGATCAGCTGTCAACGATGTCGTGACGCCAGACACCACCGTCACCGCCATTTGTCCTGAGTCGCGACATCGTTTACGAACGAGTCGCGACTCAGGACTTTTTCGTGGGTTCGCCGGTGACTCGCCCCGGCGCGTCCGGAGACATGATTCCTTGGAAGGATCTGTCTCATGGGACGTCCCAGTAAGTATCCGCGCGAGCTTCGTGAGCGCGCGGTCCGCATGGTCGCCGAGGTGCGGCCCGACTATCCGAGTGAGTACGCCGCGATGATCGCGGTGTCGCAGATGCTCGGGATCGGCTCGCCGGAGACAATTCGGACCTGGATCCGCCGGAACCAGGTCGACGCCGGCGAGCGGCCCGGTGTCACGACCGACGCCGCGGAGGAGATCACGCGGCTCAAGCGGGAGAACGCCGAGCTGCGTCGCGCGAACGAGATTCTGAAGGCGGCTTCGGCTTTCTTCGCGGCCGAGCTCGACCGGCCACAGAAGCGATAGTCGCGTTCATCGAGGACCACAAGGACCGCTCCGATGGTGGCCGGCGGTGGGGTGTCGAGTCGATCTGCGCCGTGCTCACCGAGCACGGGATCCGGATCGCCCCATCGACGTACTACGACGCGCGCGGACGAACGCCGTCCCGACGCGAGTTGTCGGATGAGAGGTGGAAGCCGATCATCCTGGCCACGTGGCAGAGGCAGCGAAAGGTGCTCGGCGCGCGCAAGCTCTGGCTTCGGCTGCGGCGCGACGGTCACGACATCGCCCGCTGCACGGTCGAACGCCTCATGCGGGAGCTTGGGATCGCCGGGGTGGTCCGCGGGAAGCGCAAGCGCCCGATCGACACGGATGCGCGGGAGACGAGGCCGGCGGACTTGGTGGACCGGCACTTCGCCCGGTTCCGCACGAACCAGCTCTGGGTAGCCGATTTCACCTACGTCTGGACTTGGTCCGGGTGGGTGTATGTCGCGTTCGTGTTCGACGCGCACTCCCGCCGCATCCTCGGCTGGCGCGCCGCCACGTCGATGACGACACCGCTGGTGCTGGACTGCCTCGACATGGCGCTGTGGACGCGCCGCCGTGAAGGCGTCGCCGGGTTCGCCGGGCTCACCCATCACACCGACGCCGGGTCGGTCTACACGTCGATCGCCTTCACCGACCGGCTCATCGATGAGGGAATCGACGCGTCGGTCGGGTCCGTCGGGGACGCGTACGACAACTCGCTCGCGGAGTCGCAGATCGGACTCTACAAGTCGGAACTGATCCACCACGAAGGCCCCTGGCGCGACGTCGGCCAGGTCGAAGCCGCGACCGCGTCGTGGGTGCTCTGGTTCAACACCGAACGCATCCACGGCTCGATCGACGACCTCACGCCGCTCGAGGTCGAACAGCTCGAGTACGCTCGCATCGAACCGGTCGGGAGAGCCGGCTGACACCAGCAAATCGCTCTCCGGACATGCCGGGGTGAGTCACCGGGTTGACGGTGACGCTGGGTTGGTGAGTCGGGTCATCGTTGACGGGGTGAGTCGGGTCATCGTTGACGGGGTGAGTCGGGTCATCGTTGACG
>NZ_JBEYBL010000022.1:0-1412 GCF_040632175.1 Microbacterium sp. NPDC019599
CCGGGTTGACGGTGACGCTGGGTTGGTGAGTCGGGTCATCGTTGACGGGGTGAGTCGGGTCATCGTTGACGGGGTGAGTCGGGTCATCGTTGACGGCGGTCATGCTTGCGGGGTTGGTAGTCGCGGCTGGGGTCGATGGTGTGTTCGGCGATGATCTCGCCGGTGTTGCTGTCGCTGACGGTGATGTCGCGGTCGTGGATGAGCAGGAGCACGGGGGTTCCGGCGTGTGCTCTGCCGATGCCGAGGTGGCGGAGTTTGCCGGCGTAGCGGATGGTGACTTTGCCGTCTTTGTCGACCCGGTCGGCGCGGGAGCGCCATTCGGAGCGGCTGGGTCCGGTCGGGGTGGCTTTGGGTAGCGCGGTGTAGGCCTGTTCCGGGGTTCTGCGGCTCGTGGAGCGGTGTGGGCGCTGGGTGTTGTACCAGTCCTGGAACTCGGTGAGCAGCTCCTGGAGGTCCTCGATCGTGGCGGGGAGGGGTCGGGCGCCCAGCCAGCGTTTCAGGGTCTGGTGGAAGCGTTCGATCTTGCCTTGGGTCTGCGGGTGTCCGGGGCGGCCGTTCTTCTGGGTGATGCCGTGCCCGGCGAGGAGTTTCTCGAATCCGCCGCGGGCGCCTTTGTGTCGGGCCAGGCGGGTGGTGAATACCAGGCCGTTGTCGGTCAGGGTCGACATCGGCGGTCCGTAGCGACTGATCAGCTCGGTCATCGCGGTGACGACCATGGGGCCGGTGAACGCGGGGGCGGCGCGGATGTCCAGCAGCAGCCGGGAGTGGTCGTCGAGGAAGTCGAGGATCTCCACCCGCGTGCCGGATGCGAGGTGCCAGTGGGTGATGTCTGCTTGCCAGCATTCGTTGGGCAACTCGGCTTGGAACCGGATGTAGGAGCTCCGCGGCCGTTTCCGCGGCGCCGGTGTGACCAGTCCCGCCGCGTGCAGGACGCGGCGGATCGTGGCCGTCGATGGCGCCCGGTATCCCTCCTGCTCGAGGTGCCACGCGATCGTGGCCGGGCCGGCGTCTGCACCGTCCGCGACCAGCTGCACGCGCAGCGCGAGGATCCGGCCGCGGACTGCGTTCGAGGTGGTTCCGGGGCGGGTCTTCGGGGCGCGGGAGCGAGGCGTGAGCCCGTCCGGCCCGTCGGCGTCGTAGCGACGGACCAGAGTGTGCACCCATTGCCGGGTGACGCCGTAACGAGCGGCGGCCTCCGCGTGCGTGAGGCCCTGCTCACGGACGGCGCGGACGATGACGAGGTTCTTCGGTTTCACGCCCAATCGTGGTTCCGCTAGGACGTCAACGATGACGCGACTCACCGGTCAATGATCACCACGCCGAGGGTGTCGCCGATGTCGCGACTCATCCGTCAACGATCACGCGCAAGATCCGCGCGATCAGCTGTCAACGATGTCGTGACGCCAGACACC
>NZ_JBEYBL010000023.1:0-1358 GCF_040632175.1 Microbacterium sp. NPDC019599
ACCCTGCTAAGGTGGAGCGGGCGCAAGCCCGCCGTGGGTTCAAATCCCACCGTCTCCGCGAAGAAAACCCCTGATAAATCAGGGGTTTTCGTGTTCATGGCAGGACATGGTCGCGTATTTCGGACATGTGCATGCGGTGTGTGCGGTGTCCTGAGTGTGTCCCGAGTTGCACCGTAAGCGGGTGGTGCCCTATTGCGATCTTCCGAGCGCTGAGCGGGCGTTGAGCTGGGCGATGGCGGCGACGTCTTGGGCTTCGCCGAGGATGTGCGCGTAGGTGTTCAGGGTGACGGCGGGATTGGCGTGGCCGAGCCACCGGGCGACCTGGTGGACAGGAATGCCGGCGCGTAACCATGCCGACGCGGCGTAATGCCGGAGATCGTGGACGGTCCTGTCGGGCGGGGCGGTCTCGGACCATCTCACGGCGTATCGGAAACCGTTGCCCTGGATGTGTCGGCCCTACGTGGTGACGACGAGGTAGTCGTCGACTGGGCGGTCCTCGGCCAGCAGGAGGGTGAGGGTGTGGGCTCGGTCCGTGAGGGGCACCGTCCTGGTGCTCCCGGACTTCGTCGCTCCCTCCGGGTATCCGTCGGACTGGGCACGCCAGATGCGCACTCCGGGAACCGGCGCGGGGCGCACGTCGCCGATGCGAAGCGCGCGGAGTTCTGACCAGCGCAGCCCGGTGAGGCTGAGGAACTCGGTTACCGCGGCCAACCGCGGCGCGAGCCGGTACTGCGCGGCCAGGGTTGTAGCGAGTTGCCCCTCGGTGAAGGTGTCGATGCCGCGCGATGCCCGTCCTGCGCCGGGCGGGACGCGTACTTCTTGGACCGGGTTGCGGATGAGCATCCGTTCACGGATCGCGTAGGAGAAGACCGCGCCGAGCGTGCCTCGCGCCCGCTGGACAGTGGATCGGGCCCTCGCGGCGAGCAACTCGGTGAGATAGGCAAGCACTTCAGCTGGCCCCACCGACGAGATCGGCAGCGAGGCGAACCATCCCGGCACTGCCGCGAGATTGTCGCGGTCTGTGCGCCAACTGTGGGGGCGGATCTGGCTGCGTCGTGAGTCCAGGAATCGTGCCGCGACCTCCGCGAAAGACACCCCTCGGTCAACAGGTGGGACGAACTCGCCGAATGCGAGAGCACGGTATTGAATGTGCTCCCACGCCTCGGCGTCGCGCCTCCGACGGAATGTCCTCGTCGCGACCAGCCGACCGTTGCTCTTCACTCGTGCCACGTAGCGGGCATCGCCCGCATTGGTCCATCGTTTCTCGATACTCATGACTCGGAGCATGTACTCCAAGAGGGCTTTGACGACGCTCAGAGGATTTCCCCAGAGCCGATCGCTGAAGTTCCTCAGGTGCG
>NZ_JBEYBL010000024.1:0-1264 GCF_040632175.1 Microbacterium sp. NPDC019599
GGGAGCCTGACCCGGTTTCCCGGACGGTTCTTGTGTGTTGATCATGCCGCGACTTCGGCGGCGGTGTGAAGGTCTTCGAACTCGGCGGGGCTGAGGTTGCCGAGGCTGCTGTGCCGGCGGCGGGGGTTGTAGAACGCCTCAATCCACTCAAACATCGCCGATGCGAGCTGCGCCCGACTGTCCCAGACAGTGCGGTCCAGGAGTTCGCGTTGCATTGTCGACCAGAACGACTCGATGAGGGCGTTGTCGACGCTCGAGGCGACGTGGCCCATGGAGCCGAGTAGCCCGGCTTGGCGGAGCCGGTGCCCGAAGATCCAGCTGGTGTATTGCGCTCCTCGATCGGCGTGGACAACGGTTCCGGGTGCGGGTCGGCGACGCCAGCGGGCCATCTCGAGCGCGTCGACGACGATCTCCGCGGTGATCCGATCTGAGATCGACCAGCCCACGATGCGGCGCGAGTACGCGTCGATGACAGCGGCGCAGTAGACCCACCCGTCACGGGCGCGGTGCTGGGTGATGTCGCAGAACCAGAGCCGGTTCGGCGCGTCCGCGCGGAACTGACGCTTCACGAGGTCATCGTGTGTGGCGGTGTCCGGCTTCCAGCCGCGACGTTTCCGCCGGTGCGAGACCCCGACGAGGCCGTCTCGTCGCATCAGCCGGGCCACGCGTTTGCGGCCGACGTGGACACCGAGCCCGAGTCGCAGCTCCGCGAGCACCCGCGGGGCGCCATACGTTTCGCGGGAGGCGGCGTGGATCCGGCGGATCGTGGTCGTCAGCTCCGCATCCGCGATAGCCCGTCGCGAGAGCGGCCGGCGTGCCCACTCGTAGTAGCCGGAGGTCGAGACTTTCAGGAACCGGCAGGCCACCACGACGGGGATCCCGTCCGCGGCGAGCTCCTGGACCAGCCGGAACCCTATTTTGGGAGCACGTTCTCCCTGGCGAAGTACGCCGATGCCCGCTTGAGGATCTCGTTCTCCATCTCCAGCACCCGGATCCGGCGGCGCGCTTCAACGAGCTCCTTGCGCTCGTCGGTCGTCAGGCCAGGCTTCGCGCCACTGTCGATAGCGTCGCGGTTCATCCAGGTGCGAAGGCACGACTCGCTGATCCCCAGCTCACGCGCAGTCCGCGCAACCGGCTCTCCCTGCGCGACCAGATCCAGCGCTCGACGCCGGAACTCCGGTGAATGTGGTGCGGGCATCTCACAGACTCCTTCCGAGACGATCATCGCCTCATCTCAGGTGTCCGGGAAACCGGGCCAAGCTCC